>DATJAJ010000001.1:0-2649 GCA_035516335.1 Nitrososphaerales archaeon
TTGGGGCTGTCACCTTCTCGAAAACGCTCAAAGAACCCGCCGAAGTGCCCGACCGGTCAAGGCCGAAGGCGTCTGTGCGGACTGCGATGCCGGACCTGGTCACGAGCAGGCCTCCCACCTTCAGGACCCTCGCGGCTTCTCCAATCTGGTGTTCTGGCTGCGGGTCCGTCACTATGCAACAGTCGAAGAAGCCCGTCGGGAAGTGAGTCCCAGCGTCTCTGCAGTAGACGTACCTTATGACCGTGTTGAAGGGTTGATCATAGGCGCCCCTGCTATCCGATGTCCCGTAGAGGGAAGTGTACCCCATCTGATGCAATGCTACGAGCGCACTGGTGCGGTCCGAGTTGAGCTGCACAATCCTGCTGGCCCTGTTGTCGAGCTGACGGGAAACCACTGATGCGACAATCCCGGTTGCGTCCGCGCGAGGTAGGGACAACTCGACCCGAACAGCCCCCGTCTCCATCATTCTTTATCGCTTCGCAGCGATGTTTCCAGGCTCAGGGCGCCTGAATGCTCTCTGACGCTCCAGTGCTTGGCGCCCGGGCGATCGCACCCGGCTTCGAGTTGTTCTTGGCGGGGAGGGTTTCACGCTCTTTCGCGGCTTCGCGTTTAAAAAGGTCGGGCCCGAACCGCCGCTAGTTGTCTGAGCAAGCTACGGTCACCGAGGACGGCGTGCAGAAGCCGATTCTGCCCAAGCAGCCCGAGGTGAACATAGGATCTGCGGGGCACGTGGACCACGGGAAGACCACTACGATCCAGGCCATAACTGGAGTGTGGGCCAGCGCCCACAGCGAAGAGCTCAGACGAGGGATTACGATCAAGGTCGGGTATGCCGACGCGGCGTTCTACAAGTGCCCCGTCACGCCGCCGCCCGCGAGCTACTCAACGAGTCACGTCTGCCCCGTCTGCGGGTCCGAGACTCAGCTGCTGAGGGCGGTCAGCTTCGTTGACTGTCCGGGCCACGAGAGCCTCATGACCAACATGCTCGCAGGGGCATTCCTCATGGACGGCGCCCTGCTGGTGATAGCGGCGAACGAGCCGGTCCCGAAGCCTCAGACCAGGGAGCACCTTCAGGCACTCCAGATGCTGGGCATGAAGAAGATAGTTATCGCCCAGAACAAGGTGGACCTAGTGACCGACGAGGAAGCTAGGAAGAACTACGGTCAGATTCAGGACTTCGTTGCGAACACCGTGGCCGCCGATGCGCCCATCGTGCCCATCTCGGCCCAGCAGAGGCTCAACATCGACGCGCTGATCGAGGCCCTCGAGCAGCAGGTGCCAACCCCGACCCGCGATTCGAATGCGGACTCGCTGATGTACGTGGTGCGGAGCTTCGACGTAAACAAGCCTGGAATGGACGTCTCCGAACTGTCTGGAGGCGTCCTGGGAGGGAGCCTGGTCCGAGGAGCTCTTTCCGTCGGCGAGGAGGTCGAGGTGAGCCCCGGAATGGTAGATGAAAGGAGCGGAAAGTACATTCCCGTGGTGACGAATATATCTGGTCTTCAGACGGGTGCAGGAACTTCCGAGAAGGTCGGGCCCGGCGGACTGGTCGCTGTGGGAACCTACCTCGACCCCACGTTCACCAAGGGGGATCAAATGGTAGGGAGCGTGATTGGAAAGCCCGGATCGCTCCCGCCGGCGTTGGAGCATCTGACGCTCGGCGTCGAGCTCTTCGAGACGGCGGTGGGCTCCGCCGAGCTGGTGAAGGTCGACAGAATTCGGCCCGGAGAGAACCTCAGGCTCAACGTGGGGACATCCTCGGCCCCGGCCGTGGTCACCTCTGCTAGGGAGGCGGTAATCGAAGTTGATCTGAAGAAACCCGTGGTTGTGGAGGGAGGGATGCGAGCGGCCATAAGCCGGCGCATCGCCGAGCGGTGGCGCTTGATAGGCTCTGGCATCCTAAAGTAGTACTTGCCCAAAGTAGTCTTCGACTCAAGCTTCCTGATGGCCGTCGTGAGGCGGCCTACGACCTGGCACGGCGACCTGACTGAGGAGCTCGGAAGGATCGAGCCGGTGGCATTGGAGTGCGTCCTGGCCGAGATGGAACGACTCTCGGCGGGACATGGAAGGAGGGCAAAAGACGCTCTCCTGGCAAAGAGGCTGGCGGCCGGGTTTCAGGTTGTGGGCTGCGGTGGCGGAAGCGTCGACGACGAGATCCTGAGCTACGCCAAATCCAGCGGGGCCGTGGTAGCCACCCTCGACAGGGAACTCATTCGTTCTCTGCGTCTCTTGGGCGTGCGGGTCGCGACCCTAAGAAGAAACAGGGCGACGCTGCACTAGGGCGTGATGGAACCAGATCCTGCCACCGGCGTGGATGCTGCTTCTGTACGCATCAGCATTCCGATGACCGACCGAACGAGCCTTCGGACCTTCTTGTCCAGGATTGACAACACGCCGAAGTAGAAGACGGTCCCGGCGGCGACTATGACGAGCAGTCGGACCCCGTAGTCCAGGCTGCCAATTCCTGAGGGGAGGGCGACATACCCGACGAGGTATACGATGGCCCCCATGGCCGCGCCGGTCAGCAGGTAGAGGGCCAGGGAGGGCGGCAGTACCAGCCTCACTTTGCCCGCCAACCTCCTGGTCTTGACGACCACCAGGCCGATCATGAACGCGAGCTGGGCGGCCGCCCAATAGGGGACATAGTTG
>DATJAJ010000002.1:0-124811 GCA_035516335.1 Nitrososphaerales archaeon
GCCAGCAGGAAGAGCCCCTGGGAGATCAACCTCTCCGAGCTCCTTGACATGTTCCTCCGCGCGTTCGTGACGTCGGACGTGGTCGACCTGAGGGCCGCAGGCATGGCGGCGCTTTCATCGGCCACGATCTACAGGCTGAAGGTCGAGACCCTCTTCCTCTTCGAGAGACTGAGGGCCCAGCGCAGGCTAGTGGACGCCTCCGAGCCGCCGCAGATCATCGTCATGCCCTTCAGGTACGAGGTCTACTCGACCAACATCGAGGAGCTCTTCGACGAGCTGACCAGGATCCTCGACCAGATAGTCAACGAGCAGGCCGGAGGGCAGGAGAAGAGCCCCCTGCCCATCGAGGACTTCCCGCCTCCCAACATGGAGGACTACGTGATATCCCTGCAGTCGCTGCTCTTCGAGTTCCGGCGGATCCTGGTCGAAAGGCTGCGCCCGACGGGCAAGATCCTCCTCTCCGAACTCATCGCTGGGCTGAAGCCTGTCGACGCAGCGCGCGTCTTCATCCTGCTCCTCTTCGCGGCGCACAACGGCGAGGTGGTCATCGAGCAGGAGGAGGCGGACGCGGACGCGCTGGTGGTTTCGGTGGGCCAGCTTGAGTGAGCAGTCGGCAGAATCTTCTCAGCCCGAGTTGGTCGCGCGAGTGGAGGCGGCGCTGTACGCGGCCGGAAGGCCTCTGGACCCTGAACAGCTTGCAAAGGCCGCCGGCACCGAGTCGCAGAGGAAGGCCGTCGCGGTCGCGAGGGAGATCGCGAAGGCGGTCAACGGGTCGCTCAAGGCCATCGAAGTGATCGAGTACCCCGGTCCCAGGTTCGCCATGCAGCTCAAGACTGAGTACACTCAGGTGGCGAGGAGGTTCGCGACCCGGCCGCTGCTCTCGAGGGCCGCGCTTAGGACGCTCTCCTTCATCGCATACTTCCAGCCAATATCCGGCTCGGAGCTGGTGCTCAGGCGGTCCTCAGCGGTGTACCAGCACCTCAGGTCGCTCGAGGAGATCGGCTTCATCACGAGCGAGAGGCAGGGGAGGAGCAAGTCCTACAAGACCACTTCGCGGTTTGCCGAGTACTTCGGGCTGAGCTCCGACATCGCCATGATGAAGAAGCAACTGGGCGGCCGGAACCTGACCCTCTAGCGAATCCGGTCAGGGCGCGGACGCTATCCCTTGAGCTCGCCTACGGTCTCCGCGAACGCCTTCCAGGAGAGCTTCGCGCCCCCCTTGCTGTCAAAGAGGCCGAAGTGGTTCTCCTGCGGTGGGAAAGAGTGCCACGCGCTGTCGGCATAGCGCCAGATTCCTACTCCGCCGACTCCGTCCATGGAGTGCGCGACGGTTATCGCCTTCCTCACGTAGTCTGCCTGCCTCTCTTGGCTGTAGCCCAGGAGCGCGGGGCCGCTGGGATACCCGGTTTCCATGATGAGGACTCGGGAGCCAACCGACTTTGACGCCTCCTGCGCCCTACCAAAGACGTTGAGGTCGATGGGGTAGGCCGATTTGTAGTTTGGGTAGAAGTCGAGGCCGATGACGTCGCTGAACGCCGAGTACTCTCGAACGTCTAGCTTCTCGGAGTCGGCTTCGAGGTTCACGACCGTAACCGCCGACTCGTCCTCCTCGTGAACGGCGCCGTTCAGCGCGCGAAGCAGCATGGGCCTGAATTCCTTCGGGTCGATCCATATGGCCCCCGACCGCCAACCCCCGGCCACGTGCATCTCCCACCAGTCCGGCTCGTTTTCTATCTGCCAGTGCCTTATCCGGCCCCTGTAGTGACGGACCAGCAGCCTCGTGTGGACGACTATCCTCTTCAGATAGTCTTCGTACTTCTCTGCGTTCAGCCCCTCGGGGAGCATGCGGCTGTACCCGCAGCCGACGACCGGCAATATGCCGATTCCATGGCTCGCAAGTGTGTCGACGAGATAGTCCGTGGGCCAGGAGGAGTATGACGATTCGAGCAGGGAGTCGAGGTCCGCTTCAGGGACCGGCGTGGATTCGAAGAACCTCCAGGGAAACCAGCAGCGGACGTAGTCGGCTCGGGCATCCCGGAGCGACTCGGCGAGGGCCAGAGTCGCCCGCGCAGCCGCGGTCGCCGGTTCCGGCTCCTGGTGCCTTCTGATCTCCGCATCGTCCACCCGGGCCGAGGTCGATCCTTCCGGGAGGCTGAGTGAGAGCAGGTGAGGCAGAACGATGGACTTTGGCTCCCTTAGCCCGGCGTACCTCCACGCGTCGTCCAGGTTCATACCGAAGGAGAAGCGGCTGGCGAGGTCGAGCATGGTCGCTCACGCGAAACGCACGACAGACTTTATCTCTTCCTCGTCTCCGTGCGAATACGCTTCGGCGCACCGCTCCGGGTCCCACACCCTCGTAACCATGCTCTCCAGGAGCCCCGGCCACCTCGTCTTCATCGCGGACATGTCCCTGGCCCCTTTCACAAAGTAGCTCTTGTTCGCGTTCACCGAGCCAAGGAACACTCTGTTCCCAAGGACCAGGTTCGTAAAGACCGACCCTGCGTCCTCGGAGGCTATCTGATCCCTGTAGATTCCGAGGTAGGAGACAACGCCGTTCACCTTCGTGAGGTTCTGGGCCTCCAGTGCGACGCTGGCGCTCCCCGTCAGCTCGAAGACCATGTCGTACCTCCCCGCCATCCCCTCGAGAGGTGCCTCCTTCGCGTTGATGTACGTGGCCCCGGTTCGTTCGACCAGCCTCGCCTTCAGGCTCCGGCTCGACCTGGTGGCCACGGTGTGAACCGTGAGCCCAGAGAGCCGAAGGAGCGCGGTTGCGAGAATGCCGACGGGGCCGGCCCCCAGGACCAGGGCGGATTCAGGCTTCCACTTCATGCGCGACGACTGAATCCGAGTAGCCTGCAGGAGCCCCTTCTCCACTACGGTGAGAGGCTCGAGCAGGACTCCCACTTCGGCGAGGCCCTCCGGGAGCCTGACCACGAAACCGGCGTCGCTGACGGCCAGCTCCCTGGCGAATCCATGAAGCTGCTTGATGCCGTGCTCTTTGTAGTGACCTGTGAGGCACATGTCAGACTCCCCGGCCCTGCAGTTGAGGCACCTGTCCTGGCAGCCGCGTCTGACGGTGGGCACGACCAGGTCTCCCTTTTTCAGACCCGGGGCGATCGGTGAGCCGGAAGCCACACGGCAGATCGATTCGTGTCCGAGGACGAGGAAGCTGGACGAAGGCGGGGCTTCGCCGTAGAATCCGGCGACGATGTCTCGGTCCGTCCCGCAGATTCCAACCCTGAGGACCCTCAGGAGGAGCTCGTTTCTCCCTGGTTCAGGGACTTCCTGGTCGATCACGCGGAGCGAGGCCGGCTTCCTGGGCGTGACCGCTATGGCTTTCGTGGGCGACCCTCCCTACCGCGACCCCTTATCTCGGTAGGGGAAGAGGTACGGAATCAGGGGCCTGTCGCTCCAGTCCACGTAGCACGTCTTCAGCTGGGTGTAGCACTCCAGGCCGTAGCGGGACCCTTCCGCGCCGACGCCCGTCTGCCTGAAGCCAGTGTGGGCGCCCTGCAGCTGCTCGGGCCCGACCTGGTTGACGTAGCACTCGCCGAACTTTATCCTGTGCATGGCGTTCATGATCCGGTTGTTGTCCTTCGTGAAGACGTAGGACGCCAGCCCGTACTTTGAGTCGTTCGCGAGCTCGATGGCCTGGTCGAAGTCGTCCACTCCCAGGACAGGTACCACCGGCCCGAAGATCTCCTCCTGCACTAGCCTCGAGTCCTGAGACAGGCCGTCAATGACGGTGGGCTCGAAGAACCAGCCCTTGGCTGTTCCCGGCGGGCGGGAGCCTCCGGAAAGAATCCTGCCCCCCTCCTCCTTCGCCGTCTCCACGAAGCCCTCGGCGGTCCCTCGCTCCTGGCTGCTGACCATCGGCCCCAGGTCGGTCCCGTCGGCCGTGGGGGGACCCACCCTCAGATCCTTCGCCAGGCTCACGAAGGACTTCACGAAGCTCTCCTTGATCCTGCGGTCGACGTACATTCGTTCGGAGCAGATGCAGGTCTGACCGCAGTTCCAGAACCGCGCCCAGAGGGCACACCTGAGCGCCCACTCGATGTCCGCGTCCTCCCAGACGATCAGCGGGGCCTTGCCACCCAGCTCGAGGATCAGCTTCGCGAGGTGGTTCGAAGCTCGCTCCATGATCTTCTTGCCGGCTTCGGTGCTGCCCGTCATGGTCACGAGTCCGGTGGAGTCGTTGTTCACGAGCTCGTCCCCGACATCGGACCCGCTCCCTATCACGACGTTCAACACCCCTTTCGGGAGACCGGCTTCCTGCGCGATTCTGGCCAGCTCCAGAGTGCTGAGCGGGGTGTTGCTGGAAGGCTTCGTCACGACGGTGTTCCCGGTTATGAGCGCCGGTGCGAGCTTCCTTGCCACCGTGGCTGAAGGGAAGTTCCAGGGCGTTATCGAGCCCACCACCCCGATTGGAAGCCTGAGGATCAGCACGGTCTGGCGTGGCGAGTCGCCGGGCAGGACATCCCCTTCTATCCTGCGTGCGAACTCAGCGTAGTATTCGAAGTTCGCTGCGGCACCATCCACCTCCAGCCTCGCTTCATACAGAGGCTTCCCCTGCTCTGAAGTGAGAACCTCGGCCAGATCCTCCCTGTCCCGCCTGATCAGCTCAGCGATCCTGTGTAGATAGGCGGCCCTCTGAACCGGAGAGAGCTCCTCCCAGTGAGGCTGCGCGCGCAGAGCCGCCTCTATGGCCCGCTTCACGTCCTGCCGGTTCCCTTTCGGGACGGTCGCGATAGTCTCCTCCGTGGCCGGGTTGACCACGCCCATCTTCTCCCCGCCCGCTGAATCAGTCCATTCGCCGTCGATGTACATGCCGTAGCGGCGTCGGCTGGAAGCCTCGTCACCGTGCCCCGACTTCAAAGCGCCCGTGCATAAGACCGCTTCATTGGATTTAAGTCTTGGCGGAGACTCCTGGTTTCTCCGAGGGCTCAGTCCGTGATCGGAACGGCCAGCGCCCTGCAGGGAGCAGCGTCGCCGTTCGCCAGTCGCAGGGGCGCTGCGACCAGTAGGAACCGCCTGCCGACGAACTCCTTCACCCTGCTGTTCAGCGACTCGATGATGAAGAGCCCCGCGCCAAGGAGGGTCCTGTGAACCGAGGGCTGAGCGGCTCCAAACTTTTCGACGCTCAGGAAGTCGATGCCCACCCCCCTGGCGCGCGACCCTACGAGGAACTCGGCTGCCTCATCCGTCAGGTAGGTGTAGTTGGAGTTGAGCGAGGAGTCCCCCCACCTCTCGCTGCAGCCCGTGTAGACTATTATCACTCGGCCCTCGCAGCTCGACTTCAATTGCCCCCCCAGGTCCTCGACCGTTACCCCGCTTCCCGCTTCGAGTCGGGAGACGTCGACGACGGTCCCTTCGGCGGCGAAGCTTCCAACCGGTATCCTGTCCACAGACCGTCCTCCTTCGATGAAATGCAGCGGGGCGTCCAGGTGGGTCCCCGTGTGGGATCCCAGCGTCATGCTCGTGATGTTGACGCCGTCGTTCGCCAGCGTCTTCACCCTGCGGAAGAGCGGGGAAGGGTCGCCGGGGTAGACGGGCATGTCGTTCGAGAGCGGGACCGAGAGGTCCACTGCCATCTCGAAGCGGTACTGCAAGCGGGTCCTGGCTCCGGGCCCTTCTAATAATAGATTGCTGGCCTCGGCTCCCTGGCGGGCCCCGAGGGAGCGAGTCGGTCCGGCCGCTAGGCCCCGTCCTTCCAGGTGTTCTTGACGACCCAGACCGGCTCGTCAGGGTTGAAGTACTCCTGCCCCCGCGCTTCGTGCCCCTCGAAGACCCGCTCGTCGACCTCGACTCCGATCCCCGGCCTGTCGGGGACCTCAGTAAAGCCCCTCCGGATCTTCGACTGGTCCTTAACGAGGCTGCGCTTCCATGCCGGGAAGACGTCGTAGAACGACTCCTGTATCAGGAAGTTGGGCACCGAGGCGTCCAGCTGGATCGTGACCGCGTTCTGAACAGGTCCGAAGGCGTTGTGGAACGCCATCCGCACCCCGTAGGCCTCGGCGATCGCCGAGACCTTGCGCGCCTCGGTCACGCCCCCGATGTTGGTTATGTCGATCTGCAGGAAGTCCACGAGGCCGTTGGCCATCAGGAAAGCCGCGTACTGCTTCGTCAGGATCCTTTCTCCCAGGGCGATCCGCACGTCCGTCCTGTCGCGGTACCTCCGCAGCCCGTCGATGTCCTCAGGGTGAACCGGCTCCTCCATGAAGAGCGGGTCGAAGACCGAGAGCTTCTTGGCTGCGGCTATGGCGGAGTCGGGCTCGAAGCGCCCGTGGTGTTCTATCAGGAGCTCCACCCTCCCCCGGGTCGCGTCCCTCACCGCCCTAACCCGCTCGTAGGCCAGGTCCAGCCCCCTCCTGTCTATCGAGTCGTAGTTGGCCCCGAAGGGGTCGAACTTCAGGGCGCCATACCCCTTGGACTCCCACCTCTTCGCCTTGCTCGCGAAGTCCTCTGGCGTGACGCAGTCGGAATACCAACCGTTCAGGTAGTGCTTGATCCTTCGCCTGAACGCACCCCCGCAGAGCTTGTGGATCGGGGCCCCCTGGCTCTTCCCGATTATGTCCCAGCAGGCGATGTCGAAGGCGCTCAGGGCGGTGGTGGACTCGAAGGAAACCGGCAGATAGAAGTCGTGTTTCCTCCACTCGTGGATGTTTGCCTCAACGTTGAAGGGGTCCTTGCCTCTGTAGACCCTCCAGACCTCCTTGATGGAGTGGATCACCGGCTGCACCCTGAGGGTCGGGACCGCTTCGCCGTATCCCACGACCCCGTTGGACGTTGTCAGCTTCAGAATTATAGAATTCCCGGCCCAGGTCGCGCCTCCGGCCGCTGCCGGCTCTCCCAGCTGGTGGACCTCCATCGAGGAGATCTTCAACTCTCCCCCTCCTTCTTGAGCGTCTGGAGGCCCGCTTCAGCGAGCAGCCTCTTTACGGCCATCCGCTGCTCCTCGCTCAGGGGGCCCAAGGGCTCTCTGACCCCGCCCACCGGCATGCCCACCAACTTCATCGCCTCCTTCAGTCCCGAGGGGAAGCTACCCATTCCAATCGCCTCTATGGCCGGGAGCAGCTTCATCTGGGCTTGCCGGGCGCCCTGGTGGTCGCCCCTGGAGTGCAGGTCGAAGATGGAGGACGTCTCTCGCGGGGCGACGTTCGAGACCGCGACGACCGCTCCCGCGCCGCCGAACTCGAGGTTGGTGTAGGCCATGGCGTCCGACCCTGTGAATATGGGGATCCTCTCTCCCGCCGCCCTGATGTACATCAGGAGGTTCAGGAGGTTGTACTCCGTGTATTTCATGCCCGCGATCAGGTCTTCGTCTGCGAGGCGCGCGACGGCCTCGACCGGGACCAGGGTCCCCGTCCACTCCGGGATGTTGTAGACGAAGAGTGGCAGGTCCGTTGACTCGGCGACGGTCTTGAAGTACGAATAGCACTCCTCGGCCCCGGTCGCCTTGAAGTAGTAGGGCGGCGTTGCCACGACGCCGTCGCACCCGGAGTCCTTGGCATCGAGAGCGAAGGCTCGTACGTTCGCCAGGGACGGGTCGGAGACCCCGCAGAGGACCGGCACGCGGTCGTTCGTCTGGTCGACCACTGTGTCGACGATCTTCCTCCTTTCTTCTCTGCTCATAAGGGCGAACTCTCCCGTCGTCCCCAGGGGGAAGAGCCCGTCTACGCCTCCATCAACCAGGTAGTCGACGAGCTCCCTCGAGCGGTCAAGGTCCAGCTCGGAGCGCGCGCCGAAGGGCGTCGGCATGGGAGACCAGATTCCCCTAAAATTCAAGATGATCAACTTGACCTCCGCCGGTTAATACGGATATCACTCCGCGGCCCGACCTGCGACCGTCCGGGCCAGAGTCCGGGCACAGGACGGGGGCCGGCCCGTGCCGTCGGAACGCGGGGGCGGTGGCCGGCCGTCCGCATCGGCGCAGCGAAGCCAACGAACGCTTAAACGCCCTCGACCAGGGTAAGGAATTGTGAGCGACGCTGCGACCGCGGGAGCGAGACGGCGTGCGGTGAGCGGCCGCTTCGAGCTGCCAGCAACCCAGCCGTTCAAGCCCATCGGAGGGTACGGAATCATAGGGAACACCAGGACGGCGGCTCTGGTTGGCTACGACGGGTCCATCGACTGGTGCTGTCTCCCGAAGTTTGACTCCCCCAGCGTCTTCGCAGCCCTCCTTGACGTCGAAAGAGGTGGGAGATGGGTGATAACCCCCGAGGGGAAGGCGCGCTCCAGCCAGAGGTACCTGGAAGACACCAACATCCTCCAGACCCGGTTCGACGTCGACGGCTCCATTGTCGTCCTTACGGACTTCATGCCCTGCTCGCACCTCGACAGGGACTGGTCCGCTCCTCCCGAGATACACCGGGAGGTCGCCTGCCTGAGAGGCCAGGCCACCCTGAAGACGGTCGTTCAGCCCAGGTTCGACTACGGAAGCACGGTGCCGAACGTGGAGGAGATGAGCGAGGGAGTTTCCATCCGCGACTCGAAGCACGAGATGGCGATTTCGTCCACGCTGAAGATGGACCTCCTCGAAGGCTCCGCCGAGAAGCGCTTCCGCCTGAAGCGCGGCGAAAGGGCGCTGTTCGTCCTGAGCTACGGCGAGTACGACCCGAGGGGCATCGACGAATACCAGACCCGCCGCCAACTTCTCAAGACTGAGGCGTTCTGGAAGACCTGGGTGAGCGGCTTGAACTACGACGGGGCGTGGCGAGACGAGGTCATCAGGTCCGCCCTGGCTCTGAGGCTGCTCGTCTACTCACCCACGGGCGCGATCGTGGCCGCTCCCACGACTTCGCTCCCCGAGTCTGTCGGAGGAGAGAGGAATTGGGACTACAGGTTCTCCTGGATTCGGGACTCCGCGAATTCCCTCTGGGCCTTCCACCTCCTCGGTGACAGGAGCGAGTCGGAGCGCTACATCCACTGGCTGGTCGACAACAACCCTTCGCTGGACCTCGACCTCAGACTGATGTACTCGATTGACGGTCATGCCGACGTCTCCGAATCGGAGCTGAAACACCTCGCCGGATACAGGGGCTCGAGGCCCGTCAGGGTGGGCAACGCGGCGTCCACGCAGCTGCAGCTGGACGCCTATGGCTACATGCTCGACGCTCTCCACTTCTCGTCGAAGCACGGGTCCTCCGTCTCGGACGAGATGTACTTCAGGTTCGTGAAGCCCCTCGCGCGCTTCATCTGCAAGAACTGGAAGGAGCCCAGCAACGGCATCTGGGAGATAAGGGGACACAGAGAGCAGTTCGTGTACACCAAGGCGTGGTGCTATGCCGGCCTGGACAGGGCTGTCAGCATCGCCAGGGAGACTGGCCACGGCAGGGACGCGGGACCCTGGACCGTCGAAATGAGGAGGATCAAGCGTGAGGTCCTCTCCAGGGGTTGGAGCCGGAAGAAGAGGTCCTTCGTCATGCACTACGGAAGTGAGGAGCTCGACTCTGCCAACCTCATGATACCGCTGATCGGCTTCCTCCCGCCATCGGACAGAAGGGTTCAGGACACCATCAGGGCCACGAGGAGGGAGCTGGGCAAGGGGCCCCTGCTCTACAGGTACATTGCAGACGACGGACTAAAGGGCACGGAGGGCGCATTCCTCCTCTGCAGCTTCTGGCTCGTCGCCTGTCTCGCAAAGATGAAGCGCACGAGAGAAGCGCAGCGGCTGCTCGGCGAGCTGGTCGGGCACTCCAACCACCTCGGCCTGTACTCCGAGGAGGTCGACCCCGAGACCGGCGAGCACCTCGGGAACTTCCCACAGGCATTCAGCCACATGGGCTTCATCATGGCTGCCTTCGAGGTCGACAGGGCGCTGGCGGAATCGAGGGGCTGACCTCCCGGGCCTAGGGCCAGCGGGAGCCGCCCAACAGGCGAGGCAGACCCAGTGCATCGTCCCCCGGAGCCTAGGAAGGGGGCAGCTTGTCCTCTCTCCCGAACAGCATGTTCTGGTAGGAGGCCTCGGAGGTCCGCTGGGTGTAATAGCGCTCGTACAGAGAAACGTGCTTGTCCTCGAGGTTCATCAGGAACTCGTGGACCCTCTGGGCCGCCTCTCGCCCGTGCCCCATCGCCTTCACCACCAGGCTCTCGCCGGTCGTGACGTCGCCGGCGGCGAAGACCCTGGCCATCGATGACCTGTAGTGGTCGTCGACCAGAATGGAGTTCTTCCTGCCAGTCTTCAGCCCGGCGACCCTCTGAACGAACGAGTCTGGCCCCCTGCCGACGGCGAGCAGCACGCTGTCGCACGGAAGGTCGAAGTCCTGCCCCGGGACCGGTTCGGGGGTTCTGCGCCCCGAGGCGTCAGGTCTGCCAAGCTGCATCCTGGACATGGTGGCGCTGACGAGCCTCCCGCCTGACCCATTGTACTTCTTCGGATTGGTGAGGAACGCGAATTGGACCCCCTCCTCCCGGGCCTCGTCCATCATGAAGGGGTCGGCGGGCATCTCGCTCTCCGTCCTGCGGTAGACTATCGTTACCCTGCCGCCAGTCAGCCTCAGAGCGGTCCTGGCGCAGTCCAAGGCGCTGTCTCCCCCTCCAATCACAAGGACGCTCTTGCCGAGCTCGAAGCGGGGCGCCTTCAGGTACTCTCCCACCCCCTCTCCGTACACGGCCTGGAGGAACCCGTAACCGTCCAACACGCCCTTCAGGCCGACCCCGGGTGTGTCGAGCGTGTTAGCGTCCTTCGACCCCGTCGCTATGAGGACTGCGTCCGATTCAGAAAGGAGGTCCGTTAGGCTGACGTCCCTTCCAACCTTGGTCCCGACTTTGAATTCCACGCCCAGCCCCCTTGTGCGCTCAACCTCGTATTCCAGGACGTCCTTCGGGAGGTGATAGTCCGGTATGCCGTACCAAGCCGTCCCGCCTGGCGTTTCCAGCTCGTCGTAGACGGCGACGGAGTGGCCGTACCGCCGGAGCAGCTCCGCGGCGGCCAGGCCTGCCGGGCCTGCGCCCACCACCGACACTTTCTTCCCCGTATCTTTCAGGGATTCGGGATCGGGCTGCCTCGACTCCTTCTGCTCCCAGTCGGCCACGAACCTCTGAATCATTCCTATGGAAACTGGCTGACCCTGCCAGCGGACCACGCACGCGTCCTCGCAGAGCCCCTGCATCTGAGGGCAGCACCTCGCGGTCACGCCCAGCAGGCTGTTGGTCTCCCTGATTCTGTGATAAGCGGTCTTGAAGTCTCCCAGCGCCACGGCGTCACACATGCCTCTGACATCCATCTGCACGGGGCACGCGTCGATGCATACGGGCGTGCCGCACCGGAGGCACCTGTCGGCCTCGAGCATGACCTGTTCCAGTGTGTAGGGCTGCTCCACCTCCGAGAAGTCTCTCTTGCGTCCTTCGGCGTCGGACTTCGGGAACGGGAAGGGTCCCACCCTTTCGGGCTTGAGAACGACCAAGGCCCCAACTGCACCTCACGCTGACGAGTACAGGAGGAAGCACGCGGCCGAGAGCAGGAGCCCTATGTCACTCAGTTCCTCTGAGAGCCGCACCCGATGGCCGCTGGACCCGAGGCCGTCCATCTCTCCGACCTGCACTCCTCTGAATCTTCTCAGGCCGCTCCTCGTCTCATGATCCAAGTCGGACAGCTCTGGGAAGGGGAAGTTGTCCAGTCTGCTGATGTACCTCCTCCCCAGGAGGAACTCCCTCAGGGGCCTCCCCTCGGGCGCGTTCGCGAGCATGTAGACCGCGCCGTTGTGATAGAAGAGGTGGTCCCTGACTGTCAGGGACCCGCCGTGGCTCTCGCTTCTCCCGTCGTCACCTCTCTCGGGAGTCGCGGAGATCGAGAAGGGTCTGGTTTCGCCGTGAACCTTGCGCGAGAAGACCCATCGGCACCCCCCCTCAACTTCACGGAGATGGTCCAAGCCGCCCCGCCTCGTTAGCTCCGCGACCTCCTTTCCGGACTTGAATATTCTCGCGTTCAAGGGGCCGTCGGATGTCTTTACGTCGTACTCCGCCGCGTATCCTGTAGCTTTGGCCTCCAACTGCCGCCTAGAAATGCGGCCGCATGGATATTTGTCTTTGGGTAGAATCAACTCGCTCGGTCTTCTACCCGCCTCGAGGTTCGCCGGCAGGCGGTTGTGCGGCATGACGGAGGAAAGGTGTGACCTTGGTCGTCGCACAGGCTCTAGGGAAGAGCTTCTGAGACTTCCTTCGAGGGAACATCGCCCTTGAAATAGTCAAACCTGCCCCCTGCCCGGTCGTGGTCGTTGTCGAACATGGGTCATAGCGCCGGTACCTGGGAAGAGAGTCCCCGGACCGCGTCTCTGAGGGTGATGCAGGGAGAGGACGGCCGCGGCGTTGATGGGTGGACTGGTTTCGGATGACACCCAAGCTAAGACTTTGCGTCAACACTCAGACGCCGCTGGTTAGGTTCAAGCTCGGCTATGCCGACCTCCGGGACAAGTACGGCTACTCCGGCGGGCCCATGTCTCTCGATCGGCTGGAGCGCGGCACTGACTACGAGTACACACCCGGGGGGGTGACCGGCATGGTGCACGCTGCGCTCGACCGAATGCAAGCTCGCGGGATGATCTCAGACCCGACGTGGGTCTCGCTCGGTGTCGGGGCGCCTCGGGAGGTGATCGCCGGGAGGATACGCATCTGCAACGTTGACCTGGAGGAGGATAAGCTCCTCCTATACACCGCGTTCAAGGAAGGAATCTGGAGGGAGATACACGGCCTCGGGGAGCTGGCCTTCGAGCCAGGCCAGTACCAGGCGTACGTCGAGTACAACTGGATGTCTTCCAAGGTGATGCTAGAGATGCTGCCGGACACGGACATCTACTGGGTCCACGACTTCCAGCAGCTGCTCGTAGGCACCATGATCGGCCCTTCCGCTCCAGCGGTCTGCAGGTGGCACGTGCCATTCAGGCTCGAGCGGGCGTCGGAGAGGCTCCGCGCCCTGATCGTGAAAGGAGTGGATGGCTTCGACTCGATAATAGTCAGCACAAAGCGAGACCTGGAAGGGCTGATTCAGGCGGGGTACAGGGGGCGGGCGCACGCCATCTATCCTTACCTCAATATGAGCCGGGTTTCCACGCCCTCCAGACGACTTGTGGCTGCGACTAGGGCGAAGTTCGGTCTCCGCCCCGATGACGCTATCGCCCTGGTAGTGGCCAGGATGGACCCCGTGAAGAACCAGGACCTGGCGATAAAGGCGCTGTCGACGCTGAGGAACGAGCTCCCGTCGCTGAAATTGGTGCTGGTGGGGGACGGGAGTTTCACATCCAGCTCGGGAGGAGGGCTCGGTCACTCCAAGGGGAGGCTCTGGAACGCTCACCTCCGAAGGCTGATCTCCAAGCAGAGGCTCGCAGACAGAGTGGTGCTGACGGGGCACGTCTCCGACGAGGAGCTCAGCTGCCTTTACTCGACCTGCCAGGTCGTACTCGTTCCTTCCCAGATAGAAGGGTTCAACCTCACGGCAGCTGAAGGCTGGCTGAGGAAGAAGCCCTGCATCGTGAGCGAAGGCGCGGGGATCTCGGAGCTGGTGCAGGATGGCGTCAACGGGTTCAGGCTCCCCCCCGGCGACGTGAGCGCCCTCGCGGGCAGGCTGCGGACGCTGCTGAGGTCCCCCGAATCGGCCGCAAAGATGGGAGAAAACGGATTCATGACCTCGAGGCTCTGCTCGATCGATGCTGCGGTCGAGTCGCTGAAGGAGGCTTTCGAGAGCGTGCTGAAGCTCTATTGATCGGAAATGCCGAAGCCGTCGATGGAAGGCCGATGCCTCCTCCAGGAGGCTTCGAAGGCCCGGAAGTGGAAGGATGCGCGGGTCGAGAAGCCCAAGGAGATTGGCCTCCTCGCACTCGACTTCGACGGCACAGTCAAGCGTCCGGGCGACGATGTGAGCCCGAGAGGGTCCACGGCGAATCCTCTTCCGAAGCACGTCCCGCCCAGCAGCCGCTGCCCGCTTGCGGTCAGGGCATGGTTTGACCCGAAACCGGGTTTCGAGGGACGCACCAGAAATACGTAAAACCGCTCACTATTCGGAAGGCGACACGGAAGACTCGATACTCGTAGGGAAGCTACCGAAGCGGCGCGTGAAGCGCCAGTCCAGAACCTTCGGGTTCTTGCTCTATCAGTGGCTCTACGCACCTATGATATTCGTCAAGACCGTGTACAGGCAGCTTGTCATACTGGGGGCGATGTTCGCCTGGGGAGCCGCGGTCTTCTCCTACTATGAGCACCTTCCGTTCCTCGACTCGATACTCGCGTCCGTGTCGACAATCACAACCATCGGCCTCTACGTCCCCAACGGCGGGAACTTCCTGACCCTGAACAGGACCGAAGCGGCGCTGCTGATAGTCATGATACTCGTGTCGGTCGGAGCGGCCGCATCTATCCTGCAAGGGACGGTGAGCACAGCCGTTAATGGGGACCTGGCCAGGGGGGAGGCCGAGAAGAGGCTGATCAAGAGGATGAAGGACCACGTAATCGTATTCGGGTACGCGCATCTGGGCCGGTACGTGGCGGAGAAGCTGAGCGACCTGGGGCTCGACTACGTGGTCGTCACCCACGATCCCGCGATCTACGAGTCTCTCACAAAGAAGAAGGCGCTTGCGGTGCTCGAGCACCAGAACAGGCCCATCGTGGCGCTCAATGAAGCCAAGATAGAAACCGCATCAACCCTGGTCACCGCCCACGAGAATGACTCCGACAACATGCTTGTCATACTCAGCGCCCGCCGCCTGAAGCCCGACATCAGGATAATCACCGTCGTCCATGACGACCAGCTGTTGGACACCGCGAAGAACGCGGGCGCGGACGTCGTGATCCCGTCCTCGGTCTCCGTCGGGCACCTCCTTGCCCTTTCGGTGACGACGAGGGACCTCGTAGGGGTCGTCTTCTCGGAGAAGGTCGGCACCAAGGAGATAGCACAGTTCGCCGTGTTCAAGTCGTCGAAGCTCATCGGCCGCGGCCTGTCGGAGTTCACTTCGCTCGCGCAGGTGATCGGCATAGTGCGGAAGGGCGAACTGGTGCAGAATCTGTTCGACCCCGCTCTGAAGATAATGGAGGACGACACCCTGCTCGTGTTCGGGGACCCCATCGGACTCCACGAGCTGGAGAAGGAAGCGGGAGCGACGTGATCCCCGGGTCGTACGAAAATCTCTCATCTCAAGACCGCATCTAGAAGACGGAGCCATTCTCTGCCCCCGGCCCGTCACGGTTCCTCCTCCCCAGCGCACCTGCGGCGGAGCGAAGGGAAGAATCCAAAACGCTTAACATCCGGCCCGGAAGGGCGATATTTCCAAGGTGCTATCGTACGACCAAGGCGATTGAGAACCTCCGCAAGCGGAAGCCGTCGGGAGGGAAGACGCGCTCGAACCGCGGAAGAAGGAGCTTCGAGAAGGACAGCTACGCGCTCGAGCCGGTCGTCGGGCCAGTGGTGAAGCGGGCCACAAGGCTCAGAGGAGGCACGGTCACGGTCGGCCTCGCTGCTGCGGAGACCGCGAACGTCGCCAACCACGAGGGGAAGGTCGTGAAATCCAAGATCCTCAGAGTAAAGCAGAGCCCGGCCAACAGGGACTATGGAAGGCGCGGCGTGATAACAAAGGGGGCGGTGATCGACACCGAGGCAGGAGAGGCCAAGGTGACCTCGAGGCCCACCGACGACGGCGTGGTCAACGCGGTCCTGACGAAGTAGAATTGAAGGACTACGACAAGTACATCGTCTGGCTCGAATACTTCAACTCGGAGCTGAAGCGGAGCCAGGGAAGAAGGGTCCCCCTGAGCCTCGCCATCAGGACGCCGAAGCCTGAGGAGCTGCAGGAGGCCTGCAAGCGGCTCAACCTCCAACCGGCGCTGCAAGCGGGGACGTATCCCAGTTCGGGCCGCCGGGAGAGCGCCTACGTCTCGATAAGGAAAGAGAAGCCAAAGCAGGCCCTGATGCTGAAAATAGCGAAGGAAATCTCGACTGTGCGGGCTCGCGCACCGAAAAAGTAGGCTTTCACTTCGATAAGCGAGAAAAAGCGAGATAAAACTTAGATAACTTTAAAGATGAGGAGTCGAACTCAGCCGAATCTTGAAGGAGATTGGCGCTATTCTACATCAGGCGAAAAGCGGCAGGCTCATCGTCAGCCTGTCCAGGCCGGTCAGGCCCGGCTCGTACGTGCTGGATGACAAGGGCAGGAAGCTCGGCACCGTGGTAGAATTGATCGGACCGGTAAAGTCTGCCTACGCATCGGTGGCGCTCGCGACCAGCAGGCCGGGGCGCAAGTCAGACAAGGTCTACGTCAACGGGTGAGCTTTCTGAGCCTCTGGGGAACGAAGCGCGACGAAATCTTCAGCAACTACTGCCCAGTCTGCGGAAACACCCTGATAGGCGACTCCGAGAAGGGCGAGGAGGTCTGCCCCGGCTGCGGATACGTGACGATCGCTCCGGCGGACGTGGGGCCCGAGTGGAAGGCCATGGACATGGAGGAGAAGAACAAGCGCGTCCGCGTGGGCTCGCCCACCACCCTGGCGCTGCACGACATGGGGCTGACCACCGAGATCAGCCGCACCATGCGCGACTCCCACGGTCGCTACCTCGACCCGGCGATGCGCGCCACCGTGGAGAAGATGAAGAAGTGGCAGAGCAGGATCAGGACGATCAGCAGCGAAGAGCGCGGGCTCTCCAACGTGCTGTCCAGGATCAACGAGCTCTGCGAAGCGCTCAACCTGCCGGACAACGTAGCCGAGACGGCGGCCCAGATCTACAGGACGTCCGCCAGGATGAAGGTCGCGAAGAGCAAGTCGATACTCGGAATGACCGCGGCCACGGTCTACCTCGCCTGCAGGAAGTGCGGCGTGTCGAGGACGCTCAAGGAGGTCGCGAGGGCGGCCGGCATGGAGAAGGGGAGCGTCGCCCGCTACTTCAGGCTCGTGCTGAAGGACGTGGAGAAGGACTACGTGCCTCCGCCGTCCGTGGAGAAGTACATCTCCAAGCTCATCAACACGGCCAAGATCGACCCGAAGGTGGAGCACCTGGCGCTTACGCTCTCGCGGATAACCAACGACTCGAAGATCTCAAGCGGCAAGGCCCCCGCAGGGCTGGCGGCCGCCTACGTGTACCTCTCGTCGGTGATGCTCGCGCAGCACCTGCCCCAGAGGGAGATCGCGGAGTTCGCCGAGGTGACCGAGGTCACGGTGCGGAACAGGTGCCGCGAGATCCTCGACAACTTCGTCATAAGACAGGAGTTCATGGCGGTACAATGACCAAGCCAAAGACGAAGCCGAAGGCGAGCGCGGAGAAGCCCGCGCCCAAGAAGGCGCCGGCCCAGCCGAAGGCCCGAACGAAGCCGAAGCAGCAGGAGGGGCCGCCGCAGCCGGTGGAGCGCACCGAGGAGGAGCTGGTCGACCTCACTTCGAGGGTCTACAAGCTGGTCGTTGAACGGGGGAAGGACGGAGTCCTGCAGAGCGAGATCTGGAAGGAGCTGGGCCTGACCAGCAGGGACGGCTCGAGGCTCGCGATCAGGCTGGAGAGGAGGGGCCTGATCGGCCGCGTAAAGGTCCTCGAGGAGGGCAGGTGGACCTACAAGCTCACGCCTCTGAGGTTCCCCACGGACATGGCCTCGATAGAAAGGGCCCCCTGCATAGTGTGCATCTACGAGCCGAAGTGCTCCGTCGACGGCGAGATCAGCCCCTACGTCTGCCCGTGGATCGGCCCCTGGGCCATGGGCGAGGCGAGGGAAGCGCGCGGGGCCGTGCAAGAGCCCGGAGCAATCGCCGCACCATAGGGAGGGCGAACGGTCATGGTTGCCAAGGAGACACTGAATCGACTGGTGGTCCTGGCGACAAAGGCGCGGGAAAACGCCTACTCGCCGTACTCCAAGGTGAGGATAGGGGCCGCGGTGCTGACGAGGAAGGGCAGGGTCTACACCGGATGCAACGTGGAGAACAGCTCGTACAGCCTGAGCAACTGCGCCGAGAGGACGGCGATCTTCAAGGCGGTCTCAGAGGGCGACCGGTCGATCGTCGCCATTGCGGTCGTGGGCAAGTCCGAGGACTACACCCGGCCCTGCGGCGCCTGCCGGCAGGTGATGGTCCAGTTCAACCCCAAGATGAAGGTCCTCATGCGGGGGGCCGACGGCTTCTCGGCGGAGAAGACCGCCGAGGAACTCCTCCCTGCGGCCTTCAATCCGCGGGAGCTCAAGAGGAAATGAGGCTTCAGGACGCCAGGCGGGACCTCTACCGGAGACTCGCCAAGGAGCAGGGCTACAAGAGCCGGGCCGCCTTCAAGCTGATTGAGGTCAACGAGAAGTTCGGGTTCATCCGAGAGGGCGACGTGGTCGTGGACTTCGGCTCGGCCCCGGGCGGCTGGCTCCAGGTCTGCTCGAAGCTCGTCGGCGAGCGGGGCCGGGTCGTCGGCGTAGACCTGACCGAGATACGCCTGCGCCTCGACAACGTCGTGATATTGAAGGCAGACGTCTTCGGCGACACGATCCTCGCCGCCCTGTCGGCGGCGGCGGGCCGGAAGGCGGACTCGGTTCTTTCAGATCTGTCGCCGTCCGTTTCAGGCGTCTGGGAGCTTGACCACATCAGGCAGGCCGACCTGACGCTGAGGGTGCTCGAGCTGTCGCAGACGCTGCTCCGCCGCGGCGGCAGCGGGTTCTTCAAGGCGTTCGAGGGGGAGCGGTCGCCCGAGGTCCGCGACGCGCTCAGGCAGTCCTTCAAGATGATACACCCGTTCAAGCCGCTGGCCAGCAGGAGCGCCAGCTCAGAGCTCTACTACTACTGCGAGGGCTGGCGCGGGCGGCCCGAGGCGGCGACGGAGCCTGAGGCTTTTCTTCCCGCTCGGGTTCAGCGGCGGCCCGACTCTGCGAGCTCCTTGACCACTGCTACGACCTGGCCGTAGCCTGCGCTGCTCTTCAGCCCCGTCTTCTCGAACGGCTGCCTCCTGCAGGGGTGGCCCTGCTTCTCAAGCGCTTCGATGACCCTGAGCTCGGAGACGCCAGGGACCTTCAGGTCCGAGCACATCGACTCGACGCTGTACCCGTAGGGCGGCAGCTCGCTGACCCCCTCCAGCGACTCGAGTGCCCTCGCGGCGCCGTCGATGCCCTTCTTCCTGCAGGCCGCGGCCGCTTTCCTCGCCAGCCCCTCGTCCGCCAGGCTGCCTATCCAGAGCGGGCCGGCGACGCGGACCTTGCCGCCGCACTTCTCGCAGGCCGCCGAAGGAGACCCCGCCGCCGAGAGGTGCCGGCACGAGCGGCACTCGGAGACGAACCCTTCGTTGCCAGCAGACCTGTCGGCCTCCGTCGCTCCCACGTCGATCCTCGCGTAGACGCGCATGTAGTGCCTCGTGCTGTGGGCCATGACGGGGCTGATGCCGATGTCGAGGCTGGCCGCGGTCCTCCGGCAGTAGTTCAACAGGATCCTCAGGCCGGTCTCGTGACGGAAGTGGTTGCTCAGGGGAGTCGAGGAATAGCGCCTCCTGCAGACGTTCGGATAGACGCCGCACAGGACGGCCGTGTCGGTCGCGGTGACGGAGATGAGCCCGCCGTCGGCGGTCGCCTTGACCGCGCCCTGGACGAAGGGCACGGGAGTGCCAAACGGGTCCACGTCCACGTAGTCGAACCTCTCGTCCCTGCCGTACCTCGAGTGGAGGTACACGTTAGCTTCCTCCCTGATCACGGAGCACTTGGACTCGACCCCGTTTAGCCTGACGCTGCGCCTCGCATAGCCGAGCGACTTCTCGTTGAAGTCCACTAGGGTCACGTCGATGTGGCGGGCCACTTCGTTGGCCACCCTGACGCCCCTGGCTCCGACCCCCGCAAGCGAATCCAGGAAACTCCTTCCTCTGCTGGCTTCCGTGACGGCCACCGAGACGTCCCTGTTGAACGCAGCCGCGGGGTTGAAGAAGACGGGCGAAGTGGGCGGCTCGGCCACCCCGAGGCTGGCGGTAGGGACGCTCAGCTTCGTGTCCCCTTCCTGGATTATCGAGCGCACGGCCATCTGTCTTCTCGACCACGCGCCCGCCCCCTCGTCATTTGAGCCTATTGGCTCGGCCGAGCGAGGTAGCTTCATCTATCACAGTCTCAGGGCGGAGGTGAGTTGGCCCGAATCTACGTTCTCACCGGCTCCCCGGGAGTGGGGAAGTCGACCGTCGTCTCCAAGGTGGTCGTTAGGCTGAAGAGCAGAGGGGTGATCGTCGGTGGGTGCGCCACCTTTGAGAAGAGGGTCAAGGGCCAACGGGTGGGCTTCGCGATCCGTGACCTCACCACCGGGGTCGAAGGCGAGCTCGCGACCATAGGAAGCGCGCTCGGCCCCAGAGTCGGCAAGTACCGGGTCAACCTCAGGGACCTGGCCGAGGTCGGAGCGAAGGGGCTCCAGCAGGCCGCGCTGGTGTCCGAGCTCATCGTAGTCGACGAGGTGGGGCCGATGGAGCTCGTGAGCCCGGACTTCAGGAGGGGCGTGAGGGCCTGCGTCCTCTCGGGCAAGCCGATCCTCGCGGTGCTTCACGAAAGGATGCAGGACGACCTACTAGAGGAGTTGAGGTCCGCCAGCGACTACAGCGCCGCGGTTACCCTCGAGAACAGGGAGTCGCTGCCCGACGAGCTGACCACCAAGCTGGTCGGCGCCCTCGCAGAGGTTAAGAAGCCCTGAGGGGCCGGCGGGAAGCGTTGGTCGCGCTGGTGGGCGGCGTCGACGAAGCAGGGAGAAGGCGGCGGTAGCCCCGCCGCCTCCCTAGAGGCTGCGTCGTCGGCCCTCTGGTGATCGCGGGCGTCTCTGTCAGAGAGGACGGGCTCGACGCGCTGAAGCGGCTGGGCGTGAAGGACTCCAAGCTCCTTTCGGCCCGGCGGAGGGAGGGCCTCTATCCGGAGATCAAGGAACTCTGCGAGTCGGTCTGGTCCGTGCAGATAGCCCCCGACGAGATAGACCGCGTGGTCAGAGCGGCCCGGAAGTACAGGAGGCTCAACTACCTGGAAGCGGTCTACATGGCCAAGGTCATCGACAGGCTCCGAGCAGACGAGGTGATGGTCGACGCCTCGGACACGATACCGGAGCGTTTCAGGACGAACATCGTGGACCACCTCCACAGGAGGTGCGAAGTGAGCGCGAGGCACAAGGCCGACAGGGACTTCCCCGCCGTCTCCGCGGCCTCGATCATCGCCAAGGTGGAGAGGGACGCGGCGGTCAGCGACCTCCGGCAGAGTTACGGCGACTTCGGCTCCGGCTACCCCTCCGACCCGAAGACGCGGGGCTTCTTCATCGACTGGCTGAGGAACGAGGACTCGCTCCCGAAGTTCGTGAGGAAGAGCTGGAAGACCTGGCAGGTGCTCCAGCAGCAGCTGCTCGCGCCGCTGTGACGTTCACATCGTGGCCAGGATTATCGCGTGGTCCTTGTCGTAGGGGCTGAGCTCCAGGACCTTGTGGACCTTGAGCCCCGCCCTCACGAGCTTCTCCCTCTCCTCCCCGAAGACGTCGCTGGGCTCCTTCACCACGTCGATGCTCCGTGCCTTCACGATCAGGATCAGCGTCCCTCCCTTCTTCAGGAGGCGCCTGCAGTTGAGGAGAGCGATCTCCGTCTGGTCCTGCTGGGCGATGTCGCAGTAGACCACGTCGACCGTGGTCAAAGAGTACTTTCCGGGCTCCCTCGCGTCGGCGACGTAGGGTATTACGTTCTTCCTGCGCCTCGCGACGGCCTCGACGAACTCCCTGGCCACCCTGGGCGCGAATTCGACGCCCACGACCAGCCCGGACTCGCCCACCAGGTCCGAGACGTGCGAAGCGGTGGTGCCGGTCGAGGTGCCCAGGTAGAGTACCTTCTGGCCCTCGCAGATCACGTCGGCGGGAAGGCCCTTCAGGATGGCGGCCGCGAGCTTGCTTCTGAACGGGTCCCAGGTCCTGTACTCCTCCCCGTCCTTCAGCATCAGCTCCTCGTTGTAAACCCTCGAACCGGGGACGAGGTTCTTCGTGAGGAGCACCCTGCGGCCCCCCCGCTCCTCCAGCCTGAGCCTGCTCATCGTCTGCGCTTCTGCTTTCTCTCGGGCTTCCGCAGCGGCGGCTCCTTGTACTTCGCGCGGATGAGCTCCAGCCTCTTGTCCAGCTCGGGCTTGAGTGAGGCCTCCTCGGACCCCCTGTAGTAGTCGATCCGCGCCGCGATCGCCACCTTGTTGGCTATGCTCCTCGCTATCTTCCCGCGCTGCCACTTCGGGGCCATGTGGACGTCCTGGTGTTGGAAGAGGATTCCGTGCTTCGGCGGCCTGGCCCCGGTCTTGAGGGCTCTGAAGAGGGCCTTCTCTGCGCCCAGCACCTGGATGGTGCTCGCGGGCATCACGGCCAGCCTGTCGAGCCCGCCGGCCTTCGCCATCAGCCTCGCCCCTATGGTCGGGCCCGCCACGATCGCCACGTTCGGGGCTATCTTCTTCATGGTGCTGTCGACGTAGGTGGCCAGCCTGTCCCTTTCGCTGCTGAGCCCGAGGGCGAGCGCCGCGAGGGCCTTCAGCCTGTCCAGGTCCTTGTCTGAGATCGCTCCCCCCTTGGAGCGGTCTCGGGCCGTCAGGACCGCTTCGACCTTCTTGTCGCTGAGGCCCCTCCCCTGGAGCATCTCCCAGGTGTACCCGTCCCGCCTCCCTACCTCGGAGATCATCCGGCAGAGCGTGATGTTGTCCTGCATCATCTGGGTCAGCTCGGGGAAGTGGAGGCCGTACCACTCCGAGGCCCTGGTGGCGGTCACGTTCAGGAACTTGTCCGTGTCGTCCAGAGCCTGTATCGCCTGTACCAGGTGGAGGTCCGGCCTGGAGGAGGCCTCGCGTATCACCGCCTCTGCGGCCGCTATGGACCCCTGACGTATCAGCTCAATCGCTTCGGGCTCGTTGGCAGCCAGCTTCGACTCGACCAGGAGCGCCAGCTTCGACCTGTCCAGCCTCTCCTTCTCTTCGGGAGGCATCGCCGTTGGCTCGAGCCCCGCGCTGCCCAGCTCGGCCGAGAGGGAAGCGTCGGAGACCTTGATCTGCCGGGCTCCCATGTCCGTGAGCTTCTCGACAAGCCCGGCGAGAGGCCCGTTCGACGCGGCTATGGCGTGGCCGTCGGCGACGAGTATCGTTCCCGCTTCGGTCTTGTAGAGTGCGAGCTCGGTTGGCAAGGACTTCACCGCGGCTCCCCCGCGCGCTCGATTAAAGCGTTTGTTACGCGGCGCCCGGGCTCGATGCCCGAAGCAAGCCGACTTGACCGGGTGGTGCACGACCGGGTTCCAAATGGTTGAAATATCTCCCCCGAGGGAACGTGTGAGTTCGAGCTTCGATTGAGCCTGACGCTTCCAGCTCTGCAGCCTCCGAGGATAGGTAATCCAGCTACATTCTTCCTAGAGTTCGGTGTGGGGCTGCTCTTCGTGCTCGCCTGCACCCTCTTCGCCGACATCCTCGGCACCGCCATGTTCAAGCGAGGGTTCGCGAAGCCGTTCTACATCCTCGGCAGGAGGATCCACCACAACTGCATCTACGTAATCGTGCCAGTGTCGTACGGCATAGTCGGAGTGCTCTTCCTGCTCGGCGTGGTGCAGATCGAGTGGGCCGCGTTCTGGGACAAGCTCGCGATCGCGGGCCTGCTGGCGACCGCCGCCATAGCCACGGACGTACTGGGAGACAGGTACTGGCCGCGCATACGGATCAACGCGGTGCTCCACCACGAGTGGATCTACACGCTCGTGCCGGCCTACGTCTTCACCTACATGGTTCACGTGGCGATCTAGGCGGCGCCTGGCTCCGGCAATTACGCTTAAATCCGGCAGGGGACGGAACGGGCTTCCCCATGGTCTCGCTGCTCTACCTGGCGGTATACCTCGTCGGCCTCGTGATAGCGTGGGTCATCATCTCGATCCCCGCCTACATCGCGGCCAAGGCCGTCACCGGCGGCCGCGCGACCTTCGGTGGCGCGATGGGAGCCACCCTTGGAGGCGCGTTGGTCTATGCGATCGTGCTCCTGGGGGTGGGGTTCTTCCTCGGCGCCGTCATCGGCGCATCGGCCTGGATCTTCGCCGTCCTGCTGGCGTTCATCGCGTGGATTGCCGTCTACAGGGCCGCTTTCGACGTGGGCTGGTTCAGCGCCTTCGCCATCGCGATCCTATCCCTCATCATTCTCCTCGTGCTACAGGTGCTCCTGGTCGCGCTCCTGGGGGTGCACCTGCCGACGTTCCTGAAGTTCCCGTTCTAGCCCGCCCGGCTAGGCCCTGTAGGTCAGGATCTTCCTGGCTTCCATCCAGAACGTGCCCGCCAGCACAAGCGGGACGATCAGCGCCCAGTCTCCGAGGCCTAGCGGCGTCGTCTTGAAGACCCCCTGCGCCCCCGGCAGGACGGTCGCCGCCAGCGCGAAGGCGATGGTGACCACTATCCAGCCTAGCATGAGCCTGTTCGACGCGACCCCGAGCCTGGTGAGCGGCTGGCTGACAGACCTCATGTTGTAGGCGAGGAGCACGTTGCCCAGCAGCCAGGTCACGAAGGCCACGGTCTGAGCCCTGGCTACGCCCTCCCCCTGGTGGATCGTGAACAGGTAGGCCGCGGTGACGGCCAGAAAGAGCCCCAGCGAAGAGAAGAGAACGCTGTAGACCATGGGCCGGTCCAGGAACTTCGACTTCGGATCCCTGGGCGGCCTGTCCATCGTCCCCTTCTCCGGGGGCTCCGCGACGAAAGTGCCCGACGCCGCCAGGTCCATGAAGAGCTCCATGAGGATGATCTGGATGGGGGCGAACGGAACGGGGAGCAGGAGGAGGACCGGCACGAGAGCGCACAGCACCAGCGCCACCTTGCAGGCGAGGTAGAACCTGACGCCCTTGGTCAGGTTGGCGAAGAGGATCCGTCCTTCCTTCACCGCCGCGACTATGGACGAGAAGCTGTTGTCGGTCACGACTATGTCGGCCGCCTCCCTGGCAACCTCGCTGCCGGTTCCCATGGCGACACCCACGTCGGCGGCGGCCAGGGCGGGCGCGTCGTTGACGCCGTCGCCGGTCACTGCGACCACGTCCCCGCGGGCGTGGAAGGCGTTGACGATTCTCAGCTTGTCCTGGGGGGTGATGCGGGCGAAGACGCGGTTCGCCTTCACCGCGTCCTTCAGCTTCTCTTCCGACATGGAAGCCAGCTCCGGACCCGTCACGAACTCGCCGCTCTCGTCGAGACCGACCTCCCTGGCGACGGCGGCCGCCGTGAGAGGGTGGTCCCCGGTGATCATCACCGGTCTGATGCCCGCTGCCCGGCAGGACGCGATGGCCCCCTTGACGTCTTTCCTCAGCGCGTCCGCGAACCCCGCCAGCCCCACGAAGGTGAGGTCGTACTCCGCGTCGTCCTGGCCTATCTCCGTCTTCAGGAGAGTCTTCTGGGCCAGGCCGACCACCCTGAGGCCCTCCGCGGCCATCTTGTTCGCGGCCAGGAGGATGGCGTCCCTGTCGGTGTCGGCGAGCAGGTGCTCGCCTCCGAGCCCGAGCTCCTTGGTCGAGCGGGCCAGCAAGGACTCCGGAGCGCCTTTGGCCGCGACGAATAGCCCTCCGCTCTTCTCATAGGCCACCGACATCACCTTGCGCTCGTCGTCGAATGTGAAGAGATACCTGGGAGTGAGGCCCCCGCCAACCTTCTCCCAGGTCAGCCCGGCCTCGCCCGCCGAAGAAGTGAGGGCCCGCTCCAGCGGGTCGAGGGGCTCGCCCCGGCCTCCGGGCTGCTCGCCCGAGAGGGCGCCGAGCTCGAGTATCTTCTTCCTGCTCGCCTGAGGGAAGACCTTCTGCAGCTCCAGCCTGTTCTCGGTCATGGTCCCGGTCTTGTCGGACGCTATCACCGTGACCGCGCCGAGGGTCTCGACGCCCTGCAGGTCCCTCACGATCGCGTGCTGCCCCGAGAGGCGGTAGGCGCCGAGCGCCAGGACCATGGCTACGATGATGGGGAGCTCCTCTGGGATCGTGGAGAAAGCGAGCGACAGTCCCGTCAGGACCATCTGGGTGAGCCCTTCGTGGGCGAGAAGGACCCCGAGGACCGGGATGACGACGCTGAAGCCGAGCGCGACGGCGACCATCCACTTGCTGAGCTCGGTCATCGTCTTCTGCAGGAGCGTCGGCGGGGATTCGACTTCGGCGGTGAGCCTTGCCACTCTTCCGAGCTCGGTTTCGGCCCCCACGTCGACCACCAACGCCGTCGCGCGGCCTCTCAGTATCGTGTCGCCGGCGAAGACCAGGTTGCTCCTGCCTCCCAGCGGCGCGTCCTCCGGCAGGAGCGCCGAGGCGGACTTCACGGCAGAGGACTCGCCGGTGAGCGACGACTCGTCGACCAGGAGGCTGAAGGAAAGGACGAGCCGGGCGTCGGCCGGGACGCGCCTCCCCGGTTCGAGCGAAAGCAGGTCTCCCACGACGACCTCCTCCGCGGGCACCTCCACGCGCTTGCCGTCCCTTATGACGGGGGTGGTTGGCTCGGCGAGCTTCCTGAGGGAGACTATGGCACTCTTCGCCCTGCGCTCGTTGAAGACCTCGAGGCTCACCAGGGTGATGATGACCGCGATGATGACGACGGCGTCCTCCAGCCCGCCGAAGAACGCGTAGAGTATGCCGGTGGCAATGAGCAGGAGGATGATCGGCTCGCGCGCCTCCTCAAGGAACTCCTCCCAGAGGGGCTCCTCCCGCTCCTCGAGAATCCTGTTCGGGCCGCTGGATGAGAGCCGCTTCTCCGCCTCGCGCGTGCTCAGACCGCTCTCGGCGTCCGAAGAGAGGGCGGACGCGACAGAAGAGGGGGGCGAAGCGTGCCACGCTTTGGGCTTCGCGGGCTCCAAGGTGCGTCTGCCCGCGCTCGTCTTACTTTAGGTCTTGCCCAGCAGAGCCCGCAGCGCTGGACCTCGGTCGTGTATTTTGCGAACACAGATGACGAGGCAATCCGCACATTGAAGGGATGCATGGGCGCGGGATGCCCGACACAGTCGAAGCAAGATGTAAGTCACCGAGACACGTACGCCCCGCACACAATGGGGATGAGGAAACCCTGATACCGCTCACCGCGCCGTGACCGCATCTGATCTTGAAGGCGGAGCGAGCTTTCACCCTGACCTCATGCTGCCAGAGTAGGTCGGACCACCACCGCCGGGAGCCCGACGCTTCAACGAGATCGAGTTAACACTATATAGCGCTCCGCCTGGCCTGAACATGAAAGGAGGTAGCAAAGAACGCCAACACACGGATCGCTGACAAAGGCGGGCAAACACCCATGGGGTGGCCAAGAGTCCGGAGTCAGACGCCGAAGCTTGAAGGCAAGCCGAAGCCCAGTACGATCCCCAAGGTAAGGAACATGAGGTCGTACGAGAAGCGCTTCACCCTCAAGCGAAAGCCAGGTCAGAATTGGATGCGCACGTAGCGGGGCAGCAGGACGCGCGAGTGGCGGAAGCTCTCGCTCTCCTGGCCCGCAAGATCGAGAAGGGCGAGATTTCTACAAGCGCCCAGCTCGAACGAGCGAAGAACGAGGTTTCGAAGTCGCTGTCGCTCGACCGCTACCTCTCCAACTCGGAGATACTGCTGGCGCTAGACTCTGGATCCAGAGCAGGGCACCTCGAGCTCCTTAGGAGCCACCCCCGGCGGAGCGCTTCCGGCATCGTGGTCGTAACTGCGTTTTCAGCCCCGTTTGCGTGCCCTCACGGCACCTGCGTATTCTGCCCGGGCGGGCCCAGGCTGGGCACCCCCCAGAGCTACATGCGCGACAGCCCCGGCATGAAGTCCGCCCTGCGGTCGGAGTTCGACCCCTCTCGCCAGGTGACGATCAGCCTGGGGAAGTACGCCGAGAACGGCCACACGACGAGCAAGGTCGAGGCCATCATCGAGGGCGGCACTTTCATCGCCGTCCCGGAGGACTACCAGCGGGGATTCGTGAAGGGGGTCTACGACGGGCTGAACGGGTTCGAGTCCGCCTCGCTTGCGGCAGCGCAGTCCGCCAACGAAGCGGCTGCTAGCAGGTGCGTGGGGCTTACGCTGGAGTCGAAGCCCGACTGGTGCCGGCCGGTCGACGTCGACCTGATGTTGGAGTACGGCATCACCAGGATCGAGATCGGCGTGCAGAGCCTGCAGGACAAACTGCTGAAGGCGAGCAACCGCGGTCACACCGTCGAGGATTCCGCTAACGCGTTCCAGGTCGCCCGGGACGCGGGCCTCAAGATCACGGCGCACATGATGCCCGGCCTCCCGGGCGCCGACCCGGCGACGGACCTGGCCGACTTCCGAGCCGTCTTCGGGGACGGGGCCTTCAAGCCCGACATGCTCAAGGTCTACCCCACGCTGGTGGTGGAAGGGACCGCGCTCGAGAAGCAGTACGAGTCGGGACACTATCGCCCCTACGGGCTCGCCGAGGTCGTCGAACTCCTCAGCGACGTGAAGGCCTTCGTTCCCAGGTGGCACAGGATCATGAGGATACAGAGGGAGATCCCCGCCCACGAGATAACCGCCGGCGTGAAGAACGGCAACCTCCGCGAGCTGGTGCTTCAGAGGGCCGTCGAGAAGGGACACCCCTGCCGCTGCATACGCTGCCGCGAGGTCGCCCTGAGCAGCCCGTCCAAGCTGGACGAAGGCGACGAGCTCAAGCTACTCGGCGAAAGCTACAGGGCGTCCGACGGTGACGAGTTCTTCGGATCGTTCGAGTATGCAAAGAGCGGCAGGATCGCTGGCTTTGTCCGGGTCCGCCGCCCTTCCGACAGGGCCCACCGGGAGGAGACCAGAGGAGCCTGCATCGTCAGGGAGCTCAGGGTCTACGGCGTGGCAGTGGCCGTCGGCGACGCCAGGGCAGGTGCCTGGCAGCATAGAGGCATCGGGAGGTCGCTGATGGCCGAGGCGGAGCGGGTCGCGCGGGAAGAGTACGACGCGAAGAGGCTGCTGGTGACCAGCGCGGTCGGGACCAGGAACTACTACCGGAAGCTGGGATACGAACGGGTCGGCCCATACATGGGCAGGCGACTCGCTGGTTGAGCTATAGCGGCGCGGCGCACTTCTTGCAGACTATGGCGTTGGGCGGGTTGGCGGTCCCGCAGGTGGGGCAGACGATCGGCATGAGCGAAGGATCGGTGGTCTTCGCCCCTTTCGTCTGTTTTGGCGCCACCTTCCTCGGTGCCGCCCCCGCGGACCAGACCTCAGCGCTCCTGACCGCGGCCAGCTGCTTGTCTGTGACCGTCTTGCGCTCGCCCCTCCAGGTCCAGTAGGCGAGGACCAGCTCGAGGACCGAAGCCACCCACATGACGTAGAACCCAAGCCCGAAAGTGACTGGGTTCGCCGCGTAGGTCGTTGAGATTTCGTAGGGGCCGAAGGTCACGAAGGACAGGCCTATGACGCCCATGACGCCCGACGCGACGGGATAGATGCCAACGAGGCTCCCGACCACAATGAGTATCGCTGCGATCTGATAGATGAACGCCAGGTTGATGAAACCGGAGACGGGCGAAGTCTGCGTGCTGCCGAGCGTGTTCACGAACGACACGAAGATGTTCCACAGGGTCGCGGGCTGCGTGCCCGGGCCGCCGTTGACGTTCGAGAACGGCAGAAGCAGGAGAGAGGCTAGCATGACGACTCCGACTAGTGCCCCTATTATCCTGCCAGGATGCACGGGCCACATAAGACTGATATCTGTATAAAAGCGATGGTTCGTCCAACCTGAACGGAGCGTGTCGGGGTTGAAAGTGGTCGCCGGACCCCAGGTGGACGACCGGGAGTCGCGCGAATAGGAGTGCGGCTGCAGGGATGCGACTATCCTGATCACCTGCTCTACGACCGAGACGGAGCGCTCTGGGCGAAGGCAGAAGGCGCGGTCTTCCGCATAGGCGCGACGCCTTCGGTCGCCTGGCTCGCGGGCGGAGTCACCGGCGTTTCCTTCAAAGCAGAGGGCGCCAGGGTCGTGAGAGGGGCCAGCCTGGGCTCCGTGGAAGGCCCGAGGCACTTCGACGTGGTCAGGGCCCCGTTCGACTGCACCCTGGTGGCGACGAACCGGGCGCTCCTTTCAGACCCAAGACCGGTCGCCAGAGACCCCTTCGGCGCCGGCTGGTTGGCGGTCTTGGCTCCCGTCGGTTCGCCGGTGGGGCTGAGCCAGATCTCGTCGGTTGCCGCCGAGGTCGAAGCCCGGCTCAAGTCGCTCAGGATAAGGTGCTTCGCGGAGTTCCCAGACAGGGACCTCTACGAGATAGGGGTCGAGTGCTCGGCGGTCCTCGTGCAGCTCAACGATCTGCTGGCGGAGTCAGCGGCGGGAACCGTGGTGCACGTAGTCTCGGACGACCAGACTGCCGAGATCGAGATGGAGAGGTGGCAGGGCCAGACCGGCAACCTGCTCCTGGAGTCGTTCAGGGACGGGTCTGTCTACCACTTCATCGTGAAGAAGCGGTGACGGCTACTTCTCGATGGGGAACCTGACCGAGTTGCCCCATTCCGTCCAGGACCCGTCGTAGTTCTTCACGTTCTGGAAGCCCATCAGGTACTTCAGGACGAACCAGGTGAAGGACGACCTCTCGCCGATTCGGCAGTATGTGATGACATCCCTGTCGGGCTTGACGCCCTTGGAGCCGTAGATTTCGTCCAGGTCCGCCCGAGGCTTGAAGGTCCCGTCCGAGTCGTTCACGGCCTGGCTCCAGGGAATGTTCTTGGCGCCGGGTATGTGGCCGCCCCTCTGGGCATGCTCGTTGGGGTATTCGGGCGGAGCCAGGACCTCGCCCGTGAACTCCTTGGGCCCCCTCACGTCCACGAGCACCCTGTCGGACCTGGAGAGCGACTGGCGCACGCCCTCCTTGTAGATGCGTATCGATTCGTCCGGCGGTGACGCCTTGAAGTCGGTATGCTGGTAGACCGGGACGTCCTTGCTGAGGGGGAGGTCCTCCAGAAGCCACTTCTTCCTCCCGCCGTTCATGAGCCTGACGTTCCTCACGCCGTAGTACTTCAGGTCCCAGAAAGCGAAGGCGGCGAACCAGTTGTTGAAGTCGCCATATAGCACGACGGTGCTGTCGGGGGTGACGCCGCTTCTCCCGAGCAGATCCTCCAGCTGCTTCTGGGAGAGGATGTCCCTGGTCAGCTGGTCGTTCATGTCCTTCCTCCAGTCGAAGAGTACCGCCCCGGGGATGTGCCCCGCGGAGTAGTTCGAAGACGGGTCGTAGTCAACTTCGGCGATTCTCACGAGGGGGTCGTTCAGGTGCTCGCTGACCCACTTGGTGTCAACGAGGACCTCGGGATGGACGTAGCCTGCGCTCGATTGCATCGGTATAACATATGTGATAATAGCTATTTGGGCTTTGCTGTCGGCTCACCGAACGGTGACGGCACAACGAGGTCGGGCGAAGGTCGGCTCCCGCGTGGGGGAGTGACTTGACGATCACAGCGCCGCAGACAGATAAATAGGGCCGGTAGTCCGATTCCCGAGAGCGCGCATGCTTGCTCCAGTTCGGTTTGAGATTCGGTCGAAAGGGACTGCTTTGATCATAGTCGACATGCAGAACGACTTCCTGCTTTCAAACTCCCCGGCTTGCACTCCCGACGGAGTGGGAATCATCCCCAACATCAGGAAGCTCTCCGACTGCTGCAGATCGGAGGGCGTGCCTGTGATATACGTCGTGCACGTCTTGAGACGCGACGGCTCGGACGAAGGGATACTGGGGGTGCTCTCACGCGCGCGCGGAGGGCGAGCCGAGCGCATAATACTCGCAGGCAGCGCGGGCGCAGAAATACACGCCGACCTGAAACCGATGGAAGGGGAGATCGTAATCAAGAAGCTCAGGTTCAGCGCGTTCCAAGGCACCGAGCTCGAGACGCTCCTCCGTAGCATGGGCGTGGATACGGTCGTAATCACCGGGGTGACGACCGAGACGTGCTGCGAGACGACCGCGAGAGACGCCATGCACAGAGAGTTCAGGGTGGTCTTCGTCTCCGACGCAACCGCCGCGCACGACCTCGGGGACGTCGGGTTTGGCATCATCCCGCACGAAATAGTGCAGAAAGTCACGTGCAGCGTTCTGGGCACGAAGTTCGGCATGGTGGCGAAGACCGACGACGTCGTCGGGATGCTGAGCGCCGGTTCTCAGCGATGACGCGGAGGCGCCGTCCGCAGGGCTCGGTGTTGTAGGATGGCTCTTGACCTGCCCTCGCTCGCCTTCAGAGGTCGAAGGAATCGGCGTCGTCCTTCGAAAACGCCTTCGGCTTCGGCCGTGTGATCGGCTCAGGATACCACGACTCGGCGTCTCGAGACGCTTGGTCCTCCAAGGATCACATGGGGTGCGTCGGTCGAGGCTCGCTGGTAGATGGCATTCTGGACGGGAGTCCAATCAATGGAATGGGGCTGCTTGGCCCTTCGCGACTAGTTTAAGGAACCCAGGGGGAGCGGAAATCGGCCATGCAACCGAGAATGATCTACACCGGAATCAGGGTCAAGGACATGGACGAATCCATCCGTTTCTACACCGGGATCCTGGGCATGAGGCTCGTCGAGCGCGAGCTGACGCCGCAGACCCAGGGAGAGGCGGCCACGCTGAAGAGCGCAGGCTCAGAGCAGGCGATAGAGCTGAACTGGTACGCCCAAGGCAGCAGATTCGGAACGCCATACGTGAGCGGCTCTGAGGTGGACCATCTCGGATTTGACGTGGAGGACCTGGACGAATGGGTTCGAGAGCTGGAGGAGAAGGGGGTGAAGGTGCTCCTCCGGATCCGAGAGGTCGGCGGATGGAACGAAGCCTTCATCGAAGACCCCAACGGAATCTGGATCGAGTTCCTTCAGCGCAAGTAGGTGTCGGGGCGCCTCTGCGACTGTGAGCTTCACTGCGTCACCCGGCTGGTTTGCTTGCCAGAGCGAGGGTGGCGTCCTCCCGAGGACCGTATGTGGGTCCCTGGTTGACCTGAACGATTTCGTCAACGCTCTCGTGGTCCAGGTTTATGGCACGGCCACTCTGTCCCCGCCCCGAGTAAGGACCAACAATACTCCAGCCGCGATGACAGCCAGCGAGGCCAAAAGTGCGAATCCCAGCCAGGAGGACACGAACGTAATCATTACTCCAATCAGGGCGCTTGAAGTGAAGTCGCCGACGCCGTTTATCGTCTGCAGGACCCCGAATCCCGATCCCCTGTGCGATTCGCCAAGCAATTCCGCCGCATAGGCTCCCTCTACGGTGTCGACAATGGCGGCCTGAAGCCCCGCCAGGATGAAGATTGGCGCCAACGCAAGCAGGGAAGGGGCCTCGAAGGCAGATGCCAGACACGCGAGAGCGAAGACGGCGTAGCCTGCGGCCAGGAGCTTCCTCTTTGAAACTCTGTCTGCCAGGTGGCCGACCGGGAATGAAGCCACGGCATAGACGATGTTCAAGACGACATAGAGCAAGACCGCGAAGGTGGCCGCATCAACCTGACCGAGGGACGGCTGGAGAACCTGCTCCGCCCTCAGCGTGAAGATCACGTTCGAGAAATTCGAAATGCCGAAAAGACCCACCCCTACGAGGAAGAGTTTGAACGTGCGCGGGAGGCTGCCAACCGACGCGCGAAAGCTCTTGGGTTCAAACCTCTTTCCGTGTCGCACCTCTCTGACAAGGACGACCACCACGATTACCGATGCCACGCCCGGTGCGAACGAGACGAAGAAGACGGTGGAGTATGCGACGTGGGGTATGAGCAGCAAAAGGAGCAGCGCGATTCCGGATCCGAGTACGGCGCCAGTGGTGTCCATCGCTCGCTGGAAGCCGAATGCCTTCCCGACCGCTCCCGAGGGCACTGACTCGGTCAGAAGAGCGTCTCTGGGCGGTCCCCTCGATCCCCTTCCCATCCACCCGCCGACGCGGAGCGCGAGGACCTCCAACCAGGATGTGGCAAAGCCTATCGCGGGTATCAACGCCCCGGTGATCGCGTACCCCAAGTACATTATCGGAGTCCGCTGCCCAATCCTGTCGGACAGGTACCCTGAGTAGGACTTGACCGCGCTGGACGCCCCGTCAGAGAGCCCCTCGACGAGCCCCACGATTGCGGCACTGCCCCCCAGGTCGAATATGATGAGGAACGGGAGGACCGCGGTGGCCATCTCGTGGCTCATGTCTGAAAAGAGGCTCGTCAGACTGATTCCCACCACGTTTCTGTTCAGCCAATGGATGCCTTTCTCAGTGTAGGTTCCCGCTTCGCGACCCCTGGGCGAATCCTTCGAGCCTTTGTCTTCAGCCGACAAAGAGGTACCTCCCGTGGAATTCGCTCACCGTCTCATGAGTCCAGCCGTCCCACGGTTCTGTGGTGTGCGGGATGAGCCCGCGTTCCGCGGCCCGCCTCCTGAGTTCCTTGTTCTCGGTGAGCATTACGGCCAGGGCGATCGACAGGGCTCTGTTCTGATCGAACAAGGTGTAGGTTTTGAATCGCATCGCCGCATATCTTGACCCCAGGGCCATGAGCTCCGAACGTCTCTTCTCGAGATCAATCCCCTCCCTCTCGGTCACGCCGTACGCGAAGAGGAGCGAAATGCCGTCGCTGTACTTGGCGACGCCCTTCTCCTTCAGAAAACTCGATAGCTCTCTCCAAATCTTGCCTTCGAACTTCGCAGCAACTGTTACTGTGCTGTCGCTCGTCCTGTGGTCGAGCACTTTAGCGGCGTCGGCCTCGGCGGGCGGGGCCCGCTTTCTCCGATTGCCGAAAAAGCCCATCGGTCAGGCCCCCTCTCCCGTCTTACTTGCCTCGTCCAGGAGCCTCGCCAGTTCAAGGTTCTGAGAGTGGAGCCTGTTCAGTATCTCGTTGTCCCTCGCATAGACCTCGATCCGCTGTTTCATGCTTTCGTATTCCTCAGCCATGTCCGCCAGCTGCTGGGACCAGAAGGAGCGCATTCCTTTGACCAAGGCTCGACGCAGAGCTTCATCGTGCGAGAGATGCTGGTTGTTCGCGAATTTCTCGAAGAGCCGGTAAGTCTCGGAGTCGACAGTGAATTCGACTACCGTCCCCGAACTTCTCTCCTTCCCCGTTTTCCAACACCGCTCGATTTGCTTTTTCTGTAGAAGCTATTGGCCCGTTTGTCACGAGCGGTTGACGGCGAGCTTCACCGCCGAATCCCACACTCGCAGTGTGGTTCTTAAGTTATTCGGGCCTTGGTCCATCGCGAAGGCGGGGGGCATGGGCCTTGCTCACTGGTCATCAACAGAGGCGCTATGGAAAGGGCGTTGGATGCGCCTCTGATCCCCGACGTTCAAGCGAACTTCGAAACCCCTGACGCAATCCTGAATAGCCCTAGGGCGGTGTGCTCTTCTTTGGTGATGCAGTCGACAAGGGCCTATTTCCATTTGGGAGCGACTTCAGATTCGCGCAAACAGGGGCGGGGGATGTACGTCAAGATACGTGGCCGGAGGCACGCACCTTGGAAAGCTACCCAAATCACGACCTGACGCGCACGGTGGTGGGTTCTGACCGCACCCGCATGATTAATAACTTCGGAGGCCTCACCTGTGAGGGTCAGAACAGCAGTGCCACCCAAAAAGAAGAAGATTGTCGTGTCCGAGGACGGCCCGTACGTCGTATCTGCCGGGATACCACTGCATATGGGGATTATCGAGCCCAACGAAGAAGGGCTATCGTGGGGCCTGAAGAACGCCAAGACTTTCGTCACGAAAGGCGAATACAAGCTGTGTCGCTGCGGAAAGTCGAGGACCAAGCCTTTCTGCGATGACTCGCATACCAGGACACACTTCGACGGCAAGGAAACGGCGACGCGGCGCCCCTACCTTCGGCAGGCGGAGGTCTTCGACGGCAAGACCCTGCTGCTGGGAGACGCCGAGGAGCTCTGCGCCTTCGCCCGCTTCTGCGACCCGGGCGGCAAGATATGGGGGCTAATGGACCAGACCGACAATCCAGAGGCCAGAAGGCTCGCGATACGTGAGGCGAGCTACTGCCTGTCGGGGCGGCTGGTCCTGTGGGACAAGGAGACGAGGGACAGGATCGAGCCGAAGCTCAAGCCGGCGATAAGTGTGATCGAGGACCCGGCCATTGGATGCAGCGGACCGCTCTACGTCCAGGGAGGGGTCGCCGTGGAGTCGGAGGATGGCACCCCATATGAGATACGGAACAGAATGACGCTCTGCCGCTGCGGGGCATCCGCGAACAAACCCTTCTGTAACGGCAGCCACGCCAGCATAAAGTTCAGGGACGGCCTCGTTGGGTTCGTGAGGATGAAGAAAGGTTAGCGGTCATGAGCAGCAATGAGGCGACTCGGCTTATGACGTTCGGAGCTTCGAGTGCCGGCGCACCTCCGGTGGAGGGGGCGCATTCCGTGGTCGGACCCAATTGAAGCATTACGATCTGATCATAGTCGGCAGCGGTTCCGCGATGAACATCGTCGATGCCATGATCCAGGAGAACCCGAAGATCAGGATCGCGGTTATCGACAAGGACGAGCCTGGAGGCATCTGCCTCACCAGGGGCTGCATACCGTCCAAGATCATGCTCTATCCGGCGGAGCTGGTGAGGACCCTGGACGGAGCCGGGGAGCTCGGGATGGACGTTGAAGTCAAGGAAGTGAGCTACGAGAAGATCATGAAGCGGATGAGAGCCCTCATAGACAAAGACATCGACTCCATAAGGGAAGGGCTCTCCGGCGCCGAGAACATCGACTATTACCACGCACCCGCTGAGTTCGTGGCGCCTTACGAGATGAGGGTGGCCGATGAGAGCATCCGCGGGGACATAATCTTCCTGGCGACTGGGTCGAGGCCCATAATCCCGAAGGTCGATGGCCTGGAGGCCGCAGGGTACCACACCAGCGACTCGGTCATGCGGATGGAGCTGAAGCAACTGCCGAGGAGCATCGCGATCATCGGGGGAGGGTACATCGCAGCGGAATTCGGGCACTTCTTCTCCGCGCTCGGTTCCAGGGTCACGATAATCGGCAGGAATCCGCGATTCCTCCCCGAGGAAGAGCCGGAGGTCTCCGGCCTCGTCAAGCGGGAGATGGGCAAGCACATGGCCATAATGACCAACCACGAGGTGCGGGCGGTCCAGTCAACCAGCGACCACCTGAAGAAGGTGGTGGCGACCGAGAGATCCTCCGGAGCACGGGTCGACGTTGAAGCCGAGACGGTTCTCGTCGCGGCGGGTCGGGGGCCGGTCAACGACATACTGCGACCAGAGAAGGGCGGGGTCAGGCTCACGAAAGACGGTTGGATCGAAGTAGACGAGTACCTCGAGACCTCGCAGCCCAACGTCTGGGCCCTAGGCGATGCGGATGGGAAGTATCTCTTCAGGCACGTCGCCAACTACGAGTCGGAGGTCCTGTACTACAATGCGGTGCTGAAGAGGCGGGTCAAGCTGGACTACCACGCCGTCCCGCACGCCGTCTTCACCTACCCAGAGGTTGCCAGCGCGGGAATGGGCGAACGCGAGGCCCTTGCGGAACTTGGCGAGGATGGAATCTTTATCGGGTTCCAGAGGTATGAGGACACCGCCAAGGGCGAGGCGATGAACGTGAAGGACTACTTCGTCAAGGTCATCCTAGAGCGGGAGGGCATGAGGATACTCGGAGCGCACATCGTCGGGCCGCACGCGTCCATTCTCATTCAGGAGATAGTCAACCTGATGTACACGCAGGACCGGAGCGCGCGCCCGATGAATGCTGCGATGCACATCCACCCAGCGCTCAGCGAAGTGGTCCAGAGAGCGTTCGGCTCGGTCATGACCCCGGAGCAGTACAGGCACGCTCTGGGTCACTATGGCCTGACCGCTGAGTGAATCCCTGTGTCTGGTCGATGCGGGTTTGGTCTCCGACCCGCCCAAGGCACTGTGGAAGGGCTCTGACCTGTGCGTGGTATTCCTCGAAGGTCTGGCGAAGAGCGGCCTTTCTGAGGGATCCTACGGCTGAGATCTGTGGCAGGACGGACAGAACGCAGCGCCCTCCTCGACGCTCGCCCCACAGTAGCGACAGGTCCGGCCAGGCTGCTGGGACGATCCTCCGCCGAACAATCCCATCAGTCCACTCCCCTGGCTGGCCTCCTTCACTTCCTCTTCAGGCGGCTTCTCCTCGACCTTCCCCTTCCTCGTGGCGCCGAGGGCCACAAGGGCGATTCCGCAAATCAACACTATGATTGGCACGAGATTCGCCTGGAAGAAGCCCACTTGGTTGTCGACCACGAGCTGAGCCTCCACGGTGTTCGGCGCGCTCAGAGAAGTCGAAAGGAAGACCAGCGTGTAGTTAGCCGGCGACCCCGCACCGGGTACCTGGAACGAGAAGCTGGTAGCGCCCAGCTTCGAATACTGAGGGTAGATGTCGGTCGGCGGGTTCCCCTTCGCCGTCCAGCTCGCGAAGTTGCTGCTGTTCATCAGGAAGAAGTCCACCGGCTGCGGGCTGGACGTGAGCGTTACTGACAGAGACTGTGTCGGTCCCACCGCTTGGTGGAGCGCGGAGTAGTTCCCCGGGGCGATTCTTACCAGATCGGTCCTGTCCGAAACGTGGGTAGGGGACAGGAGCACGTTGGGGTAGAGTATGAAGAGAACGCCGACGACGACGAAGAGCAACCCGAGTACGACGAACCTGCCGTTCAAAGCCTGTTCGTTCTAGGCCCCTGCTTCCCGCGAGAAAAAGCCTTCTCCGAATGGCGTTTGTCTGCTTTGTATTGTGAACGGGCGGCTCCCGGTGGATCCGACAGGAACGGAAGACGTCGCCGCCGACCGTCAGCGCGTCCGCTATGGCTGCTTGGCGCCGCAGTTGGGGCAGTAGGCCGCGGTAGTAGTCAGCGGGTTCCCGCAGCTGGGGCAGTACTTCACCGTTGAAGCGACGGTGGCTGGTGCGGGGATGTTGGGCCCCAGCCAGGCCGACGGTTGGCTGGGCGGGGGCGGCTGGGTCCTCGCCACATTGGAGTAGTAGTAGACCGTAAGCAGGACGGGAAGGTAGGGGATGTAGAATGCCTCTAGGATGTCTCCGACCACCGTCTGTGCCGGCGCGAAGAAGCTCGTGATGAAGTCCACGACGAGGCTCGCGATGGCGATCCCTATTCCGACCACGAGGAAGATGACGAAGGTCTTGGCCCACCTGTGGCCCACCAGTTCGCGGCTCCTGCCCAAGCTGTCCAGCGCGCCCTTGTTCTCTATGATCACCACGGGTATGACGAGCGAGAACATTATCAGCAGAATTATCCCCGGGACTACGAGCGCGATAAACCCGAGGGAGACGATGATGCCTACGACGATGCTTACTATCCAGAAGCTCACGATCCTGGAGAGCGAGTGACGGAAGGCGGCCCCGAGGTCCGTTGGCGTTGCGCCAATCCTGTCCGAGGCCATCTTGATCGAGCTCCCGACGCTGATCGGGTAGAGGATCAATGCGAGGACGAGGGTCACGAGCGCGATCGTCAGGGAGTATCCGGCACTGCTCAACGTCTGGGCAATGGTCGGGTTCGCCGGTATCGCCGGACGAGGGATCGTACTCGAAACAAGGGTGGTAGCGACCCCGAGGATGGCGCCGACCACGACGTACAGAACAAGGTACTTGACATAGTCCTGCCGGTACACATCGAAGCTCTTCGATATGACGTCCCACCATCCCAGCTCCTCCTTGATGCCTTCAGGACTCGACATACAGCCCGGGCCAGGAGCTCAAGCTACATATCCATTTGGGGCACATTGAAGCGGCTGAAACGCAGAGCGCCTTCCAGCCCGGACCACGGGAGCGGACCCGGCCCGTGACGGCGGCCGGATGCAGACGCAGCTCACCTCAGCTTCTTTTCGAGGATCATTATGGGAACCGCCTCCCTCCCTACCTTCTCGGTGGTCTTCCTCATCTCGAGGAAGCCGTTCTTCTTGTAGAAGCCAATGGCCCGCGCGTTGAAGGCCTCGGTCTTGACGCCCAGCCTCGCGAACCCGGCCTTCGCGGCGAGGTCGCCCGCCTTCTTCAGAAGCCTGCTCCCGAGCCCCCTACCAGACTCGCTCCGTCGGACCACGATCCCCGAGAGCTCGGCCCCTCCCCGGTCGGCGAGCCTGAGGCTGGCGAACCCCACGATTCGGCCGTCAATCTCGGCGACGACCATTCTCGTCCTTGGGCTCGCCAACCTCTTCCTGAGGAACTCCTGGGAGGCGATCACCTTTATCGCGTCCTCGTTCGCTCCGGTGAATCCGAGCGACCCCGGGCCGGACTCTTCCCAGGACTGCATGAAGAAGGCACCTAGGGCGACAGCGTCATTCGACCTCGCCGGTCTGACCACAGGCCGCGAGCGCCAACCTTCGGTCACCTCTCGAGTGTCCCGCATGAATTCGCCGCGCGCCTGCGCCATACGATTGCCTAAGGTTTTCTCTCGGTGCCCCGAATTGATCCCGCTTCGCCCTTTGGCTGTCCGAAAGCGTCGACCGCCACCGCGAGATTCCGGCCCACGGCACCGGTTCCCGAGAGAGGCCGAATCGCCCTGACCAAGACCGACAGCAAGGAGACAACCAGGATGGCTCCCGACAGGTAGAGCAGCACGTCGTTCGTGACGAGGTGCAGGGGAGACTTCGAAAGGCCCAAGTACGACGTCACAGCCATGTACCCGTAGCCAGCATAGTGGCATTCCAGCGCCAGAGGGAACACGGCCAGCGAAGACCAGGAGAAGAATCCCATCGCCCGATCGAACCTCGTCTTTCCCAGCGTCATGCCGCAGAGGCCGACGCCGACGGCGAGGGCAGGGAGGCCGAAGTCGATGAACTTCATGCCGAAGTCTGCCCAGCTTCCCGTGACGACCGAGACGAAGACCAGCACAGAGTCGACGACGTAGACCTGGAGGCCGTTGGCCTGCGGGTAGAGGATGTCCGACGTCCAGATGTAGAAGGCGTTCAGGACGAAGAGCAGGACCGCCGCCACGGCGACGGCTTTCGCCGGTCGTGGTAGCCTCGACAGCAGGACGGTGCAACAGAGCAGGATGAGAAGGAGGGTGAACGAAATCCCGAAGTAGACCTCCGGGGCCTGAGGGGAATTCTGCCAGCCTACGTAGACGAATTCGAAGCCGCCGTACTGGCCCCAGCCCGCGGAACCGCTCGTCGACATCCGCCCGAGGAAGGACAGCACCGAAGCAACGAAGGCGCCCAGGCTCGCTATCACGGCCGAGAAGAAGAGCCGCCTCCTGGTGTTCATGCTACTGGCCTCGCCTTCAGCTCAGAGGATGCGAGACCGGTCCGTTTCTTTTAAACGCTTCAGGCGGGAAGGGCAACCGGGACACCTTTCCATTGGAAGTACCCGGGACGACTCGCAGGATTCCGTGGACGGCGCGATATGGTCATCGCAGGACGTCGGCGGACTCCGTCCTCGCGGCAGCCCAGTAGGTCCTGAGCATGTGCACTCCCACGTAGGCTGAAGAGATCATCAGGGCCAGGAGGAAGTAACTTCTCTCTGAATAGTCGAAGGAGGCGGTGAACACGTAGATGCTGTAGAAGCCGACGTACTCCAGGAACACGTACCTGACCCCGAACCCCGCAGTGCTCGCTCCAAGGAACGGGGCCGCTTTCATCTTGAGCGTGCCCGCGGCGAGCGACGCGACCGTGTAGAAGAACGGTATGAAGGTCGAGATGAAAATGGAGAACCTTCCGTGATTGAACAGCCAGTCGTCCGCGACCTGGATGTCATTCTCTGATATTCGGAAGAGCGAGAGGCCCTTCACGAGAAGTGGTCGGGCGGCGAAGCGCCCGCAAACGTACTCCAGCGGGAAGACCGCCCCGGCCAGGCAGACCAGGAACGTGGTCACTGGGTCGAAGACGCCCAGCGAGCAGAGGTACCCGTAGCCAGGAACGAGGATGTAGTCCGGAATCGGCAGGATGGCCATGCTGATGAACATGCCCAGGTACCCTGCAGTAAGGATCGAAGTCGACCCTCCTCCCTGGCTCAAGCTGTAGGGGGAGAGCTCGTTGAAGCGGAAGGATGCGTTTAGCAGCGCCAGCACGCTCAGGATCATGGTCAGCACCGCCACGACGAAGAGGTAGTGCCAGTACTTGTGAGGGCCGCGTGCCCCTGTCGTCCTGCCATCGGGAGGGAGACCGGCGACGGCTCTGAACAAAAGCCCCGATGAAACTCGACCCTCCGCCATTGCCTTCCGCGGAGACTTTGCATCGGGCCATGTAAAGGTAAGCGGTCCTTTCGGATGGACGGTCAGCCACCACCCGACCGGCCGGGATTCATGGGTTCCGCAGGGGACGGCCTGCATGGGACGGGAGACAAGCCATAATAACCGCCCGGGCGTCGGAAGGAAACGGTTGTCCGAGATCAGGATATTCTTCAGACACTGCCCCGCCTGCGGACGCCGCTTTCAAATCCGTCTGGTGGGAAAGAAGCTTCTGGATGCGGAGAGCCGAACCGAGGAGGTCAAGCGTTCCGTCGGCGTCTTCGAGCCGTCTGAACCTGCGGGCGTTCCGGTCATCTTGGAGGAGGGGCGGCCCATAACCGTCACCGTCGAGGAGTTCCAGTACGAATACAGGTGCCACCACTGCGGACACCAGTGGTCCGAGAAGCACGTCGTCGAGCGCTAGGAAGGACCGCGGACTCCGGAAGAGGTTGACCGATGACGGTGGAGCTTAAGTCCGCGAGCCGCCGGCGCAACCTGCGACCTCCAGGGACGTCGAAGAAATGAGGACAATCACGCTCGAGGAGCACTTCGTCTCGCCCGGATTCATGAAGGGCCCGGGCCAGCAACTCGGCAGGCTCAGCCAGTTCACCGAGGACGTTATCGATCGACTTTCAGGTCTAGACGACTCCAGGATAGCGGAGATGGACGCGGCCGGAATAGACACCCAGGTGCTATCGCTTCTTTCTCCAGGGGTCGAGCAGCTCGACGCGGACGACTCGACCAGGCTGGCGGAGGAATCGAACGACTTCCTCGCGGAGGCCGTCGGGCGCCACTCCTCTCGCCTCTTTGGATTCGCAGCCGTGCCGACTCCGGCCCCGGAGGCCGCCGCGGACGAGCTGGAGCGGATGGTGCGCGGGCATGGCTTCAAGGGGGCGCTGATCAACGGTCACTGCCGGGGCCGCTACCTCGACGACCGCTACTTCTGGCCGATACTGGAGCGGGCCGAAGCGCTTGGCGTCCCGCTCTACATCCACCCAGCAGTCCCGCCCGAGCCCGTAGTCCGGACGTACTACGAGGGGAATCACTCCGCAGAGGTCACGGCCCGCTTCGCGGCTGCCGGCTGGGGCTGGCACATCGAGACGGCCGTGCACGTCCTGAGAATCATCCTGAGCGGTGCTATCGACAGGTACCCGAGGCTTCAGCTTCTGGTGGGCCACCTCGGCGAAGGGCTCCCCTTCATGATGGAGCGGCTGGACAGCGTCATGCCCACGGGCGTCACAAAGCTCGAACGGCCCATAGGCGACTACCTTCGAAAGAACCTCAGCTACACGTTCAGCGGGTTCAACTATCTGCCGACCTTCCTCGAGCTTCTGCAGGAAGTCGGGGCGGGCCGGATCATGTTCTCAGTCGACTACCCCTTCGGGTCGATGGCGAAGGCGAGGTCCTTCCTCGAGAAGCTGCCGGTATCTCCCAGCGAAAGGGAGGCGATAGCTCACCTGAACGCCGAGCGCCTTCTGCGACTCTGACCTCTGACCACTAACTACAGTATTCCGAGTATCCACAGGATCAGGATTATCGCGATGATGACGGCCGCCGCCGCCAGAAGGTGGGCCATCCCCGCGCGCCTCTTTCGCTCCAAGCCGGATCTCTGAACCGCCTCGCCTCTACTAATGGTTTTTGGTGGGTGCCGAGCCAGATTCAGTCGAATGGCTTATTACCGCAGCGGGTGTCTGGCGAAGTGTGGAGCCGCGGCTCGCCTATGTCTTCTGGCACTGGCCCCGCCCCGAGGTGGCCCTGCGGGACTATGAAACCAAGCTCGCCTCCTTCATGAGGTCGCTCAATGGCGCGAGGCCATCGGGCCTCGTGGAGGCTCTCAGCTTCCGGGCCGAAGCGGTCCCTTGGAGCCCCGCGCCCGGTAGGACCTACGAGGACTGGTACATCGTCGAAAGCTTCCACGCCCTCGGCGTCCTGAACGACGCAGCCGTGGAAGGCGAGACCAAGGAGCCTCACGATTCCATCGCCAAGGACTACCAGAAGGGAGCGGGCGGAATACTCAGGCTCGTAATGGGCGACTTCGAGCCTAGTCTGGCTCGATACTCCACCTGGATCGAGAAGCCCATCGGCCCGCCATACAGGTCCTACTACGGCGAGGTGTCAAAAGCCCTCGGCGACCGTAAATCGGACCTGTGGAGGCGGCAGATGGTCCTCGGCCCCTGTCCGCAGTTCTGCGTGCGCAGCGCAGAGGATCTGGACCTGCCCGCGAGCTTTCGCCCCACGGTCTCGAGACTGGAACCCATCCAGTGAAGACGAGTCCGGGATCGGCCCGGATGTTCGGCGGCAAACCTTAGAACACCGCTCGGGGCCTCCGAGTCGATGATCATAGAGCGGGACGTGGGGATAACCATGGACGACGGCCTTGTCCTGAGGGCGGATGTGTTTCGCCCCGAGGGCGACGCGAAGGCGCCCGTCGTCATGGCGATGGGCCCCTACGGCAAGGGGCTTCCCTTCCAGGCCGGATACGCCCCCGAATGGAAGCGGGTGGTAGAGGAGCACCCGGATGTGCTGAAGCACTCCAGCTGCAGCTATGTGACCTGGGAAACCGTCGACCCTGAGCGCTGGGTCCCTTTCGGCTACGCCGTGGTCCACGTGGATTCGAGGGGCATGGGCCGCTCGCCGGGCTATCTCAACATGTTCTCTGCCCGGGAGACCCAGGACTACTTCGAGTGCATCGAGTGGGCCGGGACCAGGCCCTGGACCAGCGGCAAGGTGGGGCTGTGCGGGATTTCGTACTACGCCATCAACCAGTGGATGGTGGCAGCCCTGCAGCCTAGTCACCTCGCGGCCATCATCCCCTGGGAGGGGGCCTCCGACTTCTATCGCGAGGAGAGCTACCACGGCGGCATATTCAGCAACGTGTTCAAGGAGTTCTGGTACCCCCTCCGCATACTCGACAGGCAGCACGGGAAGGGCTCCCGGGGCTGGAAGGACCCCTGGCTCAACGACTGGGTCGCAGGGCCCGAGACCCTGACGGAGTCCGAGCTGGAGGCGAACCGGGTCGACTACGTCAACGAGCTGCGACGACACAGCCTGGAGGACGGGTTCTTCCACTCGAGGACGCCCGACCTCGGCAGGGTGATGGTGCCGCTCCTTTCGGCCGCGAACTGGGGAGGCCTCGGACTGCACGCGCGCGGCAACTTCGAGGGGTTCGTCCTGGCAGGTTCGAGTCAGAAGTGGCTGGAGGTGCACGTCGGCATGCACGAGGAGCTCTTCTACTCAGAGTACGGCCTCGACCTCCAGAAGAGGTTCTTCGACCACTTCCTGAAGGGTGCCGACAATGGGTGGGATCGCGAGCCCCGCGTCGCTCTGACCGTGCGCTACGTGGACCACTTCGAGCAGCGGAAGGAGAACGAGTGGCCCCTGGCAAGGACTAATTGGACAAGGATCTACCTCGGGGCTCAGGGGCAGACGCTCACCTGGGGCCCGCCCGAGCGTCCGGGGAAGCTGGCCTTCGAGGCGGAGGGGGACGGACTGACCTTCGCGTCGGCGCCGCTGCAGGAGAAGACGGAGATCACCGGCCCGATGGCTGCCCGGCTCTACGTATCGTCGTCCACCGAAGACGCGGACCTCTTCCTCACCTTCAGGGCCTTCGGCCCGGGCGGGAATGAGGTGGACTTCAGGGGAGCCATGGACTCGCACACGCCCCTGTCCCAGGGCTGGCTCCGCGCCTCCCACAGGAAGATCGACGCGGCCCGCTCCAGGGCCTACAGGCCGTACCACACCCACGACGAGGTGCGGAAGCTGAACCCCAGCATGGTCTACGAGCTGAACGTGGAGCTCTGGCCCACCTGCGTCGTTCTGCCCGCGGGCCATCACCTGGCGCTCACGGTGCAGGGAAGGGACTTCGAGCGGAAGGAGTCCAAGGAGAAGTGGAAGGGATCCGGCCCGTTCCTCCACAACGACCCGTTCAACCGGCCAAAGGACGTGTTCAACGGGACCACGGAGATCTACACCGGGGCCAACGAGGTCTCCTGCCTGCTCCTCCCGCTGATACCGAAGTGAGGGCGGCCGAGTGCGGACTTCTTAATTAGCGGCCCGGATTTCGGCAGGCGAGCCACCGTGCGCGGGCAGCTACTCAAGAGGGCTCTGGGCTCGGTCGAGTTCCTGGGGTTCGTGCTCTTCGTCTTCTGCGTCGTGTTCCCCCCCTTCGACGACATCTCCGAAGTGAACCTCTCGCTCCACATGCTCCAGCACGTGCTCATCGTGGCATCCGGGTTCATGGTGGCCTACCCCCTCCGCCAGCGGGGGAGCCTGCGGGCGATCGGAGGGAGGCCGGCCGGGCTCGCGGCGCTCGCCGTCGTGTGCGTCGTCTTCGTCTACTGGCATCTGCCGGGCCCCTGGGACGACGCCGTCCTCAACCCGCTGGTCCACGCCGCAGAGCACTTCTCCTTCTTCGTCGGGGGGTTCCTGATCGGCGCGTCGGTCATCGGGCTTTCGGACTCGGCGAAGATCGGAGCGCTCCTGCTGGCGTTCTTCGGCCACATGATTTACGCCGTGGTCCTGATTTCACCCTGGAACATCCAGGTCTATCCCCTGTACTCCCTGGGCCAACAGGCCCTGCTGGGCTGGATACTGCTCGTCACGGGAGGAGTGTTTCTTGTCGGAGTCGCATACGTCCTGTATAGGAACCCCGATTGGCTCCAGGGTTCCGGAGCGGTGACGCGAGGGCCTCCCGCCGTCCGAGCGCCGAAGAAGCCAGCGAGAGGAGGGAGGCTGGTCGTGCCCGCCACGTCTGCCATGTTGATCGTCGTTCTCGTCGTCTACTTCGGGGCAACGTCCGTCGCCGTCGCATTCCAGCCTGCCACGACGTCACCCAAGTCGTCCGTGGTCTACATCGCGGAGACGCCCGTCTCCTGGCAGTACTCTCCCCAGAACATCAGGGTCGTGATAGGCGTGAACAACACGGTAACCTGGGTCAGCCACTCCATAGCGTACGACACGGTGACCGGGGACAACAGCAGCATGTCGTCCGGCACCATCGCGCCGGGAGGGACTTACTCGTTCACTTTCACCGACCCTGGGACCTACGGCTACAGGTGTCTCTTCCACCCGTGGATGACCGGAACGGTCACGGTCTTGGGCTAGAGGCTGTCCCGGCGATACCGCAGTCACCCGAAGGGGGGCTACTTCACTTTGAGGGACCCGGCGTCCTTCGGTCCGGGCGGGTACTTCAGGTTGAACCGCTCCATCGCCTTGACGATTACCCCGGCAACGACGAGGTCCCTGTACCACTTGTGGTTCGACGGGACGACGTACCATGGAGCCCAGTCCGTGCTGGTCTTCCCCAGCGCGTGCTCGTAGGCTTTCGCGTACTCCGGCCAGAGCTTCCGTTCCGCCAGGTCGGAGGGGCTCAGCTTCCACCTCTTGGTCCTGTCCGAAAGTCGCTCCTCGAGGCGCTTCTTCTGCTCGGCCTTGTCTATGTTCAGGTAGAACTTGAGCACAGTGGTACCGCCCTCCGTGAGGAGACGCTCGAAGTCGTTGATCAGCTTGTAGCGCCTCCGGCAGGTCTTGTCGCTGATGAGCCCGTGGACCTCCTCGATCAGGACGCTCTCGTAGTGGCTCCTGTTGAATATCACGAGCTCGCCCTTGGCGGGCACCTGCCTGTGCACCCTCCAGAGGAAGTCGTGAGCCAGCTCCTCGGGGCCCGGCTCCCTGAAGTGTGCAACCCTCACTCCGGCAGGGTTCACCCCTTCGAAGACTTTGCGGATGGTCCCGTCCTTGCCGGCCGTGTCCATGCCCTGCAGCACGATGAGGACGCTCCGGGCGTCCTCGATGAAGAGCATCTCCTGGAGCTCGTCCAGCCGCTTCCTCAGCTTCGCCATTTCGGCGGATGCGGCCGCGTCGTCCCCTTCAAAGCCGGAAGAGTCGTTAGGATCCCATTCCTCGAGATTCATCTGTCGGCCAGGCTTCAGCCGGTACCGCTCGGTGTGGATTGGACCGTCCAACGAGCACAGTCTCCGCTACTCGTGCTTTAGCCCTTTCTGGGCGGGACGGGGTCGGAGACGCCCGACTTCGTTGCCTTCGCTGCGGTCACATCGGTGCGCTGCTTGGAGGGGTGCTCGGCGCGGCCGGTTGCGGGCTCGGCTGCATTGTGTCCATCATCTTCGGCGCGGCCAGGACTGCCGCAACCGAGAGGATGAATATCAAGACGAGCAGGACTATGGCTACTGGCATGACCGGGGCGAGCTTCCAACCGTAGCCCGGAGCTCCCTTGATGGTCCCTTGGTTCAGGATGAGGTAGTCGAGGGCGGCGGTCTTGCTTGGCCAGCAGCTCTCCGCGCTCGCACCGGCGCACATCTTGGTGTACACGTCGCCTGCGAGTGCCAGCGCATAGACTATGGGCCACAGCACCCCCGCGATGGCCACGAGCCGCTTGCTGTTGGGCTTGGCGATGAGGATGACCGCGGCCACCAGCGTGACAACGGCGATGAGCCAATTGGCGTAGTAGTGAGGGCTGTTGTTCGCAAGGTTGGTGTCGTAGGCACCGAGGTAGACGTTGACGGCGAAGACGATCAGCATCAAAACCCCTGCGGACTGTGAAAGCCTAGCGGTTTTCAAATCCGAGAAGCCTCGAGGCCGCTGTTTACTATTTAAACAATATCGGCCGACCGTCTCACGGCTGCCACTTTCAGCAAGTGCCGTAGGCCCTGTCTGTAAGCTGCCGGTGCGCTCAGACTTTGGATCGGCCGCAGCCAGGACAGTAGGTCGAGTCCGCCGGTATGGGCGTGCCGCAGAACTTGCAAGCCATGGGGCCGCCGACTCCCGCGAAGGAGGGCGCCGCCGAACCCATCGGAGGGCTCGCCATGGCCTGCATCGGAGGCATCGATACGTCGGGAGCGACGTCGGTCCTCATAATCACGTAGTCGGAGATTCCCAGAACCTTGGTCAGAGGCACCCTCGCCTCTCCTCCTTCCATGTTCTCGATGATTAGTGCTACGCTGCCGTCGAGGCTGAAGATGAGGTCCTTGATCTTACCCCGCACGTTCCCCATGCTGTCTATGACTGTCTTGCCTTCGATCTCTTCCTTGTGAAAGGACTTCGGAGACATTGGTCTGGCTCCGAAATTCTGGCTCATATACTTTCAGCCTAAACCTAACCCGTTCGTCAGCCCCGGCCGACCACGCTGCCCTTCCTGTCCTTCTGAGGTCCCTTTGAGCGTCAGGTTGCCGGACGCCGGACCGCACCCGTCTTGACCGGGAGCACCCCGGGCACCTCCCAGGAGTCCCACATCTCGTCCACCTTCGACTGCACGAAGTCCACGTCGCTCTGCTCGAAGTGCGAGAACCGCCCCTGGCACTCGAGATACTCCTTCACCGGCTTCCTGTTCTTCCGAGCGTCGTAGTTGTACTTCAGGACGCCGTCCGTCAGCTCCCAGAGGGGGAAGATTCCGCATCTAACGGCCAACTCGCCGACCTCGTGCGAGTAGCGCGGGTGGTAGTCCCAGCCCTTCGGGCAAGGGTCGAGCGAGTGAATGAGAGTCGGCCCTCCCAGGGCTAGCGCCTTCTTCACCTTGTTCATGTAGTCCAGCGGCGGGAAGGTCGCGCAGGCTGTGGCCACGTATCGGGCGTTCGGGTGCCCCACCGCCAGCATGGCGGCCACGTTCTTCTTCCAACGCATCGACGCCCGGTTCACCCTGTCGGCCGACCCGGTGGGAGTGAAGGTGGTCTGCGCCCCCCACGTCGTGAGGCCGGTCGCCTGGATGTCCGTGTTGGCCGCCGATTCGTTGTCGTAGAGGATCACGAGCAGGTCGTAGTCGGTCTGGAGGGCGCGGGAAATCCCTGAGAGGCCCATGTCCCCGCCGCCGAGGTCGCCGCAGAACGCTATGACGTTCACCTTCTCCCTCGCGTCCTTGCCCTTCCTCTGAAGCGCCCTCAGTGCCGCCGCCGTCCCGATGGCGGAGGCGCCCGCGGCGCCGAGCTGAGTGTGCATCCAGGGGACCTCCCAGGGGGTCGTCATGTAGGAAGTGTTCGCGACGTACATGCACCCGGTGGAGCCCGTCACGATGGTCCTCGGACCCGCGACCTTGATGAACTGCCGCATTGTCAGAGCCGACTCGCAGCCTTCGCAGGTCCTGTGGCCCGACGTGTAGAGCTCCTCCTCGGGGACGAGGTGGACGCCCTTTATCTTCCCGAAGTCTGAGCCGTCTCTCGCTTCCTTGGGGGCTGGCATGCTACTCTCTCACCCCAATCCAGGAGACGCTTCCGACTCCCCTCTTTGCATATTCCGACGTCTCCGCAAACATCTTCACGCAGTCGTCGATTGATATCTCTCTCCCTCCGAGGCCCGCAATGAATCCGGATATCGTGGGTCTGCGCTTTGCGGGGTAGAGGGCGGCCCTGACGTCGTTGAACAGCACCCCTCCGAGGTCCGGCGAGCCGAACGAGACGTCTCGGTCGACCACCCCCACGCTCGACGCCGACGCGAGCTCCCTTCGGAGGTCCTCCGCAGGGAAGGGCCGGAACCAGACGACCCGAGCGAAGCCCACCTTCTTGCCTTCGGCCCTAAGCTGGTCCACGGCCATCTTGGCCGGCTGGACGACGGTCCCCATGCCAACCAGCACCGTCGCGGCGTCCTCTGTCTTGTAGCACTCGAGGAACGGGTTGTCGTACTCCGTCCCGAAGATGCCGTTGTATTCCTGATAGGCCTCCTTGATCACTTTCTCGGACGCGGACATGGCCTCGAACTGCTGCCTCCTGATTTCCATCACCCAGTCCTCGTTCACCTGAGGAGCGATTGAGATTGGGTTGTCCGGATGCAGCCTGCGGTTGCCCATGGAGTACGGCGGCAGAAACTTCTTCACGGATGACTTGGACGGAAGCCTGACCATGTGCTGGGAGTGGGTCAGAAACGCCCCGTCCATGGCCACCGCGCAGGGCATCATGACCTTGGGGTCCTCGGCGACTCTGTACGCGATCAACGTTGTGTCGAGCGCCTCCTGCGCCGTTGCGGCCCACACGAGCAGCCAGCCCAGGTCGCGCACCGACAGCGCGTCGTTGTGCTCGACCCCAAAGGCGCCTGGGTCGTCCAACGCCCTGTTCCCGACCAGTGCCACCACCGGAAGCCTGTCGGTCGCGGTCACCGCCAGCGCCTCCATGGCGTACATCCAGCCCGTGCCGCTGCTCCCGGCGAAGCTCCTCGCGCCGACCGCCGACGCGTGCTTTGCGATTTCGAACTGGGAGTGCTCGCTGTCAGCGATGATGTATTCGGCGTCGAACTTTCCGTCAGCGATGAGCTTCGAGATGGTGTCCATGACTTCCGTGTACGGCCGGATGGGGTAGGCGGCTATGACGTCGACGTCGGCCAGCCTGACCGCATGTGAGACCGCCTGGCAGCCCGTAAGGAGCTCTTCGGCCTCGTAGGCCGCCCCGAGTGCCTTCTGGGTCATGACCGCTTCCCCTTCCCTTCGGGCACTTTGACCCTTCGGACCCCGGTGCCAGTGACAACATTGTGCAGGACGTAGTCGCCCCCCGCGCTCTTCTTCGCCCAGCCGACGTAGTCTTCCGGGGCGATCTTGTACCGCTCCCAGGGGCTGTCGTTGTTGTCGAACCTCAACTCGTCGACCATGACGATGCAGCCCTCCACCGGACAGACCTGGGCGCACTTGCCGCAGCCGGTGCAGTAGTCGTAGTTCACGTCGAAGAGCCCGTCGGTCGTCGGGTCGAAGCACTCGTCGGGGCACTCGAGCCAGCACAGGGTGCACTTCGTGCAGAGGTCGAACCTCACCACGGGCCTCGCGCTCTTGGTTGTTCCCCGCAGGTAGGTCGTGCTCCTGGACTGCCCTCTTGGCCCCTTCGCGTATGCTCTTGAGACGGCCGGGACGACGAGGCCCTCCCTCATCTCCTTCCAGGACGGGAGGCGGGGGGGCGCGTGCGGCCAGTCGATCCCCTCCGAAGGTTCGACCCGGTGCATGAGCAAAGAGTCGTGCGCCAGGCGCGCAGCCTTCGCCTTCTCCCCCTTGAACGCGCTTCGGGTGTAGGCTTCGACGGCCTTGATGCTCACGAGCCCTGGGTCCGCCCTGGCTATGGCGCCCAGCACGCGCACGTCCGTGGAGTCGTCTTTGAAGACCCAGAGGCCGGAGAAGCTGGCCTCGCCCTCAAGGAGCGCCAGGTCGTAGGCGAAGGGCTTCCGGCCCAGGAAGCGGACCAGCTCGCCGCGGCTCTTCGTGGTCACGACGATCATCTTCCCTCCCGGGCCGATCTTCTCGTTGACGGGTCGTATCCCGTGCCAGGCCCAGGGCTCGACCCCCTTGACCATGGTGTCGTCCAGGACGACCGAAACGTCGGCCGACTCGATGTCCATCTTCGAGCCGCAGACCGCCTCCAGCTGCCCCTCGGTCAGGTCGCTCGACACGAATGTGAAGTACTTGCAGGGGACCCCGTTCCTCTCAGGCGAGTCGCTGTATCGCCCGTTGGAGAAGGCCACCTTCCCCTCGCTGTGCGCCACGTACACGACGTAGTTGGCGATCTTCTTTGCGAGCTGCTTCTGGAATATCCCTCGGTAGTTTATCTCAATCCTCTTGACGGAAGCCAATTCTCGAGCGTCGCGGACCGTTTCCGGTATTAAAGAGCCCCACATGATTCTCATCCGCGAGAACGCGGAAACCGTCGGGAGGGCGCGAAGCCGGTTTCGGGGAAACGTTTTGATGCACGCAGGCTCCGGCGCCCGGCATGAAACTCGAGCCGATCTACAAGGTGAGGTTCCACTATCCGAAGGCCGAAGGCGTCAAGCTCACGGGCAAGAATGGGACCGAAGAACAGAGGTTCTACTCAGTCGAAGGGACCTGCGAAGGCGACGTCGAAGGCGCGGTCTGGGGGATGAACCACCCGCACAGGAGGACCGACGAGACCTTCCAGTTGAACATGCAGGGAATCGTCAAGACCGAAGACTCCGCGACGATCATGCTGGACTACCAGGGGTACGGCGGCTCCAAGAGGCCCGTCAGGGCCAAGCCCAGGCCCGGCGCGGGCTACGTCCTGCCCGTCGTTGGCTTCGCAAGGCACGTCTCCGACAGCCCGAAGTACAGCTGGCTCAACGACAGGGTCTGTGGCCTGGTCGGAGAAGTCAGGATCCCCGTGGGCATCACCCCGGAGACGGTGAAGGCGACCGACCTCAGCCTGGTCTTCGAGGTGGCAGAGCTCGTCTGGGAGCCCGTCGAATAGGCGGACAGCGCCGGATCTACAGGAAACTAGCTCGCCTCGTTTGAAAACGGAAGGGTTGGCCCGGGTCGCTGCCCGGGCCATCAGCCCTGGCGAATCGTTGCGCCTTCTAGGACTTCGACTCTAGGATCTCGAGGCCGCCGTTGGACAGCGAGACGTAGATGAGTCCCTTGTTGTCCACAAAGACGTCCTGCATGTCGACACCCGAGCTGTGCCCGCCGAGCCCGTAGGGGCTGTAGTACACCTTCGGGGTGCCCGGCACGTAGTATCCCGTCTCCGTAGGCCTGTATGGGTCCGAGACGTCGAAGATCCGCAGCCCGCCGCACTGGGCAGTGACGTAGAGCTTGTCGTCGGACTTGAAGGAGTCCGGCCCTGGCGGGTTCTCGTGGACGTTGTGAAGGCCTGGGCCCCACGGAGGCGTCACGCCTCTGTCCTTGAGCTCCTTGGGAGGTCTGGGGAAGGTCGCGATGACCTTCGGGTGCTTCTCGTCGCTGATGTCCAGCATGTACGAGTGGGTGTATTCGCTGATGAACATTGCGAACTGCCTGTTCTTGAGCGGCAGGAACGTGTGGTTCTGGCCGCCGAAGTTGAAGTTGAACTCCGAGACCAGCCTGGGCAGCCTTATGTTCGAGATGTCGATGATCGTGCCCCCGAGAGCGAACCAGGCAGCGTACATCCTGTCGCCCTGGACGATCGGGTGGTGCATCTGGGTGCCCGGGAACATGTCGATGGGCCACCATGGAGTCTCGCCTGCGGCGACGTGCTGGCCAGTGCGCCAGAACCTGGATACCTCCTTGGGGTTCTTGGGGTCGGAAAGGTCGACGTTCACGCTGATGCCGCCGAAGAAGCCGGGCATCTCGGCCGCGATGTAGGCGTAGTGCCCGTCGAACCAGAACCGGTGGCAGTAGTTGCCCCCTCCGTCGGGGCTCCACTCTCCGGTCTTGAAGAACGAGAGCAGCTTGGGTTCCGCGGGCTTCGTTATGTCGTATACCTTGATCCCGCTCTGGATGGGCTCCTTCGGCCCTCTCATGTGCCAGTTGGGGTATTCGGGGTGGACGTGGTACTTCACAGGCTCGAAGAACTTCCAGTCGTTGGCCACGACGAGTATGTTCCCCAGGGCCCTGCACTTTATGCTCCAGACGTGAGGGCTGTCTGTGGGGATGAAGTTGACGACCTGAGGGTCGGCCGGGTCCTTGACGTCGACCACGCTGAATCCTCCGCTGTACGCGTGGCAGATGTAGATGTAGTGGCCCACCTTCACCAGCTGCACCGCGTCTCCCTTGCCTTCGAGATCGCACTGGGAGACCAGCTTGGTGTTCTTGAAGAGAGGCGGAAAGTCGTGGTGGACGTACTTCTCCGTGAAGACGAGCGGCGACGCCCCGCCGTAGTCCAGCCCGGTGGAAGTATCCCACTTCTTCTTGTCGTACATTACAGGCTTGCTCATAGAGGAGCGCAATTTCGCCCTGTCGGGTATTTACGTCTAGACCCTAACGGAACCGACAAGTCACGGCCATCGCCAAAAAAAGGGCGGACGAAAAGGCGCGCCGCCCGGGATTGTGAAAGCGCGAAACGGACGCGGCGGGACTCAACACAAGACTATGCAAATGCGAGACGGGCGCACACTTTTATACTGAGGAGCGACGCTGGGCGGTTCTCGGAAAGTTGAAAATAGGAACACGAAACGGAATCTCACGCGCAATCTCCACAGCTCAAGTCGCAATCATCATCATCGTCATCGTCGTAGCAGCAGTCGCGGTCTACTACGTTAGCACCACGGGCAAGTCGTCAACGACGACGTCGTCGACAACCTCATCATCGTCATCGGCATCGTCGCAATCGAGCTCTTCATCGTCGTCTGGTTCGTCTTCATCGTCCTCGTCGTCTTCGTCCACTTCATCTTCGTCAACGTCCTCCAGCGGGCCCAGCGTGCTGACCTACGAGGTCACACAGACCCCTCAGTACATGGACCCCGATGTGTCGTACTACTCGTACGACTACACAGTCATGCAGCAGGTCTACGAGCAGCTCCTCTGGTACAACGGCACCAACTCCGGGGCGGTAATCCCGTGGCTGGCGCAGTCGTACACACCGTCCGCGGACTTCAAGACCTACTCGTTCACTCTGAGATCGGGCATCAACTTCGCTGACGGCGAGCCGCTGAACGCCACCGACGTATACTTCTCCTTCAACAGGCTCCTCATCGAGGACGCCAGCACTCCGACGGGTCACGGCAGCCAGGCAAGCTGGATACTCCAGCAGCTGCTGAACACGAGCCTGAGCACCCAGCAGTCCGGCATGGCGCAGACCTACGGCCAGGCCTACGTCAATGCAGTGTTGGGCGAGAACTTCGTCGACGTGACCGGACCCACGACATTCACCGTCAACCTCCAGACGCCGAACGCGGCGTTCCCATTCCTCATGGCTGGCGAGTGGGCGTCGATTCTGGCGCCGACCTACGTCATGCAGCACGACATGGCCCTATGGACTCAGTCTTCGAACGGCTACACGCTGCCGTACCCGACCCTGAGCGGAGGCCTCATGACCCAGATCAACGAGTACTTCCAGGACCTTAGCGCAACCTGCAACTCTGGGTCCACCCCAGGCGGCTGCGCCACGACCTACCTGGACGGCTCGTACTCCGGCTCACAGGCAGGGACGGGGCCATACGCGATCACCAGCTACAGCTCCAACACCAACAATTTCGTCCTGACTGCCAACCCCAACTACTGGGGCGGGCCGGCAGGCAACATCCACCCGCAGATCAAGACAGTCAACGTCAACTTCGTACCGGACACCAACACGAGGGAACTTGACATCCAGAACGCGGCGAAGTCGGGGCAGGCGATGGTAGTCGACCCGCAGCCCACTTCGCTCTACGACCTGGCAAACAGGACAGCTTGGCTAGACAACAACCAGCTCGTATCGACCGTGAAGGGAGTCACGCTCTACGGGCCCTACTCGGGCCTGGCCACGCTCTTCGACCCGTTCGACACCAACGTCACCAACGTCGAAACCGGCTCCTACTACAGCTTCCAGCCATTCGCTGACCTGCGAATTAGGCTGGCATTCGCGGACGCCGTGAACATCACCGAAATCATGGACACCGTGAACAACAAGCTGGGACAGACGGCCATCAACGTGGTGGCCCCAGACCTGCCACCTGCAGGAGCGTTCTTCCCCAACGACGTGCCGAAGTACAGCTACAACCTGGACAACGTCCAGAACCTGCTGCTTCAGGCAATGGAGAACCCAATCACCTCCTTCACATTCACCAACGGGACAAGCGCCCCACCAGGACTCTTCGACAACAGCTTCGGCTGTACATCTCTAGGCACGAATGGTCAGTGCTCCAACCCAGTCCAGCAGACGATACCGCTGGTCTTTGCGACCGGTGACAGCGTCGACGAGGCAATACTGGACACCATCGCGTCCAACGTGAACAACGTTAGCGCGACCTACAACATGGGCCTGACAGCGACGGTGGTACCACTGCCGTCTGGTCAGTTGCTCGACGAGGCTTTCTCCATCCCGACGCACCTGTACATGTACGCCCTCGGCTGGTTCGCTGACTACCCGTGGGTACTCGACTTCACCAACGCAATGTACGCGCCTCAGAACACCTACCCAGGACCTGACGGATGGAACCTGGGAGCCATGGCGACACTGTTCGCCCAGACCCAGGACGCCAGCGCCACGAACAACATCCCTGCGATGCTGCAGGCGATTCACCAGATGAACGTCGTTGCCAACGGCGAGGTGATGTACCTGTGGACGCAGTACCCACTCAACTACATGGCACTAACGTCGAACATACACGGCTTCTACTACAACGCGGCTCTCTCAACAGACACGGCGGGCGGTTGCGGCCCAGAATACTTCGCGACCCTCTACATCGGTTAGATGTCGGGGGCCTTTCCCTATTTTTAACCCTTAAATCGCTGTCTCTGGAAATTAAGGTCCCCCCTATTGAAGCTGTACGAGTATGTGATACGGCGTCTGATACTAGCCGTCTTCGTGCTTCTGTCAGTGAGCATAATCGTCTTCTGGCTCCTCCGCGGCCCGCTTCCTCCCGAGACCGCGCTCGCGCCCTATATCACGCCGAAGATGGGACCTCTGGAGAAGCTGCAGCTGGCAAGGACCCTTGGGGTTGCGACGGCCTCATGCCCCTCGTTCAGCGCCTTTACCTCCAGAGCGGCCGGGTGCATCGTGCCGCTCTATCAGCAGTACTTTTCCTGGCTCTGGACGGCCCTCCACGGAAACTTCGGCTACACGTTCCTCCCGGGCCTGGCGGGCACGGGCACGACGACCTGGCAGGTCTTCTCAGGGAGGTTCGGCTACACGGCCGAGCTCGCGATAGGGGGTTCAGTGCTGACGATTCTGATTGCCCTGCCGCTCGGGATACTGTCTGCCACCCACAACAACAAGGTGCCCGACCACCTCTCCAGGCTCTTCGCCCTCCTGGGCTACTCGGTGCCGATCTTTGTTCTGGGCTACCTCTTCCAGCTCGTGTTCGGCCTCTACATCACGGTACCCCTCAACGGGCACGCGCTCGGGCTCCTGCCGATCTCCGGCCCGCTGACGACGAACTGCGCCATCTGCGTGGCGAATCCGGGGACGGTACACAGCTACACCGGCGCCCCGCTCTTCGACGGGCTACTCTCGGGAAATCCAGCCTACTTCTGGGACTCGCTGGTCGCCCTCTTTTTGCCAGCGTTCACCCTCGCCGTGACCACGATCGCGGCACTGACCAGGGTGCTCAGGTCGAGCATGCTGGAGGCGCTGAGGCAGGACTACGTGCTGCTCGCCAGGTCCAAGGGGCTCCGTGAGAGGGTCGTGATATACAGGCATGCGCTTCGCAACGCCCTCCTACCCGCGGTCACCATCGCGGGCCTCATCGTGGCCACGCTCTTCGGCGGCGTCGTCCTCATCGAGATCGTCTTCGCCTGGCCCGGGATAGGGGCCGCCGCTGTGAGCGCCTCCCTGAACTTCGACGTGAACTTTCTGGAGCTCTACATCCTCGTGACCGCGCTCATCCTCGTGGTCACGAACCTCTTCGTGGACATCATCTACGCTAAGCTGGACCCGAGGATCCGGTACTGAGAGGGGTGGGTTGGACATAGAAGAACAGAAGCGCAGGAGGTCGGAACTCAGGTACGTGCTACACCTCCTCAGGAGGAACCCCCTCGTCCTTCTGGGCTCGGCCCTGGCGATCGGCTCTGTGCTACTCGCGCTCGTCTCGCCGCTGCTGGTCCCTGCCAACGCCTGGAAGATCTCAAACTTCGAGATCCAGAACTGCTGGAACAACTCGCTGTTCAACTGGCACATCGCGAACATCGCCACCTGCCCAGCCGGCAAGGTCTACCCTCTTGGGACCGACTTCTACGGCAGGGACCTCTGGTCGATGATAGTGGTCTCGCTCCCCACCGACCTGACCATCGCATTCGAAATCGTGGGCGCGGCCTTCATCATAGGGGTGACGCTCGGCGCCGTGGCCGCCTACGCTGGGGGGATCATCGACGAAGGGGTGCTGAGGGTGACCGACATCTTCTTCGCATTCCCGGTCCTTTCGTTCGCCATAGTGCTGGCGACTGTCGTCGAGCGGACGTTCTTCTGGCTGACTGTCGCGGTCCTGGTGATATGGTGGCCCACGTACGTGAGGCTGTCGCGTTCGCAGATCCTGGGGGAGAAGGAGAAGCCTTACGTCGAAGCCCTCAGGGCCATGGGCGCTGGGAGGATAAGGATAATATTCCGGCACCTCATTCCCAACTCCATATACCCGGTCCTCGTCCAAGCCACACTCGACGTCGGAGGTGTGATACTGACCTTCGCCGGCCTGATGTTCCTGGGATTCTCGCCGCTCCCGCAGATTCCGGAGCTAGGGAACCTCGTCAACATCGGGATTTCGAAGTCCAGTTTCGTCACCGCGCCGTGGGTCGTGATATTCCCTGGGCTGGCCATCCTGCTGATCGCCCTGGGCTTCAACCTCCTCGGGGACGGCATAAGGGACATCCTCGACCCCAGGCTCCGAAGGTAGACCGAAAATTGGCTGGAACCAAATGACCACAACTCCTAACCAGTCGAGAGGGGCAGAGGCGCTCAGGATAAGCAACCTCAGGCTGATCTTCCACACCTACGCGGGCGACGTCAAGGCGCTGGACGGGATCGAGCTCGACGTGAGCAAGGGGGAGATCCTGGGTCTCGTGGGCGAGAGCGGCTGCGGGAAGTCCGTCACCGCGCTGGCGATAGCAGGCCTTCTTCCGGAGAACGCCGAGGTCATAAGCGGATCGGTCCTCGTCGACGGCCGCGACCTCCTCCACATGGACAAGAACGAGGTGCGCCGGGCCAGGAGCAAGGACATCGCCTTCGTGTTCCAGGACCCCATGACCTACCTCAACCCGGTGATTTCCATCGGTTCGCAGCTTACGGAGACGCTGACCGACGACAGGAAGACGCACAGGTCGATGCTTCTCGAGACGAAGGCCAGGGAGCTGGACGCGCGGATCAGGGCCGACCCGTCCGACTCGAAGGCCGTGGCCGAGAAGGCGAGGATCGGCATGCCCGACGCGAAGCTCGGAGGCAGGGAGGCGAAGAGGCTCGCCCGGCTGAAGGCCATCGAATACCTCAAGCTGGTCCGTCTCCCCGAACCGGAGCGGATATTCAAGATGTATCCCTTCGAGCTGTCCGGCGGGATGCGTCAGAGGGTGATGATCGCCATGGCGCTCATGAGGGACCCCAAGGTGCTTCTCGCCGACGAAATCACGACGGCCCTCGACGTCACGGTCCAGGCCCAGATCCTCGAGCTGCTGAAGGTGCTCCGGGACGAGATAGACGCGGCGATAGTCCTCATCACCCACGACCTGGCGATCGTCTCCGAGGTCTGCGACAGAGTGGCGGTCATGTACGCCGGGAACATCGTCGAGGTCAGCTCCGTCGAGGAGCTCTTCGCAAACCCCCAGCACCCCTACACCAGGGGCCTGATGGCAGCCATACCCAGGCCGGACCGCGCTTCGATCAAGCTCGAGTCAATCGCGGGCTCGGTCCCGGACCTCATCTTCCCGCCGTCCGGATGCAGGTTCCACCCGCGCTGCCCGAAGGCATTTGACAGGTGCACTCAGGTAAAGCCTCCCATGGTGGAGACGAAGAAAGGGCACGAGGTGGCCTGCCTGCTCTACGGAGGATAGAACAGTGAGCAAACCAGACAACATTCTTGAGGTAAGGGACCTTTACAAGTGGTTTCCGATAAAGGGCGGCCTTCTCGGCCGAACCGAAGGCTACGTGAAGGCGGTCGACGGAGTCAGCTTCGAAGTGAAGCGCGGGGAGACCCTCGGGCTGGTCGGCGAATCGGGATGCGGGAAGACGACGGTGGCCCGGACCCTCATGAGGCTCACCAACCCGACCAAGGGCGCGATCGTCTTCGACGGCGTGGACATCGCCCCGATGAAGAACCGGAATCTGAAGCCGTACAGGCGCAAGATGCAGGTGGTCTTCCAGGACCCCTACGCCTCCCTGGACCCCAGGCAGTCCGTGAGGTCCACCCTCACGGAGCCCATGAGGATCCACCACCTTGTTGACAGCCGGGCCGAAGCCGACCGCGCCGCCGAGAAGCTCATCGACCTCGTCGGGCTGAATCCGGACCACCTGGCTAGGTTCCCTCACGAGTTCAGCGGGGGCCAGCGCCAGAGGATAGCCATAGCGCGTGCCCTGGCCGTGGAGCCGGAGTTCGTCATCCTGGACGAGCCTACGTCGTCGCTGGACGTGTCGGTCCAGGCTCAGATACTGAATCTCCTCAAGGATCTGCAGAGCGAGCTTTCGCTCACATTCCTGTTCATCTCGCACAACCTCTCCGTGATCAGGTACATGTGCCACAGGATCGCGGTCATGTACCTCGGCAGGGTGGTCGAGGTGGCCGACTCGACCGAGGTCTACGAAAGCCCGCGCCACCCGTACACCAACGCCCTCCTCTCCTCGGCCCCGATACCCGACCCACACATGAGGAAGAACATAGCCGCGCTGCAGGGCGACGTCCCGAGCCCCATCGACATCCCGCCCGGCTGCAGGTTCAGGCCGAGGTGCCCCTTCGCGACGCAGAAGTGCGTCGAAGTGGCGCCCGTACTTAGGGAAGCGTCCGCGGGGCACTGGGTGGAGTGCCACTACAACATAGACTACGCCAAGAAGCAGGCGGTCGAAGCCCGGTAGGTCAGCGCAGGACCAGCAGCAGGACGAAGATGACCACGATGGCTATCACCAGCGGCAGCAGAACAGTCTCGAGCGCCGCGATCACCAGGGCGAGGTAGTCCTTCGCCTCCAGGGTCGGGCCTTCCTCCCCCTCCGTGCCGGTCCGATTCTCGCCGTCCCCCGTCAACTGTCCCAGACCCCTCCGCGCTCGGACAGCTCCGACCACTTCACCTTCTCCGACCTCGACCTGAACGGTCCGAAGCCCTTCCAGGGATCCTGGGGAAGCGCCTCCCTGAGAGCGGCGACGAACGCGGAGACGTTCCTCCTCAGGTCGTCCTCGGGCTCCGTGGCCCCGAGAGTCCTAAGTATCTCAATGGCCGACTCGTTCTTCTCCGACCTGAGCAGCGCGAAGCCGTATCGCTCCCTGGTCTCGTCCTCCACGAGCACCCTGAAGTGGCAGGGCGATTCCACCTCGAATTCGGTGACGCGCTTCGTGACGTTCTTCAGGTGGCCGAACCCGAGCTTCACGAGGCTGGCCTCGACGCAGCTGACCAGCGCCGAGTACTCGAGGCTCGTTGTCGCGCGCATCCGAGAGGAGCACCGGCGCCGGTGGATATAACCGATACAGGCCCCCTAGATGAGCCCCTCGAACAGTGAGGGGTCGATGGGCATGGACCTGATGCTCAGCAGCCCCCGGGTAACCTGGACCCAGCCAGGGTCGTTCTGGAGGATCTCCTTCAGCATCTGCAGCCCTTGGTCCCTCTCCTCGGTCATCAGCATCCCGAGCCCGACCCAGTACCTCAGTTCCTCGACCTCGGGAACGATCTCGAGCCCCCTCCTGTAGTCCGTCAGAGCCTCCGCGTAGCGCCTGGCGGCCAGGTGGTCGTCGCCCCTGGACACCCAGTCGTAACCCCTCTGGTAGCGCAGAAGCCTCCTCAGCTCCGGCAGCGGATCGGGATGGTCCTCCACGCGCAGGTCGACCAGCTTCCCCGACCAGTAGTTTGGCGCCGCGTCCTTCGACACGGTCAGCAGGGCGGCCGACTGCTTGCCTCTCGCGTCCCCGCCCGCGGCCTCCCCGGCGTCGAGCGCCGCGACGAGCCTCTCGGCGAGAGGGGAGCCCTCGCTCCCCTCGAAGGACTCGCACATCGAGCCCCAGACCTTCTCCGTCCGCATGATGTTGGCCTGGCAGCTGCACTGGTTGCCGAGCGCGTGGCCCGCGAACGGGATGCACATGGTCCCCGTGTGGGCCGCAACGTGACCCCCGGAGTCGACCATCGCCACCTGCCTGTGCTCGGCCTTCGGGTCGGCCCTGAGCAGCGCGTCGAGGGCCTCGGGTGCGCTCTTGCCCGAGCCCATGAGCTCCAGGCCGAGGGGGCCGTAGGTCAGCTCAACGTTGGACTGAGTCGCAACCGCCCCGACGCCGCTCCTTGCCCAGCTCACTATGGAGCCCACCGAGAAGTAGTGCGACTGGACGGCCACTCCGAGTTCTCCGGTCTTTTCGTCCCTGGCGACTATGGAATAGGTCAACGCCGCCCGTTGGCGGCCGGATTCGATATATCCGTTGCTGGGGCTCGGGCCGGGACGCTAGGGCGGGGTGTATTCCTTGAGCTGGAGCCTCTTTTCGGTGCCCGACTCCACCAGGGTGATCCCGCTGTCGAGCGGAATTCCGGCGAAGAGGTCCGAGAAGAAGTCGCCGACGGTGCTGGAGAGCTGCGGGTCCCCGACGCCGTGGGGCTGCCCCTCGTAGATCACCAAGCGCTTCGGCCCGGCGATGGTCTTGTAGAACTCGTAGGTGCTCTCTATGGGCGCGAGGAAGTCCTCGTCCCCCGCCGCGAACATCACAGGGTTCTTGATCTTGGGCCCGAATCCCGCCAGCGAGAGCTTCGAAGCATACTCCTCGTCGAACCTGTCCTCGTCCGTGAATCCGGCCATGAACATGTGGCGAAGCTTGTAGGCAGGGTGACTGTAGTCGAAGACCGCCTCCCCTCCGGGCTGCATCGATGCGGTGGCCACGAAGGCGCCGGCCTTGATCCTCGGCTCGCTGGCCATCATCCTCGGCCCCCAGTAGGTTCCGAAGCTGAGGCCGTAGAGTCCCACCCTGTCCATGGAGACGTCCTTCCTGGTGGCGAGATAGTCCATGACGGCCTTGGCCGCTCTGTCAAAGCTGTCGACCTTCACCTTGAGGCCGGCCGACACCGCCTCTCCCTGGCCCGGGCCCTCGAAGGCGAGGACGGCAAACCCGCGCTGCAGCATCCTGTCGCCGTAGAGGCGGGTGCCCTGCTCCTTGAAGCTGTCCATCCCCTGGAGGACGACCACGACAGGGAACCTCTTCGCCTCGCCGCTCGGCCTGTGGAAGTAGGCCGGCAGCGTGCTCCCCTCGAAAGGTATCTTCACCCTCTCGACGGGGTGGTCCGCGTACTGGGCGTATTTCTGGTAGCATTCCGTCACCTTCGAGTCCAGCTGCTGCAGCAGGGGGTTCCCCTCCTCGAAGATCGTCCACCTGGCTGAGCCGTAGAACAGGGACGCCGCAAAGTAGTTCTCCCTGGCGGCCACGAAGTGCTTCTGGGCTTCGTTCTCCTTCGCGAAGGCCTCCCTCCGCGCCCCCAGCCTCTTCGCCTCCCTGCCGAGGTCGCCGAAGCGCCTGACCCGCGCCCTGAGCAGCTGAACCTCCTGCAGGACATCGTAGCCGATCCTGTCGTAGGTGTTGTTCAGCGCGCCGCTGGCTATGACCTCGGGACCCAGGAGGGCGATGGTGTTGTCGAAGAGCCACTTCTGGGCGTACCACCTGATGGACTGCTTCTCGGTGTCGTTCCTCATTGGTGCAAAAACCATCGTGGAGGAAATTTAAGCCTGATGCCTAAGATGCCATCGGAGCCCGCCCCATCAGGGTTTTATACGCGCCGGAGCCCGAGCAGAGAAATGGCGTTTTCATCTCTCATTAGGCGGCCTCCGGCGACGGGGAGTCTCAAGGTGGCCGAGCGATGATCCAGCAGGTCACCCACAGCGTGTGGGTGGAGACGGGCGTCGTGGCCTGCAATCTCGGAATGATCAACACGGGTGACGGGCTCGTGCTGGTGGACACGCCCATGGGCCCCGCCGACGCCGTCAGGTGGAGGAAGCAGGTCGACAAGAAAGGCGAGGTTCGATTCCTGATCAACACCGAGGAACACCCGGACCACTGCAGGGGGGACTACTTCTTCCATGGAATCCTGGTGGCCCACGAAAAGACCAAGGAGAAGCTTTCGAAGCTCACGGCCGCAGAGGTCAGGAGGGCCGTGAAGAGTTCCGATCCGGCCAGCCTGCACTTGGTGGAGAACTACAGGGTGCGCCTGCCCGACATCGCGTTCAACGGTAGCCTGGAAATCCACCAGGGCGACCTGACGCTCCAGCTCTTCGAAACGCCGGGCCACGTACCGGGAGGGATATCCGTCTACGTCCCGGAGGAGAGGATCGTCTTCACGGGCGACGTGGTCTTCCACCGGTGGAAGTCCTGGCTCCACGAGTCTGACCCCCAGCTGTGGCTTGAGTCAATCGAGAAGATCAGGAAGCTGGATGCAGACGTGGTCGTTCCGGGGCACGGCCCGCTTTGCACACGAGAGTATCTAGACGAGCAGGCGGACATCGTCCGAAGCTGGGTGGACGTGGTCCGCGACGCGTTGAAGGGCGGGATGAGCGAGGCGGAGGCAGTCTCCAAGGTGAAGTGCCCTGACCCATACCCTATCCAGCCGGGCGTCCCGCTGAGCGCGCAGGATGTCGACAGGCGGACCGTCGCGCACCTGTACGCTCTGGAAAAGGCGCGAAGCCGGACGACCTAGGCACCCGAGCCCAGGGCGGGGCAGGGGACGGAGTCGGCCCGAAAGGCCGGGAGACGCTCTCTGCACCCGGGCTCCCGACCTTGGCTGCGCCCTCTCGCTGGCGCCTCCTTTCTGAGTTGTATGACCGGGCCGCCACGCTGACGAAGAGCACGGACAGGACGAAGACGGCTCCTTCGAACAGGTAGATCCGACCCGAAGCGAAAGGCACGAGGGAGTCCAGGAGCCCCATGGGGAGGGCGTAGGCCAGATACCTCTTCCTGCCGCTGGTGGCCGACAGCACGCAGAGGATGCCCCAGGAAGCGTGGCCGAGGGTGGACGAGAGGCGCTCGAGTGTGCCGAGGAGCACCCCGGGGAGCAGGACCGAAGGAGCGTAGAAGTATCCGGGACTGGCCGAGCTGAGCACTCCGTAGACCGTGGATGCGGCGCCTCCGCCTCCCGCCAGAACGAGGTAGATCGACGAGAGTTCCACTATTGGAAGAGCGCCGAGAAGGACCCCGTTCTCCCAGAATGACAGCGAGAGGCCCATCGGAACCGCGTCTCCCCATGTCAGGTTCTTTCTCCGGAACATCAAGAGCGAGACCAGGTAGGCCAGACCTACCTCGAAGACCACCGTTTGAAGCCCGAGGAACAGAGCGTATTCGACGCTGGTGCCCCCGAACTCAGACAGGATTGCGCCGCTGGCGGCGTAGCTCACGACGACCTTCGCCGCGATCGCTATCCAGTAGGCCATGGCTCCAGCGAGGAGCATGATGCCGCGGAACCCGCCCCTCCGGCGAGCGTAGAAGATGGCGCCGACCACAATCGCCGTTGAAAGCGCAGGCTGCAGAAGCAGGATCGGGTCGATGTTCTGCATCGACCGTCGTGCAAGCGCCGCTCATTTAAGGAATGAACTCAGCTACGGACGAAGGGGTCGTCGGACCGGAGCACCGGACTGAAGCCAGCCCCGGCCAGCTCGCGCGAACCCTCGGGCGCTACGCTCCGGAACGTCCAGGTCCGTCGAAGTCTTGGCTTGAGCCTAGGCGGCCCCGGCGAGGTCCGACAGCAGCTGGATCCTGTCATGGTGCGTGAGTCGCGAGTCGGTCCTCATCTGGTTTTCGATCGCGCCGAGATCCTGAGGCCCAGAGGCGCGCCTTATGGCGACTTCGTATTCGCGCCTCCTCATCAGAGATATAGTTTCCCTGAGGTCCTCGGTTGCATGAATCGGGGCGCCCTTCCGCTGCCTCGACGATTGCGTCAAGTTCACGTGGAGCAGAACCCCGGGCGCGTATTTACCTGATTTCCGAGATTGTTCCAGAATTCTTATGGAATCTCCGCCTGATGTGTCCTGATTCAGGCAGGCATCCTGGACTCTGGAAAAGTCGACAATCGGAGAGGTCTTGCTTCCGTTTCTGCTTCATCGGCCAAGCCATAAATAACCCTAACAGGTATGGTTATGTCGTTCATTGGCTGGTGGTGTCCGATCCGGATTGCCCGCGCTGGCTGTGATATTCCTCCTCGCTCTTTCTCCCCTGATGTTTGTATCGGTTGCCTCCGTGCAGCCGTCGCCCGCCCCATCGCGTGTGGAGCCGGCGTCCCTGATAGTTGTAACCATGGCGAACGTGCCGGTCTGCCTCCGGTCCGAGCTCTGCCCCGCCATGCTCGACAAGGCCTACGGCTTCGATGTCCTCCACTCCGGCGGGACGAACGGGACCGGGCAGACGATCATCATAGACGACGCGTGCGGCGACCCCACCATCACGACTGACCTCAAGACCTTCGACTCCCAGTTCGGGCTTCCCAATCCGACACTCAACGTCATCGACGTGCAGGGCGGGAAGATGTGCGTCGACTCCGGCTGGTCAGTGGAGACTTCCCTGGACGTCGAATGGGCGCACGTGGTCGCGCCGGAGGCGACGATAGACCTGTTGGTCGCGTCGCAGGCAAGTCCGAAGGATGTCTACGGAGCCTGGACCTACGCTCTGACCAACAACCTCGGGAACCAGATCTCGAACAGCTGGGGCGGAGCGGGGTGCGGATCAGGTCGATGCAACAACACGATAGGCCAGGGTATCGGTCCCTGCAAGTCGATCTCGGGAGTGAACGTCGCTTCGATACTCAGCACGGCGGAGAGCCAGCACGTCACGGTACTGGGCTCGGCCGGGGACGGGGGCGCCTGGGGCCAGGGCACCAGCCAGGTTCAGCCCATACCCATGGACTGCAAGGGAGTCCTCACGGTCGGCGGAACGACCCTGAACGTCGACTCCACGGGAGCCTACGTCAGCGAGTCAGCGTGGTCCGCTACCGGCGGTGGCTACACCACCCTTCCGGAGCCAGGGTACCAGCGCTCGGCGGGCATCGTTGACAGCTACAACACCCTGGCGAAGCCGGACGTCGCGGCGGACGCGAACCCGAGCACCGGAGTGTGGTTCTACAACGCGGGATCGGGCGGCTGGGGCGTGGTGGGAGGGACGAGCCTCTCGAGCCCTCTCTGGGTAGGGTTCATCGCCGATGTGAACCAGATTCGGGCCTCGAACGGACTCTCGCCAGCGGGATTCCTCCAAACCTTCCTCTATAAGACGGTCTACGGCGTCAACGGGGGGTCGTCTCTGTACGCTTTGGACTTCCACGACATCACCACTGGCAACAACGGCTGGCCGGCGGGCACCGGGTGGGACGCGGCCACGGGCCTAGGCTCTTTCATAGGGCCGGCGCTCGCGAGCACTCTCGGAACGAACCCGAAGGCCTAGGTCCAGTTGAGCGCAATAATCCCAGATGCGGATGTGCCGGTCGACGGTTCTGGTGATCTCCGAGCCTGACTTACAGATCGGGCGACTCCAGAGCACAGCATAAATATCGAATCGCCGAACATGGAGGAGTGAAGCGGTTCGCGCTCCTCCTGGCCCTTGCGATCAGCTTGACGATGATGGTTCCATTCGCCGGCGCGACGGCCTCGCCCGACAACAACAGTCCCCTCACCATCCAGGCTTACATGAACGGCCACCATGTGGTCGCCAGCAACATGTCGGTGTGCGACGCCCGAGGAAGCTGCAACTTCGCCTACGGCGTGAAGAAGTGGGTGTTTCTGGAGCCACGCAACTCTCTCCTTACCTGGACCGCGTGCGTCCCGTCGGCCTGCGCCACCGGCACGATCACCCTGACCATGGCTCACACGAAGTACGTCGTGAAGGCCAACATCCCCTAGTGCCCAGTCGAAGCCGGCCCAGGCTTCCCGACAAAGTCCCGGATGGCGTCTTGACGCAGGCCCTCCCATCAGTCGACAGGCTACGTGGTCGGTCGGCACTCTTTCGAGCGTAGCGTGCAGCACACGGGAGCTGACGTAGAGAACCTACAGATGAGCGAACGCAGGTAAGGTGTGCAGCGCGCTGCTTCAGGCCGAGCCCGAGTGGGGCCGCCGCGTGTCTAGCTCGAATACCCGAGGTTCAGGGCGTTGTGGTAGCTGCCGAGGGTCTGCGCCAGGTTGTTGGCGTCGAACGAGCCGATGCCCGTTGGCGCATCCCAGCCCGCCCTTGCCGGCCAGCCGTCGTTACCCGAGGTCACGTCGTGGAAGTCCGTGTGATACAGGCTCGAGCCGCCGTTCACCCCGTACACGTTCTTGTACAGGAAGGGCTGTATCATGCCTGCCGAGACGAACCCGTTCGTGGCCCTTATCTGGTTGACGTCTGCCATGAATCCTGCCCAGAGCGGACAGGCGACGCTCGTCCCGCCGACCACGCTCCAGCCGCCAGTGCCCGAGTCGTAGAACCAAACCCCTGTGCTCGGGTTGGCGTCGGCTGCGACATCGGACTTCGCCAAGAGGCCGAACGTGTCCGTTATGTTGGCCTTTGTCTGGTAGCCCGGCTCACCCTTGTTCGGTACGTATCCACCGCCCGCACCCGACCAGGCGAGTTCGCTCTGATAGGTGCCGTCGCTGAGTATGTGCAGCGTAGTCCCTCCGATGGTCAGGACGCCTTTGCAGTCAGCGGGGACCTGCGCCCCCAGCGACATGCCTTGCCCCCAGGCACCTCCATCGCCAGATGAGGCAAGCACGGTGACCCCCGCGGAAGTCGCCTGGGAGACTAGCCCCTTCGGGGTACTCCCGCACTTCTGGGTCCCGCCCCAGCTGTTAGAGATCTGGTTGCCCAGGTTGTTCGTCAGCGAGTAGGACCATGCGCCGTAGAGGTCGCTCGAGGAAGGCTTCGCTGACACCAGCAGGTCGATCGTGGCTCCGGGAGCCATCACGTGGGACCATTCGACGTCAAGCGAGGTTTCGACTGACCAGCCCGAGCTAACGCAGGGGGTCCCCTGGACGTCGACCACGTTCAACGTCGGGTTCGGCAGACCGAACTGAGAGTCGAAGGCGTGCAGATCGGACGCGATCGAAGGCGAACCGCAGGCGTCGACTATCACGACCGTCTGTCCCGTGCCGTTCACGCCCGATGCCTGCAGCGCGGCCACGTCGTAGGCCTTCAGCAGCTGGGCCGGGCATATGCCAGAGAAAGAGCAAGTGGGAGAACTCGTAGCAGCGCTAGGCTGAGTGTGGTCGGGCGTCATGATGATCGAGGGATCCTGGGACGAAGGCGCGGTCGCGGCGATCGTCAGGGACGGCAGGAACATCGTTATCAGGAGAACGGCGGTACCGACCACTGCTAGGGTTCGCTTGCTGCTCAAGTCTCGCGCCGCCCCTAACTAGTTAGGGAGTTATAAGCTTAGGACGCCACGGCGCAAATATACGACATCCGCCAAAAATCTGTAAGGAATTAGAGGCTCAGGTTGCCCTGCCGACGGCCTGCGTCCTTCTCCGGTCCGCCCCGTGTCGTTATGCGGCCCTGAATTGCCCACGGACAGGTACTTTGGGCACGCGCCCCTGTGAAGGCGTCCAAGAAGTGTGGAGTCGCCGGCGAGTCGATCCCTTCCGTCTCACCCCTACTAGTCATGGCCAAGAAGCGGGCCCGGAGGGATTTGAACCCTCGATCTCTGGTGCCGAATCTCCAGCTTCGCAGGCCTGCGCGGCTTCGCTTGACGCCCTGATCCGTACTAGGCTACGGGCCCATACCCGTCGCCCAAGCCTGACTAATTATGTCTTGAGCCGAGGGCGGCGAGGAGCTTCTCGCTGACCTTCCTCGGGTCAGCGTCCAGGACATAGGGGCCCAGCCTCGGGCCCCGGTCGGAGCCCAGCAGGATCGAATAGACCACCGGGAAGAAGTCTTGCGGGCCGAGGCCGTTTCCTCGCAAGGCGTCGAAGGCCGCGCCCTGAATCTGATCGGCGTCCCGGCACTTGGGTATTGCCTCGGCGAACTGGCGTATCGCCTTCGCCGCCTGCGCAGGGACCTCGACCGGCTGAGGCTCGGGCCGACCGGCACGTGCGGACCATGCCGAGGACCACTTGATCCTCTGGGCGAGCTCGGGGGTCTCCTCCTTCACCATCCCGTAGTCCGTGAGCCTCTTGACGACGAACTTCTCCAGGGCCCCCTCGGGCGCGACGGAGGCGAGCTGGGCCAGGAGCCGGTAGGGCACGTGGGTCCTCCTGGCGGAAGGAACCTTTCGAAACATGACGTACTCGTAGAGCCCCCTGAGCCTTGCGTCCTTCATGGCGTTGGGGTCGCGCTTCTTCGAGAAGTAGTACTCCTCGAGGTCGTCGAAGTCCTCCATGTAGACGGGTATGTCGTCCAGGGAGACGCTCCTCGCCCCGACGATCCTCTTGAACATCAACAGGCGAAGGGACTCCGGCGACGCGAAGGAGAGCCACTCCTGAGGGGTCACAAGGTTCCCCAAAGACTTCGATATCTTCTTGCCGCTCTTGTCCTGGAAGAGCTCGTACCTGGCGTGGTGCGGCGGAGGGTAGTGCAGGACGGCTTCCGATATCCAGTCGTTTATCTTGACGGAGTCCGTGAGCTCCTTGCCGTAGGCCTCGAACCTTATGTCCAGGGCCGCCCAGCGCGCGGCGAACTCGACCTTCCACATGAGCTTGCCCTCGCCCCTCGTTACGCTCGCGTCTCCTTCGTTGCCGCAGCCCTCGACCCTCTTCTCGCCGAGCAGGGTGCCCTCGCACTTGTAGTGGACTGTGTCGCGCCCCGGGTCGAAGGAGATCGCCCTCGTCGTGTAGATTCGCCCGCACTTGCTGCAGACCGGGGTGTAGGGGAGGCTCTGCTCGTACTTCGACTGGCCCACGAGCTCGTTGATCTTCTTTCCAATCGCGTCCGCATTCTGCAGTATGGTCCTGATCTGGTCGACGAGCATCCCAGACCTGTACGCCTCCGTGCCGCTCTGGAACCTGTACTCCACGCCCAGGCGGTCCATGGACTCCCGCAGCAGGGAGCCCACGTGCTCGGCGTAGGAGCCGTGGCAGCCGAACGGGTCAGGGATCTTGGAGACCGGCTGCGCGATGTAGTCTTTCAGCCACTTCGGGAAGCCGGCCGGGATCTTCCTTAGCCCGTCGAAGTCGTCGGAGTAGGCGATCAGCTCGGACCTGTAGCCCGCGCTCTCGAGCGCCAGCTTGACGCCGTAGCTCCGGATGGCGTCGCCCACGCTGCCTATGTGGGGCAGGCCGGACGCGCCCAGGCCGCTCTCGACGCGTATCAGCGACGTGTCGCGCTTGAGCTCCTTCTCGCGCCTGATCACCTCGTCGGCGACGCGGTCCAGCCAGGTGCCCTTTCCGATAACCCTAGCCTGTTCTTCCAAGCGATGCCGCGGGTCCCGCTTCCGTGGTAATTAGTCTCTCGCTCACCGGTAGTAGGGGACCGCGACCTTCTCCATGGACTTGCCCTCTCTCGACGAGCGCACCTTCTTGATCGCTTCCGAGAAGTGCTCCATCTTCACGATGGCGTCGTCCACGTGCTTCTTCGCGTCCTCTGGTTCGGGGTACTTCGAGACGAACTGCTGCAGCACTATGGAGACCGCGGTGTTGGTCAGGGCGGCCATGTCCGCGCCGCTGAACCCCTCGGTCATCTCCACGATCCTGTCGACGTCCACGTCCTTGGCCTTGGGGACGCCCTTCATGTGTATCTGGAGTATGCTCTTCCGGGCCTCCTTGTCCGGGAGCGGCACCAGGACGAGCTTGTCGAACCTGCCCGCGCGCAGCAGGGCCGGGTCTATCAGCTCCATCCTGTTGGTCGCCGCCAGGACCACCACGCCCGTAAGGTTCTGTATCCCGTCGAGCTCGGTGAGGAGCTGGCTGACGACGCGCTCCGTGACCATGCTGTCTCCGCCCATGCCTCTGGTCGGGGCCAGCGCGTCGATCTCGTCGAAGAATATGACGCACGGCGATGCCTGCCTCGCCCTTCTGAACACCTCCCTGATGCCGCGCTCAGACTCGCCGACCCACTTGCTCAGCAGTTCGGGCCCCCGAACGCTGATGAAGTTGGCTTCGCTCTCCGTCGCGACGGCCTTCGCGAGCAGGGTCTTGCCTGTCCCCGATGGGCCGTAGAGCAGTATGCCCTTCGGCATCGAGTAGCCGATCTTGTCGTACAGGTCGGAGTACTTCAGCGGCCACTCCACCGCCTCCTGCAGCTCCTTCTTCACCCCTTCGAGGCCGCCGATGTCCGCCCAGCGGACGTCAGGCGTCTCCAGGTAGACCTCCCTCATGGCTGACGGCATTATGCCCTTGAGCGCTTCCTCGAAGTCGGACATGGTGACGATCAGCTTGTCGAGCGTCTCCGGGCTCAGCCTGTCCTCCTCCAGCTTGATGTCCGGGAGGTTCCGCCTGAGCGTCTTCATGGCCGCCTCCTTGCAGAGGTACTCCAGGTCTGCTCCGACGAACCCGTGGGACACCGAGGCGAGCTTCTCTAGGTCGACGGACTTGTCGGGCGCCACCGGCTTCTCGCCCTCCATGTTCTGGGCGAGCGGCATGTGGCGCGTGTGGATCTGGAGGATCTCCAGCCTGCCGCGCTTGTCCGGCACCTTGATCTCGATCTCTCTGTCAAACCTGCCGGGCCTCCTCAGCGCGGGGTCGATGGCGTTCGGCCTGTTGGTCGCCGCTATGACTATGACCTTCCCCCTCGCCTCCAGGCCGTCCATGAGCGAGAGCAGCTGGCTCACGACTCTGCGCTCGACTTCGCCTGTGACCTCTTCCCTCTTGGGCGCGATCGAGTCGATTTCGTCGATGAATATGATGGTCGGAGCCTTCTCCTTGGCCTCCTTGAAGATCTCACGGAGCCTGGCCTCGCTCTCGCCGTAGAACTTCGACATGATCTCGGGCCCGCTTATGGGTATGAAGTGCGCGTTGCTCTCCGTCGCGACGGCCTTCGCGAGCAGGGTCTTGCCGGTGCCGGGTGGCCCGTAGAGCAGGATGCCCTTCGGCGCCTCGACGCCCAGCTTCTCGAAGATCTCCGGGTGGCGCAGCGGGAGCTCTATCATCTCCCTCACCTTCTGGATCTCGTCCTTCAGGCCGCCGATGTCCTCGTAGGTGACCTGGGGGACACCCCTCAGGGCCTCTCCCTTCTCGGAAATCACGAAGACCGTCCTCTGGGTGATCAGCGCGGCGTCCGCGACGGGGCTGACGCCGACGACCTGGAAGGTGAGCCTGCCGCCAAAGTACGGAATCATGATGTTGTCGCCCTTGGTCACGGGCACGCTTTCGAGGGCGTCCGCGAGGTACCGCTCGTCGATGGGCGGAACGGCCTCAAGCGGGGCGACCACGACCTTCTCCGCGGGTGGCGCCTTCACCTTCTTGACCGCGACCACGTCGCCGATGGCTACGCCGGCGTTGTTCCTGATAAGACCGTCGATGCGGATGATTCCTCTTCCCTCGTCCGAGGGATACAGAGGCAGACACTTCGCCACCGTGCGGCGCTTCCCCTTTATCTCGATGACGTCGCCCGTGGAGGCATCGAGGGCGTCCATCGCATCGTAGTCTATGCGGGCCACTCCCCTGCCTACGTCCCTGGTATACGCCTCAAGCACCTTAAGCTGGACCTGTTGTTGACTCACGCCCGACCCACGCTCAGACAACTCTGACCCTCCTTGCGCCTTTATTAGACTTGTCCCTCAATGAGAACAAGATTTCCAAGACCCCGTTCTTGTACTCGGCCCTGCCCGAGTCTGGGTCCACTTCGGCTTTCAGCTCCATCTCGCTCTTGTAGCGCCTGGTCCCCTGCTCGGCCTTGACCGTCGCGCTGCGCTCGGTCGCAGAGATCACGATGTTCTCCTTGTCGACCCCCGGCAGGTCGACGACAACCCTGAGCGCTCCGCCCTTCTCGTCCACGACCTGCTCCGTGAGCGGGGACCTGAAGCCGTCGCTGTGGAGCGGGTTGTCGCCGAAGAACTGTATCGACGGCCCTTCCGGCCCCACCTGCATGGCGAACCCACCGACGAACGGCCCGCTCAGCTGCCTTCCCTCGCCGAGCACGCGTCGCACGGAATTCTGGAAGTCCTTCTCCATCTCCTCGAAGTACCTGTCCAGCTCGTCGAGCATGTCTCTGAGGTTCCTGCGCCTGTCCTCTTCAGACAAATTAACCACTGGTTAATTAGCCGATAGTTAACCTTATATAAATATTTTGGAAAGGTGGACCAGTTGACGTCTCAGGAGCTAGGAGAGATCCTCAGTTCCAAGGCCAGGCTGAGGATAGCCGACCTCGTGTCGCTGCGCCCGCGGACGCTGAAGGAGCTCGCGGACCAGACGGGGATAACGGTCCAGGCAGTGCTCAAGCACCTCGAGAAACTCAAGGAGCTCGGAGTGCTCGAGGAGAAGAGGTTCAGCTCTTCGGAGCTTCCCGCCCGGAGGGTCTACGCCATTCGGAGCTTCCACGTGGGCGACTTCTCCAACGAAGACCTTACCATCGTGAAGATGTCGCGGGCAGAGCCGGGGTCGGAGCCTGCCGCGGGCGAGGGGCTCGAGGAGCTCGAGCGCCTCTCGGAGGACTTCCTGGTCCAGCGCCGCAGAATCCGCGACGAGGCGAGGAGACTGGGCAGGATGATCGACGAGATGGTCTCGGGCGAGGAGAGGATTGCGGGGCTCATCGGCGGCCTCAGGCTGCACGACGACGAGAAGCTCATCCTGCACACTTACTTCACCGAAGAAAGCGCCGAGGAGGCGCAGGACTCCCTCAGGGAGCACTTCGGAATGAAAGACTCCAGAAGGGCTATAGACCGAGTCCTGCACAAGGTCGGCGGGTTTGCCAAGAAGACTGGTGATGGTGACAAACGACGATAGCGTCCAGAGCAACGGGATCGTCCAGCTCGCCGAGGCCGTCTCGAAGTACGCGGACGTCATAGTCGTAGCCCCCGATGCGGCCCAGAGCGCCACCGCCCTCAGCCTGACGTTCCACAAGCCGCTGAGGGTCGCGAGGGCGGACATGGGGAGGATAGAGTGCTTCGCGGTGTCCGGCAGCCCTGGCGACTGCGTGATGATAGGGGTCAACAAGCTGCTCCCAAGGAGGCCCGACCTGGTCGTTTCCGGGATCAATGCCGGCGACAACAACAGCTACCAGGACGTGTTCGCTTCGGGCACAGTGGCAGCCGCCCTCGAGGCCGCCATAACCGGCATCCCCGCGATAGCGTTTTCGATGCAGCTGCTGGACGAAGAGATGGCGTCATTCGAGCTGGAGAAGATAGACTTCTCGAGGGCCGCCGGCGTCGCGGCCGAGATAGCCAGAGACGTCCTCGAAAACGGGATGCCCGAGGGCGCCGAGCTCCTGAACGTGAACTTCCCCTCGAAGGTGGACGAGAAGAGCCAAATCGTGGTGACCCAGCTGGCGCGCAGGAAGTACACGGACAGGGTGATCGTCAGGAAGGACCCCCACGACAGACCCTACTACTGGCTCTTCGGCGAGCGACTGTCGCAGTTCCAGGCCGACACGGACGTGGAGGCGGTGCTGATCCAGAGGAAGGTCTCCATAACCCCGCTTTCGCTGAACATGTCCGGACCGGTCACCCCGAGCCTGGAGGGGCTCCGGGCCAGGGTCCAACGTAGGATCGCGAAGGCCCGGGCAGAGTCGCGTAGGGCTAAATAGAGCCCCTGGCGAGAGAAACCTGCGCCATGAGAAGCGCGCTTGCGCCGCCGCCGGGAATGACCGCATCCGGCGCGGTAAGAGTCGTTAGGCTTTCTGTGCCCCTGCGGCTGGCAGTCCCCTCGCTGCTGATTTCCTCGCTCCCACGACGCGCGATAGGGTTCTCCTACGAGAGGGGCGCCCAGGGGGCGCTCACCGGATCGGCTCTCCTCGGAGGGAGCCTCCTGGCTGGCGCGATGCTAGCACCCGCGCTGGGACCGGCTGCCCTGGCTGTCCTGGTCTGGCTGGTCGGGAGCACCGGGCTGGTGATGCTGGTCAACTCCGCGACGGGCCTGGCCTTCGTGAAGCCGCTCTGCACGGGGTGCCGGCTGCTCCCCATAATCAAGGAGCACGAGGCCATGCACATGGGCGGGGTCGAGAGCGACGCGGAGATCTGGGATTCGGTGCGCGGGAAGTACTCATACGAAGGGCTCTCGCTTGGGACTGACCCGGCCGTCTGCGGGTTCTGTCCGATAGCCAAGCGGCTCAAGCGGGGTTGACGCGGGCGGTCGGGCCGCCGCAGCGCGGGTTTTCTGGTTATATTCAGGTCGGAAGGGGGCAGGGTGGAAGATTGAGAACGGCGCCTGGCGGGGCCTTCGGGGGAGAGGAGCGGTGGTGGCCTAGATGACACACCGAGTCGCTGTCGTTGATCGCGACCTCTGCCAGTCGAAGAAGTGCGGCCTCGAGTGCATCAAGGAGTGCCCCGTGAACATCAACGGCGAGGAGTGCATCGTGCTCGGGGGCGACGCCATCTCTCTCATCTCCGAAGAGCTCTGCATCGGCTGCGGCATCTGCATCAAGGTCTGCCCATTCGACGCCATCGACATCCTGAACCTGAGCGAGGAGCTGAAGACGGACAAGATCCACCAGTACGGGGTAAACGCGTTCAGGATATTCCGAATCCCGACCGTGAGGAAGGGCCAGGTCGTCGGGCTCGTGGGCCGGAACGGCATCGGCAAGTCGACTGCGCTCAGGATCCTCTCGGGGACCCTGGTCCCCAACCTGGGCGACTACGAGCACCCTCCGGGATGGGACAGGCTCCTCTCGTACCTCAGCGGCCGCGAAATGAAGGAGCACTTCGAGAGGGTCGCGGACGGCGAGATGAAGGTCTCCGTGAAGCCCCAGGCGGTCTACAAGATACCAGATGCGTGGACCGGCGAGGTCGAGCCTCTGCTGAGGAAGATGGACGAGACCAGGGGCTTCGACGAGGTCGTCGACGAGCTGAGCCTCAGGGAGGCGCTCGCCAAGAAGGTGCCCGACCTGAGCGGCGGAGAGCTGCAGAGGGTGGCCGTGGCCGCGGCCGCGCTGAAGGAGGCCGACCTCTTCCTCTTCGACGAGCCCTCGTCCTACAACGACGTGTACCAGAGGCTCGCGGTCTCGAAGCTGATCAGGCGGATAGCGAACAGGGGGAGGTCGGTGCTGGTCGTGGAGCACGACATGGCGTTCCTCGACTACGTGGCAGACTACGTGCAGATAATCTACGGTGAGCCTGGAGCCTACGGGATCGTGTCCGGCCTGTACGCGTCGAGAACGGGCATCAACGCGCTCCTGGACGGGTACCTCCCTCAGGAGAACATCAGGTTCAGGGAGCACCCCGTCTCGTTCGGCCAGCGCTCGGCCGGCGACGTGGTCGAGAGCGAGACAATAGTGGCGAGCTACTCCGAGCTCGCGAAGAGCTACGGCGAGTTCAAGCTGAGCGTGGCCTCGGGCTCGATCAACCAGGGGACGATCCTCGGCATAGTGGGCGCCAACGCCCTCGGGAAGACCACCTTCCTGAAGATGATAGCGGGCGAGGAGAAGCCGGACTCGGGGACTGTTTCCGTGGGCGCGAAGGTGGCCTACAAGCCACAGTACCTCTCTTCCGCGTTCGACGGCACGGTATCGGACTTCTTCACCTCGACCCTGGGAGGACGGTACGACGAGCCGGGGCTCCAGGACGCGCTGGTGAACCCGCTGCGGATGGAGAAGCTCCTGCCCAGGATGATGAGCGAGGTCAGCGGCGGAGAGCTCCAGAAGATTGCGATCGTAGCCACCATGGCCCAGGACGCCGAGATCTTCGCCCTGGACGAGCCGTCCGCCTTCCTCGACGTCGAGGACAGGTTCGTGATAGCCCGGGCGGTCAGCAGGCTGGTGAAGGCGCGCGGCAAGGCCGCGGTCATCATCGACCACGACCTGCAGGTCGTCGACATCATCTCGGACCGGCTCATGGTTCTCAAGGGGACGCCCGGCGTGAACGGCGCGGCGACTCCCCCGCTCCCCAAGGAGGAAGGGATGAACGTCTTTCTCAAGGAGGTCGGGCTGACCTACAGAAGGGACGTGAACAGCGGCAGGCCCAGGGTGAACAAGCCCGGGGGCAAGCTCGACAGGGAGCAGAAGGAGCGGGGCGTTTACTACTACGTGGCCGCCCAGAGGGAGGAAGATGCCCAGGCTGATTCGACGGGTTCTGGCTGACGGCGCCCTCGGCGGCCGCGGCGTCAGCGTTGACTCGGGCATAGACGTCATTGGAGACCTGGCGGTTCTGCGCCTTGCGGGGGTCGCCGCCTCCTCGAAGAGGGAGGTCGCAGAGGCCCTTCTCAGGAGCCTGCCGAACGTGAAGGGCGTGTTCGAGCAGGAGGGCGGGATAGAAGGCGAGTACAGGCTGAGGAGGCTCGTCCACCTGGCCGGGAGGGAGGGCCTGCTCACCACTCACAGAGAGAACGGATGCGTCTTCAAGGTCGACCTCTCGACCTGCTACTTCTCTCCGAGGCTCTCGACCGAGCGCCTGAGGATAGCGGAGCAGGTGTCGCCGGACGAGTCGGTGCTCAACATGTTCGCCGGGGTGGGCCCGTTCTCGATCCCGATAAGCAGGAAGAAGAGGGCGAAGGTCGTCAGCTGTGAGCTGAACGAGGCGGCCTGCGGCTTCCACGAGGAGAACGACCGGCTGAACAAGGTGACGGGGCTGATTAGGGTGCTGAACGAGGACGCCGCCGACCTGCCGAAGATACTCGACGCGAAGTTCGACAGGATCCTCATGCCCCACCCAACAAAGGCCAACGATTTCCTCCCGGCGGCGCTGGAGCTGGCCAAGGAAGGCGCGAGAATACACTACTACCGGCAGGTGCCCGGACGGAACGCCGAGGAAGGAGAGGAGTGGCTGCGAGGCGAGCTGGACGAGCTGCTCCCCGATGGGGCGGAGTACGGCGTCCGCAGGGTGAGGGAGGTGGGGCCGCGCTGGCTCGAGATGGCGGCCGACATCGCGCTAGAAGGCTAGAAGGGCAGGTTCTGGCTGTAGCGGTACAGGTGCACGATGACGCCGAAGCTGACCAGCAGGGCGCCCGCGTCGAATAGGACCATGTTCCTCAGGCCCAGGAAGATCGCACTGGCCGCCAGGCCGTTTAGGGCGACCTGGCCCAGGATCAGGACGAGGAAGAGGACCCAGACCCACTTCCTGCTGAGAAGCGGGCCGATCGGCGCAGACGCCTTCCTGATGCGCTCTTTCGACTTTATGTATCGCAGGAAGGCGTAGGTCATGACGAAGCAGGCGACCGTTACCCCGATCATGGAAGCGAAGTAGTCTTCGGGCGGGACCAGGAGCCTCTGCAGCGTCGGGAGAGACGAGTTGGGGTTGATGTAGAATCCCCAGGCCGTGGTTACGAGTATCTGCGCGATGCTCGTGATGCCCAGGGCGGTGAAGAACGGCCGGTCTCGCCAGCTGAGCTTCTTCGAGGTGTCGACGAACGGGATGACGAGAGCCATCAGGAACAGCAGGGCGGGCATGAGCCCTCCCATGACGAACTTGTCGAACTCCGTCCTGAGGAGGGCGTAGATTCCCGTCAGGTACCACTCCGGTATCGTCAGGACCGGGTTGCTCGGGCTGTAGGGCGTGCTCAGCGGCACGGGGAATATGGCGGCTATGATCAGTATCCCGCCCATTACCGTCGCCACGATCGGAATGTCGAACACCAGGTACCGAGGGAAGTGGATGAACACGAGGATCAGCATGATCATGGGCAGTATGAACACGTGGGCGGAGTAGAGCCTAAGGATGAAGTCCGTGAATCCGGAGCCGAATATCGCGAGCCTCAGCGAGGTGCCTATCAGCGGGGAGGCATTGGCCAGGGATGAGCCGATTTCGATGGCCAGCCCCGCCCTCTGGTTGAGTATCAGGTCGTAGCCCGTGTACGCCTCGACGCCGGTGATGATGCCGAGGATTATGCCCGTGACCCAGAGGACCTCGTTCTTGATCTTGAACCTGCCGCTGAAGTACTGGTAGTACATGTGGAGCACGGCCAGCAGCACCATCGCGTTGGAGGCCGTGTAGTGGATGTTCCTCAGGAGCCAGCCGTAGGGCACGGAATCGTTTATCCTCTCGACGCTCGAAAAGGCGCAGGTGAGGCTCCCGCAGCCCGTCAGGGTGGGCTGGTAGTAGATCATGAGCAGACCGCCGGTCACGCCCAGCATGAGGAACACGATGCCGGTCAGCACGCCAAGGAAACCGAGCGGGCTCACGAACCTCTTCGGGAAGGTGTACTGGACCCCCTTGAAGACGGTCCTGTCCAGCCCGTCGATGAACCAGTGGTAGAGCTTGGAGATGAGGTTCTGCTTCTGCGGCTCCTGGGTCTGTTGCTGGGCCATCTAGCTCATCCTGTCGAGGCCGTGTTCGAGGAGCTCGACGCGCTTTCGGCCGCGGGCTTGATGTAGTTCGCGTAGCTCAGATAGTCGCGTCCGTAGCCGATCACTCCGTTGTGCTCGATGTCCCACACCGGTGGCTCGACGTAGAGCGTGCCGTTCGAGTCTGCCGTGAGCGTCAGCATCGGTATGGCGTTGGTCGGCGCCGGCTGGTCCGAAGCAGGGCCGGCCTTCGCGAGGCCGTCTGGGATCCTGTAGATGCTCCCGTGGCACGGGCACTCGTACTGCTCGTGCGGCGTGCAGGCCCCCGCCGCCGGATAGCCGTTCTCGCTCGCGTTGGTGCACTGCTCCGGATTGTAGTTGGGGCTGCACCACAGGTGAACGCAGACCTTGCTGAAGGCGACGAAGTCGGCCGCAGACTTGCTGTCTCCTCCCATCTCCACCGGAAGCCTGATGAGCTCGAACTTCACGAAGGTGTCTGGGTTCTGGAAGTTCTGGGTCGCGTCGGTCGACGTGGGAGCCGAGGTGTTGCCGGCGGACGGGTACGTGAAGACCCAGTGCGAGTTGGGCGGGAAGGTCTTGAGGTCGTTGACGTTGACCACCGCCCCCGAAGCACCTCCGTACTGCGGGTTGGCGTCGATCACCACCTGCTGCTTCTTCGCGGCGCCGGAGCTTTCCAGGGTCGAAGAGAGATACTGGCCCCACGGAACGAAGGGCGCCATCGTGAGGACCACGGCGGCCGTGATGATGCCGATCAGGAAGTTCCGCCGGCCGTCCTTCGCGGGTTTCGGCCGCGACGGCGGGACGGGCGGCAGGATCCCGGGGGGCTTCGCGGCGGCCGGCCTCGGAGGCAGCGGCGCGGCGGCGGGCCTGGGCGGGAGCGGCGCGGGAGCGGGCCCCGTCGTCCCGGGAGCATTTGACTGTTGAGACTGAGCCGGTTGACCAGCGGCTGGAGGCTTCTGCTCGGCAGGCGCCCCGGCTGTGGCGGAGGCCGCCTGTTGGACTTTTTTCCCCGCATCTTCCGCCTGGGAAGAACCCTGCTGCGAGGATGACTGGTCTTTCTTGTCCTCCGACATCAGGTATTACGCGAATTCGAGGCCAAGCCTCAGGCCTATTTTACTTTTGGTTCCGAGTTCCGAATATCAGGGCGCGCGAAGATAATTTAATAATCAGCTCTGGGGCGGGCGACTTCGCACCGGGCAATGAGAAAGGGCGTCACATCCACCGCGGGTGCAGGGATCGTCGTCTCCGTCGTGATCATAGCCGCCATAGCGTCGATAGGAGCATTTCAGGTCAGCGAGGCGCCAAAGGTTGACTGCCCCGGGGGCTTCACTTCCACGCTGTCGCAGCCTTGCGTCTACACCACCAGTAGCAGCACGGGCCCGACCTGCGGCAAGACAGACTGCGTGAACGTGACCATCCCGACGGGCGCGGCCACCGGTCCCGGCTACGACCCAGACACGATCACCGTGTACATCGGGATCAACGCGACGGTGGTCTGGACCAACACAGACGCAACGTTCCACACGGTGACGGCCGACTCGAACAACTACTTCGACAGCGGCACCATGCAGCCGAGCAACGTGTTCATCTTCAACTTCACCACCCTCGGGCCGGGGACGTATCACTACCACTGCACGTTCCACGCGCCGATGCGCGGCACCGTCGTCGTCATGCCGAAGCCCGCTGCATAACGCCGAAATACGGCCGGTTGGGTACGCAGCCGTTCTTTGAAGGTAATCAGCGCACCGGAGCAGCTCGACGAGTACTCCCACGACGGCGGGTTCACCGAACTGCGGCCCCGCAAGGTTGTCGTTGCGGAGGAGGAGTCCGACGTTCTCGAGGCGCTGGAGGACGCGAGGTCCGCCGGCGTATCGCTGACCCCCAGGGCGTCGGGCACGTCGATACCCGGCCAGGCGGTCGGCGTCGGGGTGGTCCTGCTCCAGAGCGGGAGGAGGGTCGCTGTCGGCCCTGGGCCGTCGGTGGCGGCCGACCCCGGCGTGCTCAAGGTCGATCTGAACGATCTCCTCGCGAAGGAGGGCAGGTGGATACCGGTCGACCCCGCCAGCTACAAGTCGTGCAGCATCGGCGGCATGGTCGCGAACAACTCCGCGGGGGCCCGGACTTTCAAGTACCGTTCGACCGCCGACTACGTCCAGGAGATGCGCGTCGTCCTCCCCGAGGAGGGGCTTCGGGTCATCGCCCCCATGAAGCTGGAGGATGCCCTCGGTTCACAGGGTTCCACCGGGCAGGTTGCGCGGCTCATCGTGGAGAACCTGAAGGCCATTGAAGAGGACGCCCCCCGGGTCACCAAGAACTCCACCGGCTACAGGCTGGAGAAGGTTGTCAGAGGCGATGTCTTTGACCTGCCGAAGCTGTTCTCGGGCTCGGAGGGAACACTTGGGGTGATGGTCGAGGTGAGGCTGTCGACCATACCGAGGCCGCCGCGGAGAATCCTGCTCATCTTCGAGACTGGGCTGGCCGAGCTCGACTCGATCGCGGCCGACCTTCGGCCGCTCGGCGCCAGCGCCATCGAGTTGGTGGACAAGAAGGTCTTCAGGCAGACCGGGAGGGAGAGCATGGTGAAACGCTACTCGCGGACCGATCAGGACTATCTGGTCTTCTGCGAGTTCGACGGCTCAGGCGAAGACGAGATGGCGCACGTCGTCGAGAAACTCTCCGCCGACCCCACCCTGTCGGGCTACGAGCCTCTGATCCTCTCAGACCCGTCCGAGGTGGCCCGCGCCTGGGACGTGAGGAACGAGACCCTCAACATTGCCGTGGAAATCAAGAAGGGCGGCAGGATGCCGACCGCGGGCATCGAGGATATCGTGGTGCCGCCCTCCTCCCTGGGGATGGTCGTCAAGCTGGTCCGAGAGGAATTCGAGCGGCGGGGGCTGGAATACATCATGTACGGGCACGCTGGGGACGCGAACCTCCACGCGAGGCCCCTCCTGGACCCCCGCTCGGCGTCTGACATGCACGTCCTCCGCGACCTCATGGAAGACACCTTCGAGGCCACCTGGAAGATGGGCGGGTCCATGAGCGGAGAGCACGGCGACGGCAGGCTGAGGGCGAGCTTCGTCGCCAGGCAGTACAGGCGGAGCTACGAGGTCATGAAGCGCGTGAAGCAGATCTACGACCCGAAGTCGCTCTTGAATCCCGGCGTGAAGATCGTCTAGATACGGCCCTGGCCAGGAGCCTCGCAACCCGGACCGGCTCGGGGACCGAACCCTGAAGCGTGAACATGCCCAGGACCGCCGCGGCGTCCTTGAGCTCCATGCCGCTCGCGCGCACGAATATCCTGTGCCCTGACGGGAGCTTCAGCGCCTCGCGGCTGCCGAGCCTCTGGTACGCGAGCAGCCTGTCCTGGTCGCCGGGGAATCGCTCGGCCAGGGCCTCGGCGATGCCCGCGGTCTCGTTGTAGGTGAGGCAGACCACCGGCAGCTCCAGCCGACGGGCAAGGGCGTCCACGTCGACGATGTTGTACTTGCTGATTATGCATCCGGAGAGCATCAGCAGGTTGATGTCGCCCCTCTTCAGGCTCCTGTAGAGGGCTGCGAGGCTCCGGGTGGCGTCGCTGCCACCAACCGACGTCGATCCGAGGGCGAAGCCGTCCACCACCAGGTCGCCCCTCATGACCACGCCTGCAAGCGTGGACCTGGCCTGCCCCTCGCGGAAGCTCTCGGCCACGCCCAGGACCCTCATGCCGCGCTTGTTGAGGTGGAGCCGTGCCACGCCCTGTGCACTTGCCGTCAGTCGTGCGGCCCATGCTTTTAACTTGCGCACGGCCTGCCGGGGGAGTTGGCAAAGATCTACAAGCTGGACAGGGGTGCGAGCCTGGTCGACGAGATTCTGAAGATCGCGAAGAAGGAGAAGATCAAGACCGCGAGGCTGGAGGCCATCGGTGGCGTAAACAGGCTTACTCTCGCCTACTACAATCACACGGACAAGAAGTACGAGGAGCACTCCTACAGCGAGTTCATGGAGCTCACCTCCCTTCTGGGAAACATAACCCAGAAAGACGGGAAGCCCATACTCCATGCCCACTGCACCGCCGCCAGGCGGGACCAGACCGTGCTCGGAGGCCACCTCATCTCGGCCGCGGTCTTCCCCCTGGCTGAAATCGTGATCACCCCCACAAAGAACAGGGCGAAGCGGAAGTTCGACGAGGAGCTCGGGCTGAACGTCATCCACAAGATAGAGGACTAGCTTAATACCGAGCCCGCGATACGACGGCACGGCGTCAATGAGGTAACAGAGTTTATGGATAGGTCAAAGATGACCGAAAGGCATTTGACCGAGACGCCGCTAATGTGAGAACGGCCTCGAGTGGCTCAGCGGAAGTTCCAGGACCGTTATCAGGCCGGGCCTGGCCTGTCTGATCCTCTCGGCCGCGCTCACCGTCAGCGCGACGGTCGCCGAGTCCCCGAAAACCCCGTTTTCAAACCGCAGTTTCAACGGAGGGTCGCCCCTGACCTCGATCAGGTCGTAGTCCGTGGAGGTCATCGACATCTCAAGGTCCAGGCGAATCGCGCACTTGCCCGCCCTGCCCTCGGCGAACTGCGATGCGCCCATGACATAGTCGCCGGAACCAAGGATCGGCGAGACCCCGGTCCTGACCTCTGTGGCTTCGTGGCCCAGCGACCAGGCTATCAGACGGAGAGACTCCGCCAGTCCCACGTGCCCGAGCGACCCCTCGGCCACACCCTTGTCGAACTTCGCTCGGGAGAGGCCCAGGCCCATCTTGTTCTGCAGCTGCTTCCTCCGCCTGCTAACGTTGACGCTCCTGGTGACGTGTATGTCCGTCGGGCTCTTCGAGGCTGAGGCCGCGAGAGCGGGCACCCAGTCCATCACGAACCCCGGGTTCACCCCCACCCCTACGATGGAGACACCTCTGTCGCGGGCCGCGGAGTCCAGCCTCCGGGCAAGCTCCGCGTCGGAAGGGCCAGGACAGGCGAGTTCCTCGCAGGTGCTGACCACGGGGACGCCCCTCATGAGGACGTATTCCATGTCCGAAGAGACCTGCGAAAGGCGGGACTTGGTCGCGAAGATGGCCACGTCAACCTGCGAGAGGTCGGCCTGGCGAACGTCCGGAAGGACGCGCACGTCGGTGTTCAGCCTGGAAATCTCCCTGACGGTCCTGCCGGCCTTGTGAGCGTCGCTGTCCACGACCACTTTCACCTCGTCGTTGCGCTCCAGGCAGTACGCGAGTATCCCGCCCCCGATGGCCCCGTACCCGACCAGGGCGACCCTGACCAAGCCGTATTCCGTGGGGCGGCTGGTTATTTATCTGGTAGCCTGTGAATCGGGAAGCTCCCGCGTCTGAAAGGGGCGCGCGCCCCTCAGAAATATTCCAGCAGTTCAGAGTATGCGTCGATGTCGGACAGGAAGCTCCCGAGGGCGTAGATGGGGACCACCGCCGCGCCGTCCACGAACCGCGCCTGCTCGTTTGAAAGGACCAGAAGGACCACGACGAGCGGCTCGACGTCGCGCATCCGGCCCCTGAGGACCTTGGCCCTCTCGGTCTGGGCCGACGCGGCGCGAATCAGCGCGGAGGCGCCCATCCCGTGCTTCCAGTGCTTGCAGTCAACCAGCAGGGCCAGGCTCCTGGATCTCGCAAGGAGGTCTATCTGGACCCTGGGCTTCGTGAGGTTGATGTTCTCCGTAACAGAATAGCCCCTGGATCTCAGCAGGCTGGCGCAGAACATCTCGAATCCCCTCCAGTCCAGAAACCTCGCCACCGACTCCGGAGGGACGCCCACCGCGCAGGCGGCCACGGCTCGCAGGATCCTTTCGCCGCCCGGAGAAAGAGGGGCGCCGAGCCCCGCCTCCAGCGACCTAAGCGCCTGTAGCGCTTCGCGAGAGACGTCCTCCCCCTCCAGGAACCTCTCGATGCGCTGGTCGGAGAGCGGAACCATCGCAAAACAGGAGGGTGCCGGACTATTATAGGATGCTCGCCGTTGAAGCGGACCTAGCCCACGAGGCGCACGGCGTACTGAAGCTGCGCGAACGGCTGGCTCTCCAGCGCCTCCAGGAAGCGGTCGTACTGGGTGAACGACACCGCTGTCAGGTAGTTGTCCCTCATGTAGCCCTCCTGGGACTTCGCGGTGGCCGAGTCCTTGAACTCCACCACATAGGAGACGTGAATGGTCGTCCCTGCGTCGTCCACCGAGAGCGCAGTGAGGTTGCCGGTCGAGACCAGGCCGGGGAAGTCCTGCACGGAGAACGACAGATGGTTCTGGGTGCCGTTGAGAATGTAGAGGACCTGCCTGATGTCCGAGCGCTGGAGGATGCTCGTCGCTGTGCCGTTGGCGGCTTCGAGGCACAGGTCGATCGCCTCCCTCGCAGGCGACGCGCCGAAGGCGAAGGCCACTATGTTGCCCGATGGCACAAGCGCGAGCCAGCCGGCCTGTGACGCGTTCCCCTCCTGGGCGGAGGTGTAGTAGAACTCGGGCTTGCTCCCGAGGACCTGCGAGTACGCCTTCTCGAGCGGGCCGGCGAACTGACTGAAGCCCTGAGCCGTCAGGTAGATCACCGAGGCCGTGCCGTTCGGCGTCGAGAAGGAGGCGACCACCAAGGCGTTCACCATGGCCGAAGTGAGGTTCTCTCTTGGGTTCGTCAGGTCAAGCAGGTCGTCGGCCGGCACGGCTGAGGAGTTCAGGTGGCGTATCATCGTATAGTTTACCACGGACACCGTGAGTACGTTGGACGGGACGTACCTGGTCCAAGAAACCGGGTAGCTTGGGAGGGTGGTCGGAATGCTCCGGGACGGCACGACGAAGGTCGGCGGGACGACCAACAGCGCGACCAGTAACACTACGAGCACCGCGACCGTAAGCCCGAACGACGCTACGAATAGCCGGCCGTTCTTTCTTCTGCGCTTCACTTTCCCCGAAACCCCTCGACATCATTTATAAGGCTTGAAGGGGAGATTGGCTCCTCTTGGTCCGGATCCGGCAGATAGTGTTGGACTCGCTCAAAGAGAGTGTCGTCTTCGCGGGGATAGGCCTCCCGGTTGCCATCCTCCTGGCGCTGTTCATCCACGTGGTCTACATCGACGCCTTCGGTTTCGTCCTGCTGATCGAGTCGTGCGGCCTCATGCTCCTCGGGGGCGCGATGGACATCGCGGGCTCTCCGGCCGTGAAGAGGTTCGTGTCGATCATGAGCAGGGGCAAGGTGACGCCGTACGCCGGCGGGGACAGAGACGTCGCCGGGGCCGCGGTCTATACCGTGACCGGGGTGATCCTGTTCATCTCGTCCCTAGCTGTCGCTGTCTTCTTGGCCGCATGAAAAAGAAAGGAGGAGTCTCCTAGCTACTTGGCTTCCGTCTGGACATGAAGATAGCTACGAGACCCAGGATTATTGCGAGTGCAATTGCTGCATACGCAATGTACGAGAGAGTCGACACTTGCGAGTTGAGGTTGTCCACCTTCGTCGAGAGGTTGTTGATGTTGGTGTTGGCCGTTGTCAGGCTTGCCTGAAGCGCTGTGTAGTCCGTCGTCAGTGGTGTTACGGAGGAGCTGATTTCAGAGGCGAGCCCGCTCTGTACCGAAGTGAGGCCCGCGGTAGTGCTCGTTGCGAGGCCTGACAGAGCATTCGAGATGCTCGTGGCGAGGCCCTGCAGAGCGGAGTTCAGGCTGCCGATGTTGTATTGTGCGACGGCGCTGTACTGGCTCGGGACTATCTGCTGGTTGCCGGCTCCTGCTGCTGCGAGGTCATACAGGGTAGTTGGCCCCGTAGGCGAGTTCGCATTCACCGTCGTCATTGGCAGCCCTGTGAACCAGACCCTGTAGTAGAAGGTCCCGGTCGTTGGAGGTGTGTACGAGAAGCTGTAGTAGCCGCCCGTGCTTGTTGCAGTCCAGAGAAGGGCAGTCCCGCCTGTCAGTTGGCCTGTGTTCGGGTCCAGCGTGGGCCAGGTGCTGTTGTCCGTGCTCTGCTCGAGCACTACAGCGAAGCCCTGGGCGTTGGCTCCTGTGACTGGGTCAACGGGGAAGGTACCGCTGAACGATATCGAGCTTCCGAGGAGGAAGCTTGGTACCGTTACCGTCACGTTACCCGCCGTGATTGGGGTAGGCGGAGCTGGAGGTGTTGGTGGCGGCGGTGCTGGTGGTGTGTAGCTGCCGTACCCGGCCATCGCCAGATAGTTGGCAGCGGTCGAGGGGCTGTACACGTCCTCGGTCATGCCCGTCGGGTACAGGGATGCGAACGTTACGGGCATCTCGGTGATGCCAGGCACACCGCTTCCCTGAAGCAGGTTCTGGACGATGTAGTCCCTCGGGATAAGGTAGCTCAAGGCGCGTCTAACGTCGGTTGCGTACCTCTCAGCATGGGTTGGGTCTGTCTGGCCGTTGGGCGTAGCAGTCCCGGTGCCGAAGACAGGGTTGTTGTAGTTCAGGCCCATCTCTTGGTTGCCAGCCGAGGCCGACACGGTCTTCGTGTAGTAACCGCCGTCGGACATGATCTGTGCCTCGTCGGCTGGGTTGAACTGGTAGTTGGTGTCCATCGCGTTGACCTGGTTGTTGGCGAACGCCGCCAGCGCACCGGTCTTCTCGACGATGCTGTCTATGTGGACTGTCGTGACTCCGAACCAGCCCAGCGATTCTAGGCCGGTCGCGTTGTAGTAGTTGGGGTTCTTGACCAGTGTCGCCACCTGTGCCACTTGGTTGTAGCCTCTGTACGCGTATGGGCCGTCACCCATCAGGCCGTAGAAGTAGGCATAGCTGCCGTTTCCTCCGTAGGTCGCAGCGTTCCAAGTGTCAGGGAGTGGAGTGCTGGTCTGCCCTGTCATGACTGGGTTCGTGTCCCACGTGCTCTCTGGGATGCCAGCGAGGACGTGGATTGGCAGAGGCTCAACACCGGTGAGGACCGGGTTGGTGAAGACGTAGGCGGATGGGATCGTGAAGGAGAACTGCGTGTTGTTGGTTGCCGATACGAAAGTGCTTGTCGGTGTCTGTGGCAGCGACGACGCGATGTTGGTCGGCTGAGTCTCGTAGTACGTACCGTTCAGGTCGTAGTGACTCGTGCCGTTGGAGTAGGTGAACTGCGAGTAGAGTCCAACTGAAGATTGGAAGCTACCCTCGTTCACGGAGACTCCGTCGCCTCTGAGGCTGGACTGGTAGTAGAAGATGAAGTCGTCGGCCGTGACGGTGGCGCTGTCCTGCCACGTCGCCGGATTGAGCTTGATTGTGTAGCTGAGCCCGTCCGGACTCGCGCTGATGCTGCTCGCGATCGCGTTGTCGTAGGCACCTGTTCTTGGATCGAACACCTGTAGGGCAGTCTGCGTGTCGCCGAAGACCCAATTGTTGTAGATCGAGTTGGACGTGCTGCTCGGCAGGTAGTTGAAGTCGTTCAGACTTCCGGTCACGGCCACGTTGGCCGTGGTGCCGCTGCCTGCTGCCAGAGCCCAGTGCTCGAAGTCAGCAATATTGGACTCGGTGTACTTTGCGGTTGCGGCTGGCTGTCCCCAGGTCGTGATGTAGCTCTTGAAGGCGAAGATGTCCGCCGGGTAGTAGATCACGTCGATGATTGCCGCCTGCTGAACCATCGTTATGATCTGCTGGGCCAGCGTAGTCCTCGTTGCCTGGTCAGTGGTCTGCTGGTACTGGTCGATCAGCTGATCGACAGTGGAGTTGCTGTAGTTGGGGTAGTTCCCGGTCGGCGGTGGTGTCTCTGTGTGGTAGTGGGTCACCAGTCTCCAGTCTGGGATAGGTGCACCCCCACCCCAGCCGATGAACGCGCCATCAAATCCACCGTTCGCATAGCTCTGGCCGCACGGGCAGGAGCTTGGAAAGAGGTGGGCGTCCAGGACACTGAATGCCACGTAGACCAGGTTCACTCCGATGCCGGCCTGCTGGAACGAGTTCGAGATGATTGAAGCGTACTGCCTTCTCACAGGGTTGCTCGTTGGCGCGAGAAGCGTCATCGAGAACAGTTGGCTGCTCGAGGCGTGCGCTGGGTGGATCGGCACTGCTGTGAAGACTAGAATGAAAGCAACGAATGCAAGTGTTGCTCCCGCAGCACATTCATTAACTGCGTGGAGACGCAAATCTTTTCGCGGCTAGGAGCCAAGAGGCCTATTTATCCTTATGCGAGTTTGACGAGATTCGTCGCGACATAGAAACTACATGAACTTCTCGGCGTGGTGGCAGGCAACCAAGTGGTCCTTGTCCAGCTCCCTGAGAGGAGGCTCCTGCTCCTTGCAGATGTCGGTCGCATGCGGGCAGCGAGGGTGGAACCTGCAGCCGGGCGGAGGGTTTACCGGGCTGGGGACGTCGCCGGGAAGAATTATGCGGTTCCTCTGCTTGTCCGGGTCCGGTATCGGAATGGCCGAGAGCAGAGCTATGGTGTACGGGTTGAGCGGCTTTTCGAATATCATGTCGGTGGAGGCGTGCTCGAAGATCTTCCCGAGGTACATCACTATCACTTGCTGGCTGATCTGCCTCACGGAGCTCAGGTCGTGGGAGATGTACAGGAATGAAAGCCCCTCCTTCCCCTGGAGGTCCGCGAGCAGGTTGAGGATCTGCGCCCTTATGGAGACATCCAGCGACGACACGGGCTCGTCGGCCACTATGAACTTCGGGTCCGTGGCCATGGCGCGAGCTATCGATATCCTCTGCCGCTGGCCGCCCGAAAACTCGTGCGGGTACCTTTCGGCGTGATACTCCTCGAGCCCGACCATTCCGAGCAGCTCGTAGACCCTGTCGTGCCACTCCTTCCTTGGGATGTTGCCGTGAATCAGAAAGGGTTCGCTGATGATGTCGAAGACCGTCATCCTCGGGTCGAGCGAGCCGTAGGGGTTCTGGAAGACCATCTGCATGTTCTGTCTCAGGTACTTCTTGTCTTTCAGAGTGCCCTTCGCCAAGGTCTCGTAGACGTCCTTGCCCTCGAAGAGAACTGTGCCCGAGTCCCGCGGCTCCAGGTCGAGGAGCACCTTGCCAGCGGTCGTCTTCCCGCATCCGCTCTCGCCGACGAGGCCCACCGTCTCTCCCCTGTTTATGGTGAAGGTGATGTCGTCGACGGCGTGAACCTCGCCGACCTTCTTCTTGAGGAGCACTCCGCGCGAGAAGACCGGGAAGTGCTTTACCAGATTGTCTACCTTCACGAGTTCCTCGGTCAAGCGAAAGTCAGCTCCTTCTTCGTGGCGAGCTCCTTCCAGTGATGGCACGATACCAGCCTCCCCTCGCCGGCGGCCTCTAGCGGGGGAATCACGTCGGTGCACTCCTGGGTCGCGTAGGGGCACCTCGGGTGGTACCTGCAGCCTGTCGGCGGGGTGATCAGGTTGGGGATGTTGCCGGCGATCGGCACCAGCTGCTTCCTCGCGTCGATGCGCGGAACCGCCTTCAGAAGCGCGTAGGTGTAGGGGTGCCTGGGCACCTTGTAGAGGTCCTTCGTGCTGGCCACCTCGGCGACCCTCCCCGCGTAGAGGACCACAATCCTGGTGGTCATCTCCGCTATGATTCCCATGTCGTGCGTGATCAGAATGAGGGTCATGCCGAGCTCCTTCTGCAGGCCCCTGAGGAGCTCCAGCACCTGGGCCTGAATCGTGACGTCGAGGTTCGTCGTCGGCTCGTCCGCGATCAGCACTTCCGGCTCGCCAGCGAGAGCCCGCGCGATTGCGACGCGCTGCTTCATGCCTCCGCTGAGCTCGAAGGGGTACGCCCTGAGCCTGGCCTCGGGCTCCGAGATCTTGACCAGCTCGAGCAGACTGAGCGCCTTCTTCCGGGCCTCTTCTTTCGTCAGCTTGGAGTGCACCCGCACGACCTCCATGAGCTGGTCGCCCACCGAGTAGAGCGGGTCGAGCGAAGAGTTCGGGTCCTGGAAGACCATGCCGATCTTCCTCCCTCTGATCTTCCTTGATTCCTCCTGGTTCAGTTGAAGGATGTTCTGCCCGCGGTATAGTATCTGACCGGACACGATCCTCCCGGGCTTCTGGACTATGCCGAGGATTGTAAGGGCGGTGACGGTCTTCCCCGAGCCCGACTCTCCGACCAGGCCCACCGACTCGCCCTCGTCGATGGAGAAGGAGACGCCGTCGACTGCCTTAACCACGCCCGCCTCAGTGAAGAAATACGTGACCAAGTCTTTGACAGATATGATCTCGTTTGCCAGTTGGAACCACTACTCTCTTAATCGGGGGTTGAACGCGTCCGACAGCCCATCCCCCAGTATATTAAAGCCTAGGACGCTGAAGACCACGGCCAGGCCGGGGAACACTGCGATCCACCAGTAGTTGGGGTACTGGAAGCCCTCCTGGATCAGGAGCCCCCAGGTGGCGGTGTTGGGGTCACCGAATCCAAGGAAGCTGATCGCGACCTCGGTCAGGATGTTGGCCGCTATCGTAAGAGTCGCGAAGACGATGATCGGCGACAGGATGTTGGGCACGATGTGCCTGTAGAGGATCCTCGTGTTGCTCGCGCCTATGGCCCTCTCGGCCTGGACGAACTCGAGCTCCCTGAGGCGTATGACCTCCCCTCTGACGACGAAGGCGATGCCGGGCCACCCGAAGAGGCCCAGTATCAGCATGATGAGGGTCAGCCCCAGCCCGACCGCGACCAAGGTCACGAAGATCCTCGCAAAGAGCAGTATGATGACGAGGGCGGGCAGGACGAAGAATATCTGTGAGATCCCCAACAGGAGCGCGGCCGATGTCCCTTTCCGGTATCCTGCGAGCGCGCCCACTGAGACGCCTATCCCGAGAGAGATCAGGGTGGCACCGAGGCCGACGTAGAGATCGTTCTTGGCGCTCTGCAGGATCTCGCTGTATATGTCGTAGCCTGCGGGCTCAGTGCCCAACGGGTGGCTCCAGTTGACGAACGGGCCAAGCGAGGTGCAGCCGGTGTAGAAGCAGACCGGATCCCTGGCAGGGTAGGGCGCGATTGTCGATCCGAAGACCCCCAGGAACGCGAAGAAGCCGACTATCACCAGCCCCGCGAGCGCCGCCTTGTTGCGCCTGAAGCGCCTCCAGGCAACGGCCCACTGGCTTGCGGAGCGCCTCCTAGTAGGAGGCTTTACGGGGGCCTGCTGGCCGCTCACGAGAGTCTCACTCTAGGGTCCAGGAAGGCGTAGGCAAGGTCGGTCACGAGGATGAACACCAGCGCTACAATCGTGATTACCATGGTAATTCCCTGCACGACAGGGAGGTCGAGATTGAGGGCGGCCGTAACGAATCGAAATCCCAGCCCCGGCCATCCAAACGTAGTCTCGGTCGCGGGAGCCCCGGCAAGAAACGACGCGACCGTCAGCCCGACCACCGTCACCACAGGCGTGATCGCGTTCTTGAGCGCGTGCTTGTAGGTGATGGACCACTCCCTGAGCCCGCTCGCCCTGGCCGCGAGGATGTAGTCCTGGCGGAGGACTTCGAGCACGTTGGCCCTTATCAAGCGGACGTAGACGGCTATCGAAACGAGGGTCAGCGCGGTGGCTGGCAGGATTATGTGAGCGACCTGGTCGGCGAAGACGCTCCCCCACCAGTACGGCGCGTACGGCGACACGGCCCCGTTGCCTGGCAGCCAGTGAAGATCGATGGAGAACACGATGATCAGGAATATCCCTATGAGGAAGACCGGCGTCGAGTAGCCGAAGATCGAGGCTGTCGTGACCGCGACGTCCGTCTTCGAGTACTGGTGCTTCGCGGAGTACAGCCCGATGGGAATCCCGATGCCCAAGCTGAGGGCGAGCGAGACTAGCTGCAGCTCCAGCGTCGTGCTGACCCACGGCAGCATCTGGGCGGAGACGCTTCCTCCGTACAGGGACTGCCCCAGGTTGCCGTGCAGGAAGTCGTTGAGCCAGATGAAGTACCTCACGGTTATGGGCTGGTTCAAGTGGTAGAACGACTGGAGCGCGGCCAGCTGCGAGGGCGTGATGCGCTGTATGGCGTGCCTGATGATGTCGATCGGACTGCCGGCGGCGTTGGCGATTATGAAGGTCAGAATCGATACCGCGATGAAGACGGGTATTACGAAGAGGAGCCGGCGGATGACGTACGATAGCAGACCCGCCATTCGGGCAATTTACTCAATACACGAATAATAAAGCTTACGATGCGGGGAATGGTTTATCCAACCACCGCGTCCCCCGGGCTGGGATGAGGGCAACTCGCTTCCTGGCTGCCTTCTGGGTTATTCTCGGGGCCGGAGTGGCCCTGACGATAGGAGCCGTGGTGCTGCCTGGTGTGGCCACCGCACAGACTCTCGTGTCAAACGGACCGATCTCGCCCTACGGGTTCGCGTCATACCAGATCAGCGGCTACTTCTTTCCCTCCATCGCCAAGGGACAAACCATCGACGTGAACGTCTCGAACTACACGCCAGGCTCCATCGAGATATCCCTCTTCCCGTCTCAGCCCTATTCCGTATCGCCGACGGGCACGCCGCTTCTCTTCCTGCCCGCCCTTGAGGGGTCGTATTCGCACGTCGTGCTGACTTCGCCAGAGACCCAGCCCTACGGGATGTATGTCACTTCGCAGAACCGCTCCACCTACACGCTGGTGGTGAAGTCCGTCTGGTCACCCTACTACGTGATCAGAGTCTATCTCCCCGAAGGGATCTTCCTGATAATCCTGGGGATCGTGGGCGTGATCAACTTCACAGAGTCCAGACGCAGAGAGGCGGAGGTCCGACGGGTGATGAGCGAGCTGGAGGCCAGGAAGGCCGGGTCTCCGAACTCCATGGCCTGAGCCCCGGCTCGATCGAGCCTGGTGTCGCGATCCTTAGGTACTTCTCGCAGGGTCTACTCCGCCTTGACGCTCGGCCTGCTTCCGCGCACGGCTCCGAAGACGTATGCCACGTTCACGATGATCAGGAGAGCGATCACCACCTGAATCCAATCCAGAGTGAACGGGCTGACGAGCGAAGTGGCTCCGTTCTTCAGGTCGAGCCGCCTCGTGAGCAGTGAGAAGGCGGTGACGGCCGAGTAGCCTCTCGACGCGGCGTAGGAGTCCCTCCACGCGAGGTCCTGAAGCACGAAGTAGGCGAAGACGACGAGCACAAGATCGACCAGGAGGACCTTTACTATACCGCTCTTCAACCCACGACGGCGCCCAGGACTGCCATAAAACCTCTCGCGGCGCGTGAAACTTTAACCGAGGCCCGCGGAAGACGGGGCCTCCGATGAAGACTGAAACAGGGAGGACGGCCATATTTCTCGTCGTCATAGTGGTGGTCGTGGTCGCCTTCGGCTTGTTCGTGCTGTCGTACACCAGACGGGTCTCGGGCATCAGCATGCTTCCGACACTCGAGGACGGCGACCTGGTGGTCATCCTCCCGACGCAGGCTTCAGCCGTGCACCTGGGCGACATAATCGTCTACGGCCCGCCGTGCTCAGCCACGGGCGAGGACGTGATCCACAGGGTCATTCAGGCGTCTGGAGGGGGCTTCATCACCAAGGGCGACAACAACGCATACTCCGACCAGGCGGCGGGCATCGCGGCCTCGCCCATCTTCTCCGATTGCATAGTCGGGAAGGTCGTCTTCACGGTACCATACCTGGAGAGGATAGCCTCGCTACCCTACGGGGCCAACTACGCCATCGCGGCGCTGATAATAGTCGTCATCGTGTTCATAGAGTTCTATCCGCGTCGGTCCGAGGGCGAGGCGAGTCAGACGGGCGAGGTCGGCACGCAGCCCGCGGCCGGCGGGCCAACTGTAACGACTACCCAGCAACAAGTTACACTCACTTCGGCACGGTGACTATGGCCCTTGCGCCGATTTGGCGCGTTCTCGCCATATTCTTCTCATTGCATCTGGAACTCGTCGTCGCTTGGTTCGGTTGGCTTGCTTCAGTCGTTCGGGAAGCCTTGAACGAGTGACCATCCCAAGCGGTTCTGTCCCGTCACTGGGTGATTCTTGAAGCTGTCCCGTGATGGGTGATTCCCCTCAAGCGAGAGATTGCCCAAACAACTGCGAGCGAAACTGCAACCCAGAACACGTAATCGACTGCTAGCCCGAAACCGTCGAGAGACCATTGATTGATTGGAGTCATTGTATTGACGACATAGACGAGCCAAGCCAAGGGGAATCCATAGTTCACCCCTTCGTAACCTACCACCAAAACATGCTGCACATAGAGTAGAGACAGAAACATCAAGACAACGGCCGTCAAGGAAGCGGCGAGGGTATTTCGCCTCATGCATTGTCCACGGGATGCATAGGCAAGCTCGTCCACTTATCCCTTCCTTCTACGTCAATTCCCTCTGTGCGGGGCAGCCCTTCATATCGCCCGAACATTGGACATATCTCCCGATAGTTAAAAGTCGAAGAAAAACTGTTCCAACTCCCGCAGAGTTACAAGAGTTATTTAAGGGGCGGTATATATACCCTTTATATAGTCAGTGCGCTCGCGTGGGCGGCATGCCTCAGACCAAAGCCATCGTCAGCATCGAGAACGTAGTCGCTTCCGCTTCGATCAACCAGACAGTTGACCTAAATCTCATTACAAAGAACTTCGTGGACGTCGAGTATCATCCCGACCAATTCCCCGGTCTCGTTTTCAGGCTGAAGAACCCGAAGACCGCGACGCTGATCTTCAGCTCCGGGAAGATGGTCTGCACCGGCGCGAAGTCGGAGGAGCAGGCGAGGAAGGCCGTCGAAGAGGTGGTGCGACGCCTCAAGAAAGGGAACATACCCATAAAGAACGAGGCCGAAGTCGAGATACAGAACATCGTCGCCTCGGCCAGCCTCGGCGGAAAGGTGCACCTAGAAGAGGCCGCCAGGACCCTTCCGAAATCCATGTACGAGCCAGAGCAGTTCCCGGGCCTTATCCACAGGATGGCTGACCCCAAGACAGTGATACTGCTGTTCGCCTCCGGAAAGCTAGTCTGCACGGGCGCGAAGAAGGAGAGCGAAGTATACAGGGCCGTGAACAACCTGCACGTGACCCTGGAAGAGAAGAACCTCATGGTGTATTGAGAGGTTCTTCCTCCCGATTTTTCCAGAAGCCGAGAGTCCGCGGGGTCTGCGGATTCCACCAAGCAGTTTACGCACAGACCAGCCTAGACCCGATTGGCCACCGTGTTGGTGTTCCTTGACAGCCCACCAGGGGCCTGGTACTGAGGAAGCAGGTTCGACCAAGTGGGAATTAGAGAAAACGGCCGTGAATGGGCGTCATGTGTCTCTCGAAGAAGAGGGCGTCACGGCCTGCGAGTGGCCCCCACGGTTTTTGTTATCTTGCTGAAGTCGTCCTTCCCGATCAGCTCCAGGGCCACCAGGGTGTCCGCCAGCTCGATGATGTCGGTGACGGCGTGAAGGGCAATGCCGTCTTTGTGGAGCCGCTCCCGGGCCCCCTCCATCCTGTCCAGGAACACCACCGCGTGCTTGACCTCGCAGCCCTCCTCTCTCGCCGCCCCTGCCGTTGCGAGCAGCGTCTTCCCGGAGGAGGCAAGGTCGTCCACAAGCATCACCTCCCAGCCGGGCCTCACCTCGCCCTCTACGGTCCTGCCGCTCCCGCGACCCGTCGACCTGGTGTAGACCAGCGGCTTCCCGAGGGAGAGCGCCAGGGGCGCCGCGAAGAGCAGGCCAGAAACGGGAACCGAACAGATGGCGTCGACCCTGGACACCTTGGACTTCGCCACCCTGAGCATCGACTCCACGACGGCGCTGAAGACGCCGGGGTAGCTGGGGAGCCCCCTTAGATTCACCAGATAGGAGCTGTCCTCGCCGTCGGTAAGTGTGAACGTCCCGAACTGGATGGCGCCCACCTTCATCATGCCTTCGGCCAGCCGTTCGAGCGCCTTCTGTCTGGACTTCCAGGCCATAGCTTGGCCATGGCCCGTTCTAACTTATAAGACAATAAACGGTCGCGAATGCGTTGCCAGAGATCTGGGTTCCCTACGGCAGCGTCGAGACGCTGCTCACGATCCAGGCCGAGAACCTGGGGACCGTCGTCGAACCCAGCGACGACCAAAAGTCCTACCAGCCCGAGAAGCTCGCCGACAGCGTAAGGAAGACGGGCTCGCTCTTCGTCTGCGACGCGAGGCCCGCGACCGTCCAGCTCCTCAAGGAGGTGGTGTCGCTCCTGGGAAGTGGGGAGTCTCCTCTGATCCTCTCGCCGGACGCGAAGAGAGTGGAGTCCCTGGCCCCGGAGCTGAGGGGAAGGGTCGTGACCGCTCAGCGCCAGCCCGGGGGTGCGGACGGCGCAGCCAGCTACTCGTCGGAGGTGACCGCGGCCGGCGTCAAGATATTCATGGCCACCGCCCAGCCCGACCCGCTGTTCGGCATCGTGGACGCGAAGGTTGCCGCGTGCCTGAACTGGGTGGGCAATGCCGCGCGCATCGGCGCTCAGAAAGCTGGCGACCTCGCCCCGGCCCCGTTCGTCAAGACACCGGCCTACGAGTCTGCAGAAGAACTCGCTGGGAGGATTCCGCAATCGAGCTTCGTCACGGTCGTCCCGCGCTCCGGAAAGGCGTGGTCGGTCTGCGAGGACGCCCCCTTCGACGTCATATCCAACGGCTTCTACTCTGCCGCGGTACCGCCTGCGAGGGCGCTGGTGGTCGGCGCGGGTGGCACCGGCTACGACGACACGCTCTCCGGGGCGCTGCGCCTCGTCTGGGGGAGCCTCGGCTGCGTCAGGAGATCCGGAGAAGTCCTGATTCTGGCCGAGTGCGCCGGAGGGCTCGGATCGAGGGCCCTGGAGATGCTGGTGTCCGGCAGGCTCGCGGGGGAGGCGGGGAGGCGGAGAGAGAGGTACGTCGACGGCCTCGAGGAAGTCGAGTACCTTGAGAGGCTGAAGAAGGACTACGACGTCCTGCTCCTTTCGGGGCTGCCGGAGCTCTACGCGAAGTCCAAGATCGGCGTAGGGTCGGCCAAGGGGTCGGGAGAGGCGCTGGGGAAGCTCCTCAACAAGCTGGGCCGGACGTCGAAGGTGAACGTCGTGACCCGGGCGTCCGAGTGCCGGGTGTCTTCCGCCTAGGCGAAGCCCACTAGGTTGTGCGGAATCGGGAGCGAGAGCACCGCAACCAGCAGCGCGAGGAAGAAAATCAGCCTGCGAGACCTCGAAGGCCCGGATAGGTCGTCCAGCACCTGGACGTTTGTCTCTCTTCCGGATATCAGGATGATTACCAGCGCGATGAACAGGTAGTTCGGTGTGTCGACAACCGCCAGGAAGACGGCGCTGGCCATCGTGGTCAGCCTCAGGAGCCTCTCCCCGAAAGCGGTGGCCAGCAGCCTGCCGCCGTCGAACTGGGTTATGGGAAGCAGGTTGAGGAAAAGGAGGAAGAACCCGACGGTGCCCGCGTCGAGCAGGGGCGAAAGTCGGACGTAGCCCGCCGGGAGAGTCTTCGTGAAGGGCGACAGCAGGGTGTCCAGCGCAAGCTGGATCGTGCTGGGGTTGACCTGACCCACCTGGATGAACGAGTTGCTCGAAAGCGCGGTCTGCAGGGTCACGGAAGACTGGACCCAGGTGAACTCGCCGGCGACGTACAGCGCCAGGACCAGCACGAAGATCGCGAGGGGCCCGGCGAGCGACACGTCGAACAGCGAGTCCCGGTTCACAGCCGGCTCCTTCTGAGAGGAGACGAATCCGAGGCTCGGAAGAAACGCTGTGAAGGGCGGCACGCCAGGGATGGGTATGGAGGTGGACGGAGCGACGCCGTTCTTCTCCGCCGCGTACCTTTGCCCGAGCTCGTGGGCGGCGAGCAGGGCGCAGACGCACACTATGTATCCAATCGCCACGAGGTACAGCGATATCTGAGGGGCCAGCAGCTGGTAGACGAGGGCCTGCAGGAGCGAGAACGCGACGACCGAAGCCAGGGTGAGGAAGAGCAGGAGCGCCGGAATCCTCGACCTCGACGCCTTGGGCTGCTGCTTCTTGCGCACTATCAGGGTCGCGTCATCCTTGCTCCCGAAGAGCCACGGTGTGTACCCTTTGGCGCCGAGCTCCCTCCAGAGCTCCTTGAAGCGCGCCTTCGAGCTCTCCTCGTAGACTACCTTGTACTCCATCTCGTCGTCAGGCAGCAGGAAGCTGTCCTTCACCTGGAACTTGCCCCGCACCGCCTCGTCGACGAACGGAGAGAGCTGGGACAATCGACTGCACGCTCCCTCGCCTGAGATAATAAGCTATTTCGAGCTCAACGGAAGACTTAATCGCTTGACATAACGGATTTGGACGCGAGCTTGCAGAAGGCAGTCCTCAGCAGGGTCGGCGATTACTCGATCAGGCCGTGCGACCGGGAAGACATCCCGGGGGTCATCGACATCAACATGAGGGCTCTGCCGGAGCACTACTCTGACTATTTCTACTACGAGGTCCTCTCGGAGTTCCCGGACACGTTCCTGGTCGGGGAGCTCGACGGAAAGATCGTCGGATACATAATGTGCAGGATCGAATACGGCTTCTCGCACCTGAAGCGGCTGGGCCTCGCCCACAAGGGTCACGTCATATCGGTCGCGGTCCTCGAAGAGCACAGGGCAAAGGGGCTCGGCTCGAAGCTGATCGAGATCGCCCAGGAGGGTATGCGGAAGAAGGCCTGCACCGAGAGCTACCTGGAGGTCAGGATCTCCAACGAGGGCGGCATTGAGCTGTACAAGAGGATAGGCTACGAGGTGGTTGGGAAGCTCGATTCCTACTACAGGGACGGCGAGGCAGCTTACCTCATGGCGAACCATCTGGCGCAGTGAGCACCGGCGGACTGCTGGGCGACCTGGCCGGCTGCCTCGAGAGGGCCAGGGCCACGAGCAGCAAGAGCGAGAAGATAGAGGTCATCGCGTCATACCTCCGCGGCCTTGGTCCCGACGACGCGGAGATCGCGGCCAGGCTCGCGGCCGGCAGAGCCTCGGAGAGGGGGAGTCGGGACGAGGTCCAGGTGGGGTATTCGACCCTCATCGGCATCCTGGAGGAGATCTGCGGCGTCACACCCAGAGAGGTCTCGAGCGTCTACCTGAAGCACGGCGATCTGGGCGAGGTGGCCGAAGAGGTCCTTGCCAAGAAGAAGGAGACGACCCTGTTCCCGGAGCAGATCACCCTGCGCACCCTGGAGGCCGCCTTCGAAGAGATGAGGGGCGCCAGGGGAAAGGGGGCCGCCGCGGCGAGAAGGAGCGTAACCAAGTCGCTGCTGCTCAGGGCGACGCCGCTGGAGGGCAAGTACATCGTGAAGGCGCTGACCGGAGAGATGCGGACCGGGGTGGTAGCGGGGATAGTCGAAGCGGCGGTGGCCAAGGCCTACTCTATCGAGCCGGGACGGGTGGCCGTGGCCCACATGCTGCTGGGAGACACGGGCCAGCTCGCGAAGGCGGCCGCCCTGGGAGAGCTGGGGAAGGTGAAGATGGCGGAGTTCAGGCCCGTGAACTTCATGCTGGCCGAGCCCATGGCCTCCTCCAAAGAGGTCGCGGAGCACTTCGGGAAGGAGGTCTACGCCGAGTACAAGTACGACGGGGTCAGGGCCCAGGTCCACAAGCTCGGAAAGGAAGTTCGGATCTATTCGAGGAGGCTCGAGGAGATCACTTCGAGCTTCCCTGAAGTGGTGGGAGCGGCGGGGAGGCTAGAGCACGACTTCGTGATGGACGGCGAGATCGTCCCGTTCGCCGAGGGCAGGCCGCTCCCATTCCAGCTCCTGCAACGGAGGCTCAGGAGGATACAGAACTTCGCGGAGGCGGCCACCGTTGCGCCGGTGCAGTACTTCGCGTTCGACATCCTGCTCCTCGACGGGGAGGAGCTCTACCAGCTCCCTCTGTCGCAAAGAACGCGGCGGCTGGAAGCCGCGCTTCGCGGGGGCTCGATCACGAGGGCAGAGAGGAGCACGGCGGCCACGGAGGCTGAGTTCGAGCGCTTCTTCAGGAGGAGCAGGGACCTGGGCTACGAAGGCCTCGTGGTGAAGGACCCCGAGAGCAGCTACACCATGGGCAGGAGGGGGGCGGGCTGGGTGAAGCTCAAGGAGGAGCTGGACACCATCGACGCCGTCATCGTCGAGGCGGAGTACGGTCACGGGAAGAGGGTGGGAGTGATAAGCGACTACACGTTCGCGGTCAGAGACCGAGGCAGCCTGAAGGTTATCGGCAAGGCCTACTCCGGCCTGACGGACGAGGAGATCGATTCGATGACCGAGAGGCTGAAGAGGATCACGGTGAAGGACTTCGGACACAGGAGGACGGTCCGACCCGAGATAGTCCTGGAGGTGGCGTTCGACAGCATCCAGAGGAGCGACAGGCACGGCAGCGGCTATGCGCTCCGCTTCCCTCGCATCAAGCGGATTCGAGAGGACAAGTCGGTCGACGACATCGACAGCCTGGATAAGGTCGCAGCGATCTTCGAGTCTCAGACGGTCCGGATCTCGGAGCCGTAGAACTTCCGAAGCTCGACGAGCAGGGCCCCGCAGTCCGCGAGGCCCCTGCCGACGGCCGACTCCAGGAACGACTGCCGCCGTTCCAGCTCCGCGGCGAGCTTCCGGGACGACATGCCGTACCCCTCCGCCCTCATCGGGAGCCTCTGCGAGAGGCCCGAACTGCCCTCCCAGACGTCACCGGTCTGCTTGAAGAGGGTAAGGGGCGAGCCCGAGACTTCGACCACTTGTCCCACGACCCTCTTTGCCCCGTCGGGGCTCCGCACCATGAAGACGACGGCGTCTATGAGGTCGAGCACCGACGGCGCGACGGAGAGCGGGGGCTGGGTCATGCGCGCGCTCATCGACTCCAGGTTAGGCGAGTGGAAGGTCGTCATGCAGCCGGAGCCGGCTGCGGCCGACTGGAAGAGCGCCTGGACCTCCTGCCCCCTGGCCTCGCCGAGAATGACGAAGTCCGGCCTCTCCCGAAGGCTCAGCTTGACCAGGTCGAACAGGGAGATGCTGGGTCCGCCCTGGACGAACCTCGTGTGCAGCGGCTTCCAGCCCGAATGCTGGAGGTTGATCTCTCTCGTGTCCTCGATGGACACTATCTTCCAGGAGGGGTTGAGCACCCCGGCGAGCGAATTCAGGAGGGTCGTCTTCCCCGACGCGGTTACGCCCGAGACTATGACGAACCCCTTCAGGTCGAGCAGGAGCCAGAGATAGGCCGCGATGGCGGAGTCGATGGTCTTCGCCCTGACGAGTTCGGGAAGCGTGAACGGCTCCGCCCTCTGCTTCCGCACCGTGAAGCTGCTGCCCTGGCTGGTCACCTCCTTGCCCCAGGTGGCCGCGAGCCTGAACCCCTCAGGCAGCACCGAGTCGACGATAGGGGAGAACGTGGAAATGGACCGCCCAGACCGGTGGACCAGCCGCGAGACCATCGCGTCCAGCTTCTCCTGGTCAGAAAAGCGGACGTTCGTCTCCAGCCAGCCGTTCGAGTTGAACCGCCTGTGCCAGACCTTTACGGGGCTCGTGGTCCCTTCGCACGAGACGTCCTCGATCTCAGGGTCCCTGAGGAGTGGGTCCAGGAGCCAGTAGCCGATGATGTCCCTCGCGAGGTACTGCGAAGCGCCCTCGAGCTCCTCCCGCGTTGCGGACTTCAGGCGGCCAGACCTCTGCAGCTCGGCCTGGAGGTAGCCTATGGGGTCCAGGTCGAGCACCGGCGAAGGAGCCAGCCAGGTCGACAGGGTTTCGACCGCCTCGCCGACTATCGCCCGCAGGCTGGGATCTATGTAGGGCTCCTTGACCAGATAGGTGCACTTCCCGGCGGCCTCGAATATGTAGACCGCGAACGAGCCCCGGTAGCCCGTCCCCTCCTTGGCCCGGAGCTCGTAGCTGACGAGGTAGTTTGCGAGCACCTTGCCGTCCCTAGGCGCTTCGAACGGTATCACCTCGAGGGCCCGCTGGGCCCTTTCCGGTTTCTTGCGGGACTCAAACAGTCGCTTCAATGGAGACTTCACCGACCACCACCGTGAGGCCGCCCCGCTGCGGGGGCACGATGGTGATTGCGCAGAGGCCGTCGGTCCAGTCGCCACCGCAAGTCGAGGACCAGTGGACCGCTTCGCCCTGCACGTAGACCGCCTTCACGGGCTCGCTGGTCCAGCCGTAATCGTAGAGCCACACGTAGGTACCCGTGGCGTTTGTCTGCGACGTCACCAAGGAGACCAGAACGCCGGCGTTCCTCTGCTCTGCTTGGCTGGCGCCCCGCACGAGGTTGGACGCGTCTCCAATCGAGAGGACCGCAACGACGGACGCGCCGGCCAGCAGCGCAATGGTCACGGCCAGCATGGAGACCGAGCCCACCACTTCGCCGATTGCGCGCCTAGAAGTCAAAGACCTCGACGCCGCTCCCGAAGACAGCCGTAACCGAGTGACCGGTGCCAGAATAGGGCACCAGGACCACAGCGTCGAGCTCGGACTGGCCGATCCGCGGTATGGTCGACACCCAAGGCGATGGGTACGCCGCCACCAGTCCGCCCGGAAGCGCTATGGTGCAGGCAGACGCATCCGCGATCATGAGCTCGTGGATGCCTGCGCTCACCTGCGCGCCGGACTCCGCCACTCCGTCAATCCACGCCTGGCCCCCTCCTGAAATGAGGATGCTTCCCGCAGTTGTGTTCACCGAGAAGAAGGTCGTGACCCCGCTGCCGCAGAGCTCTCCGACCGAGACGTACCCAGAGGGCGTGAGCGCCAGAATCCCCGAGAGGGACGACGCGTCGTCGAGCCTCAGCTCCGAAATCTCAGAAGGCATCGAAGAGTTGATCTGGAGATGGAGAACCGAAGGATCGCCGAGGACCGAGTATGACTCGAAGGAATAGACGGGACGCGCCTCGGGACTGAACCGCACCCCCGAGTAGACGAGGGATGCGAGGGCGACGGTGATCGCCACGATGACCACAGCCGAGTATACCTCCGCCAGCCCCGCACTTCGGCGCCTAGGCCTGCACGGTGAAGGCACGCGCAAGCTGGTCTGACACCACGGTTAGGGTGAAGCTGGAGAACTCCGGGAGCGTGACCCCGACGACGGTGAACTTTACGGACAGGAACTGCCCGGAGTCGAGAGTCGACGAGCCCGAGACGACGGTGGCGTTGCTGCCGAGGACGAACCTCTGGTTGGACGACTGGTACGACAGCAGGATGGCCGAGACCGTGTACTGCACGTTCCCGTCGTTCTTCAGGATCACGGTCACCGTCTGCCTGTCGACCCCGACGTTGGCGTCGACCAAAGAGATCGAGGGGTTCCTCACTTCGGCCGTGACAATCTGGCGGAACTGCGTGTAGAGAACGCCGCCGATGGCGACGGTGATGGCGACGAGGATGACGGTTGCTATGAACGGGCTGATACCTCTGCGGACTTGCATGCCCCACTAGCGGCTTTCGTTATTTAACCGCCCACGACCTAGGCGAGTCCGAAGAAGAGCAGGGAGATCAGGGCCGTCAGCAGAATCGGCGGCACGCCGACGAGGCTCCTGAACGAGAACGAGTAGGCCTTCGAGACTATGAAACCCGTCAGAATCGACGTCGCAATCACGGAGACTCCGATGCTCAGGGAACCCGAGGCGAAGGAAAGACCGGGCACCAGCAGCGAGAAGCCCTGCATGCTGCTCAGGAACCAAAACGACGCCAGCGATATGACCGGCACCGAGGCGCCGAGGACGGCGAAGGGCAACACCGAGGACTGAATCAATCTCCTCGCGTCTCGAATCCTCCTGAAGGATGCCGAAAGCCTCTCGAGCTGCTCGAAGCCGCTGCCGGTCTCAAAGGAGGTTGCCAGGAGCCCGAAGGACACCCTCACCAGCCAAGACGGGTGGCGGACGCGCCTCTGAGCGAGTCTCGGCGGCTGGCCGAGAGAGAGCAGGCTCACGAACGTCGATATCGGGTCCCCGAGCGAAGGGTAGCGGGACGCGTTCTCTCTCAGGTGCGACAGCGCCACGGGGACGCTGACGCCAGAGCGGGCCTCCTCGGCCAAATCGTGGAGCATCGTGACGGCCTCCCCTTCACCGGAGCGGAGCCTACCGAAGAACCCGTGGGACAGGACGACGAAGCCCGAGGAAGCGGCGAGCCCGAAGACCGCCGCCTCGGCCGGCCCTATGAGCCGCAGCAGGTACAGCGCGACGCAGAGGCCGAGGCTCCCTGTCACCGCGGCCACTCCCCTGACAGGGTACCTGCCGTCCCTTATCGAAGGCTGAGCGTAGTCGAGCCACAGGAGTATCGCGCCGGTCACGAAGGTCAGGAAGAGAATCGAAAGCAGCAGGACGACCGACGCGCTCCCGCTGAGCAGCGCCCCGGCGATCATCTGTAGCCCGATGGGGAAGACGGCCAGGAAGATGAAGGCTATCTCGGTGGTGGAGGAGACCATGCCGGAGAATGAGCGCCACCGCTCCTCGAGCATCCCCATCAGGCGCTCTGACTCCAGCTTGACGAACTCGTGAACGTCCCTACCGCTGGCGAGAGTGGTGAGGTAGCCGTGGACGAACTCGCGGAACTGGCTGCTCGGGTGGTCGCTGAAGGTCGACTCGACCGTGTCGGCCTCGGCGCCGGTCCCGTAGGTGAGGTTCCTCACGAGGGCCTGCGATTCGGCGCCGAAGGCGGGGAAGAGCTCCTGGCCGAGGCCGCTTATCTTCTCGAAGGCCAGGCTCAGGCTCGGCACCGTCTCGTGCGAAAGCACGTAGATCAGCATGGCGATGAACGGGAGCTCTGCCTCGACCGCCCGCTTCCGCTGCGAGGACCGCGCCGACAGGTACGCGAGGGGGAAGAGCTGGGTCAGGACGCACGGAACTGCAAGCAGTAGAGCCAGGGGAGTCGGCAGCAGCAGTCCGAGGACCGCCTCCGGGACCAGGGGGAAGAGAACGCAGGCCAGCGCGAACCTTGCGTAGGCGTCGGGGGACGCATAGACGAGGGCCCTCGAGAGCCTCGGCGCGAAGAAGGACTGCACCGCGCGAGGGGGCTCGAACGGAATCAGCCTTCCCCCAGCCGCTGCCATTCGCAAAACGGCGGACACGGCTTAGACCGTTGTGCTGCTTATAAGCGTCTCCAGACTGGAAAACGGGCCGTGTACACCGACCTCCTGATCTGCGCCTCGCTTCTCATCGCGGCGATGGAAGACATCAAGACCAGGTCGGTTCTGGACCTGGTGTGGGTCCCAGCTATCCTAGGTGTCGCCTACTCCGTGGTGGTCGCATATCCTTCGATCGAACTGCTCGTCATCAAGGTCGCCTTCGTCGGGGCCGTCGCCCTGGCATTCACCTACTTCGGGGCCATCGGCCAGGCGGACGCCATAGCCCTGGTCTTTGTGGCTGCGGACCTCAACCCAGCTTCGCCAATCCTGCCCCTTCTCGGGACGGCGGCTGCGGCGTCGGTGCACATCGGCTACCAGTACTTCACGGGAAACGCGAGAGGAGTCAAGACAATCCCCATCAAGAAGTTCACGGAAGAGCAGCACTGGATACCGAAGGCAGTGATCTCTGACGGGGTGAGGGTCGAGGTCAGCAGCGACGTCAACGTGGCGAGGGAGGAGGTGGCGTCGAAGTCGAAGGATGGGTCCACGGTGGAAGTGACCTACGGGGTCCCCACGGTGGCGTACCTGGGGTTCGGCTACCTGGCCTACGTCATCTACATGGCGATATTCGCGACCAGCGTGTTCATCTCGCTCCCCTGACGAACGGGCCCGAGAGCATATAATTAGCAGCCGCCAAGCGGGCGGGCGCTTGGTGTTCATCGTCATCGAGGGTTTCTCGGGTACCGGCAAGACATCCCTCGCCAAGGGGCTCGAAGAAAGGGGGTGGCTAAGGCTCGCCGAGTCAGCGCACGTCGTGCCGCGGGAGGTTCCGGTGGCGGATCGGGCCGACACCTACGCGGACTACAGCCTGGTCGGCGCGACCATGCAGTACTCGTCCATCATAGCCAACAACCGCGACAGGCGCGACATCGTGTCCGAAGGATACCTGCTGGGCGATCTGGCGTACGCCCGCATCCGCTACGACCTCGGGAAGAGCGACGCGTTTCCCGTCCTGCTCACCCTGGTCAAGAGGATCCTTTCTGACAAGAGGATGCAGCCTGACCTGTACATCCTGCTGAAGGCGAGGACAGAAACGATAAACCACAGACAGGTCGCGAAGGACGAGAGGGAGAGGAACCTGACGGAGTACTTCCAGAACAGGTACTACTCGGCCATCACGGAGATCCACGAACGCCTGGAGCAGGACAGGGTAGAGGTGGTCCCCTCTGACAGCGACGCGTCGGAGACGCTCGGAGAGATACTTCGGATCCTCAAGCGAAAGGGGCTGGTCGAGGAGCGCCTTCGGCAGTGACCGACTGGGAGGAGCTTCTGGCGCAGGCCTGCGCCAGGGCGGACGCGGTCGTGTCGAAGTCGGTCACCCCCGCGAAAAGGAGGAGGGTGGTTGGCACAGGCGCGGCCGGGGACAGGACGCTCGCGGCCGACAGGGACGCGGAGCGGGAGATACTGAGGGCTTTGAGGGCGGCGGGGCCGCTTAGGATACTGAGCGAGGAGATCGGAAGGACCGGCGACACTGACGCCAGGTACATCGCGATCATAGACCCCCTCGACGGCTCTTCGAACTTCAGCAGGGGCATCCCGTTCTACTGCACTTCCATCGGCGTAGCCGAGGGGGAGACGCTGGGAGGGATGAGGTACGCCATGGTCAGAGACCTGGTCACCGGGGACGTGTACTACGCGGAGAAGGGGCGCGGTGCGACCAAGAATGGGAAGGAGATCGGGACTTCGACCACCGTCGACCTGGCGCAGTCTGTCGCCGGGATCGACCTGAGCAGAGCGACCGTCCAGACGCTCCGGGGCTTGGTGCCGCTGCTCTCGTCGGTCAAGCGGCAGGTTCACTTCGGTGCCAACGCTCTGGAGCTCTGCCTCCTGGCAGAAGGGAAGGTGGAAGCGTTCGTTGACGTGCGAAGCAGGATGAGGATAACCGATTTCGCAGCCGCCTATCTGATCGCCCAGGAAGCCGGCGCCGTCTTCTCGGGGGCGGAGGGAGAGAGGCTGGACCCTACCATAGCCCTGGGTCCGCGGTTCAGCTTTGTGGGGTCGGCCAACGAGGCCATACACTCGGCGATACTCGAGCGCCTCAGGTCAGGAACGACCTGAGCTCGGCGAAGTTCTGGAACCTGTGGTCGGGCCTCTGATCGCCCAGCGGCCGATTCCCCATTATGGCCACCTCTACCCTCGCTCTGCGGGCTCCGATAACGTCGTTCTCCATGTCGCCCACGAACAGGGTCAACTCGGGCGAGGAGCGTATCGCTCTGACCGCCATCTGTATCTGCTCTCCCCGGTCCAGGGAGTCCTCTCGAGTTATCCGAGCTCCGAAGAAGCCGTCCATCTTCAGGGTCCTGGCGATCTCGTCGCAGACGGGCCTCCCCTGCAGGGTGACGAGGGCGACCTTCGCGCGGCCCGCCAGGACCCCCAGCAGCTCGAGGGCCCCGTCCATGGGCTTGGTTCCCGAGGCCGCCTTCAGTTCGAAGGAGTCGATCGTTGAGAAGAGCGGCCCGCGGAGCTCTGGGCGCCTCCTCAGGATCTCCCTGAGCTGGAGGAACATCAGGGTCCTGTCCAGCGTCACTCCGCTTATCCGCTCCACTTCCTTGCGGACAGAAACCCAGTCGATAGGTATCGTGACGAGGGTCCTGTCGAGGTCGAAGACGAACGAGCGGTAGCTGCCGGCGTTCACAGAACCTTCTCTTTCCATCCGTCCTCCCTCCACAGGAGCACGCCCGAGTCGATGTTCCTTATCATGTAGTAGCCGCTGGGAATCAGGTCGAAGCGCGGTGCCTCGTCCGGAACCTCGTCCCCGAGGCCAATCCGGACGTAGAGGTCCGCGAGGTTCGAATACCACGGCAGCTTGAAGTGCTTCAGGGCCACGTAGCCCCACAGCGGCATGGTCGTGTGGAACTTGCCCGAATCGACCTCTGTCACGCACGGCCGCCCCTTCGCGTCTTCTTTGATGTCGACCGAGTAGGCGCCGTTCGGTTTCTTTGAAACGGCCTTGACGGCCTTCTCACCCGCCCTGTTTACTCTGTCGTCGTGGACCGTCCTGGCGACCGACGGGGTCCCGGTGATGCCGGAGGGCGAGAGGTGCTTGAACGGGTACTCGATCCTCTCTCTGCAGTAGGAGGTCACGAGCCGCCCTTCCTTCCAGACGCTGTCCCAGGCTATGTTTCTCCCGGGCAGGAACTCCTGAACCATGAACTCCTCGAGCGGCGTGCCCCGCCGGACCCAGAGGTCCACCCAGTCTCTGGCCTCCACCTTTGAATCGCACTTCAGGCTCAGCCTTCCTCCGGCGCCGTGCCTGGCCCGCACCCAGAGGGGCTTGGGGAGCTGCTCGAAGGCCTGCTCGACGTCGCCGAGCGACCCGACGGCGAAGGTGCTGGCGGTTGGGACGCCGGCGGCCCTGAGCCTCCTCTCCGACAGCAGTTTGTCCTGCCCCAGCTCCATCTCCGCAGCTGGGGGAAGGAAGACGGGGGCGGGGAGCTCGTCGCGCTGGGCCGAAAGAACCAGAGCCTCGCTCGAAGGCTGCGGATGGATGAACCTCACTTTCTCGCGCTTCGCTATGCCTGCGACCTTCGAGAAGAACTCGGGCGAATCGTGCCTCGGCGTCAGATAGCGCGCCTCCAGGTCGGGCAGTTCGATGTAGTACTTGCTGTATTCGCAGCCGACCACGTGGTAGCCCCGCTTGGAGGCCCTTAGCGCTCGGACGAAGTTGACGCCCGCCACTCCCCCTGCCCCGGTGACGAGGATCCGCTCGGACGCCAGCTCAGCTCACCCTCAGCCTGAGCGCCCCGGCCGGCGCACGCACCACGGTTTCTATCGCCTTCGTCTCCAGCCCTCCGCCTAGGCTGAGCCTCATCTCTTCTTTAGCCTTGAACCGCAGGCGGAGGCCCGCGGGGGCGGTATCCATCGAGAGCTCCTTTTCGCCGAGTTGCATGGGAGCAGAACGCTCTCTCCACCACTTCGCGAGGACCGCCCCGGGGGCCACGAAACAGCCGTCTTTGACCAGGGCGTCCAGCATGAGAGGATAGAGACGGCCGCCCTTCATTCTCATCGCCTCCTGGTGCCACAGGACCGTGTAGAGTCCTTCGACCTGCCGCACTCTTTCTCGCAGCGAAGAGAAGTCCCGCATGCCCTCCTCCTCTGTCCTCTTCAGGTAGCCCCAGAGCGTCGTGTCCATCAGAACCAGCGGGAGCTCGATCGACCTCATCGGCCGCCAGTGAGAGTCTGGGGGATGGAAGGGCGTGCACAGCCCCAGTCGGAACCCGAGCCGGTCTCTGTTCCCCACGCTTGTGTCGTACTCGAAGCCCTGGGCGTCGATGATGCCCCACGTCTTGGCGTAGTCGAACTGCAGGAAGTGCTCCCGCAGCCCCCGGGGGGTGAGCCCCGTCTTCTCCTTGAATGCGGCCACCGCTGCCGCCATCTTCTCCGCCGAGTCGTGGGTCCCGAAGTCGCCGTGGAGCCCCATGTCCCAGCCGCCCTCGCTGAGCCTTCGCACCCGGGCGGAGATCTTTGACAGGTCGTAGTTCGACGAAAGGAAGTAGAAGCTGGACCGGAGATTCCTCGACTCCTCCAGCGCGGCGGTGTAGGCGAGGTTGTCGTACAGGGAGCGGAGGCCCAGCAGAGAGAGCCAGAAGTCGGCTGCTGAGAAGCGACCGCGGATCTTGACGATGTGGCCCATGGGCCTCGACAGGTTGTCGACGTCGTGAGTAAGGCAGGCGGCGTAGCTCGCTCCCCCGGGCCATCGCGCCTTCCGCAGGAGGTATCCTCTCCGGTCCAGGGTGGCCTCTTCGAACTGGCCAAGGAAGGCCTGGATCTTCTGCTCGAGGATTGGTTGGTCGGAGGCGCTGTCCTCTCTCCCGCTCAGCGCGGCGACCAGGAGTTCGGCAAGGTCACTGGGCACCTGGCCGGGCGGGAGCGCGCCCTGGGCGAGGCCGAGGCTGTCAGTCAGGAAGGCGGCGACGTACTCCGCGGCCTCGGGGCTCATCCCTTCGGGCCTCCTCTCACCACTGGGAAGACGGCGGCGAGCTTCGATTCGATCTCTTCTTGGACGCTGTCAACGTCTCGACTCGCGTCAAGTATCGGGAACCCCATCTGCTTGGCGATGGCGAGGTAGGCCTCTCGCTCCTGGGATAGTACGTCTCCGCCGTACCTTATGTGGTCAGGACGGGAGTCGATGACGCCGAGCGACTTCTGGACGGGCACGTCGAGTATCACCGCGTACCTGGGCCTGGGCAGCAGGTAGAGCCACCGGACCGGCCTCACGGGATATCCGAGCGCCAGGTACTTCACGTAGGTGCTCCAGATGTACCGGTCGTACAGAATGACTCGCCCCTCCACTCCGCGACCAAAGGACGCGATGGTGTTGAGGACGAGGTTGTCGACGGCCGAAAGCAGCGGGCGCAGCGGGTTGCCGCCGCGTTTCCTCCCGAGCGTAGCCCTGTCGGCCCTCCTGCGCGGCCTTATCCTCTCGACGAAGAGGTAGCGGTGGAACGGGACGTTGGTGCAGTAGTAGCCTCTGCTCTTGAACCAGGCCTCGAGCTTGGCCGTGTGCGTGGACTTGCCGCTTCCGTCGATGCCCAATAGGGCGACGGCCCCGCCCCTCCTCCCCCTCCGTAGCGAATCCAGGGTCCTTCGCTGGTATTCGTCGTTCAGAAGAATCGAGCCCACGAAGAGCGCCACGGCCAGCGATAAGGCCACGAAGTTCGAGTGGCCGGCGAAGAGGTAGGCTCCGGAGGAGGCCATGAGGACCCTGACCGCGTTGGGCACGTCGTTCAGCGGGTCAAGCCTGCGGGCGAGGCTCGCCAGGATCCCGTAGACGAGGAAGAGGCCGAAGACGGCCGCGACGGCATAGGCGCCGAACGAGGGCGCCGCCTCCGCGAAGATGCCTACGGCGACCGCGACTATCGTGAGGGTGAGCTTCATCTTCAAGGTCAGGACACCGGTCGGAGACCCTCGCCGATACCTTCGAACTAATTAGTATTGCCCGGCATCCTCGGCCAACCTGCTCCCTGTCGGGTCGGGTGACGCAGGTCGGTCGGTGCCTTCGGTTTCTAGCTGGAGCTTTCCTTCTTCTGCTCCGTCGAGGCGGCAGGCTCCGCGGGCTTCTGCTCCGCGCTCACGGTCGGAATCTCGGCTATGGGCTCGGGCGGTGGCGTCGTGGCCATGGTGTACCCGATCCACGCGAGTATCGCGAGGAGCAGGGCGACTGCTAGGAACGCCGTGACCCGGATGGTTATCTCCCACCAGAAGACCAGTAGGAGCCCGTAGATGATTATCCCGGCGATGCTTCCCGCGAATATCGCTCCACCTACAGCTGAATCGTTTGCCAAATCGTTCGACAGAGCGTCTCGGAGAGACGATATAACGATTATGTTGGTCCAAGGTCCTACGCTAGCATAGGAGCCGCGGTTCGTGGCTCCCCTCGCGTGGATACGCAGACGCCCCTGAGGCCGCGTTCCCTGGCGGACTTCACGACGCGCCGGTTCTCTGCGTCGAGGGCTCGCCTCCCTCTTGCCGCTAGCTTGAACAGCTGCGGGGGGAGCTGCCACCCGAACTTCTCGGCGCACTGCCTGGCGTCGTCCTGTCCGCGGAAGGGGAAGGCCCCGAGCAAGACTCTCCGGGAGAGGCCGGCCCCTCGCAGGATGGTCTCGTGGGCGCTGAGCGAAACCGTGGAGTCGGTCGTGGGGGGCTGTGCGATAAGGAGGTCCGCTCCGGCCGCCAGCCTCTTCCTGCCAAGCCTGGGTCCTCCGCCTCCTGCGGAGAGATCCACAGGGGCGAGGATCGCCGCGTCTATCCCGAGGGTCCTGGAGAGGGCTCTGGTCTCCGATATCAGCTCCGCCAGGGAGCCGTAGTCGTAGACGTTCGCGGGCTGGGCTGCCCCGGAGTACCTGTCTCCCCAGGCCAGGAAGATCGAGTCAATCCCGAGCGCGAAGGCGGTCACCACCGAGGTGGCGACGCTGCGCTTGTTCCCGTCCCGGGCGACCACGACCGGGGCCGCGTCCAGCCCCAGCTCGGCCTTCAGAATCGCAGCAGATTGAACCGGAGAGATCTGCTCCTGCGACGGATCCTTCAGGTCGGCCACCAGGAAGCAGTCTGCCAGCCGGGATATCGGTCTCACGCTGTCGACAAAGCGGCGCTGCAGATCCGCGAGGTCGACTTTGGCGCGCCGGCCGGGCGTCGACGGAACGAGGGGCGGGAAGAGCTCGACCACCGTGATGAACGGCCGCTCCAGCAGAGCACGACTCAACGTGGGTGCGGACTTGGCCCACGCTCTAAGCTTGTCGGTGCGGCGCTCTCAGGCCCCGCCCAGCCTTCGGCCAGCGAGATCGGCCCCTCGGGCCATCGACTCCAGCTTGAGCAGTCCGACCTTGTAGGGGACGTTCCCAAAGTTCGCGAAGGTCTCGAATCCGCAGTCGGAGCCTCCGAGGACGTTCTCCGCGCCGATTATCTGGGCTCCTCTCTCGAGCCTGAGCGCCACGGTCTCGGGGCTCTCGACGAACGGCGTCTTAACGTCGAGCACTCCGATGGCGAACCTTAGGCCCCTGGGCCATCCGTGCTCCTTCACGTGCTGCTGCAGAGCGATGAAGTCGCCTTCGTGCCTCGGGTTCGCGAACTCCCCCACCAGCAGTCCGACCTTGAGCCTGGTCACCTCGGCGAGCACCTTGGAGAAGTCGGCGTCGAAACGGTGCGAGCCCAGCCAGTTGCCGTAGCAGTAGTGGACCCTGATGCGCTCGGCGGGGAGTCCGGCTATCGCGTCGTTGATGGCGTCCACGTGATGGCGCAGGGCGTCGTAGAAGTCGATGTCCCAGTCGCCCGCCGTCTGCTTCCCCATTGCCAGGTCGGGCGCGTCTATCTGGAGGTCCACTCCGTCGACGGAGAGTATCGCCCTGTACTCTGCCCTCTGCTGCTTACTGACGTCGCTCAGGTAGTCCAGGTGCGTCCGGTAGACCGCGGGGTTGTTGGCGAAGAAGAGAGTCACCACCCCTGGCGAGGCCGACGGGACGAAGATCCTCTTGGCTCCCTCCTCCTTGGCGAGCCTCGCGGCGTCCCTCGCTTCGGCCACGGCGGCGTCCGCGCCCAGGTACTCGAGCCGGTCGACGATCTTCGCGAGGCTGAACGCCTTGGCGCCCGCCTGCGTCTGCATCAGCGCCCCCATCTGCGGGTTCGACTCCAGGAACTCCTCCAGGAGACGGGGAGGGAAGGGCATGGGCGCCACTTCCGTCTTAGAGAATCCACTGTATCGGTTCGGGAGGTACTGGGTGTAACCGGCCTTCCTCTGCTCACCGTTGCTGACCCAGCTGAGCCCCATCGGGCTGCCGTTGGGGTGCAGTTGGTCCCTGACCGCCCGGCGTTCTGCCGCCTCGATAACGGCGCGGTGCTCCTGCGGAATCTCGCCCCGCGGGGCCGCGGGCAGAAGCTTCAGGATCTCTGCGGTGCGGAACCAGCTCCCTGTCATCGTCGTGCCTATGGGCATCGGCGGACACTTGCGGGAGGAGGGCTATAAGCGGTGGTAATGAAATATGAGCGAGGGCCGAGTCGAGGCGGCCCGGCGGCGCGTCTGCGGCGGTCCGGGTCGAAGGCGGTTTCGAGGCTCACCCTTCGGGCTGTGGTGGGATAGACCCTCCGGTGGGCATCTGCGGCTTGGTCTGAGGAAGGCGGGTGGGCTATGCTTTCGCGGCGGCCTTCTCGATCTGGCCCTTCTGAGTGATTTCCCTTACGATGCCCGCGGCGACGGTGCTGCCAGAGTCTCTGAGCGCGAACCTTCCGAGTTCGGGGTACTCCTTGAACGTCTCCAGCACCAGCGCTCTGAGCGGGGTGATCTTGACGATGGCCGAGTCGCCTGTCTTTATGGTCTTGGGCTTCTCTTCGGTGGGCTGGCCCGTCCTCGGGTCGATCTTGGCCACTATCTCGCTGATTGTGGCGGCAACCTGGGAGGTGTGCGCGTGGAGCACCGGCGTGTACCCGGGCGCGATGGCCGTGGGATGGTAGACCACTATGATCTGGGCAAGGAACTCCTTCGCGATGGTCGGAGGCGCCGACGTGGGCCCGACAACCGAGCCTCTGTGGAAGTCGCTCTTCGCCACTCCCCTGAGGTTGAACCCGATGTTGTCCCCGGCCATTGCCTCGGACATCTTGGTGTGGTGGGTCTCTATGTCCTTCACTTCCGCCGTGAGGCCCTCCGGCATGATTATCACGGAGTCGCCGACCTTGATCTTGCCCGTCTCGACCCTTCCGACCGGCACGGTGCCGACGCCGGTGATGCTGTAGACGTCCTGGATCGGGATCCTAAGTGGCTTGTCGATGGGCTTCGGGGGCTCCACGAACTGGTCCAGAGCCTCGAGCAGCGTCACGCCCTTGTACCAGGGCATGTTGGTCGACTTCTTCACGAGGTTCTCGCCGGTCCAGCCAGAAACCGGGATGATGTTGATCTTCGAAGGGTTGTACCCGACCAGCTTCAGCAGGTTCTCCACGTCCTGCTTTGCCTCGCCGAACCTCTGCTCGGAGTACTTCACAGTCTGGTCGTCCATCTTGTTGATGCAGACCACGAGCTGGTTGACCCCCAGCGTCCTCAGGAGGAATGCGTGCTCGCGGGCCTGTCCTCCGGGACCGAGCGCCACGTCTTCTTCGCCTTTCTTCGCGGAGACGACGAGTACCGCTGCGTCCGCTTCGGAAGCTCCTGTGATCATGTTCTTGATGAAGTCTCTGTGGCCGGGCGCGTCGATCAGCGTGTAGAAGAACTTCGGCGTTTCAAACCTCTGGAATGCGAGGTCGATGGTGACACCCCTCTCGCGCTCGTCCTTCAGCTCGTCAAGGACCCAAGCATACTTGAAAGAGTCGCCGGCTCCGGTCTTCTCCGATTCCTTGGCAAACTCTTCGATCATCCTTTGGTCGACGACGCCGAGATCGAACAGGAAGTGGCCCATCGAGGTGCTCTTCCCGTGGTCAACGTGACCACAGACTATCAGGTTCAGGTGGGGCTTATTTGCCATGCTACAACGTTCACTGTATGAAGACCGACCCCTCCGCACATTATTTAAGCATGATGCCGTTGAATTGATTGAGTCGGCCCAATTCATGTCTCTCTCTTTCGTTCTTTGGACCGGCCGGTAGTGCGGGTGCGCTCTAGGCCGCGGGCATCGAAGAAAGCGAGCCGACCCTTTCGCGCCTCTGGGCGGCCAGAGCATCCCTCACGCCTGCAAGCCGACCGCTCGGCCGCAGGGAGGAGACGTACCTCAGGGCGGCGTCGATGTCCGTGATTTCTCCGAGGGCGCCCTGCCACTGCTTGAGCCGCTCGATCCGCTCCTTCGCCCCCTTGGACGGACCTCCGATCTCGAGCACGTAGCGGAGCGTCTTGCAGTCCTTTCTGAAGGAGTGCAGCGCCTTCGGGTCGGCGGCGATGCGGGGGCGGAGGTCTCGCAGGCGGGCGTCGAGCCTCCCGACCGCCTTGCGCCTGTTCTTCGCGAGCCTTGGGCGGCTTACCTTGACGGGCCGTCTCGGCAGGCTCCGGCCCTGGAGCGACCTCCCGGACGCCAGGACTTCGGAGAGCCGGGCCGACCTGCGGGAGCCGATGGCGCTCACGGCCGACGAGAGACCGGTCCCGCCGGAGGGCCCCATCCTGCCCAGGAGCGAAGCTGTGACGTCGAGGTCGCTGACCGGAGTCGTGGCCCTGAAGAGACTCTCCGTCGACTCTAGATACCTTGCCACCTTCTTCTTCCGCCTGATGCCGCGGGGCAGGAGCCGACGGACCGCGCCTATCCGTCGCAGGAGGGTTCTGACCTCATGGACGTTCTCCGGGCTGGGGTCCTCGACCAGGTCCTTCAGCCTCTTCTCCAGCTCCTCCGCGAGCTCGCCGAACTCCTTTCCCAGGTCGCCGTTCGAGGTCAAGGCCCGACTGGGTCACGCCTAGATGGACTTTAGGTATTCGTCGATCTTGCTCTGCAGGCTCGCGTTCACGTCGCCGATGGAGCGGTCGCCGTCGACCCGGACCATGCCGTACTGGCTGGCCATGGCCGCGAACTCCTTCGCCATGCGGTTCTGGTACGCGATGAAGGAATCGTACAGGTTGTCCGAGAGTCCGAGGTCCGCGCCCGACTCGTAGTAGTCGAGGTTCCCGTACTTCTGGAAGACCCTGTGGAACAGCACGCTCGGTTTGACGTCGAGGTAGAAGGCCAGGTCCACCTTCGGTGCGAAGCCGAACACGTTGTGCGACCAGTTCCTGGGCAGCCCCCTGGCTATGCTCCTGGCGATCAGGGTGAAGATGTACCTGTCAGCCAGGACGATGTAGCCCGCCTGTAGGGCGGGTATTATCTTGTGCTCGAGCTGGTCGACGAAGTCGGCGGCGTAGAAGAGGGTGAGGGTCCGCTTGCCGAGGGGGAGCCGCTGCTTGGCCTCCAGGATCCCCTGACCGATCAGCTCGGAGCGCTTCAGCCCCGTGTCAACGACGGCGTGGCCGTCCGACTCGAGCCTCGTGACTATGGACTGGACCTGGGTGCTCCTACCGGAGCCGTCGGGTCCCTCGATCACTATCAGTCGCCCCTTTACCATGACTTCGCCCAGGTAGGGGAGGCCGTCCCCGTAGAATTCGAGCGGACGGGGCTCCGAGGAACGGGTGAGCACTTCTAGCGTCGGGCCTCCGGGCCTTCCGCGCCCAACCCGGCGCCCCCGTCGCCGAGCCCGAGCCCGGGCAGGGCGTCGACCACCTTGCGCCTCACGAGCATCTGCTGCTCTTCGATGTCCTTCGATGCGTCCACCACGGAGAAGCCGTCGCGCCGTATCATCCGCTCGTACTCCTCGACTATGCGGCTCTGGTAGATCCTGTAGCTGTCGAGCGCGTCGTTGCTGAGGTTGAGGTCCATCCCCGCCTCATAGTACTTTATCTTGGGCCTCCCGACCATTATCCTGCTCATCGCCAGGTCGATGGGCGCCTGGAAGTAGAAGGTGATGTCGGGTTTGGCGGCGAAGTCGTATACCTTCCTCACCCAGCGGGCGCTGCAGCCCCTGACGACGTCCCTGGCGAAGGCCGTGTACACGTACCTGTCGGCGAGGACGACGTAGCCCGCCCTGAGGAGGGGGGCCATGTCCCTTTCGTAGCGGTCCGCGAAGTCGGTGGCGTGCAGAAGGCTGAAGGTCGTGGGCGTGAGCAGGGCCTTCTTCTTGCCCCTCGACGTTATCTCCCTCACGACGTCGGAGGAGTTCCACTCGGTGGCGTAGACCGACATCCCCTTCGCCCGAAGCCACTTGTCCAGGAGACGGAGCTGCGTCGACTTGCCCGAGCCATCTACGCCTTCGACGACTATCAGGGCTCCCCTCGAGGAATCCGCCGAGCCGCCGCGACGCGGGTCGCCTGTCATCTAGGCCTCGATCCCCCTCCCACCGGTTGTTTTTGAAACTGGTGGAAGCCCCTTCACCGTGTATTCGACGAACCGGTCCAGGCGGTTCCCCAGGTCGATCAGCGAATCGCGCAGCAGCGATTCGGGGAACTCCTCCCTGCCGGGTACTATCCTCAGCCTGATCCTCGGGTCGCGCGCGTCCAGCGTGACGCCGAGCCTCGAGTCGGTCTTGACTATGATCTCCAGGAACCTCGAGATGGCCGCGAGCTTCTCCATGGTGGACTTGCTCTTCTTGGGCTTCAACATCGTCCTGTAGGCGGAGAAGAGCCACTCTGCGCTCCTGGGCTTCCTCATCTCGGCGAAGGAAAGGGCTGCCACGAGCTGCTCCCGGTGGGAGAGGGCGGAGTCCTGGTCCATCAGCTGGTAGAAGAAGGCCTCCGGGCGGACGGTCGACGGTGCGTCGGTCAGGACCCACGTCAGGCTGTAGTCGAGAATGCGCGGCTCGCTGCCTTCGAGCAGACCAGCCTCCTCCAGCTTCGCGACGAACCCCCGCACCGAGCCGGGCAGACCGGCTCCAGGCACCGCGCGCAGAGGCCTGCGAGGGAGAATCCTGTTCCGTCCCTGATGAAACGCCACGGGGTTCTCCAAGAAGGACGCGAGGATGCCGTCCCTCAGGCCGTGGGTGCTCACCGTCACCCTCTGAAACCCGAGCTTCCTCATGGCCAGCTCCACCACGACCGCTCCGGCCAGGATGGTCTCCTTCCGGTCCTTCCCGATGGCGTAGATGTCGCCTATGTCCTGGCCCGAAATGGTGGCAAGCTCAGCCGCCATCATCTTGACCGACGACCTCTTCATCGAGTAGTTGTGGAGCTTGTTGAACGGATAGTTTCGGGTCTCCTGGTCCCAACGCGCTAGCGCCCTGAGGTTGCCTCCCACCCCGACGAGCGCTGCGCTGTCGTCGAGCTTGAGCTCGGACCTCGAGGGAAGGAGGTCCATGACCCTGTCCTTCATGGCTTTCAGAGACTTCGGCTTGAACGAGCCGTCGGAGCCCCCGTAGAGCTGAGTCAGCCTGAGGCCCCCCAGGGGGAGGGAGAGTATCTTCTTGACCCGCGAGTCGCGGCAGCTCACGAACTCCACGCTTCCCCCGCCGATGTCGAAGAACAGGCAGTCGGGGGTCCCCAGCGCCCTTACGGCGCCGGAAAATGAGTACAGGGCCTCCTCCCGGCCGGACAGCACGCGCAGCTTGAAGCCGGTCTCCTCGAAGACCTGCCTCAGGAACTGGTCCCGGTTGGCCGCCTCCCTGACAGCCGAGGTCGCTATCGGCAGGCAGTACCTGACGCCGTTGAACTCGTTCAGTTCCTTGAAGAACCTGAGCCCCTCGAGGGCCCTTCTGACCGGCCCCTCGCCGAGGAAGCCGGTCTGGTTCAGCCCTTCCCCGAGCCTCACCACCAGCGACCTCTGGTAGAACGCGGTGAAGGACGTGTTGTCCGGCTTCACCTCGTAGCTCACGAGCTTCAGAGAGTTGAAACCCAGGTCTATTACAGAGATCTTCATTCTAGGCCCCGACCAAGGTCTCGAGCGTTTTTCATGGTCTCTGCAGTTTCTTCAGCTGCCCGGGGGTGAGGAGCCAGCGAAGCTCCCCTGTGGCCCTGGGCGAGAAGGATGAAAGGCGGATCTTAGCGATGCCCCCCTTCTTCAGGGAGACCCTGGCGGAGCCGTTGGAGATGATTTCCCCCATCAGGGCGCTGAGGTAGGGTTCGTGCCCGACGAGGAGCACGCTGCCGTCGCGCCTGAGCTTCGAGAGGCGCTTCTCGAGTTCAGGGTGGCTGCCCTCGGGCCTGAGCTCGTCCCAGGTCTCGAGCTTGGAGGAGCCTTTGTAGGCCTTCGCCACGATTTCGGCGGTCTGAAGCGCTCTGGCCAGCGGACTTGAAGCTATCCTGTCGAATTTCAGGTCAAGCCTATCGCGGATCGAGTCGGCGATGTCTTCAATCTCTTTCCTGCCGGACTGGGTGAGGGACCTTCCGGAGTCCTTAGCGGGCATCGAAATCCGGTTCCCTGCCTCGCCGTGTCTCAGCAAGAAGACATCCAAGTTGTCCACCAACTGAAGATGCGGGATTTATGGGTTGTCTATTGTGAGTCACTAGCGTATGGAAGACGCCCGCTGATCGGGTCCAGAAAGATAGAAGCGGAGGTCGGGTCGAGCCCCCGCCATCCGCCCTCAGTCTGCCGTGCGACCTTACGAGCTCGAATTGGACAGATAGCTCCAGAGGATGACGCCGACGAGCATCATCAGCGAGCCTGCGAAGCCCGTGATCATTGCTCCAGCGACTTCAGAGCTGAAGCCAAGGCTTTCGAACCAGTTAATCACTGGTGCCCTGACCAGCCAGGCAAAGAAGCCGAGCGCGTACCCCAAGAGCCAGAATCCGAACAGGACTAGTTTTCTTCCCATGGCGTATCTACTGTCTCGTATCATGCTCCGAAGTCGGTAAATGGAGGGAAGATAGTTATCCTTCACTTATGAGTTGAAATCTTTAGACGAAGAAACCGAGCGTGGCGAGCAGGTAAGTCGTCAGGACGCTGCTTGCCATGCCCAAGATCATAAGGAGGACGCCCTCGGTAAGGAGACTGTTCTCGCGCTGGCGGTCTTCCCTTATGCAGATCCTGTAGAGCCCTCCGAACACGGAGAGCGGGTCGTTGGACATCTTTCGACGTGCAAACGGGCCCTCGGCCATAATTAATGGTTGCGAATCGTTCGTGAGGGCGGTCTGGAACGCCCCGGCGCCGCTCCAAATCGCTTCCGAGGCAAGACGCTTATAAGCAGAGTGAGCGTGGCGAGGCATCGCTTGCAGGCTAGCGAGAGACTCGTAGAGCTGGGCGAGTTCACGGTCAACTGCGCGTCGTCGGGCAAGGGCGAGGGGCTGGTCATGCTCCACGGGAGCGACCACCGGGAGAGCTGGAGGGTCTTCGAACCGCTGATGCAACTCTCCGACAGCTTCAACGTCGTCGCGCTCGACCTCGTGGGCTACGGCAGGTCATCGAGGCCTCTCGAGACGCCGGACCACAGGGTCCAGGCCCAGGTGCTGAAGGACCTGGTCGAGAAGCTTTCCCTAGGGAAGACCAACGTGCTGGGAGCCGGCTGGGGAGGCCAGGTGGCCCTGGAGTTTGCCCTGCAGTGGCCCGATTCGGCGAAGTCGCTGGTGCTCGTGTCGAGCGCCTACGACAAGTCCCAGCTTCCCAGGCTGGAGAAGCTGAGGAAGCCCGCCCTGATAGTCTACGCCGAAGACGACATGATCACCCAGCAGAAGGCCGGCTACACGCTGAGGGACGCGATAGGGACCTCGAGGCTGGAGATCCTGGAGCCCGTCGCCCACGACCCAAGGCAGGACTTTACGATATCTCACAGGCTCCAGCAGTTCAGGCCAGGCCAGCTCATGCAGCTCGTCCGGCGGTTCCTGGCAGACCCGGGCTCGATGCTGGCTGAGCCTCCCGAGATGGAAAACGAGCTTCGGGGCATGGCACTGCGGAAGGACAGCGGCGGCGCCTAGGCCTACCTGGAGGCCATCGCGACTCTTTCTTGCTCGTTCCTCTTCTTTACCGCGTAGCTGTTGGAGTCGGCGTTGGCTGCTGCGATGATCTCGTCGGCCAGCACTTCCTCGACGCTCTTCGCTGAAGCGAATGCCGCCTCGCGAACCCCCTCGGAGATGAACCGAAGTGCCAGGTCGACTCTCCTTACGGGGGCTATGTCGACCGAAAGGTGATAGACCACACCGCCGTAGCTCATCCTCGTGGTGTCCTCGTTGGGGGCGGCGTTCTCAACGGCCTTCACTAGCAGCTGGGCCGGGTTCTGCCCCGTCCTCAGGTGGATGATCTCGAAGGCTGCCCTGACTATGCTCATGGACTTCATCTTCTTGCCTCCCATCCTGCCGGTGTTCTTGGCGTACTTCCGGCCGAAGTGGCTCATCTGGTTGACCAGCCTTTCCACCAGGTTGACCCTGGTCTTGCCGAAGCGCCTGTGCTCGTGGCGGCCCCCGCTCCAGGGGACCAGGACTGGCTTTAGCGATATCACGGTCTTCAGGCCCACATCGTTGACTGCCACCTCTGTCAGGTCCCACTTGTTCCAGAGCTTCAGGTTCGGGTACTCGAGGGCGGTTCTGCTCACTTCGCTATCTCCTCGGTTTCTCCTTGCGGCCGTAGACCAGCTCGTTAAGCGAGACGCCGTTCACCTTGAAGATCTGCCAGCGGACGCCGGGGATGTCCCCCATCGCCCTCTTCATCGAGCCCCCGATCCCCTCGAGCATCACCTCGTCGTGCTCGTCGACGAAGTTGAGCGCGCCGTCGCCGGGAAGGAAGGCCGTCACCTGCTTGCCGTTCTTCACGATCTGGACCCTGGCGCACTTGCGGATGGCCGAGTTGGGCTGCTTGGACTCGATTCCGACCTTCTCCAGCACGATGGCCCGCGCCTGGGGCGACCCCTCGAGCGGGTCGGCCTTGTAGTCCAGCCCGAGCTTTCGCCTCTTGTACCACTTGTCCGACCAGCGGAGCCTCTGCCGTTTCAGCGAGATCTGCCTTGCGGCGAACTCTCCACGTGGCGAACCGGACATATTTCTTACCTGCAGCCCTTTCCTACTCTATAAAAGCATTAAAGCAAAGCTCGAAGTCCAGCGCTAGCGGCAGGAGGCATTGACCTCAGGCCACGATGGCGCTTAAGTGTCAACCCACCTTGGATTGACATTGCGAGCGACGAAGTGCATCACTCAATCGTGCTCTGACCCACGCTTGGACGCCCTTCTTCTCGCATGTCTGACCCTGACCTACAATGCTATTCACTATGCTCAGGAGAACGGTATCAACAACCGCAGAGGAATGAAGGAGTTCTATCGGACCCTCAGACGAGTCGAGCTTCCGTCCTGTTACAAGGTCGCATTGATAGGGAGAGCCTGCTCCATATCAGAGAGTCGGAAGAAGACCGAGA
>DATJAJ010000003.1:0-6327 GCA_035516335.1 Nitrososphaerales archaeon
CTCCTCCAGGCGACTCTCGCACTAAGAGTCGCTTTTGCGACTTTAGGCTCCTTCTTGACGGCGTCCACCAGCGCCTCAATCTGCTGCATGTCGAACCCGTTGATAGTCTGCTTCTGCGGAATCATGGTCACTCTATTGGCCTTGAAGGGAGATTACATATATGGGAAGAGCATTTCCCAGATACTAGGAATGAGAAGCATCCACTTCCTGCTAGCAGGGAGCGAAGGCAACGACATCCACGTCGCCGGACTAGCCCGACTCAAGGCCGACGAAGCAGTCGTCTTCTCTCCAGGGAACGAGCGCACTGCAGATTCGGTGGTAAGGCTCCTCAACGAGATGGGTATGCCGAACAGGGTGGTTACTGTCGACGGAGACTATCTCGGCATCTACCGAACGGCTAGTCACGAAGCAGCAGCAGCGTTCACAAGAGCTGAAAGCGTCGGAATCAACATGTCGACTGGCCATGGAGCCCTGCGAGCGGCTATGGAGGATTCAGTCAGAGTCCAGCTCTACCACTTCTTGCATCACACATCCGAAGCGGAAGCCTCCGCGTTCAAGTATTTTGTGGAGACGGGAGCGATACCGACCGTTTCGGCCGTCCCAATCTGGGATTTCGCTACCTACCTTCACAACGATATCTTCGAAATGCTCGTTACAGCCAATGAGCCGATCACTGTCGCACAGGTTCACCAGTCCTTGGTGGTGACAATGGGGAGGGAGGCACCGAACTGGGAGGCTTTCAGAAAGACGTTCCGAGAGTTCAAGCGGTGTTTCAAAGGCTCACCTTGCTTCGTCGAGGTCGTTGGAAAGGGCCCGCGCTACCGGATTCAACTGTGACCACCGCCCCTATGTGACTAGCTTCATCTGATAGTGATGGACCAAGCTGACGTGATCCATCAACTCCTTCGCCTCCGCGAAACTCGTCCCGCAACAGGTCAGCTCGACGTTGAAGCCTTCCATGTGGTGTTGAGTCTTCATGTGAACGGATAGGTCCTTGGAGTCCTTGAAGGTGACACCGCAACATTCGTACCTTACCATATCCTTTCAGACTCCTGCGGAGGGGTGGTTTCTATTTATGGTCTAGTATCGGCGAGCGTCGTGCCTTTCGCCTTCGAACGCCCATTGGTCCGTGGAGTCGCGGTTCAGCTTCTCAGTCCTTCGTCCTCTTTGGACCCGCGTCGAATGCTCTCGCAGCTTCGAGCAAGAAACGGCGGATGACATGTGGAAGTTGACTTCCACATATCGCCCAAATGTCGAAGCAAAGATAGCAGTTGAGTTCTACCTCCATTTCAGAAGAAAGTGGTTGTGAGAGATCAATCCTTGGCGATTCTGACTACGCCCCAAGACCCACGCTAATGAGAGAAGGATGAAGACGGCGAGTAAGAGCTCCAGGACGTGCTCACTCCCCCCGGTTCGACAGGCGGTCCGCCGCCGCCGGCCTTCCACGGGTTTGGTGTCCCGGGCGCCAGGCAGACCGTTATGACTTGGCCTATGATTCGCGCGTAGATGGCTCCCGCGGTGCGGGCGAAGAGGACATAGGGATCCCATCGAGCTCCATATCCGGGCGGCTGCCAGAGTTAATCCAGAGCACTCAGGCCCTATTCGAGGGACCGAAGCGGCCGATCTCTAGGGAACTCCCGTCCTCTCCGATCGTGACAAGCGTGTTTCCCAGCCTTACGGCGTCTGCGAACCAGGGGGCCCTCGGGAACTTCGCAAGTTCTTCGAGCTGCCCCTTCCTGGTTGCCAGGCGCATGAGCTTCGCCGACCCGTCGTCCGACAGGGCGAGGAAACTCGCCGGTTCACCGGCAAGAGGCCGCGTTAGCCGGCTCACACGTCCCATCTCATGCATCGCCTCTAGGGCAGGTCGCCCCGGGTCGGAGAGGTCGTAGACGGCGAGGCCCCTCGGACCCGCGGCCACCAGCCTCCCGCCGACCTGGACCAGGCTTCGGATGTCCTGTGCCTGTACCGCTCCGAGCTTGCAGAGTCGCGGAGAATAGACCCCTATCTCCCGTGATGAGGCAGCATAGACGAGCTGAGAACCCGCGGCCGCTGTCACCACCCCTTCGGCCTGACATTCTTCTGTGACCGTCACGATCCTCCCTTCGTTGTCAACCATGCGCAATCCCTCCTCGCCGTAGAGGATCAGCCCTTCGCGCCACCTGAGAGCTCCCTTTGCCCCTTGCATCCCCCAGAAGGCCAACCTTCTCGGGATCTTCGCGTTGGTGAAGTCGAATGCTGTCGCGCCATTCTCCGTGACCGCGACCACGGAGGGCTTCCTCGTCAGCAACGCGACCTGAGTCCCTACGCATGGCTGGGCTAGCTGAATCCTGCCTGTTCGGAAGAGAAGGCGCTGCATTATGGACATTGTCTGCTTCCCCAGCCCGCTCGGCTCCGACCTCGTTCCGGAGGTCCCGCCGGGACCTCCGTGGAGGATGGCGAGTTCGCGGGCCCCTGAAGGAGGCAAGAGGGCGCTCAACCTGACCAGCTCATCGGTCCGTGCCGAAGCCTTGGCGATCTCGCGACCGTAGGAATCGGCTATCGTGACGGTCCCCCCGGGCTCGACCCCCTGTATCTCGATCTCCCAGAGGTGGATCACATCCTCGACCCTGTAGGGGTCGACGCCCCAGGCGGGATTGTACCCCTGGTGGAGCTTGAACCAGGAGTCGACCAGCTTCTCGCAGTTGCCCAGTTTCACCACCATGTCCGCCACAAGACGGTCGACGTCGGCATGCGTCAGATGCGGAGGCGGTGGTATCCTCACAACGCGGACTCCGACGGTGGTCCTTACAAGAAGATCGCAAGTATAGGGCGCGTCGTAGTAGGCCTGCGGGGGGACTGGCGGATGAACGGTGATGACCGAAGTCGCCTGCGTAGGGTTCCAGCTTATCGCGCCTGCCGGGAAGACTCCCAGCGGGTCGTTGATTGGCGTCACGGCGCATATGTAGGCGGGAAGGGTTCCGCCGTAGTCGACGATGACCTCTGCGTGCAGGATGTCAAAGTCTCCGGGCGAATTCGAGAAGGCGGCGACAATCTCGGGTCCCGCGCTGCTGCAGGCGAAGTTCGGAGGGCGGAACTGGAACTCGTTGCGCGTCAGCGCCAGGTCCCCCGTTGTGTACGGGGTGATGTTCATAGGGCCGGTGAGCGCGATCCCGTCGTCGAGCGCGAGCAGTCCAGTGAGGCGGGGCGATGCGACCAGGTCGATGCCGGGTGGGTAGAACGACTTTACGCAGCGAAGAACGTTCGGAGATGTCCACGAGCAGACCGGGGGGACGCTGGGGACCTTGATGCTCGAGATGGCGGAATCGATCATCGCCTGGAGGAATGCGCCCAGCGGACCGCTGAACCTCAGGAATATCTTGGCCCACTCCGGGACGAAACTCATGATGAGGTCCTTTATGTTGGGTATGTCCACGTCTATAGCCAGGAGGTCGGCAGCCGCCAGAGAGACCACGATAGGGATGTGAGGGTTGGACTCCAGGGTGCCGAACGGGTCGGGCAGATCGTAGATGCCAAGTACGTCGTTCATGATCACGGCCTTGCCTCCCGCATTGGAGTAGCTCGTGGTCACGTAGAGCTGGAGCTGGTCAGGCAGGGCGCCGGACACTCCTTCGTAGATTAGGGTCTGGACGACGGACGCGATGTAGTCCCCCTCGAAGAAGAGGCCCCAATCTGCCCCCCCGAGCCTGTCGGCTATGAACCCCGCGTAGAAGTTCTGCCAGGGGACGTCAGGGTTTATGGTGGGCGGTCCGATCTCGACCCTGAACGCGAGACGCTGGAGCTGGGTGTCAGCGCTCACTCCAGCGTTGACTATGAGGAACTTGCTGGGTCTCACCGGCAACCAGTCCAGGAGATCGAAGGGAACCGTTTGGGGTGGGATTATTGAAGAGAGGTAGCGGGTGACCATCTGCATGAGGTCGTCGACCTTGATCGGGAGCGGGATTTGTTTTGGATCGAAGTCGGGTGGAAGAAAAGGGAGGGGGCCGGGTTCGAAGTTGCTGAACCAAGTCGCCAGGTAGCAGTTTTGGTCGGGTGGTTCGCCTCCGTAGAACTGAAGATCCATGACAATCGTGCCCTGGAACGGCACGACGATCTTGGGAGATCCATTTGGGTTCGCCAGGACCTCGTTGAAGGCAGTCACATAGACCGTCACCGTCTGCGCGATCTGGGTCCTGAACGCCGGTATCGGAGGAAGGAGCGTCGGGGTCCCCAGATAGTCGTAGTAAATCGAGTATTCCGCTCCGAGGTTGTGCCGCAGCGAGCTGTCCCCGAATTCTATCCTGTCTATGACCACCTGGACCTGCGGCAAAGGTCCTATCGGTCCGACGGGGATGGGAGCCGGGGCGCAGAACTGCATCGTCTTGAGAGCGGTCCTCTGCGCGGCCAGAAATGCTTCGACGCTGATTTGGAACTCAACGACCGTCATCTTGGCCGGCTCTGGCCGTGGGATTGGTCCTCCTCTTTTTCAGTCTTCCATGGATAGGCGTCATTCTTTGAGGTAGATGGATTCTTGCCATCGCACGCAGGACTTGGGACGTGCCGCGTATCGCACCCGGGCCACGTTCAAGCGCCAGGGCTTGGCAACTGCGCCTTCCTGGGCGCGGTGAGCGACCCATCTCCGGTCAAAGAGGACACCATGCCGTCCAATCATGGTATCCGCTTCTTCTCTCTGAATCGCCCCCGAAAACTGTCTGTCGGGATTTGTTCCGAGACGAATTCTGTCCTCTTTTCAGATGTCGAAGTAGAGGTAGCAGTTGTATTGGTATAACTACGAGTCATCCTCTTCGGAACGGAACCACCTTCAAATCTTGCGATGTCTTTTATAGGAAGGTTTTGCTGTTGAAAGACTGGTTTCAGTTGTCAAAAATGGAAGTAAAGGGATTCGCGAAACCGGAAGAGACTAGGAAATTCGCCAAGGGCAAAGTGCAGCTCGTGAAGATTGGCGGCGCGATGGTGGGACGCGCGGAATTCAAGCCGGGGTGGAAGTGGTCGACGTCGGTCAAGCCGATAGTCAAGACCAGTAGTTGTGAAGCGCCACACTTTCAATACCATGTGTCAGGGACGCTTCGGATAAAGATGGATGACGGCACAACGAAAGATGTGAAGGCAGGAGAAATCTCATTCGTGCCTCCAGGTCACGATGCATGGGTCGTCGGGAAGGAGCCTGTAGTCGTCGTCGACTTTCAGGGAATGATCGATTACGCCAAGTCGTCCATGTAGATAAGGGACCACAGGCTGGAAGAAATCATCTCCGCTCCATCCGGCCCGCGGATTGCAGCCGTACTTCCAGCTAGATGTCGAAGTAGTTGTATCAGTTGTATACTATAACTACGGTTCATCGTCATGGAGCAAAAGGCCGACTTGGAGCGTACTCTTAACCGACTAATACGTCCAAGATGATCCAAGCCTTACAGTTTCCGAGATGCTTGAAAGAAGCAAGGGGGACCTCGCCGAAGGTCGGCCCCATCCTGTGTTGAACGTGGGCCGGAAGGGAACCGACCACTCTAGTGTTCAAATCGACGACTCTAGGGCCTCCAAGGGAGGGAAAGATTTTTTCGAGTTTGATAGTGCGAGTCGGGAGGTCGAGTCTTATTTGAGGGGTCTTCTGAATTCAGCGCCTGGGAGGCGGGTATTCCATCCTCTCCCCCACTTCCTTTGCCGCTTCGCGCCCAAGAGTCTCCTTTACCAGCTCGAGCCCCACGTCAATCGAAGACGAGATACCTCCTCCGGTTGTTATCCGTCCGTCGACCACGACGCGAGCCCTCTGAACCCTGGCTCCAGTTTGCTTTAGGTCGTCAAGGAACTCGTGGTGGGTGGTCGCCGCGCGCCCATCCAGGAGGCCGGCCGTGGCTAGAAGGAGCGCGCCCGTGCAGACCGACCACACCATCTTCCCCTCCTCGTAGGTTTTCTTCACAAAGTCCAGGACGAGCCTGTTCCGCAGGAGCGGGTCCACGCCCGTGCCCCGCTTGGCTCCTCCGCCGGGCACAAACAACAAATCCAGTCCCTTGAGCTCCCGTAGGTGCCCGTCAGGGACCACCCTGAGCCCTCCACTGCACTCAATGGGCCCCGCTTCTGTCCCGACCAGTTCGGTCTCGAAGTACCTTTCCCCCCGAACTCTGTTGGCCACGGCCAGCACCTCCAGGAACCCAATGAAATCGAGTTCTTCCACCCCTGGGAACACGAGGATCACGACTTTCATGCAGCTTCCCTTTTCGTCCTCCGGAGTAGTATTAAGCGCCTATCCAAAGATTGTTGTTGTAGTGGAGGCATATAGCGTTAGTTTTCTGATTAGGCTTCGAGTCTGCTTAGGACTCTGAGCGCGCGATGCCA
>DATJAJ010000004.1:0-8999 GCA_035516335.1 Nitrososphaerales archaeon
CACGGTCAGGATGCTGTGCTGTCTCATTTCGAAGACGAGCGGAGGCGCAAGAGTCGGAGGCTACGAAGTCGGTAACGCTGCCGACGCGATGAAGATCCGGAGAATGATCGGGCTGGTGCCAGACAATGTGGGCCTCTACGAGTCTCTAACCGCCTACGAGAACCTCGACTACTACGGCACCCTCTACGGACGAAGCGACTCCCAGCGCAAGGAGAGCAACGAGTACTTCCTCAGGATGCTGGGCCTCTGGGAGAAGAAGGATGCCCTGGCGGGTTCGTTCTCGAAAGGCATGAAGCAGAAGCTGGCCATAGCGCGTGCGCTCGTCCACTACCCTGAGGTGCTCTTCATGGACGAGCCCACCGCGAACCTCGACCCCGAGGCCGCCAAGGGGGTCAGGGAGTTCATCCTGGAGCTGAAGAAGGACAAGAAGACCATCTTCCTCAACACGCACAACCTCGACGAGGCCCAGAGGGTCTGCGACCGGATCGGCATCTTGAACACGAAGCTGATGGCCGTCGGGACGCCCGAGGAGCTCGAGAAGTCAGTCCGCGGCAGAAGGACTGTCTTGAGGTTGAGGAAGGTGGACGAGACGATACTCAACGCGCTGAGGAAGCTCGACGTCACGAACCTGGTTCAGGACGGCAACACGCTGACGGTCGACGTCCAGAACCCCGACGAAGAGAACGCTGACATGGTGGAGGCGATCGTCGGAGCTGGAGGCCGTGTGGCAACGGTCACGGTTCTCAGCGGGACACTAGAAGACGCGTATCTCAAGCTTGTGAGGGACCAACAGTGACCGATTGGGTCCCATGGAAGGTCGCGAAGAAGGACTTCAAGGTGATACGGAGGAAGAGGAGCATCATCGGCTACACCGCCGGGCTTCCGCCCCTCCTCGCCGTTGCCCTCTCGCTCATAATCCGCGACGCGATCGTCGGTGCGAGCGTCGGATCTGCGACGGTGGGCATGGCCACCCTCACCTTCGTGTTTGTAATCCTCGCCGCCGTCTTACCAACTTCTATGGCCGCGTACAGCATCGTCGGGGAGAAGGTGGAGAAGAGCCTGGAACCTCTGCTGGCTACTCCAACCTCGGACGGCGACCTTCTGCTGGGAAAGGCCCTGGCAGCGTTCTTGCCCGCCGTTCTAGCGGTGTGGGCAGGGGCATTCATCTTCATGGCGGCAGCAGACTCGTTAGCCTACAGCACGTTCTCGGGATACTACTTCCCGAGCTGGGTTCCAGGGATCATACTGTTTCTCGTGATCCCGCTGGCGGCAATGCTGGGCGTCGAAGTCGCTATCACGGTGTCATCGCGGGTGAGCGACGTCAGGGGCGCAAACCAGCTCGCTGGCCTGATGTACGTTCCCTTCCTGGCCGTCATGATAGGCGGGGCCGACGGGGGTTTCTCGTTCGACGTTACCAGCCTCCTGGTCTTCTCGGGGATCTTGGTCGTGGCGGACGTTGCTATGTTCTTCGTCAGCAAGTCCACCTTCAACCGAGAGAAGATACTTACAAAGTGGAAATGAGACGATAGCGACGAGCGGCTAGGCCAGGCGCCTGTCGAGCACTCCGTCGCGGCGAGCTCTCTTCTCTGCAGCGAGGTACAGACTGAGGCACGACGCCAGTGCAATCAGCCCACCGATGGCGCAGTACAGTAGCGAATAGCCGTAGTTTGCCAGGTTCCCGTAGATTACCGCGTCCCTCGCAGCGGCGATGAACTGTGTGTAGGGCAGAGCCGCGGCCGCCGTCGATAGCGGCCATGGCAGGATGGTCGGCGGGAACAGCGCCCCCGAGAAGACCATCAACAGCCCGGCGACGTAGCCGGGGAGAGACCACTCGAACTTGCTCGCGTAGAGCGAGTACGACCCGAGCAGATACCCAAGCCCGAGCGCTCCCGGGATGTTGACCAGCAGGGCCAACGCGAGCATCGCCAGCGAAAGCGGAGTCACTATCAACGGGATCGAGGTGTGGAAGAACGCCCCAAGGACGAAGTACGCCGCGGTCAGCGCGAGCATTGAGGTGACGGTGGAGATTACGAATGACGACAGCGCCCTGCCTGCAAGATAGACCGCGGTCGAGCGCGAAGTGAGGTAGATGTGGGGGAATACGGCCAGGTTCTTGCCTTCGGCGATGGCGACCGTCGGCACCCACGCGTAGGCCGCGATGTGCGCGTAGAGCGTCGCCCCCACCAGGATGTACGCCAGGTGGGTCGGGTCAAACCCACTGGTGCCGTTGCTGGCGCCGAACCAGTAGATGATCGATGTGGTCATCGCCGATGCGAACGGGGCCACGACGTTTAGCAGAAGCGAAACGGACGGGGTCGTCCAGCCCAGGTCGTGCTGTATCCCCATCCACGCCGACGCAAAGAGCGACCTGAAGTTGATCATCATCTTATCCTCACGGCGATGGTCCCGTCCCTCCTCCCCTTCCGCTCGAGCGCCCGAAGCGAGAACTCCGAAATTCCCAGGAACACCACGGCCATCACCGCGAGCAGCACCAGGTCCAGCCACACAGCTCCTATGCCCCGGGCGAAGAACAGGCTCTTCCTCAGCGCGTCCATTCCTATGGTGAGGGGAATCAGGGAAGCCGCCACCTGAAGAGCGAACGGGAACGGCGAGAACGCCCCGATGGAAGGGAAGTACACTCCCGACAGCATGGAAACCGGCTCCTGGATCACGTTGTTCATCGACTCCGCCTCCCTCCCGTAGACCAGGTAGAGAGAGGAGAGGGTCATGCCGAGGGCGTAGAGCGAGGCTAGCGTCAGCCCGAAGGTCAGGACGACCGCCCCCCAGGAGGCAGACACGGCTGGATGAAAGAGCGCCCAGCCGAGCAGCGTAACAATCACCGCCGATGGCACGGTGGCTAATATCCCGCCCACCGACATTCCGATCAGGATGGCCGAGATCGGCGCGGGGGACGTCAGGTAGATCTCGAAGAGCCCCTCCTGCTTGTCCCAGTTGAACTGGCTCGCCATCGACCAGAGCACGTTCCCCCAGAACGAGACCATCACCCCGCCGAGGACGGCGAAGCCGACGTAGCTCCCGGCGCCTATGCTCAGGTAGAGGAGCGAGAAGGCGAGAGACGAGAGCACCGGAAATCCCATGTTGACCACGACCCAGAGCGGCTCCCCGAAGATGCTCCAGAGCCTCACGAGGGCCCGGGCCTTCATCGTCCTCAGCCAGGGCCTAGTCTCCACCCTGCTCCTCCCTCTCCTTGAATCCCCTGCCAACGAGGGCGACGAAGACCTCCTCGAGCGTCGCCTCCTTCCGCCATGAGGCGATCACCCTCAACCCTTCGGTCTCGGCCTTCTTGACCGCCGCCGAAGCGGCTGCGTCGCTCCCGACCACCACCTGGACCGTAGACAGTTCTCTCTCCTCGTCGGCGGCGGAAGTGAAGCCCTTGACCCCCGGGACCGCCGTCAGAAAGTCGAAGGACTTCGGTGTCGGGGACACCTCCATCACAAGCGCGGGGGCGCCCAGCGACCTCCTCAGTGATTCCGGAGTCCCGGAGGCTATGATCTTTCCCCTGTCGATGATGGCCACCCGGTCGCATATGGCGTCGACCTCGGCCATGTTGTGCGTCGCAAGCATTATCGTCCTACCATTGCGCTTGGCTTCCGACCTCAGGAATTCGCGTATGCTGCGGGCGGTCATGACGTCGAGGCCGATTGTGGGCTCGTCGAGGAACACGACCTTGGGGTCGTTGATGAATGCCCTTGCGATCGTCGCCCTCTGCCTGTATCCCGTCGAGAGCGCGTAGAACTTCCTGTCCAGGTACTTCGTCAGCCCCAGCATCTCCGAGAGCTCGGAGATCCGCGCCTCCGCGACGGCCGGAGGGAGGCCGTAAAGCTGCGAGAAGAACCAGAGGTTCCTCTTCGCGCTTATGAAATCGTAGCCCGCCTTCTCCGCGCCGCTCGCCATGTTAATCACGCGCCTTACCTTCTCCGGTTCGGACGAGACGTCGAATCCCATGACCTTCGCGCTGCCACCCGTAGGGAGCAGCAGGGTCGAGAGGATCCTGATGGTTGTGGTCTTCCCGGCGCCGTTTGGCCCCAGCACTCCGAAGACCTCCCCCTCCTTCACCTGGAAGCTGACACCGTCGAGCGCCACCACCGGCTCATCCTTGGTGGAGAACTCCCTGCGGAGCCCGTCAGCTACCACTGAAACGCCGTTGTCAGAAGACACCCATGAAACGCCCCGGTTGTGATTGCCTCTCCGCCCGGATACGTGAATTAACTCTTTTGCTCAGGGGGGCCGATCGCCGGGAAGATGCACACCCTGTCCGCGACTCACTTTCAGGACCCTCCCATGACCTTCCATCGAAGGCGGGGGCAAGCTTATACTCGGTTGGCGCTCCCGCCTTGGCTGGTCAGTTCAGCATGCAGTTCGTTCTGGTCCCGGGCGCATGGCTCGGTTCGTGGGCGTGGAAGAAGGTCACTCCAATCCTAGAAAGAAGAGGGCACGAGGTCTTCCCGGTTACCCTGACCGGCATGGGCGACAGGTTCCACCTTGCCTCTGAAGAGGTCGGCATAGAAACAGGCATCCAGGATGTGCTCAACGTGATAGAGTTCAACGATATCGATGATTTCGTGTTGGTTGGCCATAGCTTCGCTGGCAAGCTTGTCGCCGCCGTGGCGGACAAGACAAGGAAGAAGGTGAAGTCCCTGCTCTTCCTGGACGCATTTCGGCCACAGAATGTTCGGACTCCGCAAGGGGGGTTTGCAGACGAATTCCCCGTCGAGGGCTGGAGGGTGCCGTTTCCGATGGGTATCCTGGACCAGGCTGGCAAGGACCTTCGCGGGACGGACCGCGAGTGGATGCTTTCGAAGGTCACCCCTCTCCCCGTGAAGTACTTCCGCGACTCCATCACGCTCTCCGAGAAGTTCGAGTTCGTGAAGAAAGCGAACATCTTCTGTTCCGAGGGCGGAGATTCCATCGACGAGATTCTCTCAGGGAAGTGGGGGAAGGTCCAGGGCCCGCATGAGGTCATCGATTCGGGACACTGGCCCATGATAACAAAGCCGGACGTGCTCGTTGAAGCCATGCTTGGGCTCGTTCCCCGTTAGACGGCAGTGATACGCGCAAGAGTCCCGAAGGTTCGTAGCGACGAACCTCGGCGTAGTGCTCCTTCGGCCAGGAACCTAAGAACAGGATTGGCGCACTGACCTAGGTCACACGGTCTTCCGCATTATGACGTTGCTCTTGCCAAACGAAGACGCCACTTCGAACCCTTCTCTTCGGAACATCGACGCGGTCCCCAGGTACTCCCTGTACGCACCCCAGCTGACTATCGGATAGGCCTCCACCACTCCGCCTCCCCTCCGTCGGATTCCCTCCAGGGCGGCCTTGAGCGCCGCACGCGCGACCCCTCGCCTTCGGTATCTCCTGTCCACGGTGAAACATGTGATCCTCCAGAGTCTTTCGTGCGATTCGCTTTGGACAGGCCTGCGATAGCCTCGGCTGCCGTCGAAGCGGGGCAGTTCATCCATCAGCCCGTACTGGCACCAGCCGACCGGCTCGCCCTCCCAGTACACCAATATTCCATGAGATCGGTCGTTCCGGACGAGGTCCCTCTTCCTCTCTCTATTGCCCTTGGCCATGCCCACTCTGGGGTGGTCGAGCTCGACGTCCCCTCCCGAACCCGACTGGTGGTGGTACATGCACCAGCAGCGGAACGCTCCGGGGGCCGGGTGGGTCTCGAACAGCTTCTCGAAGTCCCTCAGCGTCTCCGCCGTCAGCTCCTTGGTAGTGTAGCCCTCGCGTTCCGTGTCAGTCACGCACCCCCGTTTCGGAATTCGTCTCTACCTAAGGGTTGGCCCGAAATTGCTTCCGACGCGCTTTCTGAGCGGCCTATTCGAATGCCCTCGTGATCTTGACGCCGTCGATGAGCATCCACGGACAGAGCGTGGGCGTGTCGACTTCCCACCACTCTATCCACTGCCTCTCCTTCGAGAGCATCCTGACGGACGAGAACATGCGCTCCAGTCCGTCGCTGACCCGCATCCCCTTCAACGGCTTCGTCACCTTCCCGCCCTCAACCAGGAACGCTCCGTCTCTAGGGACCGTGGAGAACTCGCCGGTCCGGTAGTTCGTGAACCGCGTGTACCAGTTGCTCGTCAGGATGATCCCTCTCTTCATGCCCTTCACCATCTCGTCGAAGCTCGAGTCTCCCGGGCCGACTTCGATGTTCCAGGCGTGCGGCGTGAGGATGCCGGCGTTGCCCGTGGTCTCGGTCTTCCACCTTCTGGCCGTGGTCAGGTTGTGGAGGTACCCCTTCAGCTGCCCGTGGTCTATGACGGGTGTCGATCCTGTGGGCATGCCTTCGTCGTCGAAGAGCCTCCCCCCCAACGCCCCCCGGAGCCTCCCGTGGTCGCTCAGGGACAGGCCGCTCGCTGCGACAGGCCTCCCGATCTTGTCGGCGAGATAGGACCTTCCGGCCTCGACAGAGAACGCGCTGGACGCGTCCACCACGCACTCCACCAGGTTCGAGGCCACGGTCGGGCTGAGGAGAACCTCGTAGTCGCCGGCTTCGGGGAAGCTAGCTCCGATCATCCTCCGCGCGTCGCTCCCTGCCCTTCGGCCGGCCCCGGCGGGGTCGAATTCTGCCATCGAAGCCGAGCACGACAGCCCGTGTCCGCTCGCGTCTCCTTCGCTGAACGCCCGTATGTTGAGGGTGATCTCTGACCGCTGGTCCGAGCCTGTCGTGCCGTTGGTCGCAAGCAGCGAGTACCCGAGTGTGGAAGCGGTGATTATCCCAGCGGCGCGCTTGCTCCCTGCCTCCACCGAAGCGTCTATGGCTTGCTTTGCGAGCCCGGGAATCTCATCGACGGCCTTCGCGATCCTCTCGTCGTGAGAGCCCGAAGCCGGTCTGTACTTCCCGGCCTTCGCGGGAAGCGGGGCGTGGTCTGTCTCAGGCAGGCCCTTCAGCGATGAGAACAGCTCCCCGACGAAGGACCTCACGTCGGACTCGACCGGGTTCGAGGTGACCGCAATGGCAGTCCGCTTGTCTTTCGATAGGAAGACCATCAGCTCCGTCTCCTCGGTCTGGTTCGCGACCGTCACTGAGTTGTTGGCGAAGCGGAGTATCCGCTGCTTCCCGTCGATGGCGAGGGCTATCGCGTCGTCTGCCTCGAGCTTGGACGCGGCTGAAATCGCTACTTCGGCCAGATTCTGAAGGTCGCTCATCTATCTCGACCCCAGCCTTATCCCCGTGAGCAGCGTGTTCGGCCCCCCCGTCCAGACCGGAACACCCTGCTGCGGGTCGCCCTTCCCGCAGACAGCGGCTTCGAACTCGAGCTTGTTGCTCCTCGCCTTGACGCTTCCCCAAAGCTTCGGCGTCGTTATCTCGAGTACCGGCGCCTTCAGGAGCCCCCCGAGTTCGCCTTTCTCGATGGAGTATGCCTCGAGCCCGACGTATCTCTGATTGAATCTCTTGTCGTCGATGTTCCATTCAGTGAACGACTTCAGGTATATGCCGTGTCTCACCTGCTTCAGGAGCTCCTCGAAGGTGAACTCCCCGGGCTCGACGAAGGTGTTCGACATCCTCACTATCGGCTCCCTATCGAACGACGACGACCTTGAGGACCCGTTGCTGGTCGTCTCGAGCTCTGCCGCGGTTGACCTGTTCTGGAGGAACTCGTTGATCACCCCGTCCTTGATCAGCCTCTTCTTCTTCCCTTCCACTCCCTCGTCATCTACTGGGTTGAAGCCGTTGGAGTGGACTAGCGTCGGGTCGTCGCTGATGTTCGCATCGCTGCTGCCCACGCGTTCCCCGATGCTGGTCGGCTTCAGGTAGGACTCGCCTGCCTGCGCCCCCTCGCGCCCGAGGATCCTGTCCGCCTCCTGCGGGTGCCCCACCGACTCGTGGGCCGCGATGCCCGACAGCTCGGGACTGAGTATGACGTCGACGGTGTCGGTCGGCGGCTTCGAGGCCGTCCTGAGCACACTCCCTAGAACCTTCGCCTCCGCTTCCACGCTCGCGACCAGATTCAGCCTCTCGGCAACCTCCAGGCCCCCGCTCTCGCCCTGCTGCACCATGCGCATCACCATCTGTCCTTCCTCGACCGCCGTGAGAGTTCCGAAGAATCCGAGCCTCGGTACCCTGCTCTGCACGCGCGCGCCGTCGGTGTTTACAAAGAACTTCTCCTCGACGTCAGCAAAGAGGGCTATCACCCTTCCCGGAATGTCGACCCCCGCCTTCTTGTCGGCTATCCTCGACTCGATGTCGGTGAGGATTCCCCTGAGCCACTGGGCCGACGCGTTCTCAATCTTCTCCTTCTCCTCGGCCGCCCACTTTCTCTTCTCAGCCTTGGCCCTGTCGAAGGCGACCGGCTTTTTCAGGAGCGAGGAAGACGCCCTCGCGAGGTTCACCGTCCTCTCCGTGAGGTCGTTGACGCTCGCTCTGTCCAGGGTGTTGGTCGCGGAGAACGCGAGGGCCCCTCTGCAAATGACTCTGAGCCCGATGCCGTAGCTCTCTTGGAACACAGCGGGCTGCGGCTCCCCGTTCTTGAGCATGAACATCCTTCCCCTGCTGCCGTGTATCCTCGCCTCGGCGTACGATGCCCCCGCGGCCGCTGCGCGCTTGACCGCGTGCTCCGCCAGATCCTTCGAATCCTCTAGCTTCATCTTCGGCGGCGGACGGTTCTTGCTATTTTTGCCTTTCTGGGACCGGCCTACAGCTCCTGCAGCTCGCCGACCATGCGGCCGATCACATCGAAGCCTCCCTGCCAGAACCTTTCGGACGAGATTTCCACGCCGACCTCCTCCAGCACCTCGGCAGGGCTCGCGGAGCCGCCGTATGACAGGAGCTTGAGGTAGGTTGGAATGAACCGCTTCCCTTCCTTCGTGTACCTCTCGTAGAGCGCAAGGCTCAGCAGGTTCCCGAAGGCGTAGGCGTAGCAGTAGAACGGGGTGTGGTAGATGTGCGGGATGGCCAGCCACTCTGAGCGGAACGCGTCGGGCACGTCGAGCCCGCTGCCAAACTGGTCGTGGAGGTTCTGGAGGTA
>DATJAJ010000005.1:0-17501 GCA_035516335.1 Nitrososphaerales archaeon
GAGGCTGTCGGAGACGAACTACGTCTCCTTCGACAAACATCTTTGCACGGCCTGCTGGACCTGCGTCAGGGTGTGCCCGAGGCACGTCTTCAAGAAGATCAACCTTCCATTCCACAAGCACGCCCGTCTGAGGAGGGCCGAGGACTGCAACGGGTGCGTGGGATTACCGCACGTAAGGTGCGCACGGGTCTGCAAGAGCAGCGCGATTAGACTGAAACAACTCTCAACCAAGTAGGCGGGCCTCGTTGTCGCGCCAGCCTAGCACCGGGGCCCGATCATTGTCAGGGGACCATGCGTCCCGATCAGAGGCTGGACGGGCGCGTCCGAAGCCCTCCTAGAATGTCAGCACCCTGTACCCATCGTTCTTGAGGAACTCCGTGAGCGGCTGGCCCATGTACTCGACCGTTGCGCCGAGCTTCTCCAGCTGCGGTGCGATTCCATACTCGTCGGCGCAGGCCTTGCACGCCCTGACCTTCACGCCCAGTTCCTTCATCGCCGCCAAGCGACTCTGAAGCTCCCTGTCCTCGGTGAGCAGTTTCGACGACGGTCCCCAGACGACCAACGTGACCTCCTTCCACCAGCCCCTCTTCTTCGAGTTCGTGGCGTACATGAACGCCATCTTCAGCGCGACTTCGCGGTCTCCGCTGGTCCAAAGGACCACCAACTCGTCGGGTTTGGCCTCTCCCTGCACCATGAAAGAGAGGCGGCGGTGATTTGATTTGACCGTTCCGCCTAAAAGTACGGTCGCCGGTTCGAGCCGGGCTCCGACGAGCGCGTCGACGTCAGCTCTTCCGTGAGGCTTCCTTCGTCACCCTCACGCTGGCCCTGACCAGCTTCCTGACCAGAACCGCCCGGACCTCCCTGTCCAGAGGCAGGTGCACGGCCGATTTCGTGGTCACGTACCCGGCGAGCTCCTTCTTGTGGTCGCCTATCACCGGAGGGCGCAGGTACAGCCCAACGTGGCCTTTCTGGAGCCCGAACCAGACAAACACCCCGCCGTACACCCCGGTGTAATCGTCTCCGGGAAGAGCGTAGCTCGGCATTCTGAACTGTCTTATGGCCCCGACCGCGTCGGGCACTGCCTCCAAGATCGCCTTCCTGACCTCCCTTAGCCTCGCCCGCCCGTCCTCGGGGCACTTCTCTATGTACCCGTTGACCTGAGGCGAATCGCTCCCCACGGAGGCGGCATGACGGGAACTGAATATCAACGCGCAGGCGGCTCTTTGAAGCGGCCGTGCTCTCCCCGCTTCAGTCCTTCTGGACCACGTTGATCGTCTCGGTCCACTCATGGTGGCAGTGGACGCATTCGTACGTGAGGTCGAAGGTCTCCCGCTCTACGGGAATCTCCTGGTGGGTCACCGGGGCAGGCAAGACCTGGCTCGTCGCGCTCCAACCCAGCACCACGTCGTAGGCGGTCTCTTCGACGCCGTGCTCGTCCTTCGTCAGGACTTTCTTTTCGAGCCTGACAGAGAAACGCTTGCCGCACGCCGGACACCGCCGAAAGAACTCCTTCACCCTGGTCGTCATCTCCGCAAAACTGGCGACCACGTCTCATAAGGGTTTCAGGACTCTGACCGTTGCTCCGCTGTCTTGCGACGGTCAGAGGCGGCGTTCCGAGGGCGAAACGACCGAGCCAAGCTTCAGGGCTTGGGGCCCTGCATCCCAGGTGCCATGCCCTCCGCCCGCATGGACATGAACGTCCCCGAAAGCGCCATCCCGAAGATCGCAAGCGCGTTGAGGAAGTGGACGTAGGCCAGCGCGTTGCTCAGCGAAGCGTTGCTGGACGTCCCGAGGGTGGCGAAGCCCAGGATCGCCTGGACGAACACGTCTAGGAGCACGCCTATTGAGACGCCAACGAGCGGTTTGATTCTTGGCTTCAGCCTGAGCGCATAGACCAGGGCCACCAGCGCCAGGACGGCGACTATCACTCCCATGATAATGTGGCCGAATGCACCGATGTATCCGAAGGTGACCAGCCCGCCTATCGCGAGCTGAAGCCCCACGGCCGCGCCGGTAAGTCGAAAGAGCAGCGAGATCTTCATCGCGGCCCTGAAGCGAGCCGATTCTCCTTTTTGAATTCTTCGAATCCTCGTCCCGACATTCTGCTGCCCGGGCCCGATACACAATTCGACAACTAACGCAGAATCGGGCTCGGACGGATAAAGTCCGCAAACGCTTATTATCGAAAAAACGGCTCGCTGCTCTTCACGAAGAAAACACTGCTGATTCCGACTGTCTTTCTTCTCTTGGCACTTCTGCCAACCTCACAGGCGCTTGCAGTCTCTACCTCGCTTTCCCCGACAGACAGCGGTCCCAACTACATCGTCAGCCCGCTCAGCTATTTCGTGGCCTCCACGCCCGCGGCTCTGGCGCAGGCCGAAGGCATGAGCAACACGTGCACGACCGGCTCGGGCCTCATTCTCCACTGCTACACTCCGCAGCTGATGCAGACGGCCTACAACTTCACCGGAGCCTACGGCCTCCTCGGCGGATATGCCAACGCCGGCGCAGGTCAGACGATAGTGATCTTCGACGCCTATGGCAATCCGTCGATCGCCAGCGACCTGGCGGTCTTCGACGGGGCATTCAACCTCCCCAGCGCTAACCTGAACATCATCTGCCCCCAGGGCTGCCCCACCTTCAACTCCTCTTCATCCGTTGAAGTCAGCTGGGCGCTCGAGACGACGCTTGATGTCGAGTACAGCCACGCCATGGCGCCGGCTGCGACCATCGACCTCGTAATCGCGCAGTCCTCATCGCAGGGAGCTCTCTACAAGGCGGAGCAGTCCGCCCTCCTTGGAAGCTTCGGCCACATCTGGTCACAGAGCTTCGGCACCTACGGGTGCACCGACGCGGCCAGGCTCAGCAAGTCGGCCTTCTCGGCCAACGAGCAGCTCTACCAGGCGGCGGCCACGGCTTCGGTGACCCTGATCGCCTCTGCCGGCGACGACGGAGCGCAGGAAGGGTGCAGGACGCCATCCCCGCCATTCCCGTCAGTCAGCCCCTACGTCTTGGCCATCGGTGGAACGCACCTGAACATCAACGGAAAGGGCGTGTACCAGTCCGAGAGCGCATGGAACGACCAGGAAGACACGTTCCTGACGCGACAGGGCGCCAACATACCCTACGCGACAGGGGGTGCGCCCCTCGCCGACGCGTTCTACCCGCTCCCGAGCTACCAGTCCGGCATATCCGTGACGCCGGTCACATGCCGCGCGAGACCATCCACATGCACCCAGGGCACTCCCTACTCCCCTACCGGACGGACCACGACTGACGTGTCGTACAACGCAGACATAGACGGCGGGGTCCTCGTCTACTGGAGCACCGTCAGTGCCGGCTTCTACATCGTCGGCGGAACGAGCGCCGGCTCGCCACAGTGGGCTGCCGTGATCGCCCTCGCGAACCAGTACCATTCGACCAATCTCGGCTTCGTCAATCCTCTCCTCTACTCGCTCGCAGGAACTTCCGCGTTCCACGACGTTGCGACCGGCACAAACTCCCTTGAGCCTGGACTGGGCTTCGCCGCGACCGCGGGATACGACGCGCCCACCGGCCTCGGCTCGCCAAACGTAGGAATCCTCATCGGGGACATCTAGTTCTGAGAGAAGAAAATGGGAGTGTGCGGACGTCGCACGACTCTCATTCCCCCTTTTCTGCACCTTCGGCTGCGGCCGGACGCCTGGCGAGTCTCAACGGCTAGAGAGAGGCCGCATGGATAATCAAGAGACACGACTCAGCTGTCGCGCATGCTGAGGGCCGGGCTGACATCGACCTTCACGACTCCCGTCAACCCCGGCTGCGCGCATGCATCTGGCTCCTGACCGAGGAATACAGCACCAGCGTGTAGATGAAGCTGACCAGAGAGCCGATCACGACGAGCGCGAACAGGAGGCGGCCGATGTCGTTGTTCAGCCACCCGAAGGCGGGCTGGATAGACGACGGGAACAGATCCTTGAAGTGGGAGAAGTCGAACGGGAAGACCGAGAGCAGCCAGGAGGCCGAGACGGCGATGAAGAGCGAGTTGAGAGCGTCGAACGGCCGTATGGCGTTCCGGCGGCCGTAGATCGCACGCGCGATTGTCACGGCCATCCCAACGAACATCGGGGCGTAGAAGAGAAACTGCTCGAGGCTGCCGAAGGCTGGAGTGAAGAACGCTACCCCGCGGAGCTGGTTCTCATAGAGAAAGAGGAAGACGAGGACTGCGACGGCCACGCCGACGACCTCGGCAGCCGTCTCTCCCAGCGATATCGGGTCCTCGAAGGCCCGTCGCCTCGCTATCCCCGTGAACCAACCTTCGCCGCCCTTTCCCCACCAAGTCACCCCGGTAAGGATGGTGATCACTCCCGCCACAATCAGTGCGGCGGGGACCAGCATCACCTGCAGGATTGTCCCTGGCAGCGTCCCCCAACCCGGCAGGAACGAAAAGAGAAACGCCACGACGGCCACGAGGACTAATACAACCAGAAGAATCAGTCCCAACAGGAGCACCAGCAGCCCGGGGACTACGCGGCCGAAGTCTATCTTGAATCTCAATCTGATCGCCGGTTCAGGGCTGTACCGTTACCTTCACGAAGGAATCCTTGGTCTTGACCGACATCAGCTCCGAACGACCCGATGCCAGGGCTTCGTTCACCAGCTTGTCAAGATCGGAGAGCATGCCTTCGAAGTCGACGTCCTGCCCCCAGTATTGGTCTCTGGCCGACCTTGGAACGAACCGCATCAGCCGAGGGACCCACTTCGCCATGGCGGCGGGGATCTTCACCTCGACCTCAGGCTCGCCCGTCCCTTCCCTGTTGCGCCAGACGAATATGATCAGGTCTGCCATGTGAGACAATGAGGGGAGCGTCTCTCTTAAGCCGAGTTCCTAATCTCGAGCTCAAACCCGGCCACCCGGCCGTCCGGGGCTGCCTACTTCCACCTTGTCAGTATCTCTTCTCTCCGGAAGGTCGCTCTCGAAACGACGAAGAGCAGCAAGTCTACGACGATCAGGGCTGCCACGATCAACAGCAGGTTGCCGGTGTCGCCGAGGTTGACTATGTTCAGTTCTCCGCAGACGTACAGCCCGGCGAAAGGGAGGACCGCCAGGCCGCCCAGCTGCTGCCCGGTCCTGATGTCGGTTACCCTCGAGGAGATGATTACGTTCACCAGCACGCTCATCAGCAGCGCGAGAGGAAGAAGCAGGAACAGGACCAGGGCCGTGTTCCAGTCTGGGAAGTAGTAGTAGCCAAGCTTGCTCTTGGTCGTCAGGTCCATGAGGACCATGAAGACCGCCGACCCTCCCCACAGCGCGAACAGCGGCGGAAAGAAGGCCGCTATCCCCTTCCCGAGGAGGATCTCACTGTCTGTCGTCGGCGTCGCAAGCAGCGGCTCGAGGCTCTTTTCGACCTTTTCTCCGACGATGGTATAGGAAGCGATGGGGGTTGCGAGGTACGCGGCCAGGATCACGTAGAAGAAGCCGAACGCCGGCAGCAGAACGACCAGCTCGGCAGGGGAAACACGGCCGGCGTTCCTCTGGCCGACATAGCTGATGATTCCAGTGATGAGGATGGCGACGAGAAAGGGAATGACCATCAACGCATAGATGATGTTCTTCTTCTTGCGGTAGGTCTTGAAATCCTTCGCAGCTATGATCCAAGACTTGGAGAGCCTCAACTTCCGCTCTCTCCCTCTCTTACAAGCTTCAGATAGACATCTTCGAGAGACGCGCCTGCGATCGTCACGGACTGGATGTGTCCTCCTGCCTTGGCTATCGCCTCGATGACGGCTGCGTTCTCCTTCTCGGGGTCCTTCAGTTCGACTGTCAGCTTGTTCCCTTCCGCCGTGACGTTTCCCGATAGCTTCCTCAGTCCCGCCAGCACCGCACCCGTCGCCTGCTCCTGGAGCAGCACGACCGTGCTTCTGGTGCCTCCCCCGCTGCTCAGCGCCCTCTCGAGCTCCTGCGGGGTGCCCGTCGCTATGAGCTTGGTGCTCAGGATTCCAATCCTGTCGCATATCCTCTGAGCTTCGTCCAGGTTGTGCGTGTTGAGGAAGATGGTCCTCTTCTCCTTCTTCAGCTCGAGGATGAAGTCCCTGACCGTCTTGGCGGACTCCGGGTCCAGGTTGGCCGTCGGTTCGTCCATGAAGAGGAGCTTTGGCTCGTGTATGAGCGCTCGCGCTATCGCGAGCTTCTGCTTCATCCCCTTGGAGAAGGTCCCGGCCACGACGTCCCTCTTCTCCCACAGTCCCAGCATCGTCAGGAACCGCTGGATGTTCTCCTTCCGCTGGACATCCGGGCAGTCGTACAGCTTGCCGTAGAAGTCCAGGTTGTCATAGGCGCTCAGGCCCTCGTAGAGGCCCACGTTGTCAGGCACCAATCCTATGAGCTTCCTGATCTTGAGGGCGTCCTCGCTCCTCCCCAGGTCGTAGTCGCCAATCCTGGCCTCTCCGCTCGTCTTCGAGATGAGGCAGCAGAGCATCCTGACAGTCGTGGTCTTGCCCGCGCCGTTTGGCCCGAGGAAGCCGAACACCTCGCCTTCGCCCACGTTGAATGACACCGAATCGACGGCCGTCAGGCCGCCGAACTTCTTGGTGAGGTTCTTTGTTTCAATCATCGTGGTCCACCCGGCGCTCCCTCTCTGGGCAGCGGAGGGGGGCTGCTGCGACGACCAACAGACGCCATCACTTGTACCAAATTCCCGCGCGCAGCACACCATTTTAAACCAATCCTGCGCAGCGGCCGCTCGGTATGAACACTCGAATGGTCGTGGTGGGGCTGATAATCCTCGCGATCGGCATCGCCCTCTTCGCGGTCGGCGCTATCGGAGCGCTCGGCTCTGTGTCGATCAAGACCGGCTTCAGCCAGCCTCACGCAGGCGAGTACGTCTCCGCCGAGATAGTGCTGAACTCGACCTCGGACGTGGTGGTCGCGTCGCCGGCGTCGACGGGCGGACTGATTCACGCGCAGGACCTGAGCCTCGTGAACTCCACAAACTTCAGCGCCTACGCGATTCCGATCAACACGACAGGATCGAGCTACGTCTACGAGTCGCTCGTTGGCGACTACTACTACGTAGCCTTCGCTTCGACCCAGCCCGGCACGACGATAGTCGCCACCTCGCTGAATTCAGGCGTTGCCCGCTACGGCTCCCTGGTTCTCCTCGGCATCGTGCTGCTGATCGTCGGGGCCGTCGTCGCCGTCGTTGGGGCGCTTCGGAAGAAACGCCTCCCGCCGGACCAGCAGGCCTGAGCGCGGGCTGCTTCGCCGGCCGAAGGGACCAGCAGAAGGACGTGAGTGGGCGTGATTCCAGAGCCACTGGTGACCCTGGCGTTGTCAGGGAGTCCTTTCCCTTCCACACTGGCCGCAGAGGCCTTCGTCTTCGCGATGGCGGTCTGGATAGCGAGCGAGATAGTGGGCGGGGCGATAGTACCGGCGCTCAGGCGCGGGGGAAGGAGGGTTCAGCGGAGGAACCTGGGGTCCAACACCCTGGTCTTGCTCTCTTGGATCTTCATGTTCGTGGTCGCTGGTTCCTTCGCCGCCGACAACATAGCCATGCTCCCGGCTTGGGTGAGCTACCTCGGAGCCGCCGTCGTGATCTTGGGCGTGGCGATAAGGCAGTGGGCCATCGCGGTCCTTGGCCGCTTCTTCTCGGGCGTGATTGGCGTGCAGACGGGCCAGAACGTGGTGGAGAGCGGCCCGTACAAGCTGGTGCGGCATCCGTCCTACACGGGCGTCCTCGTCCTCGAGCTGGGAATCGGCCTGGCCCTGCGCTCTCTGGCCGCCATCCCTGTCATCGTCCTCCTCTTCGCCCTCGCCTACGGCTACAGGATGCTCGTCGAGGAGAAGGTGCTGGTCTCCGAGCTAGGGGACAGCTACAGGGCCTACATGAAGAGGACCAAGAGAGTGATTCCGTTTGTTGTCTGACCCGTCGCCCTAGACCGAGCTACCCGCTCTTGACCACGTAGTTTCCGGTCTCGGCGTCCTTCAGGTAGATCGCCCTCCAGGGGCAGGATTCCGCCGCGCGCTTGAGCCTCTCGAACTCGACCAGCTTCTCATCCGAGTCGGCTATGCCGAGAGGTTCCCCGCCCACCTCCCGCCTCTCCAGCGAGAAGTGTTCGGGAGCGAGGACGGCGCAGAAGCCGGTCCCCAGGCAGAGATCCTCCACGATGCCGGCCTTGATCTTCAGGCCTTCCACGGTCGTGATGTCGACCTCGCCCCTCTTCTGCAGGTTGGCCTTCCTTATGTCGGGATTCCGGATTATCGTGTCTGATACGGACTCGCCCGGCCTCTTGGCGTTCACGAGCATGCGGTAAGCCTTGTCGGACAGCTCCACGTTCTGTGGCATGGTCGGGAAGATTGAACCGGCTCGCTATTTATTTCCTTACCAGCGGGGCCTCGCGGTCCCCGGGCGAGCGAGGCGAACTCGCGACCAATGCCCCGGTGCCCCGGCGGCGGAGAGAGCGCCCCATAGGCGCGTATTAACACCGCTCGGGTCTGCTCCCATGCAATACTCGGTCTACTGCGAGAGGCACAACCTCTGGTACTGGCCCGGTGACGGCTGCAAGATCTGCAAGTCCGAAGGGCCGAGGAAGCCGGCGGGGCTGGAACGCTTCATTGACTCGTACCCCTGTCCGCGCAAGTAAGCCCGGTCGCGGAACACGACGGCCCTGGTCGCCGCGCTGGCCCTTCCGACGTCTTGACTAGTTTGCGGTCTCTCCGAAGTGCCACGTCGAATCACCGCAAAGGATTTTATCAACAGGCCCTCCCTAACGACGGTGGCCTTGTCAGACGGCGAGCGCAGACTGGCAGCCATAATGTTCACGGACATGGTGGGCTATACGGCACTCACGCAGAGCAACGAGGCCCTCGCGCTCGGCCTCCTCGATACGCAGAAGGGGATACTGCTCCCGCTCGTCAGAGAGCACGGCGGTACGCCAATCAAGACCATCGGGGACGCCCACCTCGCCGAGTTTACTAGCGCCCTTGAGGCCGTCCGATGCGCCGTGGACATACAGAGGAAGTTCCGGGAGAGGGAGAGGACAGCCCCGCCCGAGAAGCAGTTCCAGCTGCGCATCGGGATTCACGTGGGCGACGTCGTCCACAGGGAGAACGACGTCTTCGGGGACGCGGTCAACATCGCCTCGAGGATTCAACCCCTCGCCGACCCGGGCGGCGTCTGCATATCGCAGCAGGTCTACGACCAGGTCCAGAACAAGGTCGACTTCCGGCTCGAGAAGCTTCCGCAGCGACAGCTTAAGAACGTGAGCACCGTCATCGAGATCTACAGGGTGGTCGACACGGAGCCAGATCTGAGGATAATGCCCCAGCCGGACATGCCGAAGGAGAGGGTCGCGATACTGCCGCTGGCAAACTACAGTCCCAGCCCCCAGGACGAGTACCTGGCCGACGGGATGACCGAAGAGCTCATCACCGCCATCTCCGGGGTCCAGGGCCTCAGGGTCATCGCGCGGACCTCCGTGATGCGCTTCAAGAGCTCTCAGATCGACATCGGCGAAATCGGAAGGACGCTAAACGCCGGGACGGTGCTGGAGGGGAGCTTCAGGAAGATCGGAGACAGGATACGGGTCACGGTGCAGCTCATCGATGCCAGGACGCAGGAGCACAGCTGGGCGTCGAACTACGATGGGGACATCAAGGACATCTTCTCGATTCAGACGGACATAGCCAACAAGGTCGCTCAGGCGATAAAGGGGAAGCTGCTTGACCGGGTCATACCCGCCCCGAGGAGCGTCGACATCGAGGCCTACGAGCTCTACCTGAAGGGGAGGCACAGCTGGAACCGGAGGAGCGCCGAGAGTGTGAATGAGGCGCTCAAGCTTTTCGACGCGGCGCTGGCCCGGGATCCGAGCATAGCCAGGGCCTACTCGGGCATCGCCGACTGCTACATGATCGGCACCGGGCTGCAGATCTTTGACCGCACGGAAGCCGAGGCGAAAGCGGAGGCCGCCATCCAGAAGGCTCTCGAGCTCGACGACGCCATGGCCGAGGCTCACGCTTCCCTCGGACTCCTGCGGAACAACGGTCACAGGTTCGCGGAGGCGGTGACGGAGTTCAAGCGCGCGCTTTCGCTGAACCCGAGCTACGCCTCAGCGCATCACTGGTACGCAATCTGCCTCGCCAACATGGGCAACCTGGACCCTGCCATAGAGGAGGCCAAGCTGGCATCGCAGTCGGACCCGCTCTCCCCGCCTGCGAGGAACATCCTGGGCGTGATGTACACCTATGCCAGGCAGTACGACAAGGCGCTCGAGACCTTCGACAACGTCCTGAAGCTCGACCCTGACTTCGGGCCGGCTCTGAACTTCAGGTCCAACCTCTTCGCCTACCTCGGGAAGGAGGAGGAGGCAACGAAGGACACGGAGCGCTACCTGATGCACGCTTCCCAGTTCGAGCAGAGCGTCTCACGGCTCTTCCTCGGGCTGTCGTTCGGGCACAAGGAGGACGCCGCGAAACACTTCGCCGAGGCCGAGAAGGCTGCGCCCACCGCTGGATCGTTGCTGTTCCTGCGCGCGGGATACGCCGCCCTCAGCGGGGACCCGGACGGGTTCTTCAAGTGGATTGGCCAGGCCGTCGCGACGCAGGAGGCCGAACCGTCGGAGATCCGCTACGGACCGTGGCTCGACGACATGCGCGCGGACCCCAGATACGCCGACCTTCTGAAGAGCTTTCCCACCTGATCATTACCACGGGAAGTCATCCGCCTGGAGCTACCCCAGGTAGTCTCTCTCGAGCTCGTCGAGAATGGACTTCACCACAAACTCCCGCAGATTGAGCGCCTCGGAGATGCTCTCCACCTCAGTGTCGTGCTCGTCAAGTATGTGGAACAGCACTCTCCTCCTGTCCGAGCCCTCAAGCCTGCCTGCCACGCCTGCCGCTTCCCTCATGGCCCGGTCTCTCACGCGCAGCAGCTCGATGCGCTCGTCCTCCACTTCGCCGATCCTCCTATCCACATCGCTGAGAACCTCGGAGAGCTGGGACAGCTTCTCCCTGTCGTCCGCCGCTTCGACGGCGCCCTGCACTCGCTTCCCGAGCAGTCTCGGGCCTTCGGGTGCCCTCCTCCTGGCTCCCGGCGCTTCGAAGGCGACCGCACGCTCGATGAAGAGATTGGGTCCGACGTCCATCATGACGGAGATGCTCCTCGCCAGCGAGTACCTCTTCCTCGGAGGCCCCGCCGGGCTCTTCTCGGTCGAGGAGGACACGAGCCCCGCCTCCTCCATCACGCCCAGGTGCTTGGCTACCAACGGCTGCCCCAGCCCCAGCTCCTTCGAAAGCTGCAGGGCGTAGCACGGCTCCTGGCTCAGGAGCTTGATTATCCTTCGCCTCACCGGGTTCTCCACCACCTGGAGAATCGCGTCGATCTCTTCCTGCTCCATGGTTGATCACAAAAGCGGGAGGACCTCTACTTGAGGTCCACCCTTCTGGACTTGTCCCTGCTTGGCTCCTTCTTCGGGAGCTTCAGCTCAAGGACGCCGTTCTTCATGGTCCCGTCTACCTTCTCAGCGACCACCGACTCCGGCAGCGTCATGTACCTGTGGAAGTAGGAGTAGGAACTCTGTCTTCCCATGCCGTCGCGGCTCTTGCTCTCCTTGTCGGACCGCTTCTCAGCCTTCAGCTCGAGGCCGTTCTTGTCGACCCGCACTTCGACGTCGTCCTTGTCGAAGCCAGGGAGCTCCGCGGTGAGGACCAGGTGGTCTCCGCGGTCCTGCAGGTCGATGGCCGTTTCCCTCTCGCCGAAGTCAGTCCAGAAGGACCGCATCGAGCTGGGGAGGAACGGCTTCATCCATTCGTCCAATGGCCGCGCGAAGTCCTCGAAGATGCTCGGGAACGAGAAGCCGGGCAGTGCCAGCGCAGTCGAGTCGCTTTCGTCCGGTTTCCGGGATTCGTCTTTGGTGTTCTTTTCTGTCATTCTACATGTCACCTTTGAGTATATCACCATAAGTAATATACCTATATAAATCTAGTGCCCGGAGCGTCTCAGAGGAACTGCAAGCAGAAATATCACCGGACCGGGGCGCCGATTCATGACCGTCGTCACCAAAAGCATCGAAGTGGACAGCAGAGGCGAGAACGACGTCGTGGACATCACCCAGGAGGTCCAGAGGTGCCTCGCCGAGTCGAGGCTGGGCAGCGGCGTGGTGACCGTCTTTGTGGCGGGCTCGACGGCGGCCGTGACCACTCTGGAGTTCGAGCCCGGGCTCGCGAAGGACTTCCCCGACGCGCTCGAACGGGCCGCCCCCAAGGACCGCGCCTACGAGCACGAGAAGACCTGGCACGACGGCAAGGGCCACTCGCACGTGAAGTCGGCCCTCGTGGGCACCAGCCTGGCCGTCCCCTTCGTCGGCGGCAGGCTCGCTCTGGGGACGTGGCAGCAGATCGTACTGGCCGAGTTCGACGTCCGACCGAGGACCCGCAAGGTCGTGCTGCAGATAATGGGTGAGTAACCTGCCCGGGACTATCTGTCGCGCTTTGGCGCTAGGCCGCCTGGGTCGCACCTCTTGCATGCCGCGGCCCCGAACTCTTTCCTGGCCTCGTTGAAGCTGCCTCTCCAGTAGTACCTTCCGCCCTTCCCAGCGTCGATGATGACGTTCTCGTTGAAGCGGTCGTCCGTCAGGAGAGGACACAGAACGCGGTGTATTCTGGGCGGGTTCGTCCCCGTTATCACGACGAAGCCGTCGGCCCGCCCCACCATCTGGCGGAACTCCTTCGTGGTCTTGACTTCTCCGGGTATCGCCTTCTTGTCCTGAATCTTCGCGGCCCCGGCGGGCGCAGGCGGGAGTATCGGCTCGGTCCTCGTGGGCCCCTGATTTAGGGATCTGCCGGCGGCTCCAAACTTTGCGCTTGGGTTCTCATCCCTGACCCATTTCTGCTCCGTCCGGCACAGTATGTCGTACATCCTGACCCTCGTCAAGGGGGCCGGCAGGTCCGAGAGCCGCTGCTGCAGTTCGTCGAACGCGGCCCCGTTACCCGCGATGTCTGCCCGCGCGATTCCCAGCGAGAGCAGCCCGAGGTGGAGCAGCTCCTCCGCACTGAACTCGTTGGCTTCCATGTCCGTCCCCGTAAGGAACTTCACGACAGGAGAGTCGAGGATGGGCACGAGGTGCGGCCTCTTGAGGTGCAGGATCTTCGTGGCCTTCGCCAGCTTGACGTAGCGAATGGAAAGGAATTCGGCCACAAGGGCCCCGAACCCCGCCCTGACGCCTTCCCAATCCTCCTCTCTCACCTCGCCCAGCTCCACGTCTCTGACGGCAGCCAGCAAAGGAGGGATCTTCTCGTCGTGCAGTATCCTCATCTTGTCCAGCGCCCCCAGCCTCGCGTAGAGGTTGTCCGCTGCCTCCAGGTCGTCGCCGGTCACGGCATCGGTGACGCTGTGCCTGTCGTCGTAGCCACCCACGTAGTTGATGTCGCGGTAGACCTCGACTTCGCAGTATTCCCTGATCCTCTCTTCGGGGCGCCAGAAGGCGGTCCCGTTGGACAGGCGGATCGGTTCTCCCAAAGGCCCTGCCGCGGGCAACTGGCTGCACCTTGAAGCTTTCGCTCCTCCCGGCAGAGGGTGCGAGTAAAACGCATTTTTTGGATTCAGAGGGCCGCGGCCCGTGTTTGGCTCACACGCCACCGCTGAAGTGTCCGGCGGGCCACCAGAATGGCTCCCAGAGGCTTGTCGTCCTGCCCCTCGTGCGCAGAAACGAAAAGGGGAGAGACAGAAGGCATCAGGGCGACGTCTTGCCCAGAGAAGTGCTGCGGCTCAAGCTTCGCCGAGGAAGACGAACTGCGGCGTCCGTGGCCGAAGAATGCCCCAGGGCCAAGCTGGCCCGGGCCGCGGTTGTTGCTCGCGGAGAGACAAGTACTGCCTTCGACTACGTCCTGGACCTCGGTCCTAGGCCTTGACCACGACCGTCGCCATCATCCACGGATGGTAGCTGCAGTGGTACATGTACGTGCCCGGCTTCGTGAACGTGAAGCTGAAAGTGTCTCCCGGGTTGAGGTTCCCCGAGCTGAAGCTGCCGTCGTCGGCGGTCACCGTGTGGGGCGCTATGTCGTCGTTGACCCACTCCACAGTACTGTTGACTCCTATCACGACGGTGACGGTCGCAGGGTTGAAGCCCGCTGCGTTCGAGTTCGCCGCCGCGCCCTTCATGTCGACCTTCACGACACTCCCGTTGACCGACGTGGTCGAGCTCTGCGTGCTCTGGCTGCCCGAATAGGCGGCGTTGGGAAGGACGATCATGTAGCCGAACATGCCCAGAGTCACGTGGTAGATGCAGTAGTACTCGAAGATGCCCGACCACTTCGCTATGAACGAGCCCGTCGCGGACACGTTGCCGGGGGTCCCGGAGACCTTCACGCCCGGCGAGTTGTTGGTGGCTGGCGTGGTGAAAACGGCCCCGTTCTTGAGGAAGTCGTGGGTGCCGGGCACCGTCGCGTTGATCTGGAAGTTGTAGGGCGACTCTATCGTGAATGTGTGCGCGTCGGTGTCGTTGGCGACGAAGTTTACGGACACGTTGTCCCCCTGGTTCACCACAATCACGGACTGGAAGAACCTGTCCTGACCGGAGTTCTCGGTGTTCGACCACTCAAGCTTGATGTTTCGCGTCACCGGGACCTGGTCCACCGCAGGCAGCGACGAGACCTTGGAGCTGAGCAGCGTGTTGTTCCTCTCGAGCTGGCTGACCTGGCTCTGCAGGGTCTGGACCTCCGACGTCAGAGAACCGTTCTGACTGCCCGAGACGGTGCTGAAGTAGCCGATGGCCGCGATGCACACGACCAGAACCAAAGCGACGCCCACAGAAGCTGCTGCAGAGATAGCGGCTCCGCCGCGGAGGAGGCGCATGCCCTTCGCGCCCTGCCAGGCTACGCGATATACGGATTTCCCGCGCCGCTCCTTTGCCAGCGGCTCTGGCCAACCAGGGGCAGCCAGAACCAAGTCCAGGCTTGGCTCTGGCTGAGGTGCAACGGGTCCGGCTTCCGAGCTCTACAGTGGCCAGGAGTCTGCCAGGTACTCGCAGCGGGCCAGGAATCCGTCGAACGCGGATCTCCTGACCACGGTCTCCACGCAGCAGCAGCGGACCGAGGCGCTCCTGACCTCGCAGAGCTCGTGTGCTCCAGCGTCGCACATCCTGCAGGCCGTGCGCATGACTCCGTGACCCGCGGTTTTGAACGATGCCGATGAGGTCTCTATACTACTCAGAGAAGACAGCGACCGAAATCGCCATGCCTACTTCACGCCGCAGACTACCGCGATCTGCTTTCCGAGGCTCTTGGGAATCGAAGTGTCGTCCGTCCTTATGAGGCTCACTTTCTCCACGCCCCAGCTCCTGACCACCTCTAGCAACTCGTCTCCGCCTCCGCCATAGTCGCGCTTCATGTTGAACAGGTCCTGGAAGGAGAAGCTCCCGCCCTTCCTGACGACCCGCAGTGCCTCCTTCATCACCCCGCGCTTCTCCCCCACGCCCCTTTCTCCTTGAGAACCAGGGTCCGAAAACAGAGGGGGTCCGGGTCTTGTGACCCGAGACCGGGCTACATCTTCGCCTGCCAGAGGCCGATTACGTTTCCTTCCGTGCCGGAGAAGTAGGCCGAGTGGCCCATGTCGCCGACGGGCATCTTCTTCCCGACTTGCTTGCCGCCGAGCTTCTTGATGTTCTCGAGGGCCGAGTCGATGTCTTTCACCTGGATTGTGACGACCACCTGGTCGGGGGCCATCACTCCCTTCTTCCCCATGCCGCCGTTGATGGCGCCCGGGGAGGTCGGCATGCCGTTCTTGTCAGACATCGTCGTTCCGATGCTCCAATACTCGAAGCCCGGGAACTGGTTGAACGTCCAGCCGAAGGCCTTGGTATAGAACGTCGAAGCCCTCTTCACGTCCTTGGCAGGGATTTCGAAATGGACGACGGAGTCCATGTTTCCCGCCCTAAGGGTCTGGCAACATCGTCAAACAATAATTGGGTCTGTGGGTCCTGCGCCGCAGGCGAGACTTCCGTCAGGGTGAGGGGTTCTTGCAGCCAGAACCGTTCAGAGACTCCGGACCTCTCCGATAGAAACCAGCCGATTCTCCCTCCATCCGGAGGCGGACTAGAATCCGATATTCTTGTTGATGAAGATCAGATTGATGTTGCGGCGGGTCTCCCTCTCGAAGATGAGAATTTTCCCTATGTATGAACCCTGGTAACCCAGACTCTTCATGCGCCGGTCCTCGAGCGGCAGAGAGTACTCGCGGAGCCTCCGCAGGGCGTCCGCCAGCGTCGGCACTATCTTCTGCGTCCCCACCACCCAGATTACGTTCCTGGCGCCTGAAGCGTAGGCAGAGAGCTGCCCTCCTCCCGCGCTCGCAGCCACGACCTCCCCAGAGTGAGTCACCGCATGGACGCTCCCAAGGAAGTACTCGCTCATCGTCGCCCTTGCGCGAAGCGCCATCTGCTTGTCGGGGTCCGGCTCGGCCAGGATTTGACCCTTCAAGTTCTTCCACCCTTGCGAGCTGGCCTTCAGGGCGTCGGTGAACCCTATCTCTTCGAGGGTTCTCGACCCGCCGGTCATCACTTCGGCGCCCGGGGGTATAATTTCCATTATTCTCGAAAGCGCTTCGGCGCCGTCAGGGACAAGCTCCGCGTGGATGCCCCTCTGCTCCAGAGCTTCGATCGTCGACTCCACGGTACTCTTGTCTGGAGTGCTATCCCAGCGAACAGACGACTGAATTCCGGTTCCTGAGGCGACGTTCTCCCTACTGGTCATCTGCATGGCGACTCCCATGGCAGTAAGATATTTGAATCTAGTAGTCGCTTGCAACTGACTTGGTATCGCCTACTTGACTGCCGTCTCATGAATCAATATCCCTGCTTCTAATGTAATTGCCAGCGATTCCTCTTCGCCCGCCCCAGCAGTCGCCGCGGAAACCAGTTGATCCGCCTTCAGTAACCAGCTCGACCTACAGATTTGAACGGCATCGCGGAGCCGCCAAGAGGTCGTTCTGCAGGTTGGAACTATATCATGGGGTCAGGATACCCCTGACAATGAACAGGAGAGGCGTGTCGTCCGCGGCACTCGCGTTCCTCGTTGTCGCCTTGGTGATCGTCGGCTCCGCCGCGGCGGTCGCCATCCAGAACAACCCGCCAGCGACTAGCGGGTCCCACACATTCACGAGCCAAAGCATCTCGACGACGGCCTCTCAGAATGGGCTCCGATTCACCCTCGCCATCACTCCGACGGCCGCCACGTCCGGAGCCTCGGTGGTCATCTCTGTTTCAGACTTCAACACGCTCCCCTCCAACGACACCCTCGCACCCGGAAGCCTCCCCACGGTGGGAGGAACCGGGCTGTCCGTCGGCCCCTGCAGCCAGCTCCCGCTGGGGGTCGGTATCATACAAGGGTACTATGATGAAGGCAACCTGTCCAAGGCAACGCTCCTGGGAGTCTTCGAGCCAGGGGTCTACAGCTGTCCGGTCGAGTTCGCGGCGGCCTACTATTCGTTCGCCCCCAAGAGCGACGAGGTCTCCCTGTACAGCCAGCAGCC
>DATJAJ010000006.1:0-7406 GCA_035516335.1 Nitrososphaerales archaeon
GCGCGTGAGTTTCGGCCCGAGCGCATCCTACGCTGCGATGGGCTTGCTCAGAAGGGCGGCGAGAGAGGTGCTTGACAAGGGGACGTACACCGGCCTGGTCGAGGGAGCGATTTCCTTCGACGAGCTGAACAGCCTCGCCCTGCGGGAGCCCGGATAGCCGGTACCGACAGGCGGGTCCCCCGAGGACGAGCCGTCGGGGCGTCGGCCCGCTGCCCGGCTGCAAGGCGCGGGCATCGGTCAGGGCATCAGAATCCCATCGGCAGGCCGTCCCCGCGTACGTCGCATACGGCCTTCTTGGACTCGGCGAGGACCTCGGCTCCTTGGCAGACACCCGTCGGGCCGGGGTGAGTTAGGCGCTGTATCTCATACTGAAGGCCTCCCAGGTCGCCGTATCCTCCCTCCACCAGCATGGATCCCTTGCCGCTGCGCAGGAACCGCGCGTGGTCGATCGCCTGTTCGAGGGTCATCGAGTAGTCTACAAGGTTGGTGACAAAGAGCGTGTGCTGCATGGGCCTGAAGTCTCCGCCGCTGCATCCGATTGCCACCTTCGGCTCGCCACCGCGCGCGAGTAGCATCGACGAGAGCGTGTGGAGCGGACGCTTCCTGGGCTCCAGGGCATTCGGGCCACTCGTGCTGAAACCGGACGCCCTGTTGTTCAGCATGATCCCGCAGCCGTCGACGAAGACGCGAGAGCCGAAGTGATGGAAGAGGCTTTGAATCGCCGAGACCACGTTGCCCTCGCTGTCCACGATCGAATAGGCCGTAGTGTCTCCGGTCTTCACCTCGGTCCCGCCAGGCTTCGCCTCTTCGGCATCGAGCCGCATGAAACGGCCCAGGTCTATCTCGCTGAAGCGCGGGTCGCCGAGAGCCTCGTCTCTCCTCCTGTAGGCCAGCTCCGCGGCTTTCATGGTGAGGTTCACCCTCTCCCAGGATAGAGGCTTGGTCTTGCTCATGTCTCTCTGCGAAAGGTAGTTCAGCATTAGAAGGCAAGCGGCGCCCATGGTGTTCGGCGGCATCTCGTAGACCGTTGTCCCCCTGTACTCGAGTCGGAGGGGCTCCACCCACTCGGGCTTGAAGGCGCTAAGATCGCTCTTCTTCACGTCGACGCCAGAGTCGGAAAGCACCTGGGCAATCTCTTCGGCTGCGCTCCCGCGGTAGAACGCGTCGGCGCCGCCTCTCGCGACCTCCCCGATGACTCGCGCAAGCTCCGCCTGACGTATGATGTCTCCCGGCATTGGGGGCTCGCCCGTCGGCGCGAAGATCCTCTTCGCTCCGGAAGTGAACGATGGGAGGTTTGACGTGATCGACCTGCAGAGGCTGGCTGACGCTGGGAAACCCTTCCTGGCGTAGGCTGCTGCGGCCGAGGGGAGACTCTTGAACTCCAGTTTCCCGAGCTTCTTGTGCAAGGCCCAGAATCCTGCGACGGCCCCCGGGATCGTCACTGAGAGCGGGCCGTACAGCGGGATGTCGGTCTCGCCCTTCGACTTCAGGAAGTCCAGAGTGAGACCGGAGGGAGCCCATCCGCTGGAGTTCAGGCAGTGGATCCTCCCGGTCTTGGCCACGTACACCATGGCGAAGAAATCGCCCCCCAGGCCGTTCGCGCACTGGAAGGTGACTGACAGCGCGAAGCTGGTGGCCACGGCTGCGTCGACGGCGTTCCCGCCCTTCTTGAGAACCTCAAGGCCCGCCAGGGATGCCAACGGCTGTTCGCTGGCAACCACGCCGTTCTCAGCGAAGACCACGCGGCTGAGAGCCACGGCTGTCGAGGATGGCCTGGCAGATTAATAAGAAGTTCATGATCGACTCGGACCGGGCCTCGTCTGCCCTGTGGTTCGTGTGGTGCTGTGCGCGATTGGAAGCGTCGCGCCGGAGCGGCCAGCTTCGCCTTGGGACCGGCTCCGCCAATGATCGTGAGAGGGCGTGGCAATGCATTTATACAGGAAGAGGCTATTATGAGGTTCTGGATGACCAAAGGGAGGACGGGTCAATCTGAGGGTGGTGCGTGCTAATTGAGCCAGGCTGACCTAGATTCCGTCCTCGGCGCGGTAGAGAATCCGATTCGAAGAAGAATCATAGCTCGCATAAGCGAGGAGCCGACGTACCAGCTACAGCTCTCAAAGGAGCTCGGTGTCAGCCAACAACTGGTCGCCAAACACCTTGTGAGCATGGAGGGAGCCGGGCTCGTAAGCACGGTCTTCGAGGACAGCCCGAGGGGGCCGCAGAGGAAGGAGTACGTCCTCCGCAAGAGCGTGTCCGTGACCGTCGACATGGCGCCGTCCCTTTTCCGCGCCAGAGTCTTCTCGTTCGGCCCTCTGCCTGGAGCGGATGAGTGGAGCGATCAGGGGCAGCTCGGAGGGCGAATGAATGAGGTGCTGAGATACCCCGACGGGGCGACAAGGATCGGAGCGCTGGCCGGGATCATCAACGAAGTGGATAAGAAGCTGAAGCAGATGGAAGACGCGAGGGCCGTCCTGCTCTACTTCAGGAACATGGCGCTTCGAGAGGCCGCCAGGGCGAGCGTCACGCTTGAGAATTCGGACAGGAAGAAGGTTCTCCACTACATAATGAAGGAGCAATGGGATAGCATCGGCAGCATTTCGAGTTCCCTCGGCCTTCAGACGCAGGTTGTAGGGGAAATCCTAGAACAGATAGAAAGGGAATTCGCTTCTTCCGAGTAAAAAGGAAGAGAGGAGCGAGGGCTTCCACCCCCGGCTCGATCTTCTAGCTTTCTAGATTCGGGAAGCTGGCCTGTGGGACTCCCAGCTGGCCTTGCAGGGTCTTGATTCGCGTGGCGTACTCCCTCATTCGGGCGCCATCGTTCTGTACCTTCGCGATTCTGTACCCCTTCCAGGCCTTCCTGAGGGCTCCCCAAATCTGACCCTTGTTGTAATCGGTCATTTCTTGTGCCTCGTTTGCTTTCAGGGCTTTACGCGGTATTTTGCAAGGCAGGTCTAGACAAGTTGAGCGTGTAATCAAGGGCAGGTTACAATATCAATGGACTTCCGGCCTAGAAGAGCGACCGCACCAGGAGCAGGACGTTGCTGGGATGCTCCGTCAGCCTCCTCCGCGAGTAGGCGTACCATTCCTCCCCGTAGGGCAGGTACTCGCAGAGCTTGTAGCCCGATGCGACGAGCTCGCCCTTGAGCTCGTTCCTGATTCCCTTGAGCATCTCGAACCTGAACTCGACGTGCTTCGAATCCGCGAGCTTCTTCGCCTCGTCGATCAGGCGAGAATCGTGCGTCGCAATCGCGAACTTGTCTCCTCTCTCGAACAGGAGGTGCATCAGAGTGCTGAAATTCTCGCTGACCTCGTGCCTGGAGGTGAAGACCACATCGGCAGGCTCCTTGTAAGCACCCTTCACCAGCCTGATCATTGCTCCGCCTTCGAGCAACCGCTTCAGGTCCGATTCGCTGCGCCGCATGTATGCCTGCAGCGCAAGGCCGATCCCCTTGTGCCTGGAGAGCACGTCAAGGTACGCGTCGACCGTCTTCGTCGTGAAGGCCGACCCTTCCATGTCGACCCAGAGGAGCTGGTGTAGTCTCTCCGCACCCTCGGCCACGGACTCTAGCCTCCGCATAGCACCCGCGTCGTCGGCGCCGAGCCCGAACTGCGTGAGCTTCACTGACACGAAGCCGCTGATCCCGCTCGTAGAGAGGGCCTGCTGCAACTGCAGGTACTGATTCATGTGGGCCTCGGCGACGGTCCCGTCTGTTACATCCTCGCCGAGGTAATTCAGGACGGCACCGAACCCCCGCGAATTCGCCTGCTTCGCGTCGGCGATTGCAGAGTCCATGTTGGTGCCTGCAATCCATCTTCTGGCAACCCTAAGCAGAAGGCCGCTACCGGAGCTCAAGTCCCTTGGGCTCGACTTTTGATAAGATATTAAGCTACCAGTGAGACCTGGGGGTCAGCTTGAGTTCACGGGCAGAGCACAGAGATCGGATGGAGCGACTCCGAAACGCGATAGGGCAAACGGACTTGGACGGCGTTGTGATTGTGCCGGGCCCGAACATGCGCTATTACACGGGAGTGAACTCCTTCCTTCTGGAGCGACCGTTCCTGCTCCTTGTGCCCGGCGAGGGCGAAGCGCGGCTCGTGGCGCCGGCCATCGAAGCTGGGCCATACAGAGACTCGTCGCTTGACATCAAGGTCGAGGCGTGGACGGACTCGGAAGGACCGTCGGAGGCGATCGGCCGGGCGGTAAGCGGGCTGAGAACGAAGAGGTGGGGGGTCGAGGGACGGGCTCCTTTCCAGTACATCAGCGTGCTTGGAAAGAGGATGCATGCATCCCTCGAAGACGCCGAGCCGACTCTGCAAGGGCAACGGGCCGTCAAAGACGACAACGAGGTTCGACTCATGAAGAAATCCGCCAGGATCCTCAGCGCCGTGATTGCGGAGAGCCCGGGATTGGTCAGGAGCGGGATGACCGAGCTGGACCTTGCCGCTAAGATCGCGGACCTCATCCGTGCCAGGGGAGCCCTGTCGAGCTCCGACCTGCTGGTCCAGTCGGGAGTGCGGGCGGCGAACCCGCACAGCATTGCTTCCAAGAAGAAGATCCGGGTCGGCGAACCGATAGTGCTGGATCTTGTCTCGAACTTCGAGGGTTATCACGCGGACATTACGCGGACGATAGCGGTCGGGAACGTTCCGGGACTGGAGGAGTTGTACGAGAAGGTTCTCTCTGCACAGTCGAAGGCGATTGCTGCTGCAGCACGGGGCGTCGCAGTCGGCGAAGTCGACAAGGCGGCCAGGGACGAGCTTAAGCGAAGCGGGCTGGCGAGGTACTTCACCCACCGGACGGGCCACGGACTGGGCCTCGAGGAGCACGAGGCGCCGTACATCGTCGATGGAGGAAAGCAGAGACTGGAGGAGAACATGTTCTTCACGGTGGAGCCCGGAGCATACATGTCGGGCAGGATCGGCGTGAGAATCGAGGACGATATCAGAGTCGAAGGCAGCGGAGTGGCAGCGATAACAGATCCGCCGAAGGAATTCGGCTGGTGGAAGTAGCCTGTGCCTACTTCGTCTTAGAGAAGTGCGATACCATGGTATTGGTGTCGCGGACGTGCTTGATCTTGCCTATCTTCCCCATGACCAGCTTGTACACTTTCTCGTCGCCGGGTGAGACGACCTCCTTCTCTGCCTGAATCACGGCGAGGATGTCCCATTCGCCGGGAACAACGTGGACCTCCCGGACTTCGCCAAGCTTGAGAAGGTCATCGACGACCTCCTCTTCGTGTCCCGGTTCGACCTTCAGGAGGACGAAGGCTTTCTGGTACCTTGAAGACATTGGACGGGCCGGACAAGCACTGCTTTTAAAACTCTCGCCGCCTCGCCAACAGGTAGTTGAAAAACCTCGAGGTGGCCGACCTGCTTGATCGCCTCGGGACGCTCGTGGAGGCGAACGGGGAGGACAGGTTCAAGGTGATCGCGTACCACCGGGCAGCCACAAGCGTACGGAACATGAAGGAGGACGTGGCCGAGCTTTGGGAGGCTGGCAAGCTCGAGGACATACAGTACGTGGGCTCCGGAATAGCCAAGAAGATAGACGAATACCTGCGCACCGGCCGGCTCAGAATCCTCGACGACCTGCAGGCGAAGATTCCGCCCGGCGTTCCGGAGCTGATGAACGTCACAGGAATCGGGCCCAGGACGGCCCACAAGCTCTCTCACGAGTACGGTGTGAAGAGCGTCCAGGAACTGAAGGAGGCGATCGACCGTGGTGTCCTCGACGGCGAGTTCGGTCCGACCGTGAAGAGCTCGATCCTGGCAGGGATTGCGAGGCTACAGAGCTACAAGACACGGATGCTTCTGCCCGAGGCAGAGGGTGTGTTCGAGAGGCTCACCGCCTACTACTCTGGACTGGGCATCCCCATCGCGATGGCAGGGAGCCTTCGGAGAGGGAAGGAGACGGTGGGCGACCTAGACCTCCTCTCTACCGACCCCAGGGCGACCGGGGCCTTGGAGAAGTACCCTGGGGCGACCCAGAAGCTCGAGAGCGGGCCAAGAAGGGCCAGCGTCAAGCTGGAGAGCGGGGTGCAGGTCGACGTGCGCTACTTCCGGGAGGACGAAAGCGGGGCGGCGATGGTGTACTTCACGGGTTCGAAGGACCACAACATCGCACTGAGGACGCTGGCGATGGAAAAGGGGTGGAAACTGAACGAGTACGGGCTTTTCGACGCGAAAGGCGGGGGGAGGCTTGCGGGCCGGACCGAGGAAGAGATCTATGCGAAGCTCGGACTGAGCTACGTCGCGCCCGAACTGAGAGAGAATCGAGGCGAGGTTGAAGCCGCGAAGAAAGACGAGCTGCCCCGGCTCATCCGCTCTGACCAAGTCAGGGGGGACCTTCAGATGCACAGCACCTGGAGCGACGGCGTCGACGAGCTCGAGGCCATGGCAAGGGCGGCTTCCGAAAGAGGTTACGATTACGTCGCGATTACCGACCACTCGCAGGCGGTCAGAGTGGCCAACGGCCTGACCGAGGAGAGGTTCCGGCGGCAGTGGAAGGAGATAGACAAGCTGAACAGCGGGCTGAAGCCATTCAGGATAATCAGGGCCGTCGAGCTCGAGATTCGCGCCGATGGATCGCTGGACTTTGACAACCGATTCCTTGATGAGTTTGAGCTAGTCGGCGCATCGCTGCACCAGAGCTTCAGGCAGAGCGCTGACAAGCTGACCGCGAGGGTCGTTGGCGCGCTCTCCAATCCATCGGTCGACTTCCTATGCCATCCGACCAACAGACTGCTCGGCAGGAGGGAGGGCAACCCCATCGAGCTGAAGAAGGTTATCGAAGCCGCGAAGGACAACGGGAAGGCCCTCGAGATTGATGGCGAACCCGACCGCCTCGACATGGACGAGGTCTGGGCGAGGAAGGCCATGGAGGAGGGCGTTAAACTGCTGGTAGACTCGGATGCCCACTCCACCGGCCAGTTGGACAACATCGAATACGGAATCACGGTCGCAAGGAGGGCATGGCTCGAGCCGAAGAACGTGCTGAACACCCAGACGCTCAAGAATGTGCTTGAGTTCGCCGCTTGACCCCATCTTAATTATGCACGACTTCGTCGCCCAACATGCGGGGGTAGTCAAGCCTGGCTAAAGACGTGGGACTTAAGCCGGTCCGGCGAGACATCCCATCCCTCAGGGGTTCGTGGGTTCGAATCCCACCCCCCGCACCACTGTTTAGGTGGGGCCTCCGCCTCCAGCCCAACATGTGATGCGGGAACCGACTTTCCCGCGAAACGGACCTTCGTTAAACACCATGGACATGTTGGACTACAACCATAGGTCAAAGTGAGAACTTGTGTCCTGTTTTCCTGGTTCAGGGCGTCGGAGGAGCCTTGGCAGAAGATGCGTTGTGACAACTACTTGCGATGAATAATCACGATTGCCCCATCAAGCGTAGG
>DATJAJ010000007.1:0-8436 GCA_035516335.1 Nitrososphaerales archaeon
CGTCGGTGGGGACTCATGCCCCGTTCCTCATCAAATTCTCAAAGTTTCTTTGCGACCAGGACTCCAGGAAAAGGACCGAGAAGATCCTCCAATCGATGGTCGGCTTGTTGAGGCTCTCGGATGTGAGCTTCTACTACGACGAAGAACTCGAGCTTTACCCCGGGACTTACCTTCACGACCTGGGATTCAGGGGTCTGTTCAAGGAGTACTCGACGGGCGTCGCGAAGAAATTCAAGGAAAAGGGCGTGAGGAAGATAATCACCGTTGACCCTCACACGTACGATCTGCTGAAGAACGTCTACCCCCTCTATACTGACTTTCCGTTTGAGGTCGTATTCTATCTTGACCTGCTGAACCTGAAACTCAGGAAATCGGAGGTCAAGGTCACCTTCCACGATCCCTGCCGCCTGTCTAGACACTCCAACTATATCGGCAGACCGAGAGAGCTCATAAACAGCGCCGCGACAAACGTCGAACCTACTCGCAGCAGGAGGAGAACGATGTGCTGCGGCGGGCCCGACGAGCTCCTGTATCCGGGCATCGCGGAGAAAGTGTCAAAGGCCAGGTATGAGGAGCTGAAGAAGACAGGAGCAGAGCAGATCCTGACAGCGTGTCCGGTGTGCCTCATGAACCTGGGCAGGGAGGGCGAAGTGTTCGACATATCAGAGTTCCTGATGTCGAGCGTCCAGGAAGTCGTTCCCGCCAGCTCTCAGAAGGCCCCGCAGGCGGCTCGGAAGCACTAGCTGCCTCTGCGATCCCCCACGCGTGCAAGGCCGCCAGTGACCTCGCCGTCCTAGTGTCAATCCCCTTCCTTCAAGGTCGTTGGTCTTTCAGATCGCCCAGCGCGTACTTGTTCGGGTTCAGTATGTTCTTGGGGTCGAACATCCTCTTGATCTGTTTCATGAGTTGATACACCGGCATCTGGTTTCTCTCTTCGAATTGCTTGAGAAGGACGTCCTCCTTCAACTTCCCAATTCCGTGCTCGGCTGAGATCGTGCCGCCGAGTTCCAATGCAAGAAGATCGATGTCCTTCGCGGCCCGGCGAGCTCTGTCCCATTCGTCTGCATTGCCGGGATTCGCGCCGATGCAGCCGTGGAAGTTGCCGTCACCTACGTGGCCCACGGTGGTGATGAAGACGCCATGCTTCTTTCGAATCTTGTCTATGCCGACCAGGGCGTCCTTTATCCTGGATAGGGGGACGGCCATGTCTCCGTCTATGAATCCCGGGTAGAGTCTTCCGGGACCCGTGAAGGCGACACGCCTGACGTCCGTAATGTCGTCAAGCTCGGCAGGGGTGGAGGGCCTGATTATCTTTACGGCGCGAGACTCCTCCATTATCCTCGCGACCTTTTCGCTCACCCCATCGACACCGTCGCTGGGGCCATCGACGTCCGTCAGCACCATCCCGCCCTCGGTCTCCGGGTAGTGGAAGCCCTTGACCTTGTTGGCTGCCTCGACTCCGTACTTGTCAGCGTATTCCAGTATCAGCGGGTTCACTCCCTCCCTTCTGATTCTCATGATCGCCTCGCCTGCATCGTCGAGCTTCTCAAAGAAACCCGCGATTCTCACTATTCTCTCGGGCACGGGCATGATCTTCAGCCAGGCCCTGGTGATGATGGCCAGCGTGCCCTCGCTGCCGACCACCAACCCGAGAAGGTCGTAACCAGCCCTGTTCTTGTACGTGCTTTCGCCAAAGGACGTCACCGTCCCATCGGCGAGGACGACGTCGACCTTCAACACCCAGTCCCTCATCATTCCGTACCTCGCGCATCTCATTCCTCCGGAGTTTTCTGCCAGCGCTCCACCGACTGTGGCGATCACGGCGCTCGACGGGTCAGGCGGAAAGAAGAACCCGTGCTTCGCGCATTCAGCGTTCACTTCCTGAATTGTCGCACCTACCTCTGCTTCAACGAGACCGTTTGCCACGTCCATCCTAACCTTGTTCAGCGCCCTCAGGTCAAGAACCGCCCCTCCTTCGATTGCCACGACGGCGCCGGTAAGACTCGACCCGCCTCCTCTCGCTATCACAGGGACGCGGTGCTGGTTCGCCAGCGAAATGATCCTGGATACTTGATCTCGTCTTGTCACGTGAATGACGACGTCCGGCTTCCCTCTGCTGATGTCGACCGCGCCGGAGTCGAATATCGTCAAGTTCGCTTCGTCGGTCAAGACGTTGTCCCTTCCAACGACTTCGGTCACGCCTGCCAGAAAGTCCTTGTGAACCGTCATTGATTCCCGAAACACCGCACTCTGAATATAAACACTGAGAGCTGGTTTCGACGACATCCGACAGTCGAGGGAGGGAAGAGGATCGAGGCTCGGACCGGGCGGTTCAACGATCTACGAATGGTTCTTGACTGCGGGGGTGCTCACCCCTTGCCCGACGTCTTGGGCTAGGCCAACTAATCATAGTGTCTTACCAGGGGCCAGACGGACGCAAGAGATGAGAAAGTGGGTTTGGTGCACAGATACACAGGCAGGTTCTGTTCGTAACTGATACAATACTGGCACGTGAGCGTTGTGAGGAGCGTTACGTTCCCGAACGAATTCTGGTCATCAGAGAGGGAGTACCCTACCGTGATCAGCACATGACCCGTGCAGGAGCCCGGCCCCCAGATGTAGTAGTTGTTGTGGCCACTAATCGCCTCCGGCAGCCCCGAACCCCTCCCCAGAAAGTTCACCGCGCTCGCCTCGCCATAATTTGAGGTGAGTATGCAGGCCTGACTTCTGACGCTCGCAGGAAGAGTATTGTAGGCCTGTGAGAGGTTCGATACGTACAGGCTCCAGCCAAATCTGTCGGCGTTGGGGCTGCTCTGGTAGTCACTTGCGCTGTATTTGCTGACAAAGGTCGAAGGAGAGAGTATCGGCATGGCAATTGGCGCAAGCAACACGCCGACGATTATCAGGCAGGCAACGAAGGGTCTCGAACCAAACCACCTGGAGACCCCCTTCTTGGAGGAAGATCCTCTTTCGATCAGTACTGCACCTCCCGCCAGCAACATCGGATAGACGGGCGCCAGGTAGTAGACCTTCATGTTGAGCGCCGTCATGAACACGAGAAGGATAAGGGGAGCAAGACCCAGCACCCTCAGCTGGCTCCCCTCTCTTGACCTGAGATAGAAGTAGAAACCTGCCGCAATTATCGGAAGGCTGAGGTAGCTCATGATGGCGACCTGAGAGTAGAGAAAGCTCAATGGTCCTCCTCCGCTGAAGTCCCCCGTAAACTCGGTGTAGAAGTGGACCATCGGCCAGCCATTGACGGCGTTCCAGTAGGTCATTGGCAGGATGAACACGACTGAAATCAACGCTCCAAGCGCGAGCCACTTCGATCTCAGGTATCCCCTGGCGGAAGGAATTGCGAGAAAAGAGACGAGCAGCGCCGCAACGAAGAAAAGGATCGTGAGCTTGGTCAGCATCCCGATTCCCACTACCAGGCCCGCGGCGGTCCACAGCTTGGGTTCCCGGCGCCTGGCTATCCTTATCACGAGGTAGGCGAGAAGAGACCACCAAAGCGAGTCGAACGAATCTGGAGTGAAGAGCGAGCCAAAGGCCAGGTAGGCCAGTGCCACCAGAGTCGCAACCGCCGCAAGGAGCTGGGCTCTTCTTCCACCTCCCAGCTCCCTGGCTATCATTCCAGCCACAAAGACGAGCAACGCCTCGTTCAGCGCGGGCACGACATGGATCGAAACTAACGAATCGCCGGAGATTGGATAGAGAAGAGCGGCGACGTAGGCGATGAAGGGCGGGAAATCGACGTATCCGAGAGACAGATGCTGCGTTCCGCTTACTATGTAGTACAGCTCGTCACGGAAGTATCCGTAGTTGCCCGCGAAAGCCATGTGAGCCGCGAAAACTGCAATCCCCAGGTAGGCCAGAAGTGCCGTCGTTCCGGTTAGGGAACTCCTGCTGAAGAGCCGTGAAGCACCGCCAAGCTCTTTCCTTCCACCATCGGTATCAGCCATCGAGCGCATACTTGGAGACAGTCTGCCCATTAAAGGCTGACTCGTGCGATCGTCATGACCCGCACAGAGCAATCAGCAGGGAAGCATTCTCTGTTCACGACAACTTCTGTCAGGCGAGTTTCCGACCGCCCGTGTAGGATGCCTTCTGCGGCAGCCGCGATTCGGCAGGCATGCTCACGAAAAGCGGATTCGAACTATCCCGAGTCCTTGGGCGAGACGACGACAAAAGCTCGATAAGCAGCACGGTCATACCCTACCCGGCTGAGAACGATGACGGGGCCAACCGGGCTTCCAAGCGATATGGGCGGAGCCATTTCAGGATCGGTCGAGCGCAGGCTCGAACAAGTCCGGGACACATTATCAGGAACTTCATGCGCAGGAAAGAGATTGTGGACGCCGAGGCTGCTGGGGCCTGTGCCTGAGTAGGCTCCAGAGACGCCGTCGCTAAACCTTGAAGGCAGGCCCATAGAGAGTTATTTGTCTGAATTTGAACTCGAATGAAGGCTACTCGTGCAATCAGAGTGTCTTCTGAGATATTTCAGCGGGCCCGGTGGGATTCGAACCCACGGTGTCTGAACCGGTTGTTATTCAGCTTCGAAGGCTGACGCCTTGTCCGTGTTTCTGAAGAGCGCGCGCCTCGCAGCTTCGCGCTTCCCCTCGAGCGGGTCTAGGCAACGGGCCCGAAGCTTGAACGGAAACTATTGGAAATAAGCGTATCCATCTGCTTCGGCCCTGGCCACACCCGTTCAGCGCGCCTCACGCGTGCCAGAAGGCTCGAACTGCGTTCTCTGAAAGCGGGGCGCGTATGAGGCCATGGTCTGTGATTATGGTCGTCACCAGCTCGGGCGGTGTCATGTCGAAGGCCGGGTTCACCACCGGCACGCCCTTCGGGGCGATCCTCCGTCCTCTTATCGTGACCACCTCCTCGTACCCTCTCTCCTCGATGGTCACCTGGTCATGCTTGCGTTCCAGGTCGAAGGTCGATCGGGGCGCCGCGGGGAAGAACGGAACGCCGTGCCGGTTCGCCAGCACAGCCACCTGATAGGTGCCAATCTTGTTGAAGACGTAGCCGTCCTTCGTGATCCTGTCGGCGCCGACGACCGCCTTGTCCGCCCTGCCTTTGCTCATGACATATCCGACGGCCGTGTCTGGGATTATCGCGCAGTCGATGCCGTCCCTCTCGAGCTCGAAGGCTGTCAGACGAGACCCCTGCAGCTGAGGTCGCGTCTCGGGCACCAGGACCTTCACCAGCTTTCCCTGCTCCCTTGCTGCCCTGACCACCCCGAGGGCGGTACCGTATCCGACCGTAGCGAGGGCCCCCGCGTTGCACTGGGTCAGAACGGTGTCGCCGTTCTGAATCAGGTCGGCCCCGAACCGGCCTAGCCTCTTGTTGGCCTGCACGTCCTCCTCCTCCATGTTCTTCACCTCTTCAGCCAAGTCGGTCCTGATGGCGGAAGGGCCGGCGCCCTTCTCGGCCACGCCGAGGACCCTGTCGATGCCCCAGAACAGGTTCACGGCGGTCGGCCGGGTCGCTCTGAGGAGCGCCGCCGCAGCTCTCACGTCTTTCAGCATGTCTTCTCTGCTTCTTGCCCGCGAAGACTGGGCGGCCAGCGCAACTCCCATGGCGGCGGCCACGCCGATCGCCGGCGCGCCTCTGACGACCATCGTCTCGATCGCGGCCGCGACCTCCTCCGGGCGGCGGAACGATCTGTAGACGAGTCTCCCTGGCAGGAGGGTCTGGTCGATCATCTTCACAGAGCCCTTTTCCCATGTCACCGTTCGCATCGAGAAGAAGTCCTCCAAGCTGGCCTTGTTCGCGGACCGCACCACAAAAGCGTTTCCCGAGCCTCGCAACCTTAAAATGACGAGTGGCGCGGTCGGAGAAAGGACAGGCATGGAGACTCAGCCGGCTACCGAGGAGAAGATCGCGCCCATCGGGGCCGAGATTCACGACGGCAGAATCAGGGTTGTCGACGCCGACCGGCTGGGTGAGCTCGAGTCGGCGGGCTATGGGAAGAGGGACGGCAAGTCCTTCATCCTCGAGGACTACGAGGCGCTCTACCTCCTGTACTCGCAGAAGCTCAAGCTGGTCGACGGGAAGGGACGCGATGTCACCTTCGAGGCCCTCGCCGACGCGGCCCAGAAGAAGGCGGGTGACTCCTGGACCAAGTTCATCATCTACAGGGACCTCAGGACGAGAGGTTACGTGGTTCGCGAAGGGTTCGGGTTCGGCACGGACCTGAGAGTGTACGAAAGGGGCGACTATCCCAAGAAGGCGGCCCAGTACGTCGTGTTCGCCCTGGACGAAGGGATTGAGAAGGGCGTGGACGACCTGCAGAAGTCCGTCCGGGAAATGGCGAAGATGGGGAAGGAGGCGATAATCGCCGTGATTGAGAGGCGCGGCGAGGTAATCTACTACAAGGTAAGCCGGGCAAGATTCTGAGTGGTGGTTTGAACCCAAGAGCTGGGCTCGCGGTAATCAGACCCGTCAACTGCGCCATGATGGGGTTCGCCGTGGTGGTGGGCGAGTTCGTCTCCAAGCCCGCGCACATCCTGCTCCTCCCGACGGCCTTCGGGTTTCTGACCGGGTTCTTCCTCTGCGGCTACTCGATGATCGTAAACGACATCTATGACCTGGAGGTGGACCGGGTCAATCAGCCGGAGAGGCCTCTTCCGAGCGGCCGGCTGAGCGTGCAGGGCGCCGTGAGGCTCTCTCTCCTGATGCTTTTGGCGGGGGTCGCCTTTACCGTTCTGAGCCTGAACGCCGTGGCGGTCGCGATCGCGCTCCTCTTTGCGCTCCTGTCATGGCTCTACAGCGCGAAGGCGAAGAAAGCGGGGCTGGCAGGGAACCTTATCGTGGCGTCGTCGCTGGCAATTCCTTTCATCTACGGCGGCGTGATCGGGAACGGGAGCATTTTCAGCTCGCTCCTTCTTATGATGGCTTTCACGTCCTTCTTCGCCGGAGTGGGCAGGGAGATAGTCAAGGCCATGGCGGACGTGGAGGGCGACCAGAAGCGAGGGATCAGGTCTGTGGCCATGGTCCGCGGGATGGGAGCTGCCGCGGCAAGCGGGGCGGCTCTCTTCTTGGCGGCCGTCCTCACCAGCTGGCTGCCTCTCGCGCTGGGGCTGGCGAATGAGATATACCTCGTCGGGGTAGTCGTGCCGGACGCGATCTTCCTCTACCTGGCCGCGTCGATTGTCAGGAACAGGGACCCCTCCAACGCCCACAGGGTGAAGAGGATCGCACTGATGGGGATGCTCACGGGCCTTCTTGTGTTCATAGGGGGAGCGCTCTGAATGTGGTCCGAGAAGTACAGGCCGAAGACCATAGGGGGCATGGTCGGAAACGAGGAGGCGAGGCTCAAGCTGGTGTCCTGGCTGGAGAAGTGGAAGCCCGGTGCGAGGGCTGCGCTCCTCGTCGGGCCGCCGGGCACGGGGAAGACCACGCTGGTCCATCTCTTGGCGGCAAGGTCCGGGCTCAATCTCGTGGAGCTCAACGCCAGCGACGCGCGGACCAAGGAGAAGCTCTCCAGGAGGATAGGCGAGGTTCTGACGAGCACCAGCCTGATGGGCGAGAGGACGCTGGTCTTCCTCGACGAGGTGGACGGGCTTTCGGGGAGGAACGACTACGGCGCCGTGGAGTTCATCAAGGACTCGATCAAGAAGAGCGAGAACCCGATAGTCATGGCCGCCAACGACCCCGACGCCGACCAGGTGAAGAAGCTCGGCGAGGCCTCGCTGATCCTGCGGATTAGACCGCCTCCTCCGAGGGAGGTCCAGCTCTACCTTCGGATGATCGCAGACAAGGAGGGTCTCAAGGTGGACGACAGGACGCTGGGAGAGACGGTGACCGCGGCAGCGGGCGACATCAGGTACGCTGTTAACGCCCTCCAGAGCGGGGCGGCCGGCGTGAAGGACGTCGAGGCGACCGCGGCGCAGGCAATCAACGCCTTCTTCGACGCGCCTGACGGGGCGACTGCCCTGAAGGCCCTCAGGTCGCACCCTGGGCAGCCGAGGGACAAGATTCGCGACCTGCTCGGCAGCGTTCTGAAGGCCCGTCTCGACGGCTCCGACAGGGCGAAGGCGCTGGAGGTGCTCTCCAGGGCCGACATGCTGGTGGGCAGGATGACCAGGGGCCAGGACTGGCGACTGCTGAGGTACTTCGACTCGACCATCGCCTACGGGATCAAAGGAGCGCTGCCGGGAGAGCGGCTGGCCTACTCCCAGGACTTCCTCCCCTGGCCGCTTCAGCTGCGCGTCTGGAACGACTCCAAGAAGGTGAAGGAGCTTGCGGCTGCGCTGGGGCCAAGGCTCTCCGTGAGCCAGAAGGGGCACCTGGTGGAGGACTTCCCCTATCTGATGCTGCTCTGCTCGTCAAAGAAGTTCAGGGACGAGCTCGCCAGGCTGCTCGACCTCGAGGAGCCCATGGTCACGTTCCTGGCCAAGGAGTCCGGGAGGTGGAAGGCCTGAAGAT
>DATJAJ010000008.1:0-3473 GCA_035516335.1 Nitrososphaerales archaeon
AGCAGTAGCAGGAGTCTCCGGTGGAGTTCATGGGACCGTAGAAGAGGACGATTCCTGCAGCCCCGATCAGGATGAAGACGAAAGACAGGGCGAGGAACTCGGTGTCCAAGCTTGAGATTCGCGAGGCCCCAACCGTTCTTAAGCGTTTCTAACGTCCTGGCTCAGGTGGGCGGAGCCGCCCTGCGGAGAATTGACGCCGCCGCGACTACCCCCAAGACGACCAGCAGCAGGCCTACGACGTTGATGAAGCCCAGCGACGACGCGCCCTGATGCTCTAGGGACCCGGCTACATAGAAGATTCCGAGCGCCAGGACCGCAACCAGCACCAGAGACACGGGAATCCACCTGCGCAACGACTTTAGCCTTGAATCATCATCCATTATCCATTGCCCTCCGCGCCGGGGTTCGACCTGCCCGGGCAGGGCACGCCGTTGGCATGTTGCAATAAGATCCCGCGGGTCGGAAACGCGGCGCTTTCGCGCTTTTGAGCCGACGACACTCCGGTGACTGTTGCCTGCGTAGGCTGGACGGGTCAGCCAAAGCCAACCACTACAGCCGGAAGCTTTTGGTTCCTTTCGGATCTACCAGGCTGAGCTACCGCGGGACGACGAATCGCCTCTCCCTAGGCATCTTAAGCGTTTCCGCGGCTTTCGGTAAACCCCATATAGTGGTCGTCCACCCGAGCCGAAAGAACAGGACCTGCCAGGTTGAGCCTCTCAGACTACTTCATGCTCGTGAAGCCTAGGATCATACCCCTCCTGGTCTTCGTCGCGCTCGCTTCGTCCGTGATCGCCTCCAAGGGCCTCCCCCGGCTGGGGGTAATCCTCGGGGTCGTTGCGGGGGGCATGCTCACCTCGGCCGGGGCGCTCACGCTGAACAGCTATCTGGAAATGGGGATCGACGCCCGCATGAAGCGGACCCAAAACAGGCCCCTGCCCGCCAGGCGGATAATCCCCCCTGGCCGAGCGCTGTTCATGGGCCTGGCGCTCGTCGCCGTCGGCCTGGTCTTGGCCCTTCTGACCATCAACGTCCTGGCTACCTTCTTCATCGCCCTGGGAGCCGTGATCTACGTGCCCGTCTACACCATCTGGCTGAAGCCCAGGACGACCTGGAACATAGTGCTGGGGGGGGTTGCAGGGAGCTGCACCTGCCTGGCAGGCTGGTACGCCGTCACCTCGGCGACGCCCCTGGTCGCCTGGATACTGGGCGGACTGGTCTTCGTCTGGACGCCAAGCCACTTCTGGAGCCTGGCGGTGATAACGGAGGAGGACTACTACCAGGCGGGCATACCGATGCTGCCGTCCGTCGTCGGTCCCGTGGCCGCATCGAAATACATCGTGGCGAACACCCTCATCCTCATTCCCGTGAGCCTTCTCCTCATTCCCTACCTCGCGGGCTGGGGCGGCTACATCTACCTGGTCGGCGCCATAGCCTTCGACCTCGCCCTGCTGGCCACGAACATCAAGCTGTTGATGTCGCCCACCAAGGACAACGCCTGGCTGGCCTTCAAGTTCTCCGCCCCGTACCTGGCGGTCATCTTCCTCATCGCCATGATAGCTGCGGTGGCCTAGCCCGGGGCACCAACGGTTTATCAGGCCGCTCGGGGCCAGGAAGCACGTGCTCAAGACCTTCGTGGTCCACTACTCCGAGATCGCCCTGAAGGGCAAGAACAGACCCCTCTTCACGAAGGCCCTCAGGCGGAACATCCACAGGGCGCTCAGCGGGCTGGACGCGAGCGTCGACCACATGGACGGCAGGTTCCTGGTCAGCGTCGATGCCGACGCGAGGGACGTTGGGAGCAGGCTCTCGAAGGTCTTCGGGGTATCGTGGTTCGCGGAGACGACCATCGTAGAAGGGGGCTTCGCCCCCATAGAGAGCGCGGTCCTTCGCGAATCCGGGGCGATGGGCCCGGGCTCGACCTTCAGGGTCGCAGCCAGGCGGGCAGACAAGAGCTTCCCCATGACGTCCATGGTCCTGGCCAGGGAGCTCGGGTCGTCGGTGGTCCAGAAGACGGGCGCCACCGTGGATCTGAAGGCTCCCGAGGTCACCCTCCACGTGGACGTGGTGCGCGGGAGGACACTGGTCTACTCAAAGAGGCAGGAGGGCCCGGGGGGACTTCCCGTCGGAGTGGGCGGAAGAGTGCTCCTGCTCTTCTCCGGAGGCATTGACTCCCCGGTGGCGGCGTGGCTCATGATGAAGCGGGGGTGCAAACCGGTCTACCTCCACTTCTACCTGGCCCCGACCCACCAGTACGTCCTTGACAGCAAGGTCCTCAAGATAGTCAAGGTGCTCTCAGCCTACGGCGGCAGGAGCACGATGGTGATGGTGCCCTTTGCCGAGTATCAGCTCGCCACCTCGGACGTGCCCGGAGACTGCGAGCCGTCGCTGTTCCGGCGTTTCATGCGGGCCACCGCAGAGGAGCTTGCCCCACGCTTCCGAGCCGCGGCCATCTGCACAGGCGACAGCCTCGCCCAGGCAGCCTCCCAGACGCTCTGGAACCTTGCGACCTTCGACTACGGCTCCTCCCTGCCCGTGCTTAGGCCACTGCTGACCTACGACAAGCAGGAGATAACGGGTTTAGCCCAGCGCATCGGCACCTACGAGCCCTCCATCGAGGATTACAAGGACTGCTGCGCCATAATCACACGACATCCGAAGACCAGGGCCAAGAGGGAGATGATCGAGGAGTACTCCCGACGGCTCGACTTCCCAGGACTGCTGAGGAGGTGCCTGTCGGCGTCCACCCTGGCGACCTACGATCCCACGAAGGGCGAGACGAAGTCGGCACCGCTGGCAGACGTGCTCCGGAAAGACTTCACCGGGGGTGACGGCCACAGAGCGGAAGAGGGCGGGCTCTCGACGGAGCCAAGCGATGGGCAGAATTATTAACCAGGAAATCTGGCGAGCGAGAGATCGCATGAGCGGCACAGTCTCGCAGGTCGAAAGCGGCAAGTTCCAGAGCGAAGTGGTCCAGTCGGCTCTCCCGGTGGTGGTCGACTTCTACGCTGATTGGTGCGGGCCCTGCAGGATGGTAAGCCCCATTATCGAGTCGCTGTCGAAGGAGTTCGCGGGGAAGGCGAAGTTCGTGAAGATCGACACCGACGCTAACCAGGACCTCGCCGTGAAGTTCGGGATCATGAGCATACCGACGGTCATGTTCTTCGTCGGGGGGAAGGTCCAGGACGTCGTCATCGGCGCTGCCCCTGCGGCGGTATTCAAGACCAAGGTCGACGCTCTGCTCAAGAAGTAGCTCAAACGCTTTAAGTCCCTTCCCGGGAGGCGGGAACGGGGATCCTGCCTGAAAGCTAGAGTGTTCATGCTGGTCCTTACGACCGTGTTCGTCTTTTCGCTGATAGTGGTCGGAGCCTACGTGACGGCCGCCAACTACGGCGGCGCCTGCGGGAGCGCCGTCGGGACGGACTACCCCCTCTGCCTCGGCCACCTCTTCCCGCCCCTCCAGGCGGCCCCGATGG
>DATJAJ010000009.1:0-6030 GCA_035516335.1 Nitrososphaerales archaeon
AGCTCTGATTGTGGTGGGGTGGCGGAGCCGTCACGCGTGCGCCTGCAGTCGCAATGACTGAAAGCGCATTTACGTGGGTTCAAATGTGAGACAGACTCGCCTGTCCCGCTGGAAGTCCCACCCCCACCTCCATCACAGCCGGGCCGATGGGTGGATACCACAGAACCGGCGCGAGACCGACGGACGTTTTCCCCAGAGCACTCCCCAGCCTTAAATCTGTCACAGCCAAGGCCCTGCTTGCGGCAACTTGAGCTACGGAAACCCCACCCGAGGGTCGAGGTCTGGAGGCAAAGGCGCTTCCCCCAAGAAGACCAACCGAAAGAAGAAGCAGACGTACCACAAGCGCAAGCAGCAAACAACAGAGCAGGGGCCGCCAGACGCGGAGCAGCTGAAATCGAGGGTGGTCGCATCCTTGGAGAAGCTCGGCCATCAGAGGCTTTCTACGGAGCCCGGAGGTTATGATCTGCAGAGCTGGATGAGGAGTCTCGACGCACTCCTCGACGACTATGAAAGCAAGCTTGGGAGTTCATACTTCCCCGAAGCCTATCGACAGTTGAGGCACCAGATGGCACAGGAGCTGCAGTCAGCCAGCGACGTCAGCGCCGTCGACGGAAAGATAGCGGGGCTGAGGGCGAAGAGGTCGGAGATCTCCAAGACGCTCGACGAAGAAAAGAGAGGCGTCAGCGCCAAGCTGGCTCAAGTCAGTTCCGAAATAGACCGACTCAGCGCGGCGGAAGCATCGGGAGAATCCCACACGACTGAGGCGCCAAAAGAGAAGCCTTCGATATTCAGAAGGCTCTTCGGCGGAGGCAGGTCGACTCCGGCCGACGTGGGCAGGAAGGAGGAGACTGCAAACCAGCTGGTGAGACTGAGGACCGAGAGCGCTGAACTGACGACTAAGCTGGAGCAGCTGGATTCAACCTCCCGAGACGGCCCGGCACTGGACCTGAGCCACATAGACGCGGAGCTTTCTGCGGCGGAAGCCGAGAGGGAGAGGTTGCTTCAGGTCGAGGAGACGCGAGGGCGACTCGCGGACGAGTTCGCAAAGATAATCTCTCAGCTACCCGCTAGCGGAACCGAAAAGAACCCAGCGGAGAGCTAGGAAAGGGCCGTCTGGGCGGCGCCCCTACACCAGCAGGGCGTAGAGGACTATCGCCGAAACGAAGACTATCGAGATGGTGTTCATGACCTTGATGAGGGAGTTGATCGCCGGCCCAGCGGTGTCCTTGAACGGGTCACCGACTGTGTCTCCCATCACCGCGGCCTGGTGCGCGGGAGACCTCTTCCCGCCGAGCTGGCCTGTCTCAATCCACTTCTTGGCATTGTCCCAGGCCGCTCCGCTGTTGGTCATCAGGAACGCCAGGAAGACTCCCGACACGACGCTGCCGATGAGCAGGCCGCCGAGGGCAACCGGTCCTAGCACGAACCCTACGACCAGCGGAGTGATTACGGCGAGGGCCGCGGGAGCCATCAGCTCTCGGATTGCCGCGCTGGTGCTGATGCCCACGCACTTCGCGTAGTCAGGCTTGCCGGTCCCTTCCATTATGCCCGGGATCTCCTTGAACTGCCGCCTTACCTCGAGGACCATCTTGAAGGCGGCCCTCTGGACGGCCCCTATCAGGAAGCTGGAGAAGAAGAACGGCAGGAGGCTTCCAATGAACAGCCCTACAACCAGGATGGGGTCCGAAAGTGAGAAGTTGAGCGTCGCGTACGGCGGCGTGCCGGTGAGGCTCTTGGCGTATACCGAGAGGAGGTGAGTGTGGGCGGGGTCGTTGATGATCTTGTTGACCTCGCTCTGGAACGCCATGAAGATGGAGACCGCCGCCAGAGCCGCGGACATAACGGCGAACGCCTTCGTCGTGGCCTTGGTCGTGTTGCCGATGGCGTCCAACTCGTCCGTGACATTCCGGACCGATTCGTCCAGGCCCGCCATTTCGACGATGCCGTTGGCGTTGTCCGTTATTGGTCCGAACGAGTCGATGGACATCACGACGCCGGTCAAAGAGAGCATCGACATGGTCGCGATGGCCGTGCTGTACACTCCCATGAGGGAGTTGCTGCCGGAGCCCACGTAGCCGATGTAATACGAGGAGAGGATGGCTACGACGAGGACCACCGCTGAAGGTGCGGTGCTGCGCAGGCCGGTCGCGTACCCAGCCAGGAAGTTCGTCGCCGCTCCGGTCTTGCTCGCCTCCGCGATGTCCCTGACGGGCTTGTACTTGTAGGAGGTAAAGTAGTTCGCGACGTTCTCGATCACGACCACTACTATTATTCCGACTATCGCGCTCGCGAGGAGGTAGTATTCGATGGCGGCGCCGCCGAAGAGCGCGTTGCCCAGGACGTAGTCAAGTACGATGGCAACCACCGCGGCGATGATCAGTGCCACGTTGAGCGCGCCGAGGGGGTTCGACTTTATCGAGGAACGGATGTAGAAGCCGCCGATTATTGCGCCCACGATACCCGCGGCCCCGAGGAGGAGCGGGTAGACCAGAAGCTGGTTCTGGCTGATGAGCGCCTGGAGGCTCGCCGAGACGCCGAGAATGGGCGAGGACCTGTTGATCCAGATGAGCGCGCCCAAGATGATGGCGGCGATGGCTGTGACGACGTAGGACTCATAGACGTCAGCGCCCATGCCAGCACAGTCGCCGACGTTGTCACCCACGTTGTCCGCTATCACGGCGGGATTTCGCGGGTCGTCCTCCGGGATGCCCGCCTCAACCTTGCCGACGAGGTCTGCACCCACGTCGGCCGCCTTTGTGTATATTCCGCCCGAGACCCTCATGAACATGGCAATCAGCGATGCGCCGAAGCCGAGTCCGGCCAGCGTCGCCGGATTGGTCGCGATCTCGCTTCCGAATCCGATGTAGAAGACCGAGAGACCCAGGAGGTCGAATCCGACCACGGTCATTCCCATGACTCCACCGCCCCTGAATGCCAGGGTGAGGGCGCTGCCCATGCCCTTCTTCGCCGCTTCTGCGGTCCTGGAGCTGGTTCGCACCGTAACTGCCATGCCGATGTAGCCCGCGGCGGCAGAAAGTGCGGCCCCCAGAGCGAAGCCAACCGCCGTGGCGCCGCCGGTGGCGCCAGGGTAGTCGATGAAACCATAGATCAGAAGCGCTATCACTACTGCAATCGGCGCGATCACCTTGTACTCTCGGCTGAGGAAGGCGTTAGCCCCCTGGCGCACCGCGTCGGAGATGTCGGTCATCTTCTGAGATCCCTTGTTCTGTCTCATCAGGTAGAGCTCGAGGACGAGCGCGTAGAGGAGAGCTACAACCGATACTCCCAATGCTAGATACTCATAAGCCGAGGACATTCAGCCCAAGACCGCGACGCAAGTTTCACCGTGATATCTAAGCGTTATTCCTAATGTAGGTCGGCCCGATGTCGCTCGCGCGAACTAGGGCCTTCCCTTCCTCTTGGCGAGGACGTAGGAGACCAGCATCGGCAGGACGGTCGTCACCTCCGCGTATGTAGTAACCTGGCTAGCGGTCGGCCTCACCTTCCCCCAGGACACGGCCTCCCTGACCTGGGCGCCGCTCAGGGACCCGTCGTACTCGGCCGCGGTGGTCACGTAGCATGCGTAGTCAAGCCCCCCTCTGAACATGTTCCACCATATGAGGTGGTGCTTGGAGATCCCCCCTCCGAGGACCAGAGCCCCGGTCCTCTTCGACTCGGCTACGATGTCTGAAAGCCGGCGCTCGTCGCCGATTATGTTCACGTTGAAGTCGCGGTGGTTCTCCGCGAAGAGCCAGATCTGGCTCCCCACGGCGCCGTCCATGATCCCAGGCACGAAGACGGGAACGCCCTTCTTCTGGGCCGAGTAGAGCAGGGACCGCTCAGAGCCCAGGTTCTGGCCAATCTCCCTGCAGAGGGACTCGGTCGTGGGCGACTTCTCGCCGCGTTCGTAGATCCTAGAGAGCAGCGGCTGCATCCGCTTCTCGATCAGCGGGCCGTAGTTCCTGAGAGGGACCAGCACGTTGCCCAACCGGTGGTAGCCCCGCCGCAGGAGCTCGGCGTCATCCATATCGAAGCTTCCATGGTAGTAGTCCGCCAGGGTTCTGGCGATGTCGTGGTCGAGTGTCCCGCTCGCCGTCACTATTACGTCGACCAGGTCGTTCTTCACCATCTCCACCAGAACGCCCCTGAGGCCGGTGGCCATGAGCGCGGCGGGGAACGAGAGGAACTTGGTGCAGTCGTCCCGTGATGACATCCTTTCCATGATGACCGCTGTCTGGGCGAGGTTCTTCGCCATGAAGCCGCCTGACCTCCCCATCTGCCTGACTAGGTCCACCACGTCCTCCGAAGGACGGACGTGGATGTCCCTGACGGGTTCGAGCTTCGGGATGCGCTTCAAGCGATGGTCCGACACTCGGTTGGCCGATTTAACTCTTGACGGCGTCAATTTCGGATGCCACCCCCTCCCTCCGCGCCAAAGTAGACCCCAGACCAGACGCCGGCGGAGATGCGACCCACGGGCATAGCGGGCCTCTGTCATAGCCACGTCCGATAAACGTGGGGCCATGTCAGTTTCGGTAGCGGTTGGGAAGTGCGTCGAGTGCACCGGCGCCATTGTCGACCTGGGGGACGAGCTGGTCTGCGGGTCCTGCGGGATCGTTACGGCGAAGGAGGTTCTGGACTCGGTGCGCGCAGAGAGGGCGCCGCAGGCGATCGACTACACCGCCCACTCGCTGGGCGGGTACCTGGGGCCGCTCGAGCCGGGGTACCACGAGAAGTTCTCAAGAGGGTTCTCTGCGAGCTCCTCGACCTTCCAGTACCTCAAGCTGGTGTCCGACTTCGCAGGGAGGGAGGACGGCGCGGTCTACGCGTGCGCGAAGATGATCGAGCGGGTCTGCGAGAAGCTCTCGGTGCCGCGGGTGGTCCTTGGCCAGGCGACGGTGACGGCCAAGAAGCTGCTGGAGACCAAGCGGGAGCGGAACGACATAACCACGGCCGCTGTCTCCGCCTACGCCATAATCAGCGCCTGCAAGACCGAGGGAGTCACCTCCGTCGGGGTGAGAGAAATCGTCGAAGCCCACAGGCTGATGGGCCGGCGGGTGAAGACGTCGGCCCTGATACAGCTGTCGCTCGAGTCGCCGGTCAGAACTTCTGCGCGCAGGGCAGAGGAGTACGTGAGCCGGGTGGTCTCCCGCCTCGAGTCGGTCGAAGGGCTCTCGGAGCAGCTGACAGGGCTGGGGATGGGAGGCATCCCGTACTTCAACAGGCTCAGGGAGGCTGCGAAAGACACCCTTGGCAAAGTCGACCCTACGGCCAGGGGCGGCCACAGCCCCTGCACGCTGGCCGCCACGGCCGTCTACGCCGCGGAGGTAGTCCTGTCCAGAAGAGAATCCAGAAAGAGGCTTCTGAGCCAAAGGGACGTCGCGGAGTCAGTCAACGTCGCAGAGTATACGGTCCGAGAGCAGTTCGGTGAGATATTCAGGCCGCTTCTGCAGCAGCAGGCCGCGGTCACAGAAAGAACGCCCCCGACTCCCCCGCCGCCAGCGTGAAGTCTCCCAGTGGCCCCAAGGCGTGGGGCTGTGACACTCTGACGAAGTATCCAACTCCGCAGAGCGGCACTTGAACCTCAGAGTAGTGCAGCTCAAAACGCAGCCCTTCCCCCGCGGCTTCAGAAGAGAGACTAGCGTCGAGGGCACTCAAGGTCCGAGCCAACGCGCTGGAGTTGCAGGCATCGGGGCCGAGTCCGACCAGCGCGTCGCCGACCGCGCCTGCCGAGGCCTGGCACAGAGTCAATTCTCCTTCGAGGTCGACCGGCAGGTTCAGGCGGTGCGTCTCGTCCTTTGCATACGACACGGGCTGGCCCTGACTGCCCTCTTGAACGCGAACCGTGGCGAGAAGGTTAAGCCCGCCGGGGAACGAACCCGCGAAGGGCCGAATCGAAGACTCGTTGTCGGCCACTTCCGACCCATCTGATAGCACCGCCGAAGCGGACGCGCTCCCGTTCCCCGAGCTGACGAGCACGTCCTCTCCTCGAACAAGGGTGGCAAGGTAGCCGGTTGCGTCATTGCAGGG
>DATJAJ010000010.1:0-5998 GCA_035516335.1 Nitrososphaerales archaeon
CGATGGACCCACAGTCGCGGCGCGCGGTCTGGGATTTCGTCAGGGAGCTGAAGAGCAGAGGCAAGACGATCCTAATGACGACCCACTACATGGAGGAAGCCGAGGAGCTCTGCGACAGGGTCGGGATCATCGACCACGGCAAGCTGATAGCGCTTGGGACGCCCTCCGAGCTGAAGGCGAGACACCAAGCAAAGACGCTCGAAGACGTGTTCATCGGGATTACTGGCAGGGCAATCAGGGAGGGCGCCTGAGAATGAACCCAGGACGCGTCCTGGCGCTCGCCAAGAAGGACTGGAAGAGGACCGTGAGGGAGCCGGCAGTCCTCTTCATGATAATCCTCTTCCCACTCTTGCTGACGATAGCGTTCGGGGCATCGTTCGGCGCGGGGGCGTCGCAGGCGGTCTCGTACCCGGTCGCCGTTGTTGACCAGGGCGCGCCGGGAGCGTCTCAATGGTCGCAACAGTTCACGCAGGCGCTGACGACCGCAGGCGTCCTGAAGGTCCAGCCGTATACGGACAACAAGTCGGCCCAGTCGGCGCTGAGCCAGGGAACGGTTCAGGCGGTCATCATCATCCCCTCCCAGTTTGACGCCAGCATCCAGTCGTTCAAGGCCTATCCGGGCAATCCGTCCCGATGGGTGAATAGCTCCTTGTCGCTGTATGTGGACAGCGCCTCCTTGGTCGCGGGGCAAGTTATCCCGTCAGCGGTTCAGAGCGTGCTCAATACTGCCATCCTCGGTGTGAAGCCTCAGGCCATCGCGTCTCCCGTCTCAATCTCGAATCCTTCGCTGGTGCAGGTGACGAGCACGACGGTATTCGATACTTTTGCCCCCGGGCTCTACTCGTTCGCTTCGATCTTCATGATCATGATGGTCGCCCAGTCCTTCACGATGGACAAGGAAAGCGGTATGCTCCGAAGAATCAGCGTGACCCCCACGACAACTACTGAGCTGATGTTGAGCGAGGTGGTGTCGTACATGGTGATAGGCTTCGCCCAAGTCTTGCTGATCTTCGCCGCCTCGTACGGGCTCGGGTATCATCCTAAAGCTGGCGTGGAAGGCGTCTCCCTTGGTTTCCTTATCGCCGTGATCTTCTCCACCTGCAACGTGGGCTTCGGCCTCATCACCGCCGCCATCTCGAAAAACACCGGGGCCGCGACGGGACTGAGTTTCCTCTTCGTGCTGCCGCAGATGTTCCTAGGCACCTTCGTAGGCTCGGCGCTGTCGGGGGCCGCTCAGTCCGCGGGCAGGGCAGTCCCCGCGTACTACGTCACGGACGCTCTGACCTCTCTGTTCACAAGGGGGGCGGCCGTCACCAGCGGAACCGTCCTGCTCGACCTCTTTGCCGTCATCGGCTTCAGCGTCGTGATATTGGTGGTCGGAATAGTCTTTTTCAACAGATTCAGCAGGATAAGTCGATAGGCCACATTGAGGGCACGGCAGGACCTATCCCCAAACTGGTTCTGAGTGGCTTCCGGTAAGAGACGGTCGGGCCTCCGAGCGGGGCTCGAATCGCCGCGATTCTGGCGCGAAAAGTTCTCTATTCGGATTCTCCCAAGCTCGAAGTTCCGACCCTTCAAAGGGGGAAATGTCGTCGTTGAAGTTTGTCTCTTATCAGGTAGAAAAAGCCCGCGTAGATCAAAATTCCCAAGATTGGAAATATGACAAGGCCAGACGCAGCGGCTCCGGAAACAGTCGGGTCATGGTTTACGACTTCGACGATGGCCACCGTGTTGACGGCCGTTCCCGTCGTCAGGCCGAATCCAAAGAACAGCAGCACCAAGGAGTACGCCTTCCTTGGCTTGGTCAGCAGAAGGAAGAGAGCGAGGAGGCCGAGCGGAATCGAGAACCCGAGGTCAAGGTACCTTATCGTCCAGAACCCGACCGGCGCAGAACTGTAGGCTTTCCCTGCAAGGTCACCCGCATCGACGACCTGCATGATTTGGGAGATCCACATGCCTGCAAAGACAAGGAAGAACAAGACGAACACGCCGACATACACCCGGAGACCTCCACGCCCGAAGTTGGGCGCGTCGCCCTCGTTGAACATCGGCAAACTGCCTACAAGCAAGAGAAGACCCCCGATGATCAGGATCAAGTACAACCAGAAGTAGCTCTCGACGTTCCCAGAATAGGCGGTGTTGCCGTACTCTTCCCCGATCCCGTACGACAAGCCCGTGTACATCAGAGTGATTGGAGTTAGAACCAAGAGATACTTTGAGCCGCTCTTCTTGGCGAGCTGGAGGGCGCCCCCGACGAGCAGCAGCGGCACCATCAGCAGAAAGTTCGCTAGGTCGTTGCCTTCGACTTGCCACGTCCCTGATTGGGAGGTCCTGTAGTGTATGATTCCGACTCCCAGGGGTCCGAGCGCCACGGTCAATATCAGGCCAAGCCCGCACACTATGGCGATGGCCCCAACCGCGTATCCGGGAATCAGGACGTCCCGTCCCGGATCGGCGCTCATGGACTCCGCCCTTCCGCTAGGATAGTAGCGCGTCTGGGCAGCAGGAGCGCGAGGAAGACAACAGGCAGGATCAGTCCGGCGAACGCAGTGAGGGAGACCGTGGCCGACGACACCCCATCAAAGACTATGGTCAAGACGCTGAGGGCGACGGTTCCCCAAAACCCCCATCTAGTCATCAGGAGCAAGCCGGGGACGACGACGAGTCCAACCAGGCCCAGGGCAAGGTTGACAGAATTGACGACGTTCATGGTCGCCGCGGGCGGCATCGGCTGGAGAAGCTGAACCCCCGCGTAGACGGCCTCGTAATAGAAGAACAGTCTGAGGGCAGACTGCAGAGTCAGCAGGGTCCCCACGGCAAGGACCGTCTTACTGCGTCTGCGATGCCCGGTCATGGCCGATTGGCAAGCATTTCTCCCGGCTTCTAATAATCCCCTCAGACCATTCCCATTGTTGAGAACTAGGCGGTCGATTCGAGAAGATTCAGACTAGGCTTGGATGCGGAATCTCGTAGTTCCGGGCATGATCAGGCAGTCGCTTGGGATCCTGACTTTCTGCTCGATGCCTCCAGCGCCTGGGCGATGCCCGCGACCCACGCCTCAATCTCCTTCCAGTCGCGAAAATCGCCCTCCGGCATCGATTCGCGGGCAGCCTGGCTCTTCCGTGCCAGACGATATGCGAATCCGATCGTCCCAGTCAAGCGCGCGCCGTCAAGGGCCCCGAAGAAGACACGATGGTCTCGGGGCTTGACGAGAGCGCGGAGCTCCTCAAGTTCTTTGGGTCCCGACACCTCAAGCAGGTCCCGGCCCTTGTCATCCCTTGGCTGTGCACCCACCGGACCGCTGCTAAAGAGCCACACGGGATGGTCAATGAGAAGAGCGCTGTTCTTCGAGACGAACTGTCTTGCCTCCTTCAACCAGTGGAACATATAGACCGCACTGCAGATCACAAAAGCATCGTAGTCTCTTACGTTTCGCACTCCACCCACCTCCATGACGTCCACCTGCATTCCCTGCCCGCGAAGTTTCTCACCGACGAATTCTGAAATGCCTTTTGTGGAACCAACCTTGCTGGCATACGCAACGAGAATTCGCATACCCGCTCACCTCGAAGGACCACTCGAGCACTACTTAGGTGAGGGATGTGGTTCTCACGTTTGACAGTAACGGCCCATTTCTGCGAGCGGTCGGGCGCTGTAACCCGGTCTAGAAACTAGAATGGTGCATTTTGCGCCGTTACGATCAAACATAGTGCATTGTGGGTTTATTGTTTGGGGGCCCGACGGGACCCGCCACTGAACAGGTTCTCAAAGTGGATTCCTGAAGGCGAACCGGATTAGGTTGAAATCGTCCGGGGGGGTGACCCATACTGTCAGCCTCAAATACAGGCGGTCTGCAAAAAGACTTCATGCGTTTTGAAGCTGAGCGCCGAGCGGCTTCGAGATTGGCTGCTCCAGTTGCACTGTTGGTCGTCTTACTCGTGGCTGGAGGCTACGTCTTCTTGACGAGGAGTAAATCGGGCGTTTCTGAGAGTTCGATATCAACATCGCTTTCGCCTAATCCTTTGAACGCGACCGTAGCTCAGGTTGTCCAAGACTATAACCAAAGGGATGTCGACGGTCTCGCTTCGTTCTACACATCGAACTCGGTTCTGGTGTGGTCCGGAGCCCTCGTCGGCCTCCAGGGCCGGTACACCGGTGGAAATATCATGCTACTGTATGCTGCCACAATCGGAAAGTCGTCGACCGTTAACGCCAGCATCAGCAACTTCGCGCAGAAGGTTATCAGCCCCACGGTCACCAATGCAACGTTCGTCGTCCATATGTTGGCGAACAGCACAGTTGCTGGAATTGTTACAGCCACAATAGACGCGACACAAGAATGGAATTGGAATGGCGCAAAATGGCAGATCTTGAAGGAGAATTGGGCCTACAGCCTGTATGACTCATCTTATGTCGACGAAGGCCTTCCCTCCGTGACAACGTTCCCTCAATGGGGTTACGAACTGAAGGGTGGAAACCCGAACCTCGTCTCAGAGAAGAGTTTCGAGTGGCACGCGGGGCCGTTCGTGGCGGCCTCCGTCTACGCGTTCCTCATCGGTGTACTCGTTCTCGGAGCTTTCAGCTATGCGGAGAGCAATTCTCACAAGACCTCCAATCTTCGGCTTCAGTCGAGCATGCGATGGGATAAATATCGGCGTGCAAAATAGTCGAACAATGCCTGTAGTGAGCCTCAACGTGGACGAGGAGACCAAGACAAGGATAGATGGACTCAAGCATCTGAACTGGAACGAGTTACTCCGCGCCTACGTCCTGGATGTCATCAAGAAGGAAGAGCATCGGCTCGCGGCGGAGAGGGGCAGTCTCAGCGAAGAGGAGCTCGCGAAAATCGAAGGAGATCGGTCGAAGAGGTTCCTGTTTCTCCAATTGGGTCGTGGAATTGTTCGTACTAGAGCGCCCTAAACTCGGAAGATGCCCGAGAGCCAGAAGCCGCTTCATAGAAGAAAAGCCAAGCTTCGCAAGGCGTTGAGCGGTCGAGTTACATGCCGTTTGCAAGAATCCAGATAAGCATGATTAGATTTCCAGAACAGCACCTTCCACGCCGAAGATAGAGGTCGTCCATAAGGCTGGTCTCACGGAGAGTCGGTCTTCACGGGGATACTGCGGGAAAAGGCGTTCGAGGGAGACGGCCTCCTGTTCTCGCGGTCGACGGTCGGCGGCGTCGTGTCGGCCTGGCATCACCACGGGGAGAGGCACCCCTATGGCTTCCTCATCTCCGGACGCATGAGGCTGGAGTTCGGGCCCAACGGGAGGGATGCCGTCGAGCTGAGTCCCGGGGACTTCAGCATCCCTCCTGCCTGATGCACAGGGACGTCAATGTGAGCAAGCGAAAGGCGCTACTGGCGAACGTCCTCCTGGGCGGCGGGCCCGCCGTCGTCGACGTCAAAGGTCCTAAACCGACGCCAAACAGTGGGCCTGTAATCCATAAGGACTAAAAAGGCCACGCGCTTCGGCCCTCTCGAGTCGGAGAATGCCAGCCCCGCCCGAGAGGTTCTTGACCCCCGACAACGCGATAGTCTTCGGCGGAAGGGCCGGAAACTCTCGCCAGATCGCGCGCGGGATCGCCAGGTCGCTCGGCCTGGGGGAAGCGGTCGACGTCTACGCCGAGGACTTCGCCGACAGCGAGACCTACGTCCGCCTCCCGCTTGAAAAGATAAAGCGGGACATAGCGGGGGCCCACGCCATCTACGTCCAGACCACCGTCCCGATGGAGAACCACCACTTCATCGAGACCCTCCTCACCCTCGACGCGCTCCGGGAGCAGCGGGTCGGGTGGATAGACCTGGTCATACCCTATCTCGTGTACGCCCGCCAAGACAAGGTGTTCCACCCCGGGGAGGCGCTGAGCATCAGGGCCATACTCAAGGCAATCAAGGCGATGAGGGTCAACCGCATCTTCACGATCGACGTCCACTTCTGGAGGAGCGTGGGCCGGGTGAACTTCGAGTCCACGCAGGTGGGTCACATCTCGATCGACGGC
>DATJAJ010000011.1:0-2407 GCA_035516335.1 Nitrososphaerales archaeon
TATGCCCAGAGCAACTACACTTCGGCCAAGGCGCTGCCTCTCTACGACACCGCCAACCTGTATACATGCGGCAGGATAACATTCGAGGGCGGCTCGAACGAATTCGCCTTCCAGCCGCTGAACGACCACTTCGCGTTCCCCAGCGGCTCGGCCCAGCCGGACGACGGGACGGCACAGGCCAGCATAACGACGGGCGGGTACTGGACGGGCGGCCAGGACGACGTCCCCGCGGCCTTCCAGCCTTTCCCCGCGGGGTTCTACACCGCTATCGGGGCGGACGAGTGGGGGAACGTGGTGTTCCTCCAGTTCTGCGCCAACTGCCTAGGCCCCTAGGGACGCCAACAAGAGCAGGGCCAGGATGATGACGACGACGACCGCAACCACGAGATAGGCTGTCTTCCGGCTGCTCTTCGACCGCGTGGAACCCTGGTTCACGAGGATCCCCCTCTGGGTCCCTTCCCAGGGAGGGGTCGCCGAGGGCACGTAGAGGCCCGACGGCGGCCTGTTCCTGTGGTGGACGCCGCACCTCTCCTGGTGCCTCTGCCACTTGCGCTCGCTGACCATCTTGTGGCACTTCGGGCATACGGGCAAGGTCGGCGGAGATGGAGGGAGCGGTGTCCTAAAAGGCGAACTGAGCTGACACGGCCTTGCATCAGGTTAATACGAAAGGGTCGTGCTTCGAGAAGGCTGTCCCCAATGAGAGGTGCGCCCATCTTGGCGGCCAGCGTCGTGATGGCGATCACGGTCGTCGGCATCGTAGGCCTTACGATGATGTCTGGAGGTGGTTCCCCCGCGCAACCTCAAGTCGTCAGGGACAACGTGACCGTTACGGGGAAGATGGCGATGGAGGTGACGTGCGGAGCGTTCGCGATTCCCTGCCCTATCCTCATCGCCTCCGTCGACAACATCCAGCTCATCAAGTATCAGGGAGACTACTACTACGTTCGGCACGCCTCGTTCGGGACGGATCCCGGACCTGCGACCACCACAACGTCCACTCAGGCGGATGGCCGGGTGGTCACTACTATCTCCGCCGGCCAACCCCAGTCAACGCTCGAGGTCACTCTGTGGTTTACGAACTCGACCGTCTATTGCATCAGCCCGGCCGACGGCCCGGGCGGCGGTCCATGGCCGGGAAACCTTCCTACCTGTCCTGAGTGAGAAAGAACGTCATGCGTCCGGTCAGTCTTCACGACTACCGGACGCGGCGCACGCCGTTGGTCAGAGTCTCACCGGAGCTGAGACTAGTATTGCTTAAATATTGTTTGTATATTATCACCCACATTGGTCAACGTGACCTTCTCCCTGCCCGATGAGACGGTCAGGAAGCTCAGGGAGGCGGCCAGGCGCGCCGGGAGGTCGAAGGGCGCTATCTCCGAACTTGTGGATGCCGCGGTCAGGGAGCACCTCCTGGACGTCGAGTCGAGGGCGAAGCGCGAGGAGTTCAGGGCGATGCGCGGGAAGCAGGTGCTGGCGAGGGCGGGTTCTCTCAGGGAGCTCGCCTCCCTGCTCGAGAAGCGGAAGATAGACCCGAGGGAGGTGCTCATAGTGAGCTCTACCCCTCTGGAGCCCACCGTGAGGACGGGGCTCAGGCGGGGCGCGGATTGAGCGCGTTCGTGGGGCTCGCTCCCGTCGTGAGGGTCAGGCTGCGCAACCTCCCTCTCGGGATGGAGTATCCCAAGGGCGGCTCGCTGGAGGCGGTCGTGGACACCGGCTACGGAGGGTTCGTCGCGGTGCCCCGGGACGTCTTCGAAGCTCTGGGCCTCCACAAGATGGTCACCACGCCTAGGAAGGTCGAGGTCGCGGACGGGAGGGTGGTTCGGAGCGTGGTCGCGTACGGGACCGTGGAGCTCGAGCCATCCCTGGAAGTGGACGGTCCCATCGAGACCATGAAGGGGCTGACCGAGGTCCTCGTCGGTACCCGGCTGCTGGCCGGTTTCAGGATGACGCTGGACTACTGCCTGAGGGTGGTATCGGTCAGGCCGTGCCCCTGAGAGGCATCCGAACGCGGCGGGCCGTGAATAGCACTCGACGACGCCAGCCCAGGGACAGGTTTATTGGAACGCATCGAGATCTGACTCAATCCATGGTAAGAGTCGTCGTCGATATCGACCCGGAGTCCTACAGGAAGATCAACCAAGTCCGGCACCACATAGAAAAGACGACGGGTACCCTCCCGAGCGTCTCTGAATTGGTCCAGGTTCACTTTGCGATTCTCTTCGCCGAATCCTGACGGGGCCGGCGAAATCGGCATGCGAACAGACTTATCGGACGGCCTAGCATTGTCGTAGGGAAGATACGAGAACTTGAGGCGAAGAACTAGAATGGCGGGTGCGGAGATGTCTTAGGACGACGAGAAGGCCCGCGCCAGGCGCTGAAGGAGCACGCAGAAGGCAAGAGCGTGCCT
>DATJAJ010000012.1:0-3431 GCA_035516335.1 Nitrososphaerales archaeon
CCACGGACCTGACTGGCTCGCTGAAAACCGGGAGCCCGTCCATCAGGGAGTTTGCGGGAGGGACGTTCTGCTTCAAAAAGAGCGCCTGGATGCTTCCGAATCCCGCGTCGGCCACCATCGAGCTCACGAGGCCGGGGTCCAGGGGCTGGCTCGCGTTCGCCACTACGATGAAGTAGTCATGGATGTCCGCGTATTCGTTGAACGAGGCCGACTGGGCTATGAACTGGTCCAGATTGGGGAGCCCCTCGGGGTGGACGTAGCCGTTCCCCGACGCCCCGGTCATGAATGACACGTCCGGCGACGCCTGTGAGTACCACCAATCCACCACCGGCGGCATCAGCTCTGCCATGAAGGAGTTGATCTGCCAGGTCTCGGGGATCTCGGCCCTGTAGGGGATTCCCGTCGAGGGATCCGTCTGGTTGTAGAGCGGTACGTTCGCCCCGGCGTCGTAGCTGAGCGAGTTCCCCTGCGAGAACTCGACGAGCAAGTATACCTTGTTCGGGTCGTAGGTGATGGGCGCTGCGGCCGTCTGACTCAAAGGAGCGGAGTTCGGGAAGCCGCTGTAGAAGCTCAGGTCCGCCATGTTTCCGTCGAGGATGAAATAGTCCCCGGCCGCCGTCAGGGTGTCGATGGTCTGGCTCTCGCCTCCCAGGCCGAACGAGCCGAACACAGGAGTGAGCCTAGGGTACGCGGCCAGGACCGTGTCCACCCACGCGGTTATGGTCGAGTTGTCGTAGCTGTTCGTGCTGAATCCCATCCGGAATGCGTCGAACTCGGCCGGGTAGTCCATGGACTGGGCCACGCCGGATCCAGAGTCTAGCTGGAGGAAGCTCCTGGTCACGCTGGGGCCGACCACGTTCCAGAGCCACTCGTATCCGGCCAGGGCATCATGGAACTGTCCCGTGAAGTTGTGGACCACGGTGTAATGGGGGAATTGGGCCTCGAAGTCAGCCACGTCTGCACTGGAAACGGGGATGGCGTTGCCGTAGTATCCTGCGAGCGAAGCGGCCAGGTTCTCCTGAAGCGGCGCGACCGGGTCGTTGGCGTCGTAGACTGTGATCTGGGCGTTCCCGCCGACAGTGAAGTAGCTCGAGAAGTCAGAAAGCGCTTCGTCTGCGGTGATGTTCGTGTATGTCATCGAGTAATGGGACGAGATGTAGCGGGCCCACTGATTGCCCTGGACGTCCTGGTTTGAGTACTCGATGAAGAGCTTTGGCTGGGTTCTGGCCACGAGCCCCTCGAGCACCGAGAGGGTCGCCTGATAGGGGGCAGAGTTCGACGCCTCGTTCACCACGTAGAAGGAGCTCGCCGGCGCGGGAGACTTCGGGAAGGCGTCGGGCATCGATAACGGCGATGAAGGATACCATGTCGTTGGCAGTTTCTGTTGAACGGCGGGAGCCGTTGTAGCCTTCGAGGCTGGCTGAGCAGGGGGGATGGCGAACGAAACTGCCGTCAGAACCAGCAGAAGGATGACGAAGGTCGGTCCGGCTGCTCTTGGGGACGCGCGAGATCTCGGCGACATGACAATCCGTCAGCCCATCCGTGAGGACATGGCCGTCCGTCAGACATAAGAGTTCGGGAGTAACCTCGACAGTTACTCTAGTACAACGGCACTTGGCGTGCTGCGTCGCCAGCAGGGGCTTGGACCCCCTGTCGAACACGGACATGATAGGTGGGAATATCAGACACCTGCCATGTTCCTTCGGACCTGAGGTTTCCGGGAGACGGGCAAAGTCCTATGGCTGTTCTTGTGGGTATCCAGCCTTCTCCAGGATTGCTCGTACCCGAGGGTCCCTCCTCATTTCGCGGGTCGACGGATCGTCCGAGAAGTAGCCCAGATGAGCCGACGACTCCCTCGCACTCCTCTCGACGCTGCTGACCAGAAGTTCGACTTCCCCCAGGGCCCCATATGTCCAGGCAAGGTCTGCCGGATCTACGTAGATCCCCGAGTCCAGCGCTTCCTTGACGATCCTTCGCGCTTCGTCTTTTCTCCCGGCGGCCGCTATGATACCTGCAAACTGGACGTTGCTGGTGGGCCTGATCCTCCCCGCGATGGCCGCTTCCTTGATCGCTTCTTCCTTCAGTCCGGTCAGGAGGTAGGACTGGGCCAGGAAGTAGTGCGCAGGGGCGAAGTCGGGGCTCATCTGGATCACCTTTTGCAGTTGATTGATCGCCTCCTCGAAGCGGTACTCGCGGTAGTACGCCGCTCCGAGGGAGGTTCCGATCTGCAGGTTGAGCGGGTCGAGCCTTGCGGCCCTCTCGGAGTAGGTCACTCTCTCTTCAGGGCTGCGGGTGCTGAGGCTGTACCAGAGGTTGGCGAACGCGTTGTTCGGGTTGATCTTCATGGCCGTCAGAAGCTCTGACCGTCCATCGGGGTGGCTCAGATAGGAGAGCCCCAGTGAGGCGTGCGTCTCGCTGAGAGACCCGTCGAGCTCTACGGCTTTCAGCGCGTTCTTCCTCGCCTCGGCGGTGGCGGTTTCGCTGTCAAGGTATCCGTGGTCGGCCATCACCGAGTAGGTGTCGGCAATGCCGGAGTAGGCGAGCGCGTATCTCGGGTCTGCCTCGGTGGCTTTCGTGAAGTACTCCAACGCCCTCTCCAGGCCCTCCTTGGTCCTCTCGTTCCAGTAGTATCTGCCTTTCAGATAGAGGAGGTGCGCGTCGGCGCTGCTCGTCGTCACCTTCTGGATCCTCTCTTTCTCGTTGGTGAGCAGCCTGACCTTCAAGGAATCAGCAATGTTGGTGGAGATGTCGCTCTGTATGGCGAATATGTCCTCGAGCGTCCTGTCGTACTTCTGCGCCCACAGGTGGGTGTCCGTGTTGCTATCGATCAGCTGGACCGTCACCCTGACCTTGTCCCCTGCACGGCGCACGCTCCCCTCGAGGATGCTCCCCGCGGAGAGGTCCCTCGCGATTTCGTTCATCGTCTTCGAGGTCTTCTTGAAGTGCATCACTGAAGTGCGGGAGATCACCTGCAGGCCCGCAATGTTGGACATGGTGGAGATCAGCTCTTCTGTTATGCCGTCGGCGAAATACTCGTCGTTGGGGTCCGGGCTCATGTTCGCGAAGGGCAGGATTGCGACACGGTTCTTGTCGAGCTGCGCGCTCGCTTCGGCTGCTTGCTTCTCCCAGGGCAAGACCATCTTGTAGACCTCCATCGGCTCAGCCACATTCTTCAGCGACTTTTGTCCTAGGCTCGACAGCGATATGTCCACCTTTCCCTTGACGTGGTCGTACACCTGCCGGGTGATGCAGACGCCGCCGTCTTCGGCGAGAGGCTCGATCCTGGAGGCAACGTTGACGGCGTCTCCCGCAATGTCTCCCTGAGATTCGACCACGTCGCCGAGATGGACGCCGATCCTAAGATGAACCCGTCTGTCCTCCGCCAGGGGGATGTTGAACTCCTTCGTCGCCCTTTGGATTTCGTAGGCGCA
>DATJAJ010000013.1:0-4481 GCA_035516335.1 Nitrososphaerales archaeon
CTCCTGCTCATCCTCGTGCTGCCCTACGCCTACAACGCGGTGGCCGGATTCGTCAACATCCTCGACCAGCAGATAATCGCGGGGCCCGGCAACCCTTACACCGCCTACCTGACGAACAGCCAGCTGATCTGGAACAAACTCCCTACGGGCGGGAACATCCTCACGGACTTCATCGGGGCTATAGCGAGCCTGATGGCTTGGGCGATGTCCTGGCTGCTGGGAAGCGCCAGGATTTTCCTCATCGGCGCAGTGACTGTGGCGATGCCGATTGTCCTCGTGCTCAGGAACATCAGCTTCACGGCCAGGTTCGCCGGCGTGGTCGAGGACACCTTCTTCGGACTGATATTCGCCAGCGTGATCAGCGCACTCTTCATAGGACTCGCCGCGTACATCCTGAACAACTGGAACGGCTCCATGTTCCAGGCCGCGGACATCGACCAGACGTGGGTGGCTCTTGCGGCGCTGATGGGCGCGATACTCGCCCCCACGATTTTCGCGCCGATGACCGGGGTCTTCTTCCAGACGATGAGCCAGGTTGGGATGGCGGCGGCGGGGACCGCAGTCGCTATCGGCTCCGGAGCGCTGGGCCCTGGGGCCGCAGGCGTCAGGGGAGGGCTGGCCATGGCGGGACAGTCCCTCGGAGGATTGGCCATGAACAACCCCACGGCCGGGATCGCGCAGAAGGCCGGCGCCGCCCTGGGAGGGTTCGGCGGAGGGTTCGCACGTTCCGTGCCGAACATGGCCCAGAACATGGTCCTCATGGGAACCGTGGGGACGCTTGGTGGCCTTGGCGCAGGCAGGTCGATGTCGGGCGTCAACAGGGCGATAGAGCTCAAGACGCCAGGGCAGACGACCCAGCATATCGTTTCGTTCAGAGCGGGAGCGCTCGCGAACGAGCTCGAACTTCCTGGGGAAATGAAATCCTATTTCGACAAGGCTCTTGCAGCCGGAGTCCAGCACAATAGGCTCCGGGACTTGGACATCGAGTTCCACAACAATTTGTCGGGGTTTCAGAACGCCATTGGGGACGAAATAAGGAAGTCGAAGGGGATATCGTAGGACCCAATCTAAGTCTAGGAAAACATCTTCCGAGACTCAACGACGGGCAAGAACGGGCTTTTTCTCAGTCGGGTGATATTTCCAGTGCTGCTTCAAGGAGTTTACGTAGCCGTTGAACGCCTCGGTGATGTAAGGGCCGCTCCCAAGGCCGAATCTGTTGAGGATGCCGGGCCAATCTTCCGGCCAAACTTCATCGGTGGAGTAAACGATGTCGCTCTTCTCCGCCTTCGATCCCACGATCATTCTCAGGAATCGTATATGGCGAACCTTTACCACCGCCAACTGCACCTCATGTGGCTGCTTTTCCAGCTCCCAAAACGAAATTGGTGTGCCTTCCGCTCCTGGGTTGAAATTGAATTTGGCCCCAATGATGTTCCCCATCCGGGTGACGGTCTCGTCATATCTCGCCTCCTCTTCAGGCGTCGATCTCAGAGTTTTGTCCTGAGGATCTGTTTCTATCCGCGCGAGTTTGGCCTCCAGCTCCTTTCTTGTGTCGCGATATAGTCTCTCGAATACCTCGTCCAGTCCAGCGACAGAAACACCTGGACGATTGGACGCAGAGTCTCCAAGGAGTAGTGATGCGACGGCGGTCATGGGTTCAACCCTGACGGATTTCACCTCGCTCCCAGCAGAGTAGGCGACAATCATAGCGTCGCCGTCGGGCTTTACCATCCTAATCGCAGTCCTTTCGAACCCACTCACCTTGCCGCCCTTCTCGAACATGACGGACTGTTCGGTGATGTGAAGAACCGCCTCTTCCCCGTCAACCTTCACGTGCGTAGAGCCACTTTCACCCAATGTCTCCAGACCGCTAGTCTCTTGCAATGTTCCGCTTTATTTCTACGTTTTTGGTATTAAAGCCGCAATGCATTCGGTTCGTTAAATCCGATCATTCTCATTTCAAACGTGGTCCGCATCCTCTGGTTCAAGGAGACAACGCGTTGGTCCAGGAGGGGGATACCGCTCAGGGTCGTCTGGGTTAGCCCCAGGCAACTCGCGATTCTTGGCCTATCCTTTCTGTTGGGCTTCGTGGTGTCCGCCCCTCTTCCTAGCCAGACGCTGAGGTTGGTCGCGTTGGGGTCAACGGTCGTCGCAGGAGCCGTCGTCTCGTTCTGGAGGGTGAAGATGCTGACTCCGGAGCAGCTGGTCCTTGCGAGGTTGCGGGGACTGACGGCCGTTCCAGAGCCCCCTGAAAATAGCGGCGAGGACAGGGCTTCCAAGTTGGAAAAGCCGGAACAGAACGTCTTCGAGATGGTCACGGAGAACGCCGAGTCGTTCACCCCCCTCTCGATAAGCGGGAGGTGCAGGAGGACGAGGCTTCCCCGAAAGGTCTCCTTGCGAGTGGACGGCGTCGACAGGCCCGGTGCAGAGGCGCTCGCCACCCCGGTCAGCGACGTCGAGAGTGGCTACACCATAGTGTTCGTCCCTACCGCCGCCGACATGGGGGCGCATGACCTCGAGGTGATGGCGGACGGAGAGGACAGGCCGATCTATAAGGTGAGAGTGGACGTGAGGGTGAAAGGAACCCGCTCACTGGAGATGAAGAAGGTATCGTGAGCGCTCCCTTCGTCTACGAACTCGGCCCTGTCAACTACTTCAACCTCAGCGAGCCTGAGCGCAACGCCGTTCTCGCCGGCTTCGCATCTTCGCTCCAGCAGCTGAGCTCCCCCGTGGTCTTCCACATCAGGCTGGACGTCATGAGCGTCGTGGTGGGGGACGAGCTCTACTCCGTGAAGTACAGGCGATACTTCGTCGAGGGCGACGAGCCTCTCGAGGGCTTCTTGGGCGCCCTAGGCCTGCAGGAGAAGTACGTCCGCCTGATGGAGATGCCCCGCTATAACGTCGCCAGCAACCTTCCCCGTTACGCGGTGCTCGACAACGGCGACCTGGCGAAGGCCTACACCGTGACGGGGCTCTCCTCCGACCTGGACGTGGCGTTCCTCGCGGCGGACGCGGGCGAGGGGAGCATAATCGACATGACCGACGAGGTTAGGATCAGAATCGACCCGCTAAGGAGGGACGAGTCCAAGGGAACAATCAGGCTGCACGCCGACACTCTGCGCGCGAAACTGGCCCTCATCGAGGGCGCCGGCGGCCTGGACAGGGAGCTGTCGCAGGAAGCCGCCATGGCCGAGGAGGCCGCGCACACGGTCATTTCGGGAGCACAGAAGCTCTTCAGGGTCTCGTGCGTCCTAGTCCTGAGGGAGAAGAACCTCGACTCGTTGAGGAAGAAAGCCGGCACCTTCTGGGACAGGGTGATGGGCGTGGTCACCGAGCTCGACTCCCCAAAACGCATCCAACACCTGATGGTCGCCGGAAGCGGCCCGAGGCACCTCCGCGGAGCCAACCTGCTGATGCCCACCGACAGCGTCCTCGCGTTCTTCCCCTTCGCGGGGCTCGACATTATCGAGCAGAACGGGGTCTTCCTCGGCACCAACACGATGACCAAGGGCCCCATAGTCTATGACGTCTTCAGGAAGGGGAACCCGCACGTACTCGTGGTCGGCAGGACGGGGATGGGCAAGTCGATGCTCCTGAAGAGCTGGGTCTCGAGGATGGCCCGGACCCACCCCGACCTAGCCTTCATGGTCTTCGACAGCGTGACCCAGAGCGAGTACGGGAGGGGAGCGGACGGCACCGAGGAGCACAGCTTCGCGGGGGTCACCGGGGCCAAGGTCGTGAGGTTCAACCCCTCGCAGCCCATGGGCCTCGACCCTCTCCGGTTCTTTGGGAAGAAGCACGCCGCGTCGCTGCTCGCCAAGATGGCCGGGATAGGGATCGACGAGAGGGACCTCAGGGCGGAGCTGAGCGAGATAGTGCAGTCGGGGAGCACCTCTACGGTTCAGGACGTCTATCAAGCGAAGATGTCGGAGGAGCTCAGGAGGAGGGTCAACGGGAACCTCAAGCCCATGGACTTCATGTTCGAGGGCGAGCCCCAGCGCCCTTACACGCGGACCGTCTTCGTCCTCGACGACCTCCCCAGCGACGAGGAGATCCGGGGGTCCGCGGTCGTGCTCGCCACAGCGCTCGCGATGGCCGCGCTCAAGTCCCTCCCGACACCGCAGAAGAAGGTGCTCCTGATAGACGAGGCCTGGGCCTTCCTCGCGACCGACGACCGCGGACGACTGTACTTCTCTGAAGCCATGGACATAGTGTCGGAGATGGCCAGGACGGGGAGGCACTACAACATCGCCCTAGTACTCGCCACCCAGTACGGGAAGGACCTGATGGGAGGGCAGGGGAAGACGGTGCTGGAGTCGTGCGCCACCAAGGTCCTGCTTCACCAGGACACGGCCGGTCAGGGCGGCGGCTCGGACCTGGCCCAGCAGATCTTTGGCATGAGCGACCAGGAGAGGGCCTTCATTGAGCGCGCAGACAGGGGGTTTGGGATACTCTTCACAGAGCAAGGGAGGGTCCCCTTC
>DATJAJ010000014.1:0-10848 GCA_035516335.1 Nitrososphaerales archaeon
CGCGATGGGCTGCCCGACCACCCACGGTAGCACTGAGACCAGCGTGAACACCAGGGCCGCGTTGACCCTGCTCATGCCGTACACGTTGACGAAGAAGAGCGTGAGCCAGGCGTTGATGTTGGAACCTCCCACGAACCCGACGTAGGCGAACGTCAGGACGTACAGGGTCGAAGAGTGTCTCAGCACGTGGGATATCGATTCCCTGCTCTCGCCGGCGGCCTTCTCCTGCGCGGGTGCGTCGACGATCGACTTCAGCCCGACGTCCTCGGGCCTGTTTCGCGCGAACCTGAAGACCAGCGGTATGGCTGCGATCATGGGCAGGCCGACCACGAAGTAGGCGGTCTGCGGGACGGACAGCCCCAGCACCTTCGTCGTCCCTCCCACGAGGACGGGCATCAGGAGGCTGGCGACGACCATGGCCACCTGGCCGCCCGCGAACAGGATGGCGGTCTGGAGGCCGCGCCTGGACGAGGGGAACCAGTTGGCCAGCATCGAGTTCGCCGGGACCAGAATCGCCGCCGAACCCGTCCCGATGAGTATCCTGACGACTATGCTGACGCCGACGTCCGGGAGGAACGGGCCGAAGAGCACGGCTCCGATCACCAGGAGTGCCGTGCCCAGCGAGACAGTGGCCCTGGGCCCCAGCCACCGGTCGCAGACGTATCCGAACGGAATCTGCATCACGGCGTAGGACCAGACCATGGCCGAGTTGATCCAGCCGATCGTCACGGCGCTCCAGCCGTAGGCGGCCGTGAGGCCCGGGGTCGCGGTCGAGATGTCGGATCGCTGGAACATGTAGATGCAGTACGCGAGAAGAGATGCGCTGAGAACGACCCAGGAGTAGCGATAGCCGCGGCTCTTCTGGTCGATGTCGCTCGCAGTTTCGCTAGAAGTCACGCTGGTCAGACTTTTCTGACCGGTGCCGGTTCGGATTTAACGCTGCCCCCTAACGACGGATTCCCAGATCGCTTTGCGGCGTCCGGGAAAGGCGCGCGGACTAGCCTACCGCCGCAACCTTGTCTTCCATGGCGCGCCGCTTGTCGCGCCTGTCGTCCACCCTGAGGGTGAGGATCACCCTCTTCGCCCCCTCCCTGAAGAGGCGCTCGTTGCACGCCTCGACGGCCGAGAGCACGTCCGACAGCCTGTCGGCCTCGATGACGCTCCCCATGGGCGTGACCGAGACCCTGAGGCCCTTCCTCGCCCTCAGCTCGGCGACCGCGGTCTTCACGAACCCGCTCAGGCTCGTGCCCTCGCCCACTGGATGAATCGAGAACTCCGCGATTACCTTCATACCCTTGGCGGATTTCACGAACAGTCCGCCGGCCGTTCTGCATTAAAACGTTTCAGGGACCGACCCCTCCGAGCGACACGGACGGATTAGGGGGATGCCGTATATCGCCAGACCTGACTCTCACCTCGTTGCAGTTGAGCAAGCCAGTTCTCTTCGACAAGTCGAGATGGGACGTCACCCGCGGCCTGGACTACGGCGCAGGCGACGCTCCGAGGGGCAGGCCCGTCAAGTACGTGCACCACGAATTCCCGCCGCTATTCAAAAACACGAAGCTGCTTTCGCAGACGGACCTAGACGGCCGGGGCGACACCGCCCAGGTCGTGAAGCAGGGCCACTACGTCTACATCTGCCACATGGCCAGCGGGGGATTCAGCGTCGTGGACGTCAAGGACCCGTCGAAGCCCGAGGTCGTGAAGTTCGTCCCGGTGGACAGCCCCCACGCCTGGAGCATAAAGTGCAGGGTGATGGGAAACATCCTCATGGTCGCCAACGACTGGATGTTCTTCGAGCCGGAGAAGTACCAGGTGCACACCGAGAGGCCGAACATACACCAGCGGGGCCCCAAGGAGCCGGTCCAGTCGGGGGTCAAGATCTACGACATCTCGAACCCCGTGGAGCCCAGGCTGCTGTCTTTCTTCAAGACCGGGCAGTGGAGCCCGGAGGGAGGGGGCAACTACTGCCACCGCTTCTGGTTCGACGGGCACTACGCCTATCTGTCGGTCGACATGCCGGGATTCTACGGCGGCATCCTGCTGATAGTCGACGTCTCAGACCCTAAGAACCCCAAGGAGGTCTCCAGGCTCTGGAGGAAGGGCCAGTGGATCGCCGGGGGCGAGCGGCCCTGGTGGCCGGACACGATGCCCGGCTGCCAGCTCCACCACGCAATCGTGCAGGGCGACAGGGCATACCTGCCGTGGTTCGCCCTGGGGGGCCAGATCGTCGACATCTCGAACATCAGAAACCCGACCCCGATATGCGAGTTCAACTACGACATGGGCGGCTCCAGCCACACGTTCCTCCCGCTCAAGGAGAGGCAGTTTGCGGCGTTCGTGAGCGAGTGGCGTTTCTCCTACATGCTCGACATCAGCAACGAAAAGTACCCCAGGGTGATCGACGCGTTCCCGAAGCCTCCGAAGGACCTGCAGGAGAGGGGCGTGGGCTGGACGTTCGGCCCGAGCCTCCACAACCTGCACGAGAACCCGCCGACGGAGGAGGCGCTTCGGTCCGACGACACGATCTACGCCACCGCCGGCCCGGGCGGGCTCAGGATATTCGACGTCTCCGACCCCTACAGGGTGAAGGAGACCGGCTACTACGTCCCCGGAACGCCGAAGGCCTACTACCATCCCTACGGCGCGGAGGGAGGCAAGGTGGGCATGGGAGTGGACGTGGGCGACGTCTTCGTGGACCGCAAGGGGCTGATCTACATCTCCAGCTCCAACAACGGGCTTGAGATAGTGGAATCCACCGGCTAGGTTGCGCGTCTGGGCCGGGCGGCGGGGCGCGAGGCAACAGTTTTAAGGCCAGTCCCGGGGCGCAGGCACCTTGATGAATAGGGCCGAGGCCTACGAGGACCTCTCGACCGTACTCTTCCTGGTCCCCTTTCTGGTCGCAGGGGTCTACGCCATAGTCCTCTGGGTGGGCAAGGGATTCTCGGCGCTGCTCCCGACCGACGTCTACCTGACGGTCACCCGCGACCCCTACGTCTTCCTCATCGGCAGCTTCGCGGTCTTCGGGGCGGTGTACGTGGACGTCCGTTCGCAGGCGGTCGCGGACAGGCCCAAGAGGCTGACCGTGCTCAGCGGCACGCTCCAGAAGGTAGCCGCCGCCAGCTTCATACTCGCGCTGCTCTGCGCGCTCTACGCCAACCTGACGAACCCGAGCAACACCGTGCTCGACTTCATCGTGGGGAGGTACTCTCTCGTCTTCCCGGCTCTGCTCGTCCTCCTCAGCTACCTTATCGTCATCCCCCTAAACAGCGGCGACTTCGGGAGACGGAGGCTGCTCGGAATAGTAGTCATGCTCCTGGTCCCGGTGACCATCTACGAGGTCGGGAAGAGAGACAGCCTGGTGGGCATAGGCATCGGGTTCATACTCCTGATCGCCGGCCTCGTGATATTCCTCTGGAACCGCCCCAAGCCGACGGCAGAAGGGTCAGAGTAAGCCCGACCGTTTCTGTTTATTATCGCCGTGCGAAAGCCAGGGCCATTGGCGACTTCGAGCCGTCAGGGCTCCCGGGAGCACCTCCACGCTAGGCGCGGGTGAGAAGGAGAGCAATGGATCCCGCTGTCTCTCTGAGCGCCTTCTTCACGGTCTTCTTGGCCATCTTCATAGCCGAACTCACGGACAAGGACGCGCTGCTCCTGCTCACACTCGCGACCAAGTCGAACCCCTGGCTCGTCTTCCTCGCAGGGTCGGTCGCATTCACCCTGACCTCGGCGGTGATCGTCACCGTGGGCTCCGCGCTCGTCCTGGTGGTCCCCGTGTCCTGGATAAAGGCGGCCGGCGGCGTCATCATGCTGGGCTACGCGGCCTGGACGTTCACCCGCGGCGGGGTCGGCAGCTCCGAAGGGGAGGAGAAGAAGCTGCTGGGCCAGCGCCGCGGCGAGCTCTCCTGGCTCGCCCTTGCCATACTCTCGCTAATGCTGTTGGACCTGGCCGGCGATGCCACCGAGCTGCTGACGGTGGTCTTCGTCGCCCAGTTCAAGGATCTGCTTCTGGTCTTCGGGGGCGCGGTGGCCGCGCTGATACTGGCTTCGGGTCTGGAGACCATCCTGGGCAACAGGCTGGGAAGGGTACTCACTGCCAGCACCCTGAGGCTGGTGTCGGTCTTCGTCTTCTTCGTCATCGGCGCGAGCATACTCCTTTCGGTCGCGACCGGCTAGACCCGAAGCCGGCCCCAGACTACGTTCATAACCCGTCAATGGCACACTGTACGACTCGTGTAGAGGAAGAGCATTCGGCTTCCCGTCCTGTATCGGTGCCATGGCGCCTTGAGAATGCCGTTGTCTTCATGAGATTTGAGTTTCTGTCGATCCTCACGTATCTTGATTGTGCACACGACTGCGTTATAGAATACAGCCTACAACTGAGCGGTCGAGCTGACTATCTGGACGTTTGTGCCGCCGTTCGCGAAGGTTATGATGACCAAGAAACTGTAGGTTGTGCCTGCCTGAAGCGTGCTGCCAGAAAGAGGCACCAAGCCTATTGAAGCGCTGGTCACCGCGCCTACTGGGAGCGGGTTAGCTTCATCTATGGGGTCGCCGTCGTATGTGAATCCAACACTGCATGGGGTGGCTCCGGCAGCGTTGGCCAGGCATGTGTATGCGTTCGGTTCGTCCACGAGAGCCGAGCCGGCCTTCGTCGGATAGGTCACGACCATCGCAGCGATTGGATCACTACCGTTGTTCTTTATCGAAACGACCATCGTGCCCGGACCCTCGCCAGTGGGTACCGCAATTGAGATTGTCGTGGAAACTAGGCTGGAACAATTGCACATGGCGACACTGGTCGTTGTTTCGGTGGTCGTGCTAGTTACCGTCGTGGTCTGCGTCATGGATTGAGTCAGTACTGACGTGGAGGTTACGGAGATAGACTGAGTGGATGTATCCACGACTGTCTTCGCCGATGGTATCCCATAGACGTAGGTGGAAGCAAACACCAGTCCTGCGCCAATAACGAGCCCGACAACCAGCAGGGCGGCGCCAGTAACCTGACTTGAGACTCCTCGCTTCAAAGCTAGCCTGGATTTCTGCTGCACTGGCCTCTCTTAAGATGTGCGCGTCGACGCCAGAGTAGACTACCGTTTGGTCTCAATGATTAGGCTGTTTCGGAGGGCTTTGTCCGGATGTGGGCTTGTTTCCAATGCTTCCCGACTCTAGGTTCTAGTCCGTTGTAGGTATTATGTTCATTAACCACGGGGGAGGAACGCGTGAACCGCATGTCTCAGACTAGCCAGGAGGGTATGACGGCGAAGAAAGCCGAGAACTTCGACGACTGGTACACCCAGGTGATACTGAAGGGCGAGATCGCCGACTACAGCCCCGTATCCGGGTGCCTCGCCTACCGCCCCTCCGGTTACGCGATCTGGGAGAACATACAGAGGGCCACCGACGTAGAGTTCAAAGCCGCTGGGATCCAGAACACCTACTTCCCGCTCTTCATCCCCGAGCGGCTGCTGAAGAAGGAGCAGGAGCACGTCGAGGGCTTCTCTCCCGAGGTGGCCTGGGTGACCGAAGCGGGCAACTCGAAGCTTGAGGAGCGCCTCGCCATAAGGCCGACCTCGGAGACGGTGATGTACGAAGTGGTGAAGAAGTGGATCCGGTCCTGGAGGGACCTGCCCCTGAGGCTCAACCAGTGGAACAGCGTGGTCCGCTGGGAGTTCAGGCACCCGACTCCGTTCCTGCGCTCCAGGGAGTTCCTGTGGAACGAAGGGCACACCATCTTCGCCACGAAGGCGGAGGCGGACGCGGAAAGGGACCAGATCCTGGGCATCTACAAGAAGATCACCGAAGAGTACCTAGCACTGCCGGGCTACATGGGCCGGAAGACGGACAGCGAGAAGTTCGCAGGCGCACTGGCCTCCTACAGCATCGAGCACCTCCTGCCCGACGGCAAGGCCATCCAGGGGCCCGACTTCCATTCGGACGGCCAGAAGTTCTCGAAAGCCTTCGACATCACTTTCATCGACGACAAGGGCGCCACCCAGCACGCCTGGCAGAACACATTCGCGATCTCCACGAGGGAGATCGGGGTCATGCTGGCCGTCCACAGCGACGACAAGGGAGCCGTGGTCCCGCCCTGGATATCTCAGATACAGGTCGTGATCGTGCCGATAATGACCGACGAGAACAGGGAGAAGGTCCTCGCCGAGGCGAGCAAGCTCTACGAGGGCCTGAGAGTCCGGTTCCGCACGAAGCTTGACGACAGAGAGCACCTGACGCCGGGCCGGAAGTTCAACGAGTGGGAGCTCAAGGGGGTCCCGCTCAGGGTCGAGATCGGTCCCAGGGACATAACGGCGGGCCAGGCCGTGCTGGTCCGTAGGGACACCGGCGCGAAGAAGGCGGCGAAGCTCGAAGGGCTCGAGGAAGAGGTGGCCAAGGAGCTGGCCGAGATCCATCACGGCCTTCTCGAAAGGGCCAAGGCGCTCCTGAAGAAGAACACCTATTCGGCCAGCACCTACGACGACCTGAAGAAGATGCTGGCGAAGGGGGGCGTAGTCAGGGCTCCGTGGTGCGAGTCCGCTGAGTGTGAGGCCAAGCTGAAGGAGGAGACGGGCGGAAAGATCATCAACATCCCGATGGAGCAGCGGAAGAGGGCCGCGAAGTGCGTCCTCTGCGGGAAGCCGGCCGCGGTCGTCGTCAACTTCGCGAAGTCGTACTAGAGATGAGCCGCAGGGCCGCCGCCGATCGGACCACCGGAGGCCAGCTGCTCACCGTGGTGGGCGCCATAAACTGGGACGTCAGCATCTTCGTCGACCGCTTTCCCGGGGTGGGTGAGGAGGTTCCCGCGCTCTCCGTCGAGGAATATCACGGTGGGAAGGGGGCCAACGTCGCCGTCGCGGCAGCGAGGCTGCTGGGAAAGGGGCGGGTCGCCCTGGTCGGCGCCCTTGGGGACGACGACGTCGCGGAGGAGCAGCTGGCCGACCTCCGACGGGAGGGCGTGCTCACGTCCGGGCTCGTGAAGGCTCCGAGGACGAGTTCTGGCCGAGCCTTCGTGATAGTTGAGAATGGAGGGAGGAAGACGATCCACACTCTCTTCGGCGCCAACGACGAGATCGCTCCTGAGCACATCGAGAAGGCGGCCGTCGCCAAGGTCATCGACTCGTCGTCCATCGTCGTCGTGATGGACGCCCCAACGTCCGTGGGGCTCGCGGCGGCGAGGAGGGCCAAGGGACGCGGCGCGAGGATAGTCTACAGCCCCTGCGTGCGGGCAAAGGAAAGTGAGGCGGGGGTCGGCGACCTCCTGAACCTCGCCGACTATCTTGTGGTCGACAGGACCGAGCTCAGGTCGCTCATGCCTGGAGCTCCCGAGCCCCGCGCCCTCGCTCAGCTGGCCTCCGCCCACCGGCATCTCACAGTAGTGGAGACCAGGGGGTCGGAAGGCTGCAGGCTGGCGCTCGGCGGGAGAATCCTGAACGTTCCGGCGGTCGACCTGGCCGTCCTCGGCAAGCGGCCGGTCAACTCGACGGGGTGCGGCGACGCGTTCTTGGGAGCCTTCTGCAGCTTCATCCTGGAGGGCGCAGAGACGGAGGAGGCAGCGAACGCGGCCAACCTTGCGGGAGCGCTGAAGGCGGCCCGCAGGGAGACCAGGGGGAGCCCCGGCAGGTCTGAGCTGGACGCCGCGTCAGAAGCGCTGAAGGAGTCTAGGCGAAGGCCGTAGGGCTGGCGAGCGAGTAGAGGTGCCGCGCCTCCTCGTCGACCGTCATCGGGAGGTCCACCTTCGAGAGCGCTATCATCCTGAGCGAGAGCGACGAGGCGGCGATGCCGAAGCACGCGCTCCACAGGAAGTCCCTGGTGCGCACGTAGTTGGCCACGAGCCCGCCTGAGAGTATGTCGCCCGCACCCGTCGTGTCCACTATCTGCACGTGGGGAACCGGTATCTTGAACACCCTGGCTCCATCGAGCACGAAGCAGGCCTCGGCTCCCTGGGTCACCACCGCCTTCCTCAGCCCGCCCGCCGCCAGCTTGGCGAGGGCGTCTACGGGAGCGGCCTTGCCGGTGATCGCGGTAGCCTCCTCCCTATCCATCTTGATGGCCTCCACGGCCTTCAGGATCCCCTCGTCCTGGAGCTTCCCCACCGAGACCTCTCCGGCGGCGTTGAACCTCCTGACGAACCCCTGGGGGTCGAGGAAGGTGAAGTCAGACCGCCTGGCTATGGACGTCAGCAGCGAGCTCGAGATCTCCCCCGCGATGGGGCTCACGAGAGAGGCGTTGAACTGCGAGTCCTGAAGCTGGTTCGGGGATATGTCTTCGCACCTGCTGGTGAGAGATATGGTCCTGTCCGTCCCCGTGACCTTGATGGCGAACCGCGTCGTGCGCTTGGTCGTGCTCCTGTCGGCCGCGGAGAGCGGTATGCCGTTCCTCGCCAGCCAGACCGCCTGGTCGTCCGGAAAATCGGTGCCGATCTTCGTGAGAGCGGTGACGCTCATCCCGAAGCGCGCGCAGGTCAGGCCTGCGTAGGAGGGCGGTCCGCCGATCGAAATGATGCTCCTTGCGGGCAGCTGAATCGTATCGATGGTTACGAACCCAGCCACCAGAATCCTCAAGGACTCCAAGCGCTCGACCCACTCTGCTTATGAAGTCTCCCTCAACTTCTTTTGACGTGTGTGATAAATCGGACTTCGACCGTCATCGGCTGTTTAAATAACCAAAGACGAAAGGGCGGGCGAGAAAATTTGCTTATTCCATCAAGAAGGGGACTCAGCACAACAATAGCAGCGGCAGTTGTCATCATCATCATAGTAGTCGCAGCGGGGGCTTACTACTACCTCTCTACTTCCAAATCGACGACCACATCGTCCACCAGCGTGACGATCACCACCCAGGGGACGACCACCACAGTGACGCCCACCACCTCGTCATCCACGCTGCCCGGAGCGGGCATGTCCATCGGCGTGGTCTTCGACGTCGGTGGCCTCGGCGATAGAGGGTTCAACGACCTGGCATACCAAGGCATGATGCAGGCCGTAAACCAACTCGGGATGACGGCCAAGTACGAGGTAGCGACCTCTACCACCGAAATCCCTCAGCTCTTCCAGGAGCTCATCAACGACCACCTCAGCATAATCGTTGGCGTCGGCTTCGACGACGACCAGGCGATCGCCCAGTACGCCGTCCAGTATCCCACCCAGAAGTTCGCCCAGGTTGACGGCGACGAGTACAACTTCTCGAACGTAATCGCCATCAAGTTCCAGGAGCACGTCGGAAGCGCCATAGTAGGGGCACTGGCGGCCGCGATGGCCGGGAACGGCGGAAGGATAGGGTTCCTGGGTGGCGTCACCACGGGAATCATCTACAAGTTCTGGAACGGCTACAAGTTCGGGGCACAGTGGGCAGACCAGTACCTGTCAAAGACCACCGGAAGCACCTACAACAACACCATCGACGAGAGATACGACTCCACCGGCTTCAGCGGATTCGATGATCCGTCAGGCGGCTACAAGAACGGCCAGTCCATGATAGCGGCGGGCGACAAGATCATCTTCACGGCCGCAGGAGGAACGGGGATCGGAACGTTCAACGCCATAGGCCAATACGACCAGCAGCAGGGTTGGAACTGGTCCAACACGACTGCACCGGCCGTGTGGGCGATAGGAGTTGACGCGAACCAGGACTACTACGGCACACAGCAGTACTTCAAGGCGGCCCAGCAGAACTCCACGGCGACGGCCCTCACACCGCCTTCGTTCATCCTGACCTCAGAGATCAAGAAGGTCGACCTCGGGGTCTTCGATGTGGCGAAGTGGACGGTCGAGGGCAACTTCAGCGGCGTCTGGAACAACCCGAGCACCTTCGCACCCTCGTTCTTCAACGGCCAGACGGAGCTCTGTGGTCCTAACGGCGACGCGCCCTGCAACGTCAGGGGCGTGCTGCTACTGGGCTACTCGCAGGGTGCCGTCGGACCGACCAACTTCCAATACACGAGTCAGTTCCTGACTCCGACTGCCCAGCACGTCCTTGCACAGATCGAGCAAGGCATCACCAACGGTACTATCAAAGTACCCGAAGTCTACACCGATACCGGAACCTAGCGATAGGTGAGGAGACTCACCTACCCTTTCTTTTTGTGATTCCTATGACAGTGCCGATGCTGCGGATGGCGGGAATCAGGAAGACCTTCCCAGGCGTGGTAGCGGTAGACGGGGTCGACCTGACCGTGGATCCCGGAGAAGTGATGGGGATACTGGGCGAGAACGGGGCAGGCAAGAGCACTCTGATGAACATACTCTACGGCCTGTACAGCTTTGACGCGGGCACGATAGAAATGCAGGGGAAGAAGGTCCAGATCCGAAACTCCTCCGACGCCATAGCCCTGGGCCTGGGGATGGTGCACCAGGCGTTCACCCTGGTTCCGAATCTGACGGTCATGGAGAACATCATCCTCGGCTCCGAGCCGACCAAGAACGGGGTCATAGACAAGACCGAGGCGAGGCGGCAGGTCGAGGACCTGGTCAAGCAGGTGGGCCTGGACATCGACCTCGACGCGCTGGCCGAGGACCTCCCCACCGGCTTCAAGCAGCGGGTCGAGATCCTCAAGGCACTGCGGAGGGGTGCCAAGATACTCATCCTGGACGAGCCCACAGCGGTCCTCACCCCGCTGGAGGCCGAGGAGCTGTTCCGGTCGATACGGAGGCTCACCGAGGGCGGGTCCACCGTGATCTTCATCACCCACAAGCTGAAGGAGGTCATGGCGAACACGCAGAGGATCACCATAATGCGGAAGGGGAAGGTCGTCGCCACCCTCGACACGAAGGACGCGACCATCGACGAGCTCGCGAATGCCATGGTCGGGAGGCACGTCGAAAGGAAGTTCGCCTTCGCGCCCTACAAGCCCGG
>DATJAJ010000015.1:0-6864 GCA_035516335.1 Nitrososphaerales archaeon
CGCTGCTTCGGGACAACCTGATTGACGAGTATTTCATACGAGTTCGCCCAATCATTCTGGGCGCTGGCAGGCCACTCTTCTCAGACCCCAAAGCCCGGCACCCTCTGAAGCTCGTCAGCGCCAAGACGTTCAAGTCTGGAGCAGTCGGGTTACACTATGAATCGCTGCCCCTAAGTTGACCTGACCAAGACCGTGGACTGGTGTAATCTCCTGGTTCGACCTGAGAGACCCTGACGGAAACGAAATGAGGTGGTTGCAGGTGCTGACCACCGACGAGAAGGTGACAGGGAACCGCGCAGCCGTTGACTCAGATGTGTGACTAATCGCCCCGAACACGATTTCTACTCTTCGGCGTCGAGGCATTCCCGGCGGAGGCGCAAAGAACCCTATGCACGGCGTAAGGGCTTCCCGGGCTCTGACTCGTTTCGAGCTCATGGTTCCTTTTCATCCGTTTCGTCATCTTCTATCACCTTGCCGACTTCACGTGACGGATAGGTTCCACCAATCTCTCCTTTTCAGATCCGGCCCATCCCACACAGACACTCGGCACAGGTGGTCATCTTCCCGCAGACGCTGCACTTCTCGAACGAATGGTAATGCTCGTCGAACTCCTTGTTCTCCGGACACTCGAGGTCGTTCTTACAGACGAACATAGAACGAGCTCCACTCAGTACTGTCTCATTAACCTACAAGCTGGTGTCTCAGGTCGATGGAACCGGCATCCCAGAGTCCAGAGGCGGGTCGAGCTTCTCCTTCACGGTCAGGAGGTAGGTGGTCCCCAGAAGGACTCCGGCAGCTACGGCGAAGTCCGGGCCAAGCGAGGAGCTCACCGAGACATTGGGCGCCCCGGCGCCGAACCCCTGCCATGCGGCCAACTGGCTCCCCGCCTGCTGGGAGATCGCCGGGATTCCTAATCTCCAAAGAACGCCACCCACGGTCTCCAAAATCCCAGCCAGAAGCAAGAGCCGCCACCTGACGAACGAAGCCAGGGCGAGGAGGAGGGCGGCGGGGATCGCGACCATCGCGGCGTCAAGCTCCATGTTCCCCACTATCAGGGAGGCGAGGACTGCCTGGGTGTATGCACCGAAGTCAGTCGCCTGGTAGCTGGGCGGGTTGACCTGCAGCCCGCCGATGTAACCGCCGACCATCCCGGAGACCTGGAAGCCGTTGTAGGCGTCAGGAATCGGCGACCCGTTCTGGTCGACATTGATCCATATGGCGCCGAAGGAGAGGAATACGATGAATATGTCGACCATGACGACGATTCGTACATCCACGATGCGAATCCCCGGCTGACCAGGGGATGAATCCGGGACTTATCGCTTTAGTATACTGTTCATTGTCGCAGTTCCAGTCAGTCGTTGGGCGGGAGGTAGCGATGAACCCTCAGGCACTACAGTCGGTCTGTTCCCGCGTCACTGACCACAGTATCGACAACTTCGCCCGGCGGTGGTGCAGTGAACCACATGTACGGCGGAACATCCTAACCCTCTTATGTGCCAGGTCCTATCTCTTGACCTGAGCCACGATGCCCTTCTGTCCCCGTTGCGGGAAGGCAGTCGCTCCATTTGATCGCTTCTGTGGAAATTGCAGTTGGCCACTGTGGCATGCTGGGGTTTCATCTGAGCCTCAGAGAGTTGCGGCAACCCCCCCGAGAGCCGGAAGGAGATTCACTGTCATCATCGGCATAGCCGTGGTTGTCGGCCTGCTCCTTCTGGGAGGCACTGTGTACGTCTTTCTGACGAATTTCAACCTCCAATGTCCCTTCGGCGTGACGGCGGGGGGTGACTCTCAGTCCCAGCCGGTCGACATCTACTGCGGTTACTACAGACCCCCCGTGCCAACCGGTATCTCTGACTACGGCGTCATCAATAGTTCCGGGACGTGGTCAGCCTACAGGGTCGACGCGACACAGATCGTAGGCGAGGCGTGGATCTACTCCATAGGGGTGAACGACCCATCCTTAAGCCAGATGAGGAACGTGGCGGGGCTTCAGCTGAACGTGGTCCTCAAGGTGTCTACTACACATGGAGACCAGAGCTACTGGGTCCAGAACATCGCCTTCTTCGACACCACAGAGGACTACGTGAACTTCGCCAACCAAATTTGGAACTTCAGTGGCCCAGAGGCCTGGATGCACTCGGCTGATGTCTCCGGCAACGGCGACGTCTCCGGGAACCCTCCGGAAGCGGCCTATTCGATGGACCGGAATCTGCCGGGGGCCCATTACGCGCTCCCCATGCACTTCGAGATTATCACCAACGTGCTGCGCGACGCCAACGGCGTGGTCATAGGATTCGCCTACAACGGATTCCTGAACTCGTTTCCCATATTGGGTACGACCTGGGACGAAGTACACATAGCGGCGACAGGAGTCTTGGGGGCCGCTTTCGAAGTCAACGGCTTCCAAACCACAGGGAGAGCCTACTACAACGCCGAGTTCGTGTTCACAGGCCCTCCCGGGTCCTCGGCCATCGCCTACAGGACATTGAACGCGACCATAGGTCTACGCTACGTCTTGACGAACGGGACCGTGACGTCTCCGCGTTCTGTGTTCGAGTTCGGCACTACCGGGGAGTCGGTTACCAACCTTCAGACGAAACTGGTGAACGGCAGTTTCGAGGTGAGCGTGGGCCAAGTCGACATGAATAGAGACTACTTGACGGGCTCCTAAGTCGGTGCGGCGGTGCTCATAGGGCCCCGAGGAACCCCCCCCGCAAGTGGCTGACAACTCTTATCAGAAGCCGGAGGGCAGGAAACAGAAGTGACGCCGGACGAGTACCGCCGCCTCGCCCTGAGCCTTCCAGGCACAATCGAAAGCAGGCACATGAACCATGCGGACTTCCGGGTCGGAGGGAGAATCTTTGCGACCATCTGGAAGGGGAACGGGGTCCTGATGTTGAAACCCGAGCAGCAGGCCAACCTCGTGAACTCCAATCCGGAGGTGTTTTCACCCGCCACAGGAGGTTGGGGAAAGAAGGGTTCCACCACGGTGCATCTCGACGTAGCGGACGCGCTTTCGGTGCGCGCTGGCCTCTTGGCGGCGTGGCGCAGCAAGGCTCCCGAAGAGCTTCGTCCAGATCGACGCCATAAGGCTGATGAATTCTGAGTATTGCATGGTGTCTACAAAATCGCAGCCAGGCACAGCTCCGAACTCCTCCGGTGAGTCTCACCCGTGAGAAACGCCCCGTTTCCTTAAGATGACTCCCGACCGGTGAAAGGACGCGCTTGAACGGCTGGAGGGTGGAGAGGGTGGTCCATTTCGAGCCCGGCGACCTGGTGAAGGAAGGTTACGTTCACTTCGGCTTTCACGACATCTCAGGCCGGCACTATGTCATCGAACACCAGAAGCACTTCTTGGGGCTCATCGGCGACGAAAACAAGCTCGAGTGGACCGTCGCTTCACGCCCGGTCTTCGGCGGGGTCCCGAACATCAGCGCCGATCTCAGCTATCCGATCTATGTGGATAGCCTTCCGGACGATAGGCTGGTGGTCTCGAACTTCGGCGACGGGCGGCTCTTCGTCGTCGACGTCGACAGGAAGCGGGCAGAGATGCTCGTCGACGGTCCTTCACTGGGCATAGGGCACGCAGGCAACTGTGTGGTCGACGACGAAGGCTGCATCTGGCTCAACGAGGTCGACGGGTGCAAGGTGTGGCAGTTCGACACCTCCGGCAGGCCGAAACTGACCATTGGAAACGGGAGGCCGGGCTTCCAGTCTGACTCGGTCAGCTTCGACAGGGCGAGTTTCAACTGGATCTACGACATCAGGAGAGGCCCCGACGGCAACATCTACGTCCTCGACAGCAGGAATTTCGCGCTCAGGGTGATAGACCGCGGAGAAGGCCGGGTTACGACACTCGCGGGCAGCGGCCACGGCGGATACGACGGCGACGGTGGTCCCGCGGCGGGTGCCACATTCGGGAGCGACCCCGGCGCCAAGTTCGACGGCCCGATATCACTCTCACTGGACGAGGCAGGTAACGTGTTCATCGGGGACAGGCACAACCACGCCGTGAGAATGATCAGCCATGCGTCGGGGGTCGTAGACACGATTGCGGGAAGAAGGAGGGCCGACTCAAACAGAAAGAATGCCCCTGACGAATCCGATCCTCTCAATCTGAATCTTCCTGAAATCAGCAGCATGGACTATCACCAGGGACAACTGCTGGTTCCCACAGACCTCGTCTCGGGCGGGGACCTGGCCGTCCTCTGCAGACAATGACCTCCAGATCTAGGACAGCTTCCGAGGTACGCACCTGCCAATCCACAAACAACCCATCGCGCAAACACAGCAAGGACCGGCACCGCCAATCAGAACTTAAATCGACAAAGAATATCATTTCCTACCATGAAGTCCGTGATCGGGAGGCTTCTCGCCTCAGAGGAGCCCTCGGTACGACTGCGAACAAGGACAGAAATCCTCGGCGAATCGTCTGGCTCCAAGGAAATGAGGACGGCCCGGGCCGATGTCAAGAACTCCGCCCGGGTGAGACTCCTGCTCTCCGAGCGCGTCCGAGGCACGATTCCCTGTCATCCATACGCCAAATGGGTCGGGGCTCACTGGGTTCTCTCCGCCCTCGCCGACCTAGGCTATCCGACAAATGATCGTTCGCTCATCCCATTGAGAGAGCAGGTCTACGAATGGCTCTTCTCCCAGGCCCACCTGGAGTACGTCAGGAGACACGACGTGTTCGCTGGGCCGGTGGTCAAGGTTCGCGGCCTCGCGAGGGCCCACGCATCAATGGAAGGGAACGCCGTCTACTATCTGCATTCACTCGGTCTGGCTGACGACAGGACCGATGTCCTGGCAGACAGACTTGTAGAATGGCAGTGGCCCGACGGAGGGTGGAATTGCGACAAGAGGTCCGGCGCTCACACTTCGTCGTTCACCGAAACCCTCCTCCCTCTGAGAGGGCTGGTGCTTCAGTCCATGGCTCGGCGGAAGCCCTACCACGATTCAGTGGCCAGAGCGGTCGAATACTTCCTCGAACGGAGGCTCTTCAAGCGAAAAGGCGACGGCCACGTGATATCCGAGAAGTTCACAAGGCTCCACTATCCCTGCTACTGGCACTACGACTTCCTCTTCGGACTGAAAGTGATGAAGGAAGCTGGGTTCCTCAGGGACGAGAGGTGCACGGACGCCATTTCTCTTCTGAAGTCCAAGACGCTCGAAGACGGCGGCTTCCCCGCCGAGGAAGCCTACTATCGAAGAGGACCCGTTGGCACAAGCGGGCGTTCCCTGGTCGGCTGGGGAGGGGTGAGCCAGACGAAGGTGAATGAATTCGTGACGTGCGATGCCCTAGGCGTGTTGAAAACTCTGTCTTCCCGGCGATGATCAAAAGCGGGTTATTCCCAATTGGAAGGGTCTGCGGTGGATGGCTCAGTGCAACCAGCGACAGTCCGGGGCGCCTTGACCGCGCCAGTCGCCTACGATCATCATCGGTGGGCCCCAGCTTCTTGCTCGCGCCGCCCCGGGTGGTCGCAAGTGCTACTGCCAACCCAATGATCACGATCAGGTGCACCTATCACGGCAGAATGATAACGCTCGCTCCCGGGATGACTGGCTGCTCGAGTTGCGGCGCCCCTCTCACCATGCCGGCCTAGTCGGCGGAGCCGAGCCGTCCGGCCTGCAACAGCCATTGGCACACCGTGAAGACGAGTCATACGTGGAAGGCGCGATGACCCCGCGAAACGGCCGGGGTTTTCTGAAGAGGATAGGATGCACGTCTAGCCGGCCGTGGTCAGAAACAGTCGGAGTTCAAAGGCCTGGGAAGTGCCGCTGCATGAACGCCCGCCAGCGCTTTCTGAGGTCCCGGATGGCTGCGACCCACAGCAGGAGTAGCACAACATAGGCCGCCAGGAACGCTTGCCAGGCGAGATCGGGAGCGTACGTGTCGAGGGCAAAGACGAAGGATGTGTAGAGCACCGCTTCCCACAGTGTAACCCTCAACCTTTCTCAGGGGCTCCGGTAGCCCATGCGTATTTACGACGTTACGGTGTTTCTCAGCTCTGGGAACCGCTGTGGACCTACAAGCGCGGCTCTCTGAACGGTGTTGAAATATGCGCCCCCGCGGCGTCTAATGGGGGCAATGCCACCATACATCGTCTTCGGGGGCCCGCTCGCATCTGGGAAGACGACGTATGCCGGCCGCCTCTCGGAGCACCGGAAGACGCAGGCGCTCATGGAAGTGGTCGCGAACCATCCACTCTTGGACGACTTCTACAAGGACCCGGTGACCTACGCCCTGGAGACAGAGATGATATTCACAATAATGCACTATCACGATGTGGCCAGGGCAGCGAAGGAAGGGATGTTCAGGCAGGAGTTGATAAGCGACCTCTTCTTCGACGGCGTCGAAGCCTACACCAGCTACACGCTGTCACGGGAAGACAGGAAGGCGTTCCTCCCGCTCGTCAGGTCTCTCCAACAGAGGATCCCCACGCCGACGCAGGTCTTCTACCTGAACGCCAGCACGGAGTATCTCATGGACCGCGTGAGGGGGCGCGGTCGCGACTACGAACGATACATGACCTTCGAATACCTCGACGGCATCAACACGGCGTTCAAGAAATTCATCAAAGAGTATCGCCGCGCTCCCGTCACCGTCCTAGACGCCGAGGAGCTCTTCCGCAAGTCGCCGCAGGAGACCGTGGATTTGCTCGAGTCCAAACTCTTGCAAGTCCGCTAGACCCCATTCCATACAGTTATCACCATTGAGAAACATGATTTCGTCCTAAATACGAAGGCCCTTTACGTCTGAGGGTGGCTACGCTTAGCCAAGTGAAAACATACGGTGGAGTAGGATCAATTCTCGCTCTCCTCCTTCCTGTCCCAAGCATCGGATGGTTGCTCGCCATCGCG
>DATJAJ010000016.1:0-6193 GCA_035516335.1 Nitrososphaerales archaeon
GCAAGAACCGAGGTTGTAATAGTTTGGCAGCCCGTCGCCGAGGAAGAGGCCAAAATCCGTCGTGCACATCTCGAGGCCACCCCCCGAGCTCGGCTCGGACGCCCCGAGGTTGAGCCCGTAGGACCCGCTGGTGATACCTGGCTTGGGAGTGATCTGGTACTCCACCATGAAGCCCTCGTTCTCACTTGACGGTCCTCCAATCTGGACCGATGCAGGGGTGCCGGCGCCCTGGGCGGTCACATAGGTCATTGTGAAGTTGGCTAGCGCACTGTGCAGGTAGCCGTCGATGTCGGACTCGAGAGAGGCGAAGCTCGTCAGGTCGACCGCGGTTGCCGGGCTGCCTGTCGCCGAGTAGTAGTAGAGCTCCAGGCATAAGTTCAGGGTCTCGCCGGGTGAGAGCGTGAAGTTCCAGCCGTATCTCGGCGACTGCCGTGACTGGCCGCAGCCAGGCAGCGTGCTGGACGACGCGCTGGATGCCGTGGTTGCAGACGCAGAGGCCGACTGCACTTCAGCGACGAATTCGGACAAGGGCACTCCTTCCGCCTTGACAGGAAGCCATGAGTCGTCCTGGGGGTACAGATTGTCGAGCGAGTAGACCTTCCCATCCTGGACGTAGAACAGCCCTTGGGGCCCTCCCGTCGTCGAGGCAGCAGAGCCGCCATCAAACTGGAGCCAATAGTCTCCGAAGCCAGGCGCTCCATAGGAATAGGTAAGTTCTGATGGATTGAACGAATAGGGACCAAAAAAGAGGATGTAGAGGGCACCTATCCCCAACGTCGGGTAGCCAACCGCGTTCATCGTTGTGCCGTTGACGGTTCCGCCCACCCATGCCATCTCCGCAACCTGACCAGATGCACTGTAGTTCGCTATCCCAACATGAGCCAAGGTCTGGATATTTGTGACGTTGTAGGTGGTGAAAGGGACACCATCGACCGAGACCGTGGTTCTGGAGGTGACATTTCCGAGCAAGACGACCGAACTGTCGACGAGATCCTGCAGATTGGGGAAGACCGCCCCTCGAAGAGGTTCGACAGAGCAGTTGCAGGGGTGCAAGGGATACTCCGTGATGACGCCTCCAGACTCTTGTATCCCGACGGTAATCGTCTTCGCAGTTCCAGACGAGGTGGTGGTCGACGAGTTCGAAGAAACACTGCTGCCAGGAAAGGGCGAAGCGGACGAAATTGATTGACTCTGAGGAGTTCGCCGAGTTTCAAACGAGTAGGCGTAAAGGGCTCCCGCGACTAGGAGGACGATGATTATGATGCCCGTCGCGACGCGGCTCGATGGGGGACGGGCAGGGTTGGTCATCTTCGCCGTAAGACGAAACAGTTTCGCTCTCGTTAATACATTTGTCCGACTGAGAACCTAGCAATCAGAACATCGGCCGGGAAATTCAGGAAAAAGGCTTGTCGCCATGCATAGGGGTTCATTGCGCATCCGCCGGGGCATTTCATTCACACGTTGGCCAATCGCTAACGGATTGACCGAGGACTAGGCTGTAGAGGGATGCCGACGAGCTGGCAGGCCTTCGCCAGTTGGTATCTAAGCCTTGCTCATCTTAGCTGCTCATCTAGGATGAGCAACCGCATTTAAGCTGGCTTCGGCCTCTCCGCACATGAGTTCTGGACCGGGGTCTGATGCCCAGGATTGTGGCCAGACGGCGCCGTTTCGTCTTGACGTTGCCGACTATTACCTCTGGCAAGGTGGTGGCTCATGGGGTTAGTCAGGAACCTCTGGGGCGGACTAATCCTCGTAATCATCCTCCTTTCCCTGGCAACCTCGTTCGGGCTATACCTCGCCGGGACCCATCAGAGCTGCTCGTCCGCCTCCGGCCCGGCTACCTCGATTGCCAGTACGAACTCGAGGAGCGGCCCGCCTCCCCTTGCGCCCCTACCGGCGGCCGCTGACCTCGTCCTGACGCCTCTCGACAACCTCACGTTGACCCCGCCGCCAGGAAGCAACTCAACGGCCATCGCCGACCTCACCGACCCCGCCTACTGGGAGGAGGTCCGGACGTCCGAGCTCACTACCTATGAGAAGATCGTCCCGCAGACGGTCATCGGGTTCTTCAACAGCAGCGAAGAGTGGAGGGCCTGGGCGCTCCAGAACCTCCCCGACGCCCCGAGCTGGCTGGACACGGGCTTTGTCGCCCAGGCCCAGAGCCAAGTCTCCGCGCTCGACCCCGGCAGCAGCGGCAGCAACGAGAGCGCCCCGGCCGTGGAGCGGGGGGTCAACGACTTTGCCGCGAGCGCGGCGGGGGTGACGCTCGCCTCCCTCGACTTCATCTCGTTCAACGGCCTCACGGCCACGAAGACCCTGTTCGAGACGGACAACCCGACCCTGGCGGCGTGCCAGACGCTCCCCGGGCAGCTCGCCCAACTCTACGAGTCCTCCTTCGACTCCAGCGTCCCGCAGGCCGACAGAGCCGACTATCTCGGGAGGGCGCTCGCGATAACGAGCGTGATGCTCCTGGTGGGCGGGGCGGGGGGCTTCGCCGACCACTTCCAGGTGGGGCTCGAGGACGTCGGGCTGGGCGATGCGTGGTCGACGGTCAAGCCGTACCTCGGCGACATTGGCGCGAAGGCCTCGGCCGGGGCATCGTCGGCGACGCTCGCTGTCCTCCAGACCCTCGCGGAGAGGTTCCCGCAGGACTCGACGTTCGTGACCGGGTTCACTGCGGACCGGGTGGACTCGATGGTGGACGTCCTCGAGAAGAAGGGGATCTCCAATGATGTCATCCAGAGCGACATTGGGCAAGTCGCCCAAGCTGCTGGCTCCTCGTCAGATGAAACGGGAGCTGGCGACCAGGCCGACGCCCTGAGTCTTCAGCAGGGTGGAGGAATCAAGGCCACGGTCGAGGACGATGGGTCGCTCATCCGCTACGATGATGGAAGCGGAGAGAAGGCGACGTTCGACGGTCTGCTCCTACAAGATATTCTGCCGGGGTTCGACCCAAGAGGACCCGAATTCGTGGCAATCCACTGCGAAGAGGCAGGCGTCACCATCTATCGATATTACGACGCAAAGAACATCCCTGTCGGAGGACCATATGGCGCAGCCGAGACCAACTGGTATGTGTCGCTTCCAGCGGACGTTGCTTCACCAAGCACCACAATCACAGTCTCGTTCCAGCTACTGACAACTGACAGCTTCCTATCTAGCATTCCCGCAATCGTCTACGAGAACAGCGGAGAGAGCTTGTGGGTCGCCGATTTTTCGCAGATCAAAAGCTTTGGGCTTATGGGGGACAATGTCCAGATGAATGTTGAGCAAGAATCGTTCGAGGGGGTTTCTAGCTTCAGCATCTTAGGCACGCCCGTGCCATTGGGTTACTCCAATGGCGACACGTTTCTCGAAGTAAGCATCCCCAACGCCGTCTATCAGCCTAGGATGCTCAAGATTACTTTCGATGGTTACGGCGAGCCGCTTCTGGCGATTGGCTCGGGTTCGAACTTCAGCCCGGTTAGCCTCGTATCGTCGGATGGGGTGAGATTGAAGTTCGTCTCTGACAGTGGAGGCTCTGCGATTACCATCTCTACAATCTATCAGCAGGACCCTTCCATTCTCTACACACCAGCTTCGATGGCTCCCACAGACGCCTACAGTATTCCAGGGGCGTCCCAAGTTTACCAAATCAGCCAAGTGATCATTAACAGGCAGCTTGAGCAATCAATTCTGAGAAGCGACAGCAAGTACGACATCGGGATTGTCGGGACCGAGATTGCGTACACCGTTGGAGAGAAGAATCTCGGCCTTACTGGAATCCAAATTCCGCCCGTCTCGCAAGGAGGAGCTGACCTCTTTACTCAAGACGGGACGGTAGTGATGCAGGCCAGGATGCTCGCAAACCCTCTCTCGTTGGGCGACAATTTGCAGGCTGTCTTGAGTGCGCAGCTTCAAAGCATGGTCGACAAGCTAAACACGGATTTTCAATATCATCCTGGTGCGACGACCGGATACGCGGTGCTGTCATACGTCGACCCGACGACCGGAGTGGTGAAGGCTCTCATTGCAGAGGTTGAGAAGCCATGATAACACCCCGAGCCCGCTACTCGCGGGATGGGTGCTTATCTGTGGTGGTTGGATTTGAGTCCATTTGGACGCCGAAGCCGGAGTCGAATCAGAATTGATTGATGTTGCCGCGGTTTCAAGATACCTCTCGGCGTTGGCAGGAGGAGAGTTCCGGCTCGCCGAGGTCCGCGACTATCCCATTGCCAAGGACAGGGTGAAGACGTTCATGTATTTCGACGGCGATGCTCGAGCTGCCTCGAAGACACCCTACTTGCATGTTGTCTGGATTGACAACGACGAGTTAATCCATGTTGAGACCCAGCGCTTGGGCAACACGTCGGACACTACCGAGTGGATGTATGGAGAGAAGGCGCTCTACGACTTCGCAAAGATGGACCTCACAGGATTTGAAAAGAAGTCAGTGAGAGAGGAATATGGACGGAAGTTTCCAAAGGTCGTCAGGCGCCTCGAAATCTATCGCAAGTATGCGGCGAGGCTTTCTGAGAGATTGGATGTGAATTTAGAACTGCTCTTTCACGGAACTAAGGGTGGCCTTGCCAGCTTCCGGCTTGAGGCCAAGTTTGACACGAAGGGATTGTCAACGAAAGCGCTCTTGCAGGAATTAGATCGCAATATCGAAGCATTGAAGCACGCGTACTATGAGATAGCCGAACGTCAAAAGAACTTGTACTTCCTCTACGCACTGCCTGCAAATAGGAAAGGAACTCCGGAGGAGTCTTCCTAGACTTGTCGCCGTGCATAAGGGTTCATTGCGCCTCCTCCGGGGTCGCGTCCATGCTTTTTTGGCAGTGCCCTTCTGATCTAGCCACCTCGCACCCGTATCTTGGATGACCGCCAGGGGCGACCAAATACTGCATTGGCCTTCTAGGTAAATTGACCGAGCCTCCGAACTATCAGCCTTATCCCCTAAAGGGCGGCGCCAGGTGCGGCAACTGCAAGAACCTGAAGGAAATTGGTGGGGGTTTTGCGTGTACCAGATTCGGCGTCAAGGTGAAAGCCGAAGCGATTTGCGCAGATTGGGAACGGGCCGGGCAGCCTCAATCCTCGTTGTGATGTGATTTTCAGACGTTCGACGCGTCTGCCGGCTTTCCGCTCCGTAGGAATCTTGAACTCGCTCGTTCAGTGAAGCGGATCTTAGAAGATGAGACGAAGCATCCGTACGTGATCAGGGGTCCGCGCAGCGGCTCCTCGGATTGCTCGGCCTGCGGAAGGCTCCTGTGGACGGTCGCACTCGACGACGATATCGAGGTGGGCTACATCGAGGCGGCGAAGCTCACCGAGGGCAGATTGTGGTTCACCTCGAACCTGGTCTTCCATGTCGAGTTCTTCATGTGGGCGAGATACTCGGAGCTGTCCTGTGACAGGAGACGCGCAAAGCTCGGGGAGGACTTCGAGTGGTTGCACCTCCCGGAGATTCGCCGGAAGCACGCGCGAAGAATTCCGCACGTCGTCAGGTTCCTCGACAGGCTGGAGGGCCAAATCCAAGCTGCGAATCGGAGATGGGGCACGCAACTGGAGATGTATAGCGGCATTGGGCAGGTGTACGTGGTTTTCGAGATCCTTGTCAACGAGCAGGGAGACCTGGAGATTACCATCTTGCGCCACGTAAGGGCGCTGAAGGACGTCTTCAGGGGGATGAGTCGGTGGCTGGACAAGAACGAAGGGGCTCTTAGGAATCTCTACGGCCCGAACTTCCTGGTCAAGATATGAGCGTCCTGCGGAGCGACTTTCCTAGACGTGAGTTGTTCTCGAATGCTTCTGTATGTGGATGTACCAGTAGGCCTCCCCGCAGACGTGAGGTTCATTGCGCCTCCGCCGGGGCATTTCATTCGCACGTTGAGCTATAGGTAGTGGACGGGCTGAACTGGTCTCCGGTCAGTCATGAATGGTAAAGTGCAACGCTTGAAGGTCGCCCCACTGGTCACAGCTAAGGACAGTGAACACTCCGGTGGAATTCGTGAAGAGAGATGGTTTGATATGGACTTCCTCGCCCATAGTCGCCGACTGATTAGCTCCTTGTAGGCCGACGGCAATCCACCGGGCTTGATCGCTCATCGGGCTGAAGATGTATTCGTTGTTCGAATAGAAAGTGAACAATGGTGTTGACGCAAAAACGCTGTCATTGTCCAGCGGCGTCACAAAACCGAGGCAATAGTTTGGG
>DATJAJ010000017.1:0-2964 GCA_035516335.1 Nitrososphaerales archaeon
GGAGGGTCCTGTCTTCTCTCACCGTGAGGACGTAGCCGTCGCCATCGAAGGCGGCTTCGTCAGAGGGGTAGATCGATTGGTACTTCGCCACAAGCTCCCGGAGAATGGGAGCGCCGAGGACTGTCAAGGTCCGGCCACTCCCCCTTCCGAGGGGGCTTTAAAGTCGCCAGGGCCGCCAGCGGATCGCCATCGCGCCAGTTTCTTCATGCCCAGGTAGACCACAAGGAGAAAGGCTGCCAGTCCGAAGAGGGACAGCATGTCCTGGTCGACCAGGTACTGTCCCACGAACTCCTTCGTCCCCGAGTCAAACGGGATTCCGTATGCTGCCTGGCCGAAGAACGCGTAGACGCTCCCGAAGAAGTCCACCCCCCAGTGCGCCAGGACCGCCACGTGGAGGCCATATCTGACGTACAGGTAGCCGAGCACGATACCGCCGTACATCGCCTCCGGGAGCTTGCCTATGTCCCAGGAGCCACCCCCGCACGCAACGTGGCATGCGCCGAACGTGACCGCGCTGAAGCTCGTCGCCGCCCAGATCATGACCGAGGCGCCGCTCCCGACTGCGAAGCCTTCCATCGCCCTCGATGGCCTCCAGAGCGCCGAAAGTGCGGCCCTCCAGGGGCGGCCGAATGACAGTATGAATGCCACAGTGCCTATCAGCAGCACCCTGAAGCCGACCTCCTCGACCAACGGAGCGTAGGTGAAGCCGATGAGAAGTCCGAAAGGGTCGCCCGTGGGCCCCCCGATGGGAGTGCCGGTCGCCGATACCAGGCGGTCGATTTCACTGGACGTGAAGACCAGAAACCCTATCGAGACGATCGTGACTACGAAGGGACTGGACATGAGCGAGTCAAATCCGCCCCTGACGCTCGAGGCTACCGAGCTCCAGAGACTCTCCTTCTGCAGGAGCGCGTACAGGAAGAAGAGCAGGTACACGGCTGTGAAGATCGCGAACAGGACTCCAGAGCTGACGGCGAAAGGGGCGAAGGCGACCGCAGGTCCGACCCAGAAGTAGGGCTGAAAAGCAGTGTTGTACGTGACGTTCTGTGAAAGCCCCCCCGAAAAGACCGCGTAGACTCCCGCGGGGAAGGAAAAGACCACCAGCACGATTGTGAACGCCAACAGTGCTACAAAGCCAAGCAACAGAACAGCGGTCCCTGGCCCTACGCTGCTTCCACCCGGCGCTTCCAAGGTCAGCTTTTCCCTTTCTCCGGCTGCTGCTCCTGCTCTATGAAGACCGTCCCGGAATACCCGCATTTCTCGCAATAGTAGTTCATGGGTATCAACCAGCCTCCGAGGCCACCGCCCCCCCGCAGAGGAGACAGGCACTTCGGGCAGAGCTTGGTCGCGGGCGCGAAGGGGCTCCGCCTCGCGAGCGCCGGCTGCCTGTCTTCTGACTCGTCCTGAGGCTGCACGAGAGGCGCGACCGTTGCGCCGCCCTTAAAACCGTTCGAAAGGAAAAGCTTGCCCCGGTTGCCGGCCGAGAGGTGCTATGCGTGCGGGGAGAAGATGGTCGAGATCCAGACGTGCAAGTATCGGTGCCCGAGATGTGGGGCAATACTGGACTGCGAAGACGTCTCGGGTCTCCCCAAGTAGTCCCGGCGTGCGGCTGACCCTACCTTGCCTTCTTCTCCTTCTCGAAGGCGCGGAAGGCAGTCTCAGCGTCCTTGCCCTGATGGACGACGGCCCCGACGGCCTTGATCATCCCCACCGGGTTTGTGGACTGGAAGATGTTCCTCCCCATGTCGACCCCGACGGCTCCGTCCGACACCGCCTTGCAGGCCAGCTGGAGTGCCTCCTTCTCCGGGAGCTTCTTCCCTCCCGCGATCACCACCGGCACGGGGCACCCGTCGACCACCTCTCGGAAGTCGTCGCAGTAGTATGTCTTGACCACGCTTGCGCCCAGCTCCGCGGCTATCCTGCATGCCAGCCCGAGGTACCTTGCGTCGCGAACCATCTCCCTCCCGACCGCGGTGACGGCAAGCACCGGCATCCCGTAGCGCTCCCCCTCGTTGACAAGCTCCGCCAGGTTCGCCAGGGTCTGCTTCTCGTTGGGCGAGCCGACGAAGATGGAGACCGCCACGGCGCACGCATTCAGCCGCAGCGCCTCCTCAACTGAGGTGGTTACGACTTCGTCCGACAGCTCCTTGAGTATGCTCGTGCCCCCCGAGACCCGGAGGACGATGGGCACGGTGCTGTCCGGATCGACCGAGGTCCTCAGGACGCCCCGGGTCAGCATCAGCGAGTCGGCGTACGGGAGCAGAGGCGTTATGGTCTTCCTCGGGTCTTCAAGCCCGGTCGTCGGCCCCTGGAAGTAGCCGTGGTCAACGGCAAGCATGACCGTCTTCCCCTCCTCCATCATCCGTGCGAGCCTGTTCTTCTTTCCCCAGCCCATCCCAATCCTGTCCTGTGCGGGCCGCGCAGACTTTGGCGTATTAAACGTGAGCGGCGCCCGCCTACGGGGTCACGACCACTTTCATCGCCTTCCCCTCGGTGGCCGCCCCGACGGCCTCGTCGAACCTTGCGAGCGGGAACCTGTGCGTCACCAGGAGCCCGAACCTGGGGTCGGAAGCGATTACGGCAAGGGCTGCCTTCGTGTCCTCGTCGTCTGCACCGTAGCTGGTCACTATCTGCTGGCCGGCGTTGTACAGCTCGCTGATGTCGTAGCCGAGCACCGACCCCTTCGACGGGACGCCGAACAGGCACACGCGCCCGCCCCGACGGACGGCCCGAAGCGACTGCATGATCGCTGCCTTGCTCCCCGAAGCCACTATCGCCAGGTCTGCCCCCATCCCCTGGGTTTCAGCCCTGATCCTGGCTGGTACGTCGTCCCTTGAGGCGTCGATCACCTGCCCGAGTCCCATCCTGTCGGCGAATCCGAGCCTTGGCGCGCTTATGTCGCTGACGAACACCTTCGATTCCATGGACTGCAGGAGGATGGCGTTCATGAGGCCCACGGGCCCC
>DATJAJ010000018.1:0-2698 GCA_035516335.1 Nitrososphaerales archaeon
CAGAGACGGCAAGATCAGGAGCCCGACCGCGCCCAACAAGGCGCTCTCGTTCGAGGAGGTGGCCGAGGCGGCCTACTCGCCGGAGGACCTCCCCGCTGGCATGGAGCCGACGATCTATGAGTACTGCGCCTACGCGCCCCCGGCAACCGTCTACCCGTTCGGGACCCACGTCGCGCTGGTCGAAGTGGATAGGGAGACGGGCCAGGTGAAGATTCTGAAGTATGTGGCCGTGGACGACGCCGGTCGGATCCTCAACCCTCTCGTGGCCGACGGCCAGATTCAGGGCGGCACCCTGCAGGGCATATCGCAGGCCCTGCTCGAGGAGATCGTGTACGACGAGAACGGGCAGCTTCTCACGGCGACCCTCTCGGACTACCCCATACCCTCCACTGACACCGCGCCGGACATCGAGAACTACAGGACGGTCACTCCAACCCCCCTCAACCCGCTGGGGGTCAAGGGAGTAGGCGAGATAGGGACCATAGGGGCCACGCCGGCAATAGCCAACGCGGTGGAGGACGCGCTGTCGCCCTTCGGGGTTACGGTGGAGAAGCTTCCGCTGACGCCAACCAACGTGTGGTCTCTGTTTCACAAGTAGCCGCTCATCGGACTTCAGTCTTCAGCCTGGCCGCCCCGGGCGAAGATCACCATGGCGACCAGCAGGATCGCGGTCGCACCCAGGAACGCGCCCCAGACTACCGGCCAGCCGAGGAACGGGATGGTCGGCAACATGACGGCGACCCCGTTCACGTAGGCAGAAGCGAAGTAGAGCACCGCCAGGGCTGACGGCAGGCTTCCCGCGATGGCGAACACGCCGCCGACCCTGGCCCTCCTCCTTACGAAGACCACGAACAGGTTCGACCCGACCACCGCGAGGACCGCGATCGTTGCGTAGGCCGTGCAATAGTAGAACTGAACATCGGTCGGGTAGCCCGTCAGGTACTGGGGACCCAGGACCAGCTGGACGAAGCCCACGACGGCGCCGAAGTCCATGATGTAGGGGAGGCCATTCGGAAAGTGCTCGTCGAAGATGACGGTGATGATGCTGCCTCCGAGGAAGATGTCGATTCCAAGGAGAAGGAAGAACTGTGCCGGGAAGACTGGGTCCATCAAGCCCTCGCCTCCCTGCGCTCCTCGGGCTTGTACTGGAGGACACCTACAAGAACCACGGCGATTACGACCACCGAAGCCGGGAGCAGGGCAGAGTAGCCGCTGAATCCCCAGAGGGCGGGGGAGATGTAACCCACGTAGGGGAGCGTGAGCACCGCCTCCCCGATGTAGTCAGTCTGGGTCACCTCCCACGGATCAGTCGTAGGGTTGGTCGAGTTGTTGTCTCCCTTTGTGATCAGGCACTTCATGGTACCGCAAAGCTGCGTCGAGGCCACCCTGTGCACGATTATTCCTGGGTTCCCCCTCGGGTCGTGGAACGCGATTATGGCTCCCGGCCCGACACTTCCGAATGGAACCTTCACTATCACAGCCAGGCCGCCGTAGTTCAGGGTCGGCGACATGCTGCTTGGGTTGTCAGTGACCACGTAGAATGGCTGGGTCCCGGTGAGGTACTCCGCGACGCCGAACACGGCTACCGCGATGAGGACGAGCGTGACTGCGTACTCGGCCAGGCGAAGCGACTTCCTGACGCGATCCGAGACCATCTCAATTCACCGTTATCGCTATCGTGTCCTGGCAGTAGGTCGATGCGGAGCTGGCCGTGGGCGGGACCTGGATTTTGAGGGTGATCGTGACCAGTGTCGTTCCTGCGGAGTTGGCAACGATGCCCATACCGATGTACATCGTCGTCCCTGGTGCCAGTGTCAACTGGGGTCCGAACCCGTTGGGCTGAGTCGGGCTACCGATTCCAGTCCCGATGACTATCTGTTTGCTGACAGGCGCCTCGAGGAATACGGTCATGTTGTTCATCCTGTTGTTGGATGAACCCACGTAGCCGAGGTCGACGAGCCAGCTCGCGCTCCCCCCGATGCCGCCCGGGTTGGTGAGCGACAGAATGTAGCCGTATGTGTTCGGAAGCTGGAAGTTGGACTGCTGGCCGCTGCCCCAATAGATCGTCGCTGATCCCTGGTTCCCCCCGACTAGAATACTGATCTTCAGGACGAGGTAGTCACCTGACGGGACCGTGACCGCGCTTCCGGAGAAGTAGTTCTTCACCTCGCCCTCCACTTTAGGAATGGAGCTAGTGCTGCCGGAGAAGACCGAGCTCACAACCGTGCCCGTTCCCGTCTCGACCTGAAGGGACAGGGTGAGCGCCCCGCCGGACGTGGCGCTCGCGAACAGGTCGACGAGCCAGGGGCCCGCGGCGATGTTGGTGGGGCTGGCGAAGGCAGGGGTGACGAGGCAGGTGGAGGACATGGCCTGGGCGGATGAGATGGTGGTGGAGCCCTTGCTGGAGGACGGCGTAAGGCTCGTGTCGACAGTGACCGAGCACGGGACCGGTCCGCTGGCGACTTCATAGTAGGCAGCTCCAGGCGCCCCTGCGAGCAGGACGATGTTCCCAACCGTCGTAACCGGCATGACGTTGCTGGGTGGCGCCGTCCGTATCCGATACCAATACACGGTGAAGGAGAGTGCGCCGCCCCTCACTCCCACCATGGCCTGATTCAGACTCGACATCGCGATTTGGTTGTCAGTCGCGCTGTCCGGCGTGCACTCGCCCGGGCTCATTGTGGCCGAAAGCGAGTTG
>DATJAJ010000019.1:0-4457 GCA_035516335.1 Nitrososphaerales archaeon
TCACCTTCTGCCCAATTCAGGCAAGGGTTATTAGCGCTGGCAGGGTTCTCGGTCAGAATGGCCGCGAAGCCTCGCACCGTACAGGAGTACATCGAGGAACTCGACAGGTCGAAGAAGGAGAAGCCCGACCAGGTGAAGGAAGCCTTGGAAATCTACCTGGACCTGTGGAAGAGCGCCGTGAAGAAAGGCGTCGTCAGTCCGACAGACTCGATCTCTGACGCCCTCACGAAGATCGAAGCCAAAGGCGGACTCTACGAGTCTGCCGGCGGGTGAAGGGAGCCCTTCACCGCATGACTTCGCCGCCGTCGGCGACTATGGCCTGGCCGGTGATGAAGCCCGACTCGTCGCTTGCCAGAAACAGGGCGAGCCGCGCCGCGTCTGCCGGCTTGCCGAACTTTCTGAGGGGGATGGCGGAGCGGTATGAATTGACCTGCTTCTTGTCGAGCCATTCCAGCCAGGTGGTCTCGAAGGAGCCGAAGACCATGCAGTTCACTCTTATCTTCGGGGCGAGCATCTTGGCCAACATCCTGGACATGGAGACGACCGCCCCCTTGGCGGAAGCGTAGACCAGACCCTCCGTGTCGCCGGCGATCGCCGGCGTCGAAGCGACGTTGACTATGGACCCTCCGTGCTTCATCAGTGGTGCAGCAGCCTGCGAGCAGTTGAAGGTGCCGAAGGCGTCAACCTCGAAGACGCGTCTCCACATTGCCAGGGTGGTCTCTTCCAGGCTCACGTTCCAGATTGATCGGTCTGCCAGGCCCGCGTTGTTCACAAGTATGTCCAGCCCCCCGAAACGGCGTCCTATGGTCCGGAACATCGCGGCCACGCTGGCCGGATCGGAAACGTCGCAGGGGACCTCCACCGCCTTCCCTCCTGCGTCCAGGATTGACCTGACCACCCCGTCAGCTTCGCTCTTCGAGGACCGGTAGTTTACCGCGACCTGGGCGCCTTCACTCGCGAAAAGCCTGGCTATCTCGGCTCCAATCCCCCTCGAGGAGCCGGTCACGAGGACCCTCTTGCCTTCGAGTCTCAACTTTCTTGACCCTTTTGGGGAGATTGTCTTAAGCGTTCAACCGTCTGGTCCTCGGCCGGGTTCAGGGCCGCGGGGCACGGTCTCTGGCCGTCGCCCCCACCGAGTAGTGCTTCAGGAACTCGATGTTGAAGAGCGACGCCTTCGCGGAGTTCTTCACTATGTCAGCTTCGTCTTCCAACGCCTTGGTCAGTGCTTTCTCGGCGCTAGGGCTGCCGATGGAACCCAGGGCGGCGGCCGATTCGTGCCTCACAATCGGATCAGGATCGGAGAGGGTGGCCGTCTCCAGCGCCTCGACCGCCGCAGTCAGACCCATCTGGCCTAGCGAGAAAGCGGCTTCGTGCCTCACGAGCGGGTCCGGGTCGTGAAAGAGAACGTCCGCGAGGGTGGGGACGCACAGCTCGCCTCCGACCTCCGCCAAGATGCACACGGCGTGGACCCGAAGCACGAGGCTTGGTTCGTTCTTCAGTACCCCGATGAAGTACGTCTCGTCCTTCTTCGAGAAGGCCGCCTCCATCCCCCTCATGACGTCCATGCAGTGGTCCTTGTCGTCGACGACAGTGCTGGTATACAAACGGACGACCTCTTCGTGCTGAAATTATAAACTGCGCGCAGGACCGGCGGCCAAGGGCGCCCGCGGCAAGTGTAATTAGGCCACAGGCTCGGAGACGCGCCATGAAGCTAAAGCTCGACGGAATCTGGACCCCGATGGTCACTCCCATGGGTGCGGGCGGCGAGGTTGACCTGCGAACCACGAGGGAGTTCGTGGATTACCTGATCGACAGCGGGGTAGACGGCCTCTTTCCGATGGGGACCACAGGCGAATTCGCGCTCCTCACTCAGCAGGACAGGAACCGGGTCGTAAAGACCGTGGTCGAACAGGCCAACGGGCGCGTACCTGTGATAGCCGGCATTTCGGATCCGAGCACCGGCAACATCCTGAGGCTGGCGGCCGATGCCAAGGACGCCGGCGTCGACGGGGTCATCGCGACGACGCCCTTCTACTTCAGCACGACGCAGGAGGGCATCTACGGCCACTTCAAGTTCCTGGCGAGCAGGATCGACCTGCCACTCCTGCTGTACAACATCCCGGAGTGGACGCACACCTACGCGACTCCCGCCACGGTCGGAAGGCTTGCTGAGGACGGGTTGATCGCTGGGACAAAGTACACGGAGTACAACCTGCTCAGGCTGTTGGAATTCATCGACGCTGTCAAACGCAAGGTCCCCGTGCTGAACGGCTCGGACGCCATGACGTTCTCGAACCTTCAGTTCGGCGGGAGCGGCGCGATCATAGGGGTCTCCAACCTCGCGCCGAGCCTGGCGTCAAGGCTCTATGACGAATTCAAGCGCGGGGATCTCAAGACAGCCTGCGAGCTCCAAGTCGAGCTCCTTCCCTACATCGAAGCCATGGCCGTGGGCCAGTTCCCTGCCGGCCTCAAGGAGGCCATGAGCGTCCTGGGGCACAAGGTCGGTGTCCCGAAGGAGCCCGTCGCTCCTCTGCTGCCCGCCGAGAAGAAGCAGGTCAGGGAGATACTGGCTGGGGCGAAGAAGTAGCCTCGTCGACGGCTAGCGGGCGTTGGCCGAGGGAGCGACCCGCTTGCTCCTGTAGGCGTCGATGTCCAAGAAGCCGTGCCCGCTTATGTTGACGAGGATGCACTTCTCCTCCCCTTTCCTCTCCGACTTCAGGGCCTCGTCTATCGCCGCCCGGACCGCGTGGGCGGACTCGCCGGCGATGAGCCATCCCTCGGTTTCGAGGAACATCCTTGCCGCTTCGAAGACGGCTTCCTCGTCCGATGGGTAGGCCACCGATTTCACGTAACCCTTGTTCGCCAGGGCGCTCACGATTGGGGCGGCCGCGTGGTATCTGAGTCCGTCCGCCTTGATGGGGGTCATGGTGGCCTCGTGTCCCAGCGTGTACATCTTCATCAGAGGCGTGTGGCCCGCCGTGTCGCCGAAGTCGTACCTGTACTCTCCCTTCGAGAGGTTGGGTGCGGCCTCCGATTGGGCCGCCAGGAACTCGCAGCGCCGCTTTCCGCGGAGGACTTCTCCGATGAAGGGCAGGGCGATGCCGCCGAAGTTGGAACCTCCCCCCAGGCAGGCGACAACCAGGTCGGGGGAGTCGTCGACAAGCTTGAACTGCTCGATTGTCTCCAGACCTATCACCGACTGGTGCAGGAGCACGTGGTTCAGCACCGACCCAAGGCAGTAGACCCTGTCCGCCCCCAGGTCGGTGAATTCCAGGCCTTCGGAGACCGCGATGCCAAGTGAGCCGGGGTCCTGCGGGTCGGCGGCGAGAAGCTTCCTGCCGAAGGGGGTCTCTTGGCTGGGCGATGCGTGGACCGTCGCTCCGTATAGCTCCATCAAGGTCCTCCTCTCAGGTTTCCAGTCGTAGACCGCGCGGACCCAGAATACTACGGTCCTCAGGCCCATCATCCTCGCGGCGTAGGAGAGCGCGGTGCCCCACTGGCCGGCTCCTGTTTCCGTCACGAGCGTCTGCTTGCCCTCCTTCGCTGCGTAATAGGCCTGGGCCAGAGCGGTGTTGACCTTGTGCGAACCGGTGGGGCTCAGATCCTCTCGCTTGTAGTATATGCGGACCCGCTTGAGACCAAGGTGGTCCTCCAGCCTCCTGGCCCGATAAAGCGGCCTGGGCCTGCCAGCGTGGATGTAAAGCTCCCTGATGCCTTCCGGTATGTCAACCCAGCTCTCGGTCGAAGCCTCCTGCTTCAGGCATTCGCCGACCAGCCTCTTCTGCAGGGCCTGCATGCGTGACTCCCCATCCCCGGGTTCCCTCGGCGGAGGGAGGCCGCCGGGTATGTCTGGCACCACGTTGTACCACTTTCGCGGAAGTTCTTCGGGCGAGAGAGTAATCTGGTCAGGGGCCATGGTGCCTTCATGCACAGAATTGTACATAAAGCCTTCCAGCCACTCTTCGCAGAGAAACGGATAAGGAGAGTCCGCTTCGAACGCCAATCGGATACTGATCCCGAGAGCGGCTGCACGCACCCGTTGTCAGCGCTCCGTTCGGCTCCGTATCGCATTGAGAGCGTTGGGGCCCAAGCTCCCCCTGTGCCAATCGCGGACAGCAACAACCTGTTTATGGCGGTGTCTCCAATGCCGCGTGCGTGATAAGAATCCCAGACTCCGAGTACCTTTCTCGGATGGACAGGTTTAGGACCGCGATGGCTGCAAAGGACCTGGTAGCAGTCTATATCAGCACCCCGACCAACCTGAGATACTTCACGGGGCTCAGGTATCTTGCAACGGAGAGGCCCGCTGCGACGATCATCCCGATGAGCGGCGAGGTCACCTTCCTTGGTCCCGTCATCGAGAAGGATCACCTTGCATACCAGACCAAGATCATTACGAAGGCGTACCACTATCCGGACTACCCGGGCGAGACCCACCCAATGAGGCTGTTCGCCTC
>DATJAJ010000020.1:0-8407 GCA_035516335.1 Nitrososphaerales archaeon
GAACGTGCACAGGTCGGTTCACACCCTCGGCGAGGAGGCCACCGCCGCATACGAGGAGGCGCGGTCAAAGGTCGCGGCTTTCGTGCATTGTTCTCCGAACGAGGTGGTCTTCACAAGGGGGACCACCGAGTCGATCAATCTTGTCAGGTTCGCATGGGGAGAGGGCAACGTCCGACGGGGGGACACTATCGTCGCCACTCTGATGGAGCACCACAGCAACCTCGTGCCCTGGCAGCTCCTGGCGGCGAAGAAGGGCGCCAAGCTCAAGCTCGTTGGACTCGAGGCGGACGGAACCCTCGCAATGGACGAGTTCGAGAAGCTGATGAAGGAGTCACCGGCCCTCTTTGCGGTCACGCAGTGCTCGAACGTGCTAGGAACGATCAACGACGTGGCGAAGCTCTGCGGGAGGGCGCACCGGGCCGGCGCGAAGACCGTCGTGGACGGGGCGCAGTCTGTGCCTCACATGCCCGTCGACCTGTCGCGCTTCGCGGCCGACTTCCTGACGTTTTCGGGGCACAAGATGCTCGGACCGACCGGCATCGGGGTGCTTGCGGGGAGGAAGCAGCTGCTTGATGAGATGGAGCCGTTCCACGGGGGCGGCGAGATGATCCGAGAGGTCTTCGAGGACCACGCGACCTGGAAGGACCCGCCAGACAAGTTCGAGGCGGGGACCGTGAACATCGCCGACACCATCGGGCTCGGGGCCGCCGTCGACTACCTTTCGAAGCTCGGCATGGAGAACGTCCGCAGACACGAGGTCGCGCTCCTGAAGTACGCCCTGGACATGCTCAGGGAGATACCCGGCCTGACGGTCTACGGCCCCACACGAGCGGACCGAAGAGGAGGAGTGATATCGTTCAACGTGGGTGACATACACCCCCACGACCTGGCCACCCTCCTGGACATGGAGGGGATCGCGACTCGGTCCGGGCACCACTGTGCGCAACCACTCATGCGCTGGCTCGACGTCGCCGCCACCAGCAGGGCGAGCTTCTCCGTGTACAACGCCAACGACGACGTCAACGCGCTGTGCGCGGGCATACGGAAGGCGAGAGAGGTGTTCGAGATTTGAGCGGAGCGGACATCTACAAGGAAATAATCCTGGACTACTACCGCCATCCCAGGAACTTCGGGAAGCTGGAGAAGTTCGACATCGACGCTCACGACAGCAACCCGCTCTGCGGCGACGAGATCGAGATCCAGATCGTGGTCGGCGGGGACCAGAAGATACAGGACATCAGGTACTCGGGCAAGGGCTGCGCCATAAGCCAGGCGTCCGCTTCCATGCTCACCGAGCTGGCAAAGGGGAAGCCGCTGGAGTGGGTGAAGTCGCTCTCGAAGGAGGAGATCCTGAAGATGCTCGGGAACCCGGAGCTGGGCCCCTCTAGGGTGAAGTGCGCCCTCCTGGGGATGAAGGTTCTGAAGGTGGGCGTCTATGGCTACCTGGGCACCAAGCTCGATACCGACGCCGACTAGCTCGGCTCCTTGTTCCCCTTCAGGTCGACCTTCGCCCCTTCGCCAGCCCTTCGCGGGGGCTTCGCCGACATTACGTGCCTCTTGAGCAGCTGTATGCCCAGGGCAGGGTCTACCCCCTTGGGGCAGACGGCTGAGCAGGAGCCGGCGTAGTGGCACCTCCAGATCCCGTGCTGGGTGTCGAGGAGCTTGAACCTCTCCTCCGCGCCTTCGTCCCTCACATCCATGACGTACCTGTAGGCCTGGGCCAGCGCCTGCGGCCCGGGGTAGAGGCTGTCGGTGGCGACGGTCGGACAGGACGAAGTGCACAGCCCGCACTTTATGCAGTAGGTGAACTGCAGGATCTCCTCCATCTCCTTCGGTTTCACGAGGTAGTCCGAGGTGGGGTTGTCCAGCTCCTGGAGGTCGGCGCGCACCATGCGGGGCACTATCTCCTTGTGCTTGGCGAAGAACCCATCGAGGTCGGTGGCCAGGTCTTTGATCACCGGGAAGTTGTCCATGGGCTCCACCTTCACCGTGTCGCTCTTCAGCTCCTCCACCCTGGTGTAGCATGCCAGCCTCGGCCTGTCGTTGATCTTCATCCCGCAGGAGCCGCAGGACGCCATCCTGCACGAGAACCTGGCTCCCACGGAGTGGTCCACGTAGTCCCTCACGTGGAGTATGGCGTCCAGGACCGTCATGCTCTCCTTGAAAGGCACGGTGAACTCCTGGAATCTGGGCTTCTTGTCCACCTGCGGGTTGAACCTCTTTATCAGAAGCCTGACTTCGTCCAATGTCTCACCCGACCGCTCCCGTGACTGCCAGCAGGACCGTCCGGGTTCCGTAGAGCAGTGCAAGCCCCACCGCCAGCAGCGTGCCCGCGTTCACCCAGCTGCTCCAGGCCCTCGACTGTCTGAGCTCCAGGAGGATTATTCGGAGCCCGTTGAACCCGTGCGCGACAACGACGATCAAGAGTATCTCGAGCATCGATCCGTCTATCCAGCTTCTGTAGATCGAGAGGACGTGCTGGAACGACAGGGCCATCGAGTATGGGAAGAGCACTCCCTGCATGAGCAGGTGAAGCGCGACAAGCACTACGGCGGCTATGGCGGTGGCGTATTGGAGCTGCATTAGTCTAGACTCGCGCAAGCCCATCACCCGAAGAGTATGCTCCCAGAATAGAACGCGGCAAGAATCGCGGCCGCTATGGCCAGCCAGATCAGGTGCTTCTGCATCCTTCGAAGACCCTTCGCCTGGTATGGGTACTCTATCCGAGCCGGCTTTTGGAAGATCACCCCGTACTCGGCGAGGATGAGCCTTATGCCGTTGAGCCCGTGGAAGACGACTATCAGGACGGTCAGCGTCAGTATGGTGTGGCCGATCACGTTCTCGGTAATGGACAGGTCCCCCGCCCAGCTAGCGGGGCTGGGCCCTGTGCCGAGCGGTCCGCCCACGAAGAAGCTCGTGTCTCCGAGGTGGCCCAGGACGTACAGGAGTATGCCTACCCCCGTCACCCTCTGGAAGACGTAGGCCCACCTTTCTATGTTCCAATGGAGAGGATTGATCCAGCCGAGGATCCCCCTCTTGTTGGCCGCGCGCTCCTCCGCCTTCATTGTCGCGAAACCATCTCCATTTACACGTGTTATTACGGTTTGTTCAGTAGTGCCTTTCCATCGGCTGGTACTTCGTAATCTTGGCGGGCGAGTAGTCCAGCCTCGGTCCGTCGGCCGTGTAGTAGGCCAGGGTGTGCTTGAGCCAGTTCGCGTCGTCCCTCTTCGGGAAGTCCCTCCGCGCATGGGCGCCCCTCGACTCGGTCCTTGCCAGTGCGCCGACGACGAGGACCTCGGCGGCCATGAGCATGCTTTCGACCTCAAGCACGTCGCTCAGGTTCGTGTTGTACACCCTGCTCTGGTCATCGCAGTGCCTGAAGTCTTCTTTGGCCAGCCTTCGAATCTCTGAGAGGGCCTCCTTCAGCCCCTCTCCGGTCCTGTACACGAAGGCATTCTTGTCCATGGCTCGCTGCACCTGGTCCCGCACCTCGTAGGGGTTGGTGCCGCCTCTCCCGTGGAATATGTCGTCGAAGATTCTCTTCTCCTCGAGCATCACTGGCTCGTTGCCCATCGATTCGAAGCTCTTGCCGGTGGCGAACTTCGCTGCCTCCGCCCCCGTTATCTTCCCCCATACCAGGCACTCGGACGTAGAGTTGGCTCCGAGCCTGTTGGCCCCGTTAATGCTGACACAGGCTGCCTCTCCGGCGGCCCAGAGCCCCTGCATCTTGGTCGCGCCGTCGATGTCCGTGTCGATGCCGCCCATCACGTAGTGGCAGACCGGCCTGACCGGGACAGGCTTGTCGACAATGTCTATGCCCCTGAACTTGATCGCGATTTCCCTGATGCCCGAGAGCCGCTCCTTCACCTTCTCTGCGCCGATCTTGCTCAGGTCCAGGTGGACGTAGTCAAGGCCGCTGGCCTGGTCTTTGAAGCCCCGACCCGCCTCTATCTCCGTCATGATGCCCCTGGAGACCACGTCCCTTGATGCGAGTTCCAGCTTCTCAGGCGCGTACCTCTTCATGAACCTCTCACCGTCCTTGTTCAGCAGTATGCCTCCCTCTCCCCTCGCGGCCTCGGTGATCAGGATCCCTGACGGCACCATCCCGGACGGATGGAACTGGATGAACTCCATGTCCTTGAGCGGAACGCCAGCCCTGTATGCTATGGTCATCCCGTCGGGTGTGGAGCTGTAGCCATAGGTCGCGAAGCTGTACAGCCTCCCCGACCCGCCCGTCGCGATGATTCCAGCCTTCCCCAGAACGGCAACGAAGTCGCCCGTCTTCCTCTCAATGGCTGTGAAGCCCCTGAAATGGCCGTTCTCGGCGAGGACCGACGTTGCGAACCACTCCTGGTAGAACGTGATGTTGTCGTACTTCGTCGTCGTGTCGTAGAGGGTCTGCATCTCGAAGAAGCCGACCTTGTCCTCGGCGAAGGTCGCCCTTGGATAGCTGTATCCTCCGAACCACCTCTGGGCGATTCGTCCGTCATCCCTCCTCGACCACGGCATCCCCCAGTGCTCGAGCTGGTAGATTTCCCTGGGCATCTCGTTCACGAACCTTTCGACGGCGTCCTGGTCGGCGAGGTAGTCCGACCCCTTCACGGTGTCGAAACAGTGCGACTCTATTGAGTCGCCAAGCTCTGGATAGAGCACCGCCGCCGTGCCGCCCTCCGCGCTCACCGAATGAGAGCGCATGGCCTGGACCTTCGTGACGACGGCGATGTCGGCCTTGCCCCCGCTGACCCTCGCCGCCTCGATCGCCGCCCTTAGGCCCGCGATCCCCGAGCCCACAATCACGACGTCGTGCCTGAGTGTCTCTACCATTCCGTTCCCACCGCCGACCCGCCCACGCCGTTCTCTAAGGCTTTGCTGGCCCGCGGTCGGGAATCGGGCGCATTTGACGCCGGTCTGGGGCTCAGACGCGCTTCACGTATGGATACGTTTTTAACCGCATCAACAATCGGCAGGGCACCGAGATGGCCTAGATGCCACAATATGGCTACAGTTTCGAGGGTTACGACCCAGCGGTGCACGTGCGGGCTAGTGGCAGAGAGGTCAACATTTCACCAAAGGCCGCTCGCGAGATCTGCGTTACACTCAAGGGGATGACCATTCCGAAGGCGATCGACCTTCTGGAGCTGGTCGAGAAGAAGAAGATGGCCATCGCGTTCAGACGGCACAAGCTCAAGGTCGGCCACAGGAGCGAGCTGTCGGGCTTCCCCACGGGTTCATACCCGGTGAAGGCCGCGGGCGTCTTCGTGAGAGTCCTGGAGAACCTCAGGAGCAACTCGGAGTTCAGAGGCCTGGACCCCGACCGCGTCGAGATAATCCACGCTGCGGCCCAGGCTGGTCGCCTGATTAAGGACTACACGCCGAGGGCGTTCGGCAGAAGTTCGCCAAATTTCCATCAGCTCGTTCACATCGAGTTGGTAGGGAAGGAAGTATGATGACATGTCGAACCAACAGAGCAGCTCGGTGAAGTCGATACTCGAAAGCAGCCGGACCTATGCCGAGCTGGACGAGTTCCTGGAGAAGAGCCTTCGTGAAGCAGGCTACGGGGGTCTCGAAGTCCAGAAGTCGCCTTCGGGCACGACTCTCAAGGTCTACGTGGCCAGGCCGGGCTTGGCCATCGGCAGGCGAGGGACGGGCATAAAGGACCTCACGGACGCCGTGGCGGCGAAGTTTCGATTCCCGAACCCGCAGATCGCCGTCTCTGAGGTCGAGAACCCGGCGCTGAACGCGCGCATAATGGCTGCCCGAGTGGCGCAGATCGTCTCCAGGGGGACTGCGTTCAGAAGAGCAGCGAACTGGACTCTAAACAACATCATGGCCGCCGGTGCGGCCGGCTGCGAGATATCCGTGGCGGGAAAGCTCAGGAGCGACAGGTCCAGAGGCGAAAAGTACAGGGCAGGGATAGTCCCGAAGAGCGGCGACACGGCCGACAGGACCGTGACAGAGGCGACTACTGACGTTCTTCTGAAGCTCGGCCTTTACGGCATCAAAGTGAAGATTGCGCTTAGGGACGCTATTCAGCCGGAATTCCAGTTCAAGGAAGACATGAAAGAAGAGGAGAAGAAACAGGATGGCACAACTGAGAACCAAGGATCTGAGGGAACAGGACGCTGAGAAGCTCAGGCAGACGCTCTTCGACCTCAGGTCGGAGCTCTCCAAGCTGCGCGGCACGGCTGCCAGGGGCCTCTCTCAGAAGGAAGTGGGGAAGATCAGGAGGGCCAGGAAGGACGTGGCGAAGGTCCTGACGATCATGCACGAAAAGGGGATTGTAGAATGAGTGTGGTCGGGGAAGAGATTTCGATCGTCGGCAGCCGGGACCCATCAATGATCGGCCGAGCAGGAGAGGTGGTCCTCGAGACGTCGAACACTCTGCGGCTGGACGAAGGCGGAAGGACGATAGTGGTGCCGAAGGCCGGCGCAGTGTTCCAGGTCCAGGGTTCGAAGAGGGTTATCAATGGGTCCGAGATTGTCGGGCGGCTAGAGGACCGTCTGAGGTTGAAGAAGAAATGAGCACCGCAGGTCTCGACGTCGTCATGCCGAAGAAGAAGTGCGAGGACAAGAGCTGTCCGTTCCACGGCTCCCTCAAGGTCAGAGGAAGGCTGCTTGCGGGAAGGGTGGTCTCGACCGCGGGGAAGAACTTCGTTGTGGTCCAGATGGAGTACATGCACAAGGTGGGCAAGTTCAACAGGAGCGAGCGACGGCGCAGCAGGATAAGCGCGCATCTGCCGCCCTGCATCGAGGTGAGGGAAGGGGACACGGTCACGATCGCGGAGTGTAGGCCGCTCTCCAAGACAATCACCTTCGTCGTAGTAGAAGCGAGGGGTCAAGAGTAGTGTCGACGAAGTCTCGCGCGGTCTCGGCCAAGGGCGTCGAGGAGTTCAAGAACTACATCACTAGGGCGATCCCTCTCAACGCGGTCATCACCTGCGCCGACAACACCGGTGCCAAGACGCTCAGGGTGGTCCAGGTCACGAAGGCGAAGGCAAGGCTGAAGCGCGTTCCTGCCGCCTCCGTGGGGGACAGCGTGATATGCGTCGTGAAGAGGGGACCACCGGACCTGCGGAAGCAAGTCTTCGGGGCTGTGATTATCAGGCAGAAGTACCCCGTGCGAAGAATCAGCGGACAGAGGGTCGTCTTCGAAGACAACGCGGCGGTGATAGTAACTCCCGAGGGGGAGCTGAAGGGTACTGACATCAAGGGCCCGGTGGCCAGCGAGGCCGCAGAAAAGTGGCCCAGGATCGCCAACCTGGCGTCCATAGTCGTGTGAGGCAGAGAATATGGACTTCGGCTCGCCGCTCTCGAAGGAACTGAGGGAAAAGTACAAGGTCAGGACCGTGAGGCCCAGAGAAGGCGATTCTGTCAAGATACTCCGGGGGGAGTTCAAGAACATCGAAGGCAAGGTCACCAAGGTCTTCCCGGAGAAGGGGCAGGTCAACGTCGAAGGCGTCACCCGGGAGAAGCTGGCGGGTGGCAACGCTCCGGTGCCGATTCGCGCCAACAACGTGATTGTGACGGCCGTCAACCTGGACGATTCGAGGAGGAAGAAGAAGATGGAGGCGGAGAAGTAGATGGGCAAGAAGGGCGGAAGGAACAAGCTGAAGAGGCTGGCCGCCCCCCGCGGCTGGGACATACCCAGGAAGGGCGACAGGTTCGTGTTCAAGTCGCTGCCCGGCACCCACCCGCTGTCTTCGTCCTATCCGCTCGGCGTCGTGGTCAGAGACCTCGCCTCGTTGGTCCAAACCGGGAAGGAGCTGAAGCAGGTCGTCAGGACGGGCAAGGTGCTCGTGGACGGAAGGCCAAGGAAGTCTTCAAGCTTCCCAGTGGGGCTGTTCGACCTTGTAGGGCTGCCGGCGGAAGGTGTTACCTACAGGCTGGTTCCCTCGCCGAAGGGTCTGCTGCTAACAAAGGTATCGAAGGAGGAATCCGGAAAGAAGCTCTGCAGCATACGCTCGAAGAGCAAGGCAACCGGGGGCCACCTTCAGTACGGCCTCCACGACGGGCGGTCCATACTCGACGACTCCCTGGAGCTGTCGCCCGGAGACTCGATCCTCCTCGAGGTGGAGACCCAGAAGGTGCTGGCGAAGATCAAGCTCGCCAAGGACTCCCTCGGGCTCATCCTCTCGGGCGAGAGGGCGGGCCAGGTAGGCAAGATTGTCGACGTGAAGAAGGGAACCATCTCGAGAGAGAAAATGGTTAAGATATCCCTCCCGAGCGGGGATGCAGAAATCCCATCGAGGCTGGTCTTCCCGGTTGGAACGACCGAGCCGATGATTTCTCTGGGCGTGAAAGCAGCATGAGCCAGAAGACAGTTCAGGAGAACCCAATGCGCACCATACGGGTGGGCAAAGTAGTGGTCAACATAGGCGTGGGGAAGTCAGGCGAAGCCATCGAGCGC
>DATJAJ010000021.1:0-10284 GCA_035516335.1 Nitrososphaerales archaeon
GCCCGGGCGATGCTGGCCTGCCTCGAGGACGACAGGCGGGCCGTCCGTGAGCTGCTCCCCAGGCTCAAGGAGCACGTCGGGGAGACCTTCACCACGGTCAGATTCATCGCCGACCTCCACTTCTACCTGGGGGAGGACGACGAAGGGTTCGCCTGGCTGGAGAGGTCGTGGTCCGAGAGGGAGTTCGACCTCATCTACCTGGAGAGCGACGAGTTCCTCGACGGGGTCAGGGGGGACGGCAGGTACAAGGCCCTGCGGGGGAGGCTCGGGCTGGCGTAGGCCGGCGGATGGACGCTCTCTCCAGCCCTTGACTTGTTCCTAGACACCGGCTGCCAGAGAGGTCTACCAGGTTTGTCGCGCCTCCGCCGTGCATTTCATCCGCACGTCGAGTCATGGGTGGCGGATGGCCGGGATGGTCGCCCTGGCAGGCTAAATAGGAGCCCCCGCACAAGCGCCAGGCATGGGAGCGATGAACGTTTGCTCGTGTGGATGGACCATAGTCTCGCCGTTGGGCGCTGAAGACTGCGTGAAGCACACGATGATTCACCTGAGAGACGCGCATCCCGGGACCGTCATGACGCACGACGAAATACTGGCCCACACAAAGCCCGTTTGAGCGCCGAGGGATCGCAGCGGGCTATGACGCCAGCCTGAGGTCGATTAGCGAGTCGATCCAGTTTGGGCGCTTCGGCTCTATGACCTCCTTGAGGATGAAGAGGATGCAGCGCTTCACCCCTTCCTCCTTGAGGGCCCGGGTCGCCGATTCCTCCGGTTCTGCGAGGGTGAAGCAGAAGAGCGACGCCAAGAGGACTCCCGGTACCGGGCTGCTGAGCATCCACAGTCGGTCGCCCCAGCCTTCCTTCAGCCATCTTGAGACCGCGTCCTGTCTGCGCGCCTCGCAGTGAAGTTCCAACTCGTAGAACACGAGCCCTGCCTGCCTTTGGGGGTCGATGACCGCCCTGATCTTGATTGCGCCGGAACCGAGCAGCTTCGAGACCCGGTACCCGACCATCCGTTCCGTGACCGAGAGTGTCTTGGCAAGGTCGCTGTCTCCCACCCTCGCGTCATACCTGAGCTCCTTGATTATCTGCCAGTCCAGCCTGTCAAGGCGGGAGGCGGGGGCGACGACCTCCCTGTCTCCCAGGAGCTCGATGCTGAGCTCGTAGTGCGCCGCGAGGCCCTCGGCTTCTTTCCTGGCCTCCTCCGGGGTCGCGCCCGCGATGCTCCCGGTGATGAACGGCCCGAGGTAATCTGAGGATTCTACCAGCCGGGGCACCTCGTCCAGCCTGCTCATGAGGGCGTACTTCGTTGACAGGTTCAGGGCTTCGAACCTGAAGATGCCGACGTGGTGCATCCCGAAGAGAGCCAGGCTGGGCGCCGCCTGGTAGTACTTGACGAAGCCCGACTCCTCCATCTTGTTCACCCGGATCCTCACGGTCTTCTCGTCCAGCCCGAGCTTCTTTCCCATCTTCGCCGCGCTCGGACGCCTCTCCCTGAACTCGTCGTAGCTCTGCTCCAGGAACGCCATCTCGCAGAAGATTCGGACGTCTGTGGAGTCCAAGGCGACGCGCCTACCTCTCGCGTGTAATAAGCCGCGTTGTAGCTTTCGGGCACGGGTTTCCCGCCCCGACTATATCGCTCCAGCACCACCTTGCGCCCATGACAACAAAAGCGCAAAGTGCGCAAATCCAAAACGGAGTGAACGTCGACCAGCTGGTCGGCACTGTGAACGCGATAAAGGGGACGCCAAGCCTGGCGAAGTTCAGCTTTCGCTCGGCCAGCCGCTGGGGTGGCGGCGCAAAGTCGACGGCCTACATGAAGTCCTTCTATGGGGCCGGGCAGGAGGACTCCAGTAGGACCGAGGCGTTCAGCATGGAGGGGGACGAGCCGCCCGTGCTCCTCGGAACCAACACCGCCCCGAACGCGGTCGAGGCCCTGCTGTCGGCCCTCGCGGGCTGCATGACCGTGGCCTTCATCTATCCGGCGTCGGCGCAGGGAGTCAGGGTGGAGTCGCTCGAGTACGAGATCGACGGCGACGTCGACCTGCAGGGCTTCCTGCAGCTCTCAGACAAGATCCGCCCCGGGCTGCAGAGCATCAGGGTAAGGGCGCACGTGAAGGCTGACGCCCCGCGGGAGAAGATCCAAGAGCTGCTCGAGCACGCAGCGAAGACGTCCGTGGTGATGGACACAATCCGCAACCCCGTGCCCGTGAGAGTGGAACTCGCTTAGAAGCGATGGGCACGCAAGTGCCCATCTCCCCCTTTTCCTTCCGAGCGCCCTCTTGCCGCGGTCTCGGCATTCAAATCACGCGGTCGGGCGGACCATCGATCGCGGCCTGGTCCTTGCGGCCATGCTATCGCCCGCGCGAGAGGTCGGCCGGCATCAGCCGTGCGCTCCTGGTTCTTCGCATCGCCCTCTCTACGCTCCCTGCCGGCTCCTCGTCAGCCGGCGGGTCCCTGAGATGCTCGAGCAGCGAGCTCGCCCTGTCGCTCCCCGAGGTAAGCCTGGTTATCACCTTCGTGAAAGACTCGTTCTCTCCTTGGTTTGGCGAGCGCCTCGTACGCGTCGTCAGAGATCGTGATCGTCTTGTGCGCCATTGGTTGTTATGTGCACTATGTGTATAAAATATGCGCCGCCTTTGGGTTCATTGCGCCTCCGGCGGGGGCGTCTCATTCGTATGTTGAACCTGCTGGAGAGGGTCAAATTATTAAGTTCCCTAGAGGCGTGACAGCCACAGGAAAATGCCGGGCGGCGAAAAGGATGCGGGACGCGAATTCCCACGGGTCTCTGTGGACGACGCGTGCGGCAGTCTAAAGGCGATGAAAGTCCGCGGGGGAGGCAGGGTCGCAAGGTACGCCGTGCAGGCCCTCAGGGACTACGCCACGGAGGCTCCCGGCGCAAGGACCCAGGCAGGGTACTTCGACCACATCCTCAAGGCGGGAGGGAAGCTCAAGTCGGCGAGGCCCACGGCGTTCGCGCTAACCAACGGCGTCAACTACGTCCTCAACCGGGGGGCGAGGTGCCTCGAATCCGGGGGCTCTGTCGAGGACGTAAGGGACGCGATAGTGAGGGCCTCGAACGACTTTCTGGCGTACAGCACGGACGCGGTGGCGACAATAGGAGAGATCGGCGCGAGGCGCATCAAGAACGGCGACACCATCATCACCCACTCGGACAGCGAGGCCGCGATGAGCGTCATGAAGAAGGCGCACGACATGGGGAAGGGGATCACGGTGTACTGCACCGAGACCAGGCCCAACTACCAGGGGCACAAGACAGCGGCGGCGCTAGCCGCCTACGGCATAGACACGACGCTGATCTGCGACTCGGCCTGCAGGATGATGATGGGAGACGCGGACAAGGCGATAGTGGGGTGCGACGCGATCTCCGGGAACGGCGCGCTGGTGAGCAAGATCGGCGTGTCCCTTGTGGCCATGCTCGCGCAGGAGGCGCGAGTGAACTTCATCGTCGCCGCCGAGACCTACAAGGTCGACTTTGGGACGCTGACCGGGAGGCTGGTCGAGGTCGAGGAGAGGGACCCCACCGAGATCGCCGCGAAGGCCTGGATGGAGCACAACCCGAAGGTGAAGTTCAGCAACCTGGTCTTCGACTTCACCCCGCCCGAGTACATCGACTTCTACGTGACGGAGAAGGGGATCCTGCCGCCCGCGGGGATCTTCGCGCTGATGCAGGAGCTGCGCAACGAGGGCAACGCGTGGTCACCCGCGTAGCCGGGATTGACAGGGTGATTGCGCCTGCGCCCGGGGCGATTGAAAGGCAGGCGGGCGCTGGCTCAACGGATATCAGGAGCCTCGCGCGCGGAACAGGCGACAAATTTGGGGGTCCGCGGCGCTGAGCACAGAATTGCTGCCGAGGTCTCGAGATGGGAAGGGGTCACCGCGAGCCCTCACAGGTTCGGGGGGACCGAATTCAGGTATGGCAGGCGGGAGCTGGGCCACGTCCACGGGGACTACCAGGCGGACATCGTGTTCCCGATGGAGGTCAGGGACAAGCTTGTCGAGGAAGGGAGGGCGCAGCCGCACCACATCCTTCCCCACAGCGGCTGGATAACGTTCAGGTTCAGGGACGAAGGAGACGTGGGGTCCGCGGTGGAGCTGTTCAGGCTCTCATACGAGATTGCGGTGGAGAGATCGAGCGCGGTGACCCGAACGGCCTCGCCGTAGTCCGCCGTCCTCTGGGGCGTCGTCAAGAGAGGGGCTTTAGCAACTTTCTTCACAACAAAAGCAATGAATCTTGACGGCGAGTGTACTTACGGCGCCCGTTCCGCGTCCGAAGAACTTGGACGCCAGACAGTGGATGCTCAGCCTCGTCCCGCAGGGGGTCGCGGTCGGCCTCTCGAACCTGCTGATCGTCCTCTTTCTGGCGACGAGCCTCCACGGCGACGTGCTCCAGGTGGGCCTCCTCGCCGGCTCGACGTCCCTGGTCCTCATGCCTTCGATGATGTTCTGGGGATGGGCGACGGACAGGGTCCGAAGGTTCAGGCCCTTCCTCGTCCTCTCCTTCATCGCCACTGGCACCGTCCTCCTCCTCATCCCGACGGCGCACAGCGCCACCGAGCTCTTCATCCTCGCCATCGTGAAATCCGTGGCGTACGCGGCGAGCATGCCGTCGCGTCAGATACTGATGGCCGAGTCGGAGAGCCACACGAGCTGGCGGGGCGGGTTCGCCCGCCTCCAGTTCTTGGAGAGCGCGGGCGAGACCATCGGGCTCGGCATCGGGTTCGCGTCGAGCTCGGTCCTGGGCCTGGAGACGCAGTTCGTCCTGTGCGCGGCGCTCTTCTTCACTTCCGCGCTGGTCGCGGCCGTCTGGGTCCGCGACCCCGTCCTGATCATCGAGAGAAGGCTGGTTGGCATCGAACGCTTCGCCAACACGCTCGTCAGCGCCTCGGTCCTGGTGGCGAACGCCCACGTCTACGCCAGACACACCACCGCCGGCAGCATCAGGAGAATCTTCAAGCCGACCCTGGGGTTCTTCATGGTCGGGGTCTTCTGCTTCTCGCTCGGCGCCGCCGCCCTGTTCTCACCCCTCCCGGTCTACTTCCTCAGATTCTACTCCGCCTCGAGCGTCTTCCTCCTATTCTTCGCCAACGACCTTGGGAACACCCTGGGGTACCTCCTCGTAGGGGGGATAGCCGAGAGGGCGAGGCGGAGCCTGCTTCTGGCCGCGGCGCTGAGGATGCTCATGATACCCGCTCTCCTCTTGGTGGGCGGGCGGGCCGGGTTCACCGCAGACTTCGCCGTGCTCGCCGTGATGGGGGGCGTCTGGGCGCTCTTCGACGTCGCGAGCACGTGCATGTTCCTGGAGCTGGCCCGGTCGGGGCGGGTCGGGCTCTACGGCGCGTTCGCGGGGCTCGGGACGGCGGCGGGGGGCCTCCTGGGAGGGGTTATCTCGATGAGCTACGGATTCGGGGTCACCTTCGCGGTCTGCAGCCTGGCGTACGCGGTCGCGCTGGCCACGTTCGTCTTGCAGTTCAAAGGGACAAGTCGCGCCTGACAGCCGGTCCACCTTCCGAACGAGGGCTGGGCCGCCATGCGCGGGGTTCATCGCGCCGCCGAGGCATTCATCTGATCAATCTAGGGCTCGCTCGCGAGGATGTCCTCCCACGTCCTGTTCCCCTCTATCCATTTGTGGTTGGCCTCATCGATCATCGAGCGAAACGCGGCGATAAGTTCCAGCACCGAGACCGAGCGCTTCCCAAACTCCCTGGCGTTCAGTTCCTTCGCGTACTTGTACGCCTCCTTCCACATCCGCCTCTTGAGCTCGTAGACTACGTTGCTATCATAGTCGGATTTGGACAAGGGTCTCGTGAACTACTGGAATGTGGGCGAGCCCCTTGGTTATTTGGGATGTGAATTTCCGCTATAGATTGGCCGACGGTTCATAGCGCCTCGCCGGGGGAGTGAAGAGGGTTGATTCTCTATGCCGAACAAGGAACCGAAGAGACTCGAAGATTGTTGTGCCGCCAACGCTGAACGCCAGCGATAGTACGTGATCCTCGGTATTGACGTTTGAGGCGGCCGTCTCTATGAGGCTGACCGGAACAGCAATCATCGCAATGGCTAGCACGAAGTAGATGAATCGAACGAACTTTTCGAATCCCTTCTTGTCATTCGCTCTAGGTTGCACCATAACGAACCCGCTTTTTCGTGTCAGGGAGCTAATCAGATTTACAAGGGCGAACACCAAAATAATTCCGTCGGCGGCGACATCGACCCCAGACACCCCATAGCTGAACTCGAACTGACCGTGCTTCGAAACGATCCAAAAAAAGTTAGCGGAGATTGCTGTGGCAATCGATCCCATTATGAAGAATTGCGACCTGCCCCTTCTTTCCCCGCTTGGCAGGCGAGTGTTCAGCAAGAACCACAGTGGGGGTGATAGCGCCAGAGCCGCGCCACTCCCCCAAGCGTCGAACAGCCCGATTGAAGTGATTGCTCCCCACCATTGAGACCTAGACACCTTGAGAACCGAGAGATTTGACGGACCGATGGCGAAAGTTGCGATGTTCAGTGCGATGAGCAGTGAAAAGAAGACAACAACCCAACGCCATAACGGGTCCTCATCAATCCCGACGACCTGCCAAAGACCATCCTTTCCGGACCTGCCCTTCCTTTCATCCAACGCCAATCTCACTCAATTGCCTTCGGGAAGGATTTTTCGCCGTGCATGAGGGTAATCTGCGCCCGGGGATCTCCTGGCGTTGGCTAGTCGACACGGTTCTTGCACCGATTGGGCGCGGGAGGCGGAAGTGGGACACGCCGATGCTGTCGACCTTCACCCTCCGGCCGTCGGGATGGACCGCGACCTCCGGAGAAAGCCTTCCCTCCTTTTCGGATAGCATGCGCTCCAAGGCGAATTTTGGATTTAAGCGCCGTTATCGAGCGCGCGAAGAATGGGTGCGGAACCTATCTCGCCGTGCAAGGCGTTCGTCGCGCCTCCGCCGGGGCGTTCCATCCGCACGTTGAGCTATACTAGCGTGTGCGCGTAGGACAAGACAAGTTCCGCATCCAGATCACCGGCCGCAGAAGCCGACCTACGGTGCTCCAGCACCGTATTCGTTGCTCTCTTAGCCACTGGAATCCGCTCGACTCTTCCTAGAAGGAAGCAGGAATCATGCTTTGACTTCGCGCAACCTGCCCGTGTCCACGTCGAAGATGACACCGCGCACGGGGACGTCCTTGGAGATCCAGGGATGCGACCTGACTCTCTTGATCTGCTCCCGGGTGTTTTCCTCGGGGTCCTTATAGGAGAAGAAGCGCATCGGGGCCGGCGACGCATCACCGGTAGAGGCGCTCAGCTTCGCGTTCAGCTCGTCGTCCGTGAACGTCGTGAACCCGCAGCCGGTGTGGTTGAGGAGCAGTATCTCTCTGGTTCCGATTACGCGGTTGGAAACGACGAGCTCCCCGAGGACGTCCTCTGTCACCGCGGGTCCGCCGGTCCGGATGACGTCGATGTCGGCGCGCGGCAGGCCCAGAATCCCGGGGAGGTCTGAGACCCGCGGGTCCATGCAGGTCACGACCACGATTTTGGGAGACGGGGGACCCTTTCCGAGTTTTGGGTCGTAGTTTTTTGCATAGTTTGCGTTCGCTTCCAGCGCCTTGTCGATGGTGCTCATCGCCTTTGTCCCGACGGGATTGCGGTGGGACAGTCTTTAAGGTGTCGCTCGTCCGAACCGAATCGTCTGCGATGGAGCGATTCGCCGTGCGGGGAGGGTTTCATTGCGCCTCCGCCGGACAAGTCTCTTATGGTGGTGGGCAGGTCGGGAGCTCGCTTACCGCCAGGAAGGGACTCACGCAATATTCTGTCGTGTTGTCGAACCAGACGGTGTAGGTTGTGGAGACGGTCGAGTTCAGCAATCCCACCGTTTCTGTCGTGGCGTAAAAGTCCTTGCCGTTGTACGCCACAAGAGAGGCGTTCCACGTGGTGGAGTTCACCAAGTGAAGGCAGGGGATACGCAAGGCCAGGAACACCTGTGCGGGACGTGATGGACATCCCGGTCCCGTGAACGTCCCGTTCTGGACGATGACCGTCCAGGGGTTGGTGCTGTTCGTCACTGTGACAGTCGCGGTCGCCGTCGAGGTTGTTGTCTGGGTGTGACTGGTCGCACTTCCGATGCCGTAGCCCGTTCCGAGACCCGCAACTGCTAGAATGAGTGCAATCCCCGCCATCATCGCGCTCCTCATGGCGCCCAAAAACGGGCGCAGTCCCTAATAAATCTCCGGGCCCCCGTGTATCCCTTCACCTCCGCAGCTTCAAAAGGCAGCGATACGACTAACTACCATCAAGAAAGACGTGATACAAGCCGTGAAGATAATAGTCTATCTCTGTGCGGAGCACGCAGAAAAGGTCGCGTCCAAGACCATCGTGCCGATGACGGACGACGTCTTGATCTGTCAGGTGCCGACCTGTTTCAAGCTGGCGACCTGGAAGTATTTCACCACGCTAGCAGAGAGAGCGGTAAGCTCGACGGCAGAGCGCTTTCCGCCTGCAGATCAGGGCATCCGTGAAAATCCTTGGGCCGCCGGGAAGAGGCAAGTCCATTCCGCAGATGAGATGGCGCCTGCCGTCGACGACGGTGCATCGCCTGAGTGATTAGTTGACAGGACAAGCGGCCCGAGATTCAGGGCCCAGCCTGTCGAGATGATGGTGTACGAATAGGATATGTTTCCCGACAGGCGCTGCGTCACCGGGAGCGCGGCGACGCTAATCTCGTTCGGATAGACGCTCAGGAACGGGAAAGTGTTGGCGGTGGTCGCAATCCCGGGCCGCCGCGCCCCGTGGAGACTTGCCTGAAACCGCCTGGATTCTCAAATCTTGGAGCGCTGCACGACTTGCCTATGCTGCGATCATGAGCCTTGAATGAGACGGGCCTCTTCCAGTCAGAGGGCGGTGACTTGGCGCTCTTTGGCCTTCGCCTCGCAGAAGGCGGTGAGGCTGTCCAGTATCGTTATCCCCTCTAGGCTGAATATCGAAGCGACCTTTGTGGCGAAGGCTTCGGGGTCGTCCAGGGCCTTCCTCCCTAGGCAGGCGAGGGTCGCGTACCCGCAGGTCTCGCCCTGGCTTGACACCAGGCCCTCCGTGACGAGGTCCTTGAACGAGATCCCCCTCCCCGTCGCGAGCTTGGCCGCCTTGGCGAAGCGCTCGAAGTGGACGCCGCTCAGTTTGGGTGCTCGCCTGTTTGTGGGGCCAACCGGGGGCTTGTTCGGGTCGCTCTGTCTCTGGTGCGAAAGGAACCTGGAGACGGGCTCGGGCATCCCTGCCTTTTTTTCGTTCTCCTTCCTGAGGTCCGCCTTGATCGCGTCGATGATGAGGCTCCCCGCCTGCGACCCCAGGAAGTCAGTCAGGGCCTGCTCGAAGGCCCCCGGGTCCTTCAGGGCGAGGTGCTTGTCGACGTAGAACTCTATCGCCTGCGCGCTCTCCGGGCCCAGCACCTTCGTCAAGGTCGCCTTTATCGAATCGAGCATCCGCGACCCGATCGGGTCTAGGTCCACTGCAGACAAAATCACCAAAAGGGTCCAATCTTGTTATAAAAACGCCTAAGATTTTGTGGTCCGGACCACTCTTCCATTTTGCGAGGCTGCAAAATTGCCGATTCCCGTGGTTTCTCGCGGATGGGCCTTCCCGGCGGAGGCGTGCTCCCACATTGGCGCTAATCCGCCTGGTCGAGCTAGTTCGTTCACGCCTGCTTCTTCGGATGTTGACGCCAGCGAGCAGGACTTGGGGACTACCTCGGTCAGGTTAGTTCTAGTCGGAAACACGGCCCAAGCGACCTTGAGCAGCAAGCCCGAGGTCAGGTTCTTCTACGACAACGCCGCATCAACGCCTAAAGGAGAGGAGGCACGTTTCAAGAGGAGGTAATGGTCCGATCGACCAGGTTGACGAAACGAAAGAAGGAGGAGATACGCGCCGCGGCCGAAAAGACCCAGGGAAGTGCGTTCTTCACACCAGCGGCGACTGAATGCGAAGTCGGCAGGATAGCTGACGTCCGCGCGGTTTCCTGGAAGACGAATCCAGCGTTCAGCGGTAGCGTCTGTAGCCGTGCTGGCTCCGGCCGCCCTGGCCGCGGTATCCACGGCCGCCGTACCCCCCGCCTCCATTGCTGTGGACCGACGTGCCTGGGACGAACGCGTGCAGCTTGTCCTCCGGCCTCATGGGAAGTATCGGCGCCTTGGTCAGTCTGAGGATCCGCCCAAAGTCTCCCGACTCCTCCTTCGAGACGAAGGAGTAGGCCTTGCCCGCTCTCCCCGCCCTGGCGGTCCTCCC
>DATJAJ010000022.1:0-6959 GCA_035516335.1 Nitrososphaerales archaeon
GAAGACCCACTGGCTCGACGACGGCTCACTCGCGGTCACCGATAGGCTGTCGCTCTCGTTCGCGCCTTCACCCTACTATCGTCAGGCAGTCTCGGACCGCGACCTTCACATTCAGCTGCCCGGGGAAATGGTAACTGCCTCGATGGCGAAGGGGGCCAGGGACGGCGAGATTTCGGCCAAACTGCCTTACGAGGTCCCCGTCTGGAAAGGGATGGGGGCCGCTGTGGTCGACCTCAACGGGAAGGGCCTCCGGGTGGCCGGCGGTTGCATATGCAACGTTTAAGTTCCGGACTCAACGAAACGCGTCCATGACCGAGACAGCAGTCTTCGGCGGGGGTTGCTTCTGGTGCACCGAGGCGGTCTTCAGCGAGCTCCGGGGCGTATTGAAGGCCGAGCCCGGGTACTCTGGGGGCACCGTCGCAAACCCGTCGTACGAACAGGTCTGCACCAGCAAGACGGGGCACGCCGAAGTCGTTCAGGTGACGTTCGATCCGTCCGTCATCAGCTTCAAAGACCTGCTGGAGGTGTTCTTCTCCACTCACGACCCCACGACCCCGAACCGCCAGGGGGGCGACGTAGGGCCCCAGTACCGTTCCGTAATCTTCTACCAAGGCGAGGAGCAGCGGAGGGAGGCAGAGGGATTAATCTCTCGCCTCCAGTCCGAGAAGGTCTACGGGAAGCCGGTCGTGACGCAGGTCGCGCCACTGACGGCCTTCTATCCCGCCGAAGAGTACCACCACGACTACTTCAGGAAGAATCCCTCGCAGGGCTACTGCAGGGCGGTGATTTCACCGAAGGTGGCGAAGTTCAGGTCGCACTACAGAGACCTCCTGAAGGCTCAGCCAGGGGCGAGCTAGGGCCACGACCAAGAGCGGGGATGTTCCATGAGCCTCAGGCTCAGCTTCGGTAGGTTGGTGGCCCAGCTGTACGAAGGATCGCTCCTAGAGGCCGTCCTGATCCGGCTCATCAGGCTGGCCTGCTGGATACTCATCTTCACTCCGCTCATTCTCGTGCCTATCTGGTATCTCTTCCTGGCGCCGTCCCTCGGGCCCGTGTTCGGGCCTGTTTTCGCGCCGCTCCTGAAGCCATGACTCCTGCGCGCTCGAGCGGGGGCAGGGTCATAGGCGTGACTGGCACGCCCGGCACCGGCAAGAAGTCGGTCGCGCCGCTCCTCGCAGAAGCCCTTGGCGTTCGGTCGCTCAGCCTGAACGACCTCGCGGCCGAGTCCGGGGCCGGATCCATGACAAGCCATGGGCTCACGGTGGACACCGCGGCGCTCCGGAGGTACCTTCTCCCCCGGACGCGGGACCCGTGCGTCGTCTACGGCCACCTGCTGCCCGACGTTCTGAGGGGCGATGACGTCAAGCTGGTCTTCGTACTCCGCTGCGAGCCGCTGGAGCTCAGGCGCAGGCTCACAGAGAGGGGGTACGGGCGCAGGAAGGTCCGGGAGAACGTCGAGGCGGAGCTCATAGGCGTCACGGCCGCATCGGCCCTGGAGGCCTTCGGCGAAAGGTCTGTGACTGAGCTGGAAACGACCCACACCTCGCCCGAGGCGGCCGCGTCGGAGCTGGCCCGGATGGTCAAGGGAGCTAGAAGGTCGGCGGCGAGGCTGGACTGGATTCCTCTCTACGCTTCGGCCGAGAAGCTCGAGTCCCTGCTTTCGGTGGAAAGGACGGGCTCGGCGCGGACCTGAACCAAGATCGGCCTCTGTATCCTGCTTAGGCTAACCACCGCCTCGCCGACCCCAAGCCTCGTGATGTGCTCCTTCTGTTCCTTGCTGAGGCTGAGCGAATCGCCGAGAAGGGCTACGTCCTCCGGCCACGCGACCCTGTGGATGATCCGGACGCCGGAGTTCTTGATTATCTCCGGAGCCACCTGGGTCGGGAACTGGGCTATGAACAGCATCGCCTCGCCGAACTTCCTGAGCTCGGATATCATCCTCTCGCCCACGCTGGGCGGATCTTCGGGCCTTCTGGCCGGCGCCAGGTTCCTGGCCTCCTCGACCACCGTAAGGTGCTCCAGCCCGCTCCTCCGCTGGATGCGATACTCGTAGATCATCTTCAGAAGTATGTCGGAGAAGATGCTCTTCGTCTGGCTGTCCCTCATGTGGCCCAGCTCCACGCAGAGGACCTTGCCGAGGAGTTCGTCCACGGTGGCGGAACTCGGAGCGTTCAGAGCCCGTCCCGCCTGGCCCTGGGTCAGGGGAACCAGTCGCCTTAGGAGAGCAACCTTGGTCTCGTTGTCGTAGGCCGATCTGAGGGGATACGCTTCGATGGTCCTCACGAGCGAGGTGAGGCAGGGCACCTCCTCGTCGGCGCTTTCGCCGACGCACTTCTGCATGGCGTTTCGGAACATGTACGCCTGAGGGTGGGTGAAGTGATAGATGTCCGTGAATATGTCAGTGACCATCGCGATGTGCTCCGCCACGTCCGGGGTCGCAGGACCGCCCACCGGGTTGATGGCGAAGTCGCCCTTCCCCGGCGAGATGACCTCGCCTCCCACTTTCCTGATGACATCGCCGTACTCGTTGTGCCAGTCGAGGACCAGCGCGGGGAGGCCGGTCTCGGCGACCTGCCTCACTATGACGCCGGCGGTCGTGGACTTGCCGGACCCGGTCATGCCGAGCACAGCTACGTGCCGCTTGAGGTCGTCGAGTTGCAGCCTGAAGTCATGAAACTCCCCGCCGGACGATTTCACCGTGCCCAGGAGCAGCCCCGCCCTGCCGGACTCGGCCGAGTTGGGCACGTAGAATTCCGGCGAGGTGTTCTCTCTGCTGGCCATCGGGCTCCTGTCGTCGAACGCTTCGAGCGTGCTCACCAGAGACGCGTTTCCGACCTGAGGGAGGTTTGGCTCGTGCGGTAGGAAGAGGGCCTTCACGAAGTCTCTGAGCTCGCCGCGACTCAGGCGCCTCACCGTGGCGCTTGGGAGGGCCACGGTCAGCGTGGCCGCGAGGACGCTGGCGTGTTCTTCGAGCGTGCGGATCTCCTCCTCCACGGACTTCAGTGGCGAGTCGACCCAGGTTCCGACCACGAGATCGAATTCGAACATCTCCGTCCCCTGGTCCTCAGACGGTGTTGGCGACATCATGGATATGTAGAGGAAGGGAACTTCGGCCCTGTGGAGGCCGTCGAAGAGGCCCTTCATCCGCTGCTGCTGGAGTGTGACCTTGAGAGCAGACGCGTAGTCGAGCTTCGCATCCTCAGGTCCCTCCGAGAGCCTCACCCGCATCAGCGCGAGAAGCCGCTGCTTCGAGCCGCTGGCGAGGGAGAGGTACTTCGTTTCCAGGACGCGCACCGCGTCCAGCTTCAGCGTCTCGGTGGGCCGGATCTTCCAGGCGACCCTCGACAGCAGGCCCTTTCCTTCCTCTCGCAAGTCATCACCAGTGGAACAAGGAGCTGAACATGCTGCTGATTGCTGAGGAAATCTGGTTCCAGATGCTGGACGTGTAGTTGGAGCTGGCCTTTAGAATGGACTCTATGCCTCCGACCAGCAGCGATAGCGCGACCAGCGCCACCGACAGGAGCAGTGCTTCTTCGACGAGCTGAGCCGCCCTTCGCTCCTTGAACAATCGGCCGAGGATTCTCATTGAATGAATATCGGGACATTCTATTTAATCGCCCACAGCCCGACAACGGGCACGCTGGCGAGGGGTGCGACGGCAGCCGCTGACAGCGCAAACGCGGCCATGGCCACCAGAACGTCGACATAGAACCGCTTTCCCGACATGAAGATCCCCAGGGTCGCCGAGCTCGTGCCCACCAGAATCGCGGACCAAAGGAGAAGGGTCCCTGCACCTGTGCTCTGCGGCGCCTGTGAGAAGGTCAAGCCGGAGACAAGGGGACCGAGCGACGCAAGCATCGCGACCACCGCCCCCATTACGGCCGCCATCAGGTGGCCCCTCATCTGCATCACCCGTTGCTCCATCACGCGCGTCTCCTTCAGCTTGAGCCACCTCTCAAACATCAAGGATAGCCGTTCACCCTTCCTGCCGACGACCTGGGCGCTGGAAGCGGGGGAGCCGGCCAGCAGGCCGGCCAGGACCGAAATCTCCCTCGACTTCCCTCCGGAGATGGGCTCGAGAGCATCGCGAACCCTGAAACCGAGGAGTATCCTCCTCGCGACCTCCCGCGACTCGCTGTCGCCGGCTCGGAATGTCTCCACCAGGGCCGTTGCGAGGCCCTTCCCCTCTCTCGCGTGAGTGAAGACGCGCCTAAGGAGGAGAAGGCGTTCGAGTGTCCTGTTCATCGCAGCTTGTCCCTTTCTGCAGACGACACGTAGTACGCGATGTCCAGGATCACCATCTGGAGAAGGACCAGAACCCCGAAGCTCCCGGGCCCGGTCTGGTGTGTCAGGACCGCGAAGAGTGTCAGGAGTATCGGGGCGAAGAACGCCGCAGCCATGAACAGGGGCAGCTTGGACTCTTCAGAGAGCTGCGAGGCCTGGGATATCGCCTGGGTCTCCTCGCCCCCCTCCTCTATCGTCGAAGCCTCGGCGTTGGCCATTGCCTCAAGGACGTTCCTGGCGGACTGCGATGCCGTTCCGTCCACCGCCCCGCCAAGCGAGTCCGCCACGCTGTAGCCCAGCAGAAGGTTGCGCTTCGATGCGACGAGCAACCTTGCGATGGTCTCGTCCCCGGAATCGAGTGCGAGCACTGACCGAGTCCTCGAGTGAGTCGCCTCAAGGCTGGCCGAGCCGGCGGCGGCGAGAATCGTTGCTTCCTTGGCCTGCTGGAGGGTCGCTGACTCTGCCATCCTCCGCGGAGCCGAAAGAACCAGGTACATCACTATCGCTCCAAGGATGAGGCAGACCACGGGAGTCTCGCCGCCGAGGACGCTCTCGCTGGTAATGTACACGGCGGCGACTGCCAGGCCCGAAGCGAAGAACGCCAGCAGGACAAGCCTGACGGGGTCGATCCCGTAGTAGTCGTAGGATGCGAACCTCAACTCGTGAGAAGCACTTCGTCCGCTGCATCCTGTTTCTCAGCCACTCGCCTCGCCAGCTCCTCGCGGGTCCTCCCTTCGGGCGATCCCACCCTGTCCCAGGATGCGATCCGTTGAAGCAGGAACGTCCGATCCCTGTCGTAGATGTCTCTGAGGCGCGGCTCTGCATTCTCGCCCATCACCTCGCAGATCCTTGACACCGCTCTGAAGGGCTTCAGCCTGTCAGGCCTGGTCATCTGGACGAGAAGACCCAGGTCCAGCAGGCTCTGTTTCGGGATTGCGTGGACCGTGACCCACCTTCTGACCGCCTGTTCCACCGAAGACGCATGGAATGTCTGAATGCCTCTTATGCCCGCGGAGAGCGCGTGAAAGAAGGCGCGGCTGTGCTCGGCGGACTGCAGCTCGCTGAGGATCACGATGTCGGGGGAGCGATGGAGGGCCTTGACGATCTCGGTCTCCTTGGTCCGGCCGAAGGGGTCTCGCCTCTCGAAGGGGTCCACTTTGATCTTCATCTGATGGTACCCCCTTGAGAGAAGCTCCTTGGTCTCCACCGCGTCTTCGATATAGACGCGCCTGAGGCTCGGATCGATCGCTTCGTCGAGCGCGTTGAGCAGCGTGGTCTTTCCGGTGCCTGTCTCGCCGATAATGGTGACGTTACCGCCCAATTCCAACCACGCGGCGAGGAAGGCGCCGGCTTCGCGGGAAAGCACGTTCATTCGAACGAGCTGCCCGAGGGAGAGCGACGTTATGTTGAGGCGGCGGACGTCGAGAGAGAACCTGTTCACGGCGAGGGGCTCCAGGTCCAGGGAGATTCTGAGCCTCGCGGACGAGACTTCCAGGTCGTTCTTGAGCGAGGGCGTCGTGTAGTCGAGAGTGTAGCCCCTGAAAGTGTCGAGGTGCGTCTCGAGGGCGCTCCTCTCCCTGTCGCAGAGCACGATGGACGTCTCGCAGCGCCCCGCCCTCGAGTGATCTAGGTAGACCGGAGAGTCGTCTGAGTCAACGTAGAACTCGGTGACGAACTGGTCGCAAGCGAGGGCTTGGATTCTTGACAGCCCCGCGGCTTCATATGCAACGAGCTCGGAGAGCTCCTTCATCCCATCCGTCATCCCAGCCTTGGCCAGTTCCTCAGCTCCAATCTGCCTCAGAGTCTCGATGAGTCTGGCGAAGGTAAGCGGCCTCACCTTGGATGGGTCCAGGCCTTCATGGACCCTCGACACCACCGCCCTCAGGCCGAGAATCGTGGCATCGCTCAGCATCAGCCGCACAGCATACTCCTGCTTGGCCTCGGCAGCGCCGATGCTGTATGCGAATGGGAATCTCTCGTATCTCATTCCGTCGACAGCGGCTTCTTCCCCGAACAGTTCGAGAACCATGGGAGCCGGCTCGGAGGCCCTTCTCTTCCTCGCCGTCAGCTCGAGGAGAATCTTGGACAGCGACCCCGCCAAATCCTGTTCGCCGAATAATCTCGGAGACGGATAAAAGACCCCCGTTGCCGCTTAAATCATTCCTCACTCTAATGGCCTGATGGCAGAGATTCTCGAGTACGCTCTGGTCTTCCTTGTTTCGACGCTCGTGGCTTCCTTCTCTATCGGTTTCTACTCCACCTACACAACCGCGGTCGCCGGTTCGGTGCAGAGGGCCGACTTCTCGTCGCTCGTAGGCGCCGCGATGGCGGCGGTCGAGCGAGGGAACTCGAGCGTCACCCTTTCCCTTGACGACGCGTCGGTTTCCTGCAGCGCGGGCCTACTCAGCTATGCGTCGGTGAGCTATCAGGGAAACTCAACGATCCCGACTGGCTGCAACTTCACGGATGATCATGTCTCAGGCACTCGCACCCTCACGTTCATCGCGACTGGAGGCTCGCTGAGACTGGCGGTGCGTTGATTGCCCGCCAGTTCGGTGTCCGGACTGCTCGGGTGGGGGTTCTATGTTACGGCTGCAATGCTCCTGGTCGGCTCGCTCATGCCCGCTCTCGACGGAGTCTACGAATATGCGGGTGAGGCCGATGTGGTCCAGGTG
>DATJAJ010000023.1:0-121509 GCA_035516335.1 Nitrososphaerales archaeon
ACAGCTAGGAACTCAACCGACCGTTGATTAGGAAAGCGAACCGGAAGTTCCCTTTCACTGACCCAAAGGCGCTGAAGCGCGCGGCCGTAGTGTGCCATAGAAACGCGGACGCCGATGCCTATCTTTCCGCGTTCTCCGTCGCAAGCCTGCTCGGGGTGATCTCCCCGAACTGCAAGGTCGACATCGCTACCCCTGGCGGCGTGACGGCCCTGACGCAGAGGCTCTGCGTCAAGCACAAGGCGTCGATCGTCGAAGAGAACGACGTCGCCTACGACATCTACGTCGCTGTTGACGTAGGGGACATTGAGCTCCTCGGGAGCTGGCTGGAAAAGATGAAGGGAGCGACGGCCACGCGTGTCCTGGTGGACCACCACCCACTCCGTGACCGGGACTTTTACGAGCATGTCGTCGTGGACGAAGAGGCCACGTCGGCGGCCGAGGTCGTCTACCACCTCTTCAAGGAACTGAAGGTCAAGATAGATCGCGAAACGGCGCAGGCGCTCCTGGAGGGAATCCTCTTTGACTCTCAGCACCTCGCAATCGCAGGACCTGCCGCCCTGGAGGCCGTCGTCGACCTTCTCGACCGTGGGGCAGACCTCAGGGAGGCCAGACGGGCCTTGAGATCGGAGCCCGACTATGGCGAGGTGATAGCCAAGCTCAAGGGGGCGCAGCGAATCAAAATCTTCAGGCTCGGCACTTGGGTCGCCGTCACCAGCGAGCTCGGCTCCTTTCAAGCACAGGCGGCACGCTCGATGATCTCCCTCGGAGCCGACTTCGCGGCGGTAGGGGGCGTGTCGGCCGACGAGACCCGGGTGAGCCTCAGATCGAGCCAGAGGTTCTTCGAGGCGACCAACATCAAGCTCGGTTCAGCCGTGGCCGACTTTGTCGCTCAGGGGCTCGGGGGACACGGAGGTGGCCACTCCACGGCCGCGTCCTTCACGTGCCCGGGCGAACTCCAGGATCTCCAGATGACCTGCCTGAAGCACGTTGCAGAGCTCCTGGGGCTGCCTCTACAGGAAGTCAAGTGAGCTCTATTCGCGATAGTTCTTCCACTTCTCGGTCTTGAGAAACCCGTCGAAGGCAAGCTTCAACCAGGGCGTGTATCTCTCTGGCCTCTCCCTCAGTTCTCTCCTGAGCTCTGGGAGCCGCACGTACTTCGTATCCATTATCTCTCTCGGATTCGGACTGATGACGCCATCGAACCGGCCAACAAGAAGCCTGCAGAACTCGTTCTCCGAGTACCTCCCGAAGGGCACCTTGTATACGAACGAATAGACGTCCTCGAGCTCCTCGAAGTGTGCCCCGAGCTCCTGAGCGCCCTTCCTCCTTGCCGCATGCATGTATGACTCTCCGGGATAGACGTGGCTGGTGAAAGAGACATCCCAGTAGGACGGCCAGAGAAGTTTCTCCCCGCTCCTCTGCTGCAGGAGCAGCTTTCCTTCGTGGAAGAGGAACACCACGTAGGCCCTGTGCCTAAGCCCTTCGCCAAGGTGGCACTTCTCCCTAGTCTGGGTGCCCAGCTCGTTGTCGTGCTCGTCGACCAGGACGAGAATCTCCTTCTTCTGACCCATTCGCGTCCCGTCCTGGGCTGTCGATAGATAAGCAAATCGTTCGTTTGGATGGCTCCCACAGATTGCCGCGCGACCCGCTGTGTCGAGGAGCGGGCTGCGGCTCAGCCGTTGGGATACACGGTGACCGAGACCCGGTCTCCTTCCTTGATTGAAAGGACCTCCCGGAGGTGGAGGGGCGATATTATTTCGAGAACGGCCTCGCCGTGGTGTGTCCTCTCAATGACAAGCGCCCCTGCCTCGTACCTTCCTTCGACCTTGGCCCGGAAGCACTTTACCGGGCCGTAGGTCCGTTTTCCGTCCTGGAAACCCTTGATTTCCACCCCGTTGAGGAACTTCAGCTGCCTCCTCAGCTCTGTCTCTGACGAGTCCAACGACAGGTTGAGCGTCCCAGCGTAGGGTTCGAATCCCAGCAGACTGCTGAATTGCCGACGGTAACCGTCCAGGGAGACGTAGTACCCTCCTTCGCCGAGCCCGGTAAAGACCCTTCCATGGAAGGTCAGGGGCGTCATCGGGACTTCCACGACGCCTTTGAGTTTGGTATAAAAGGAGAGCACGAAGTCGGCGCCCTTGGGTGTCAGGACAACCGTCGCGCCTCGTCCCTTTCTCTTCCGCTCGATCATTCCCTCTTGCTCGAGCTTTAGGAGGTGCTTCGAAGCTGCCTGCTGACTCAGGTGGAGTCCTTTTCCCAGGTCTTGGGTTGATACCTCCACCGGCCTACCTGAGGCGCCGTAGGAGTAAAGCTCAATGAGCGTGGTGAGGTAAGACGGGGGACGGCTCAAACCGACTACTTTCGTGGTATCTACCAAACAATTATAAACGTACCGAATTCGTTCGGGGGCATGAGAGGAGACCGGGACTTCGGCCGATTCGACAGCGTGTCCCTCGCAGGCGTGGCTGTCTTTGGTGCCCTCTCGGCCATCCTGGCCTACTTCTCCCAGGTACTAGGGCTCAACTTCCCGATAGTCCCGTACCTGCAGTTCGACTTCGGTGAGGTCGCAATCCTGATGGCGCTCTTCCTGTACGGCCCGGTACCTGCGCTCGTCTCCTGTTTCGTGGAATCTCTGACCCTCTTAGCCTTCGGTCAGAATGTGCCCATTGGTCCGGTTCTGAAGCTCTTCGCCACCGTCTCCACCGTAATGGGTGTCTGGGGAGGGGTGTCCTTCGGGTCCAAGGTCAGGCGCCTGACCATGAAGGGAATGATGGGCTGGGGCACGGCCTTCGGTGCGGCAGTCAGGGCCGCGGTGATGACTATACCCAACTACTTCCTTCTGGTCTTCTTCTATACGGTGCCCGCTCTTTTGGGGTTCCTCACGGGAAGCTTCAGGCTAGTCGGGCTTACGCTGACCGATGGAAACGCGCTCGTGCTCATACTGGCTTTCACGGCCGTGTTCAACGTCCTTCAGCTGCTCCTGGTCATGCTGATTTCTTACGGCGTGCTCGAGCTCCCTCAGGTGAGCGCGCTGAAGACCGGGGGCAGGGCGCCCTGGTTCGTCGCGATAACAACTGCCGGCTCCGAGAACCCGAGGCCGGACAGCGCAGCACCAGGCCAGGGCTAGTTCCAAACCGAGTGGGATAGAACATGCCCAGAATACTCAGTATTCAGAATTTCAGCTTCAGGTACCCCGGAGCCCAGAGGCTCGCTGTGGACAGCTTCGACCTGGAGGTCGACAGATCCGAAATCATCATCCTGGCGGGGCCATCCGGCTGTGGCAAGTCGACACTTCTGAGGTCGATAAACGGGCTGATCCCTCACATGTATTCAGGAGACTACTCCGGCGCCGTCCTGATGGATGGTGCCAACGTAAGAGAGGAGTCCATGAGAGCGCTGGCGCAGAAGGTGGGCTTCCTCTTCCAGAATCCCGAGAACCAGATCTTCATGTTCTCGGTCGAGCGGGACGTCGCCTTCGGCCTCGAGAACCTCGGGGTTCCCAGAGAGGAGATGAGGCGGCGGGTCGACGAGGCCATGGCTCAGCTGGGAATCACCCATCTGGCCAGAAGGGCCCCTCACGAGCTGTCGGACGGTCAGAAGCAGCGCGTCGCTCTCGCCGGTGTGCTTGCCATGCAGCCCGGTCTCGTCATATTGGACGAGCCGACATCACTTCTCGATCCCATGACGGCGTCTGAACTGGTCGAGCTCGTGGACAAGATCAGACGGGAGAACGGCACCACTTTCATCGTCGTGGAGCACCGCCTCGACCTCCTGGTGAGAATCGCGGACAGGCTGGTGGTCATGAACTCCGGCAAGAAGGTACTCGACGGAAGTTGCTGGGACGTCCTCACCGACGAGAGAGCGGAGGGGTACGGACTCTCGGTTCCGGCGATTGTGAAGCTGGAGAAAGGCCTGAATTACCACGACGTCGGCACTTCCGCAAGGATTCCGACCGCGGCACAGCTGGCGGAAGAGGTGAATTCCCGAACGGCATGATAGAATTCAAGGTCGTGACTTTTTCACATCCGACGGGCGTCACGGCTCTGGACCACGTCAGTCTGTCCATAGCCGACGGAGAAACCGTCGCGGTGGTGGGCGAGAACGGAGCTGGGAAGACGACGCTTGTGAAGCACATAACCGGCCTTCTGAAACCGACCACCGGCGCGGTTCTCGTCGACGGCGACGACACCCGGCAGAGGACCACCGCCGAGCTCTCAAGGAAGGTGGGGGTGGCATTTCAGAACCCGGACCACCAGCTCTTCTCCGAGAACGTGGAGGAGGAGATCGCCTTCGCGCTGCGGAACTTTGGTTTCCCTCCGGAGACGGTCAAGCAAAGGGTGGACTGGGCGCTCAACTTCTTCGGGCTCGAGGAATACAGGAAGTCCTCTCCGCTGACCCTCAGCGGGGGAGAGAAAAAGCGGCTCACCATAGCCTGCATACTCTCATGGGACCCCGGCGTGGTGGTCCTCGACGAGCCCACGGTGGGGCAGGACGTCATCCAGAAGGAGAGGCTCTCCGAAACAGTCAGGATGCTGAAGTCGACCGGAAAGACCGTCATCATCGTTTCCCACGACATAGAGTTCCTCTGGCCGATGCAGCCCAGGGTGATAGTGATGTCAAGGGGGAAGATAATAGCAGACGGCCCAGCCTCGGACCTGATGCTCGAGCGAGAAGTCCTCGCGAGCGCCCGAGTATCCCAGCCGCAGCTGGTCACCCTCTACCAGGGGCTGAAGAAGAGACCGGCACAGCCGTTTGTCCACGTCCACGACGCCCGAAGCTGGCTCGCCAGCGAGGCGAACGGATAGTTGAACTGGGTCGCAGGGGGTTTCATCTTCAGACGGACGGAATCGGCCTACCACAGGCTCGACCCGCGCGTGAAGCTCCTGCTGTCGATTCTCCTCTTCACCCTGGCCATCCTGTCTCGCTCAGTCCTGGAGCTCGCGGGAATCATCGCCTTCGTGCTGGTCCTCAGCGGAGTTGCGAAGATCCTGAGGAGGATTTCAAGGACCGCAGCCTTCACGCTGGGCTTCGCCGTCTTCATCTTCGTGCTGAACTTCGTGATCGGCAGGGACTTGCTCCTGTCGATCCTCTATGCTGCCAGGTTCGTCGCCATCGTGGTCTCGACTAGCCTCTTCTTCATCACGACCTCGCCCGACGAGCTAGAGCAGGTGATGAACGCCTTCCACCTCCCAAGGGACATCGTCTTCGCCTTCGTTACCGCCGTGAGGTTCATCCCGGTCATGCTCCTCGACGCGATCCAGATAATGGACGCGCAGAAGTCCCGGGGCCTCGAAATGCAGAAGGGCAATCTCGTCAGGCGCGTCAGGAACATGGTCCCCGTCCTGATCCCTCTGGTCGTGAACTCTGTCATACGCAGCGGCGAACTGGCGGAGGCCATGGAGTCAAGGGCCTACGGCGCGGTCCCCAAGCCCACCTCGCTCAACCAATACCGATCGAGCCTGGTCGACCGGGCTGTGGCCGTCGGAGGGGTCGCCATCTTCGCGGTCGCGGTCTACACTTTTTACTTCGTGCTCCCGACGCAGTTGTGATGATACCCGTCAGAGTGGTCGTCGACGAACGCGAACGTGCGAGCGGAGTCCCGGACGAACTCTCGAAGATGAACGTGCGCGTGTACTTCAGCAAGCTCCCGGTGGGGGACTATGTGGTCAGCCCCGAAGTGGTGGTTGAAAGAAAGACCATCCGGGACCTGCTGTCCTCAATCTACGACTCGCGCATCTTCTACCAGGCCGCTGGTCTGGCGGCGACCTACTCGAAACCGTACCTTCTCATCGAGGGCGACACCTCGGAGGTCGGAAAGCTGGCGAGGAACATTGGGTCCTACTACGGCGTGATAGCCAACGTCACGCTCGCCTATGGCCTGCGTCTGCTCCACACCGCAGATGCGCACGAGACCGCGACGGCCATAGCGGCGCTCCTTCACCACGCCAGAGCCAGACCAGTCACCCAGATGACGAGAGAGGCACCGCCGAGGTCGAAGAGCGTCCCTCAGCAGCAGGTGTATCTGGTGTCTTCGCTCCCGGGCATCGGCGGGAAGCTGGCCCAGAAGCTGCTCCTGAAGTACGGCACGCCCAGACGGGTAATGGGTCTGACCGCGGGAGAGCTTTCTATGACTCCGGGGATAGGATGGAAGAGGGCGGAGAGAATAAAGGCGCTGCTCGATGCGACATATTCGAAGGCCGAAGAGGCGAAGACGCAGACGAGGCTGGAAGAATGAAGATCGCGATAATCGGCGGAAGCGGCTCGCTCGGGACCGGACTGGCCGTCAGGCTGGCTGGGGCCCACGATATCCTCATAGGTTCGCGGGACGAGACGAAAGGGAAGCAGGCGGCGAAGAAGCTCTCGACTCTCACCGGGTGCGCGATAGACGGGGGAGCTGCCCCCGAGGTCGCGGGGATTTCCGACGCGGCCCTGCTCGCGATGCCCTACGACCCCGGTTCGGAGCTGCTGGCAAAGCTCCGGAAGCCGCTCTCCGGGAAGCTCGTCGTCTCTCCTATGGTCCCGATGAAAGTGGAGGACGGTCGATTCGTATACTCCCTCACCGAAGGATCGGCTGCCCAGCGGGTTGCCGCCATCCTGGGCGAAAGCAGGCTGGCCGCGGCCCTCCACACAGTTCCCGCCCCGCTGCTCGCGAGGGCAGATGCGCCTCTGGAGTTCGACGTCCCCGTGGCGGCGGAAAAAGAGCAGACCTTCGAGGAAGCGGCTTCGATCATACGCGACATAGGCTCCCTCCGACCGTTGTACGCCGGCGGTCTTCGCCAGGCGAGAGGGCTCGAAGAGCTGGTGCCGCTGCTGCTCAACCTCGCGAGACTGAACGGCCTGCGCAACCTTTCGGTCAGGTTCGTCTGACCCAGGGCCCGAATGCGAGCCGGTCCGGCGGCGCCGATTCCGTGGAGAGGGCGGGATGTCCTCCTTCGTCTCATTGACGCCTTCACCAATCAGTCTTAAATACGGACCCACGGTAGAGCTATCAGGAGAGTAATTCTCGGTGTCATACAGCAAGGGTCAGACTTGGGGTGCACTCAAGAAGGCCTGGAGAGGCTACAAGGTAGCGAAGGTACAGAAGAACACCTCCGACATGAAGAAGTACGCAGAAAGAATCAGAACCCTGCAGAAGGAATTGGGTCTCGTCCAGGCGAAATTCCCGGAGCTAGGTCTAACGTAGACCTAACTCATTTTTGTTTATCTAACGTCTCCAGAGTGATTGGTCACAATCTGGTTTCGCAGGTCCTGAGCCTGCTGAAGCGTGAAGTCGGGCTCGGTCGAAACCAGGAATAACTTAGTCCCCACGTGAAATGTCAGAATATTGACCTTCTCCCTCTTTATGAACGTGAACTGGGTCTTGCCGAAGTACTTGTCCCAGGTCTTGTCGGTGCTCAGCTGGATTGTTATGTTGGCAATCAGCCTGAGGTCCTCGCTCTGAGGCTCGAGGGGAGATATCCCCCTCCGCATCCCGCCGGATATCGTCCTGCCGCTTTCGTCGAGGACCGAAGCGTGCCTCACCCTGCGGTCGAACTTGAATATCTCGGCGGTGATCTTCTCGTACGGCACCGCTAGCATGTGCCAACACGATGGGCATCGCTTCGATATAAGCAATGTTCCTACAGTCGCTACGCAGCGGTTTGACGTCCGCTGACTGGTTGATGGAAGATGATGTACTTGTTCACTCCCTTTGACTCGCCACTAGAAGTGCCGCTGGTTCAAACATATCGTGAAGATCAATGGTCGTTGAAATCGCGACGATCTTGCTTGGCGCTGCAGCCGCGGTCGCCTTGGTGCTCTATGCTGCACCCAGGGGCCTCTTCGGTCATCCGAAGAAGGCAGCGAGCGTTGTGGCGACGAGGCCTGCAACTACTTACACTCCAAAGGCGCAAACGGCTCCAGTAGCGACGGTGGAAGAGGCTCCAGTGAAGGCTGAGCCCGCTCCCGCACCCGAACCAACACCAGCACCCAGCTCAGCTCCGGCCATCTATGAGACCGTGCAACCAGAGACGACCCCTGCACCTCCGGCACCGGCAGCAGTGGGAACATCAGCGGTCACATTCGGTGCCTCACCGGTATCTCCGAGGCCCTCCAGGACCTACAGGAGGAGAGCCGTTCCATCAGGTACCTCGGTCGGACGGACCGTTCGCCACAGAGAACGGAAGCGCTAGGCAAGCAGAAGAAACGCTCAGAGTGGGTTTCGGTCGGAAAGGCCCATAAACCCACCTCTGCTCTATTTTGTCCGTGGACAACAAGCCTCAGATCGGCTTCCATGTTTCGGTTTCGAAGTCCCTCGATTCGGCCTTCGACCTGGCGACCGAACTGGGTTGCACGACCTTCCAGGTCTTCACGAGGAATCCGCGAGGTTGGAACTTCAAGCCCCTCGTGGACGACCAGATCGCGGCTTTCCACGAGAAGAGGAAGAATTCCGAATTCAGGTACCTAATCGACCACATGCCCTATCTGCCTAACCTTGCTTCTTCCGACAAGGGGACGATGAAGAAGAGCCGGGACGCGCTTGACGCGGAAGTAAGGAGATGCGACGACCTGGGAATCGAGTTTCTCGTCGTCCATCTTGGAAGCCACGGGGGCAAGGGGGCCGCTGCGGGGATGAGGAACATCGCGGGGGCAGCCAAACACGCACTCGGGGCAAGCGAAGGGAAGACCACGATACTCCTGGAGAACATGGCCGGACAGAAGAACTGCGTTGGTGCCAGATTCGAGGAACTGCGCGCAATCCTCGACCAAGCCGGGTGGCCCGAGAGGATGGGCGTCTGCCTCGATACCTGTCACGCGTTCGCGGCGGGCTTCGACCTGGCCTCCAAAGCTGCCGTCGAGGAGTCAATGGGCAAGTTCGATGAGCTGGTGGGGTTGGAGCACCTGCTGGCGGTACACCTCAACGATTCGAAGGGGCCGATTGGTAGCCACCTTGACAGGCACGAGCACATAGGGTTGGGGAAGATCGGGCCGGAAGGATTCCGCGCATTCCTTGGCTACAGGGGGATTCTGGACAGGCCGATAATCATGGAGACGCCCATCGACGACGTCCGGGGACAGGAAGCCGACCTGAAGTTCGTAAGAAAGCTTCTCTCGGACAAGAAGTCTTAATTCAGGTTCGATTGGAACTGGCCCGAGGGTCGGTAGCTCAGTCAGGTAGAGCATCGGGCTTTTAACCCGAGGGTCAGCGACAGCCCCCAAACGGGTTCGACTCCCGTCCGACCCGCAGACAGCCAGCCCCAGAAGGGAGTCTGACCGGCTGGGAAGAGTCCGGCGTGCATCTGTCGGTCGAATCAGATGCGTAGTCCGCGTCGCTTCAAATCGCGCAATCAACCTCCTCGGACCAGCCGGAGGTGTTGAGGAGATACTCTCGCCTGCCGAGCCGAGGGAGGGGCCTCAAGTCGTGGATGCCTCTCCTGCAGGACTGTCTTGTCGAAGCCCCCCAAAAAGTAGGCAAACGTTTATACTAAATGCCCTTACCCCTTAGGGCAACTTGGGGCTTCGCCTCTCTCGGTTTCGGCCGGCTTCGTTCAAGATTCTCGGGCTCCTGGTGATTCTGACGATGGGGTTCTCTCCGGCTCTCGTGCAGGCCGCGACATCGCCTTCAGCGTCGTCCCAGGGGGCGGGTTCAGCCTGCGCGGCTGGGTACGGGTTCACGCCCGACGGCTGCGCGCTCCTCTCGTGCATCCACCAGGTCGGGGACGGAGCATCCGTACGCACGCAACCGGACGGCTCAAGCGTAGTAACCTACGCTGACGGCAGCGAACAGACGTTCGCCCCATGCGCCGTGGGCTTCAGTCCGCAGTTCCAGACAAACGGATGGGTCGAAGACGCAGAGAGCGTCCAGTCGACCCACAAGATGACCGGCAACTGGACGGTCCCAGCGGCGCCGAGCAGCAACGACCGACAGCTGGTCTACATGTTCATCGGAACGCAGCACTGCGTCTGCTCGTCAGCGGACATAGTGCAGCCCGTCATCCAGTGGGGCTACGGGAGTGCGAACGGAGGGGGCCCGTTCTGGGGCTTCGCTTCGTGGTACGTCACGTCCTCGGGTAGCTTCTTCGTCAGCAGGCTCAAGGACATAAACGCGGGCGACGAGCTGGCGGGCTTGATCAAGCAGACTGGCAGCTCCTGCGGCAACTCCTGCAGTTGGATCATAAAGGGGACCGACGCAACCCTGGGGACCTCCACCACCCTGAAGGTCGCAGGCCTCGACAAACAGGCCGACGACTTCGTCACACTCGAGGTGTACAACCTCGCGCGGTGCAGCGACTATCCGGCGAGCGGGAGCACAGCCTTCACGCGACTGCTAGTCAACTCCCACACGGTCTCAGGCTGGTCACTCAACGTTCTCCAGAACGACGGATGCCACGAGCAGGTCACGTCCTCGAACCCTTCCACCGTGAGCCTGTTCTACTAATCGGTAAGATGACCCGCTGGCATCGAACCTAGGGGGCCCACCCGCGGGCGCCACGACGAGGGGTCACGTCACCTTTTTCGAGACGTCGACCCTGTTAAAGTAGGTTCGGGCGGCTCCGAAGGCGCACAGCGCATAGACCGCTATCAGGGCCACCGAGAACAGGGCAGACTTCTCGGCGGTAGCCACGCCCAGCGCCTGCAGGATTGACACCGCGGACGCAGGGAGCTGGGACTGGCCGAGCAGAAGCGGAAGCGAGCTCACGGGAGTGGTCGGCAGGTAGAGCGAGAAGGTCTGGTATAACGGGTCGCCGGTGAACTCGAAGATTACTCTAAGGTAGAGCCCGACGATGTAGCTCGTGAAGAAGACAGCCGACGCCACGATGTACGACAGCGACGACCTCCTGATCAGCTCGCCCGAGAGGAATGCCACCGATAGGAAGACGAGCGAAGAGAACGCCTGGGCCAGGGCCACCAGGGGGAGGACCTGTAGCGCGAGCTGGGGGCCGAACGCAAAGGTGGCGGCGCAGACGGTCAGAATGGAATTCAGGATGATCACGACCGACATCAGGATGAACCCGCCCAGGAACTTCCCGCAAAGGAACTCGTCTCTGCTGACGGGCTTGGAAAGCAGGACCTCGGCAGTCCCCTGCTCGTACTCCTCGGACATCGAGCCGGCGGAGATAAGGAGCGCGATGAATGGGAAGAAGAACCCCTGTAGTACGAACACACCCGTCACCCACAGATATGGATAGTCAGTCGGCGGGACGACCGACAGCCTGGACGTCCTCAGGAGATAGTACGGGACCGTGTCCAGCAGGATCGTGATGACCACAAGGGCAAGCACCTTCTTCCTCGCCGATGCTCTCCGGACCTCGTACGCCGCGAAAGCCCAGACCTTGGCGAGATTCAATCTACTTCGCTCCTGGTGGCACTGACATAGGCATCGTCGAACTCGCTCCTCGAGAAGCCGATCGAGAGCAGGTCAACGCCCGACCCCACGACCTCTTTGGAAATCTCGCCCCGGAGGTCCCGCCCCTTTTCAACCGCCACGTCAAGACCGCCCTCAGACGCGCCCACTCTCAGGACTCCCGCGATTGCCCTGATCTTCCCGAGCAGCGAGTCGTCATGCGGTCCCAGCTCGACGCGGACCGTCCGCCCGCCCAGGGAGCTCTCGATGAAGTCCTTGATGGTGCCCTTCGACACGATTCTTCCCGAGTGGATGAGCATCACGCTCGAACATAGGGACTCCACCTCCGACATTATGTGCGATGACATCACGATCGTCCCCCCACCTGACACGAAGCCTCTGAACAGTTCCCTGAAGTGCACGACGCCTGCGGGATCGATGCCGATCATGGGCTCGTCGAGGATCAAGAGCGAGGGAGATCCGAGCAGAGCCTGGGCGACGCTGAGCCGCTGCACCATCCCCTTGCTGAGCTTGCCGATCTTGGTGTCCGAGTAGGCGGCTATGCCGATCGTCTCCAGCAGCCGGGGGATGCGTTCCTTCAGTTCGTGGGCATCGATGGAGAGCTCCTTGCCCACGAGTGTGAGCAGCTCCACGGGCGAGAGGAAGGTCTGAAGGTTCGGCAGTTCCGGCGAATATCCCACTTCCTGAAGCGCCCGCGAGTGGTGCTTGACCGGGTCCAGTCCCCGCAGTCTGACCTCTCCGTATGACGGCCGCATGAGCCCGAGCATGAGCCTGATAGAAGTCGACTTCCCCGCGCCATTGGGGCCGAGAAACCCCACTATCGACCCCCGGGCGACCGAAAACGACAGAGGGCCGATGGTCTTGGTCCCGTAGTCCTTCGCGGCCCCGTCGAATCTCACGAGTTCGTCCATGTCTTCCCTTCTCGGTAGGCGGTTCTCCAGATGCGGGTTCAGTCTACCCAGTAGTCGGGTTTCTTGGCCGGCGATTGTTTCTGTCTATGTCTGCTCCGGACTCCCAATGAGAGAGCCACGACGGACACGACCGCCCCCGCGCCCAGCCCGACCGAGGCCGTCTGGACTAACGAGTTCGAGGCGCCTGCGGTCAGAGGCAAGGAGGTGGCCAGCAGAGTCGCAGAAAGTGAGGCCGAACCGTTGACTTCCAGCGTTAGTGAGTAGACCAAACCTGACGGAAAGACCGCAGCAGAGCCCCTCCCGGTCCCAGAACCGCCCCTGGATACCACGCTGGCGCTGAAAGCGTAGTCACTCAGCTGGTAGCTGCCTCCCTGGAACACGACCGCGCTGCTCCCGTTCTGAGATACATCTGCGGCCAGCTGGTAGCCTCCATAGGAGAAGCTCAAGTTCTGGTCCGATATTGCCGGCAGATACGGGAAGAGATCCAAAGTGGAATTCACTTCCCTTGAGTAGCTAAGATTCGCGCCCGCGGACGCGACGGCCAGGCCGAGTATGTCCAGCCCAGCCTTCGGACCGGCGCTGACGCTCTCATTCACTGTGATCGAACTCGTGGCGCCTTTGGATTGGACCGTGATGCTGTAAGCGGCGAACCCCTTGTTCGACGCGAACGCTGTGCCAACTGGGCCCACGGCAATCAAGCAGACGGCGAGGACGGCAAGGACGGCGGCCAGCTTCATGGTTTCACGTGGCCTTCTCCGAGCTAAAAGGCTTGCTGGCGGAGAAGTGCCGGGAACGGCCGCGCCGTCCAGATCTCGGTCCAACTCATCTCTCAGGTTATATAGTTCAGAGGCGGCGGGGTTCACGGACGCCCAGGTCGTATAGAGGCTTGGCCGTAAATCGGTCTAGTATGCGGGACTGTCACTCCCGTGACCCGGGTTCGAAAACAAACGTCGAAAATCCCGGCCTGGGCGCCTTCCAGCACCACCAGTGGTCTAGTTTCATCGGCGTGCGTCTGGATGGGTATCTCTAGTTCTCGGGTACGAACGGTTCCTTGGTCTGAACCGTGGCGTATACCGGGAGCTTGATGCTCTTCGCGGTATTCTCCAGTATCTTCCTCTCCGCGTTTCTGAGGACTTCGCTGAGGGTGGAGGGCTTTATCGCCACTTTCTTGCTTAATTCGGTCAAGCTGATCTTCCTCGGGAAGTCGAAGTAGCCGAGCGATATGGCCATCGCCAGGATTTCCTTCTGTCTGCCCGTAAGCAGCTCCTCCTGGTTGACCTGAGATATCGACTTTACAGTCGCGCTCACGCCCCGTCTCTGAAGTCTGGCTATGAGTTCGCGTATGTCGTCCGGCCTGCTCACCAGCACCTGCCATGTCGGGTTCACTTCTCCCTCGTTGTACGGGCACTGCATGCAGACGATCCCGGTGCCCAGCGACGCGTCGCACAGGTTCGGCCTGTCGAGGACGGTCAGGCAGAGCGTCTTGCTTCCGTTGACCCCCGTGTCGTACAGATGCCTTACGCCCTTCAGCTTCCTGAGGCCCTTCACCGCCTGCTGCATCGCCCGGCGATCTCCCTCGAGCTGCAGGAGCATTGACATACCCTTTAGGTTGAAATCTCTGCAGTCCGCGACCGTGAGTCTGACTCCGCTCTCGTTGGCGACTTTCTTGAAATGGTTGACCATTCCCAGCTCCAATGAGACCAATCTTAGCATTGTCTAACCTTGCCAAGAGCCCTCTTACCCTAATATATAACGTCCGAAGGCCTTTTCCAAGACTGAGAATCAGATTCGTGCGGGCCCTAAGCGACACTTCCTAAACCCTTAGGGAGACGTCTTATCCCTAATGGGCCAGAGTGGGATGCGACGAAATTGAGCACGATAATCGACCAGGCCGAAGGCCTTAGGTTCGCTTTGGGTGCGTCCAGCGAGTTCGGCTGGCCTGCCACCAATCCCCGCGCCATGAACCGACTCGCAGAAAGCCTAGGGCACGAGGTCGCGAAGACCGCGCGCGCCGCCAACCTGAGGGAAGCGTTCACCGCGCTGGCCCTCTTCTGGGAGGAGAACGACCTTGGGCGGATGAGCTTCCAGGTCGGAAACCACGCTCTGATACGGATGAAGCAGTGCTACGACTGCACGGGCTGGCGCTGCGGGTTCACGAGCGTCCCTTGCTCTTTCAAGACAACGCTGCTCCGCGTCGCGCTCAGCGATATGCTCGACTGTGACGTCAGGGTGGCTGAGGTAGAGTGCTGCAGAACGGGCGGACGGGGCTGCACGTTCACAGTTACGCGGATTCCACCTGCCTAACTAGTTAGGGGACTGTCTTAAGGTAAAGGGCCCGTTAAGTCGCCTCATGACGACGGAGGCAGCACGGCAGGGGCGGCTGGACGACAGCTTCTGGAGAGACCTTCCGGCGGTAGCTGACTATTTCTCGCCCGCAATCTCGACGCTCCAGAACTACCTGGGCATAGGCTCAAGGGAGATCATTTTCAGCATAGGGCTCTTCCTGGGCGAGAGGGCCAGCGAGCGTAACCCTGAATTCTCGGCCAGAGACATGCTGAACGAGTTCGTAGCAGTCTGGAACAACTACGAGATCGGGTCCCTGAAACTCGAGAGGCACGACCCCGTTACCCTGGTCATCTCCGACTGCAGGATATGCGGGCAGCTGCCCGGCACTGGGGACATGTATGAGTGCTGGTTCCACGAGGGATTCTTCCAAGGGGCACTTAGCGCGAAACTGGCCAGGCCGGTCAAGGTGACCCAGGAGTCCAACCACGAGGGCACGTCAGGGACCTGGTGCAGGCGCCTGGTGGCCGACGCAGCCGTCTGAGTTAGCCTAGGAGTACGCTTCGAAACCCTTTCCCAGGGTGCCGAGCGCTATCTTTTGCTCGAGAATCTCGTTGGCTCCTTCGTATATCATGGTGACCCTGGTGTCCTGAAGATGCCTCGCCGGCCTGTTCTCCAGCGAGTAGCCGTTGGCACCGAACACTTGCACTGCCCGGTTCGCGGCGTCGAAGGACGCGTTGGCAGCGTAGTACTTCGCCCTCGCGCATTCGACGTCGACAACCTCCCTGAGCTGGCGGTCCTCCTGATGCTCCTCCAGTTTCTGCTTCAGGAACGCGGTCCTCAGCAGAAGCCACTTCGCGGCCTCGTAGTTGGTGGCCATTATGCCGATGTGCCTCTGGACCAGCTGGTGCTTCCCGATCAGCTTCCCGTGCTGGACCCTCATTCCTGCGTACCTCGAGGCCTCGTCGACGCAGTCGCGGATTACGCCCACGCAGCCGGCGGCCACGCTGAGCCTGCCGCACATGAGACCATAGAGCGCCACGCCGAACCCCTTGCCCGGGGGCCCGAGGAGGTTCTCCTTCGGCACTTCAACCTTGTCTAGGTAGAGGGTCGAGGTGTCCGCGGTCGGCAGGCCCATCTTGTACTCGATCGGTTTAGCGGTGAAGCCGGGAGTATCGGTATCGACCATGAACGCGCACATCCCCTCCCTCTTCCCCTTTGGGTACGCGAAGATCAGCACGGCGTCGGCGATCGACCCGTTTGAGATCCACATCTTCTGGCCGCTCAGCACGAACTTGTCGCCTACCTCCTCGAAGGACGTCGTCAGAGAGGCAGGGTCGCTTCCCGCGCCCGGCTCGCTCAGACCGAAAGCCAGTACCTTCTCTCCGAGCGTGGCAGGAGGAAGGTACCTCTGCTTCAGTTCCTCGCTGCCCCACCGCTGGATTGTGAGCTGTGCGAGTGCTATGTGAACCGAGAAGAAGGTCCGCACCCCGGTCCCCTCCCGCCCTATTCTCTCGATCGCGAGGGCGTAGGTCACCATGTCTGCGCCCTGGCCGTCCCCGTACTTCCTCGAAATGGGCAAGCCAAGGAGGTGCGCCTTCGCTGCGATCGGCCCGACCTGGTCGTTAAGGCGGTGATCGAGGTAGCACCTGTCTTCAATGGGCCTGATCAGCTTGCACGCCCGGTCAACCTGGTCGAGTATCAACGTCTGTTCTTCCGAAACGTCGAAATTCATCTTTGAGAGGCTCGTCACTTCGTCCTGCTCAAGCATGTCTCTTCTCTCCTCTTCTCTCCTTCTTAACCCTGCCTCTCACGTGCTCGACGATGTCCTCCAGGGAGCTCCCCGGCCCGAAGAGCCCAGTTATCCCCAGCTTCTGCAGCCTGGGCTTGTCCTCCTCGGGGATGATCCCTCCTCCGACCACGACGATGTCGCCACCACCCCGCTTCTCAAGAAGCTTCTTGACCCTGGGAAAAGCCGTCATGTGGGCCCCGTTCAGAAGCGACAGCGCGACCACATCGACGTCTTCATCGATGGCCATCTGCGCGACTTCTTCAGGCGAAGGCAGGAGCCCGCTGTAGATCACCTCCATGCCCGCGTCCCTGAATGCCCTGGCCAGCACGAGTATTCCGCGGTCGTGGCCGTCGAGTCCCGGCTTCGCCACCAGTATCCTTATCCGGCGCTCAGACGAAGTTGCCCTCGTAGGCATCGAGAACGGGGGTGCGGCCGACGCGGGTTAGAAAAAGGTTGGGTGGCTCACAGGAGCGCAGGTTCCTTCCACTCGCCCCAGACCTGTCTCCCAACGCCCACGATCTCGCCCAGGGTCGCGTAGGCGGCCACAGCGTCCAGCATGGGATAGATCGAGTTCGCAGCCTCGCTTTCGTAGGCTTTCTGGACTCTGGCCAGGGCGTCCCGCACCTTGTTTTCGTCCCTCTCCTGCTTGACCTGCTTGAGTCGCCGGACCTGGCTCCTCTGGACCTTGAAGTCCACCTTCAGGGTGTCAATCGGTTTCTTCTCCTGGAGGGCGTACTTGTTGACACCAACGACGCCGTCCTTCCCCTCCTCGACCCTCCGAGAGAGCCTGTAGGAGTTCTCCGCTATCTCCCTCTGCAGATAACCCGTCTTGATTCCCCTCAGGATCCCGCCTGCCGCGTCGATTCTGTCAAAGTACTTGTAGGCCTCCTCTTCCAGCTGCTCCGTCAGCCACTCGACGTAGTAGGACCCGCCTAGAGGATCTATCACTCGCGGCGCGCCCGTTTCCTCAGCGATTATCTGCTGGGTTCTCAGAGCGACTTCGACCGCCTTCTCGGTGGGCAGCGCCCAGGCTTCATCGAAGGAGTTCGTGTGAAGCGATTGGGTCCCGCCCAGAACCGCTGCAAGCGCCTCAAGCGCGGTCCTGACCACGTTGTTGAGTGGCTGCTGCCAGGTAAGCGAAGCGCCCGACGTCTGCGTGTGGAATCTCATCAGGAGGCTCCTAGGGTCCTTCGCGCCGTACTTCTCCCTCAGCACAGTGGCCCATATCCTCCTGGCGGCTCTGAACTTGGCTATCTCCTCGAAGAAGTCCATGGTAGAGTTGAAGAAGAAGCTGAGCCTCGGGGCGAACTCGTCAACCTTGAGGCCGGCCTCCAGGCCGAGCTCCACGTATCCGAACCCGTCGGCCAGGGTGAAGGCGAGCTCCTGTGTGGCGCTCGAGCCTGCCTCGCGGATGTGATAGCCGCTGATGCTAATGTAGTTCCAGAGAGGCATCTTCCGGGTCGAGAAGAGCATCAGGTCCCTAACCAGCCTGAGGTGGGCCTCGGGCGGGTACACCCATTCCTTCTGGGCGATGTACTCCTTCAGCATGTCTGCCTGGACGGTCCCCCTCAGCCTCTCTATTCTGACGCCCTTCTTCCTGGCGACTCCCGCGTACATGCAGGTCAGCACGGCCGCCGGCGCGTTGATGGTCATGGAAGTGCTCACCTTGTCTAGGGGAATGCCGTCAAATATCACCTCCATGTCCTTCAACGAGGAGACGTTCACACCGCATCGGCCGACCTCCCCGTGGGCGCGCTTGTGGTCGCAGTCGAACCCATAGAGCGTGGGCATGTCGAATGCGATGCTCAGTCCCGTTTCGCCGTGTTCAAGAAGCAACTTCAACCGGGCGTTCGTGTCTTCGGGGGTGCCGAATCCCGAGAACATCCTCATCGTCCACAGTCTTCCCCCATACATGTCAGGGTAGATTCCGCGCAGGTAGGGGTGGACGCCCGGGAAGCCCTGGTCCGCGTACTCGGCGTCCTCCAGGTCCGCCGGCGTATAGAGCTTCTTTGTCGGGATCCCCGATGCTGTCTGTGACTCCGCGGCCTCGCCTGCCGAGCGAGTCCACGGTCCCAAGACGCTCTCCTGCCACTGTTTCGCGCCCTTCTCAATGTCCGCGAGTGCCTTCTGGCTGAACAATGAACCCTGTCTGCTCCGCTTCTTGACATAGCCCTGCGCCTTGCTCTTCCAGTAGGGGTCGTTCCCTTCTCTCAGCAAGCTGCCTTGGACGCTCCAGCGGCCTCAGATAAATGATGCTTTGCAACCAATAAAAGCCACCTGAGCTGGCGGGCAACGCAGGTGACCTGGTGTGCGCCCCGAGGCGTTGGCCAAGAGCGTAGCGGGCGGCGACCGGAACGCCCTCGCCAAGGCGATTACGGTCGTGGAGAACGATCCGGCCGGCGCGGCCAAACTCCTTAGCCGCCTGCCGAAGAGAGAGGCGCACGCTTTCGTTCTCGGCGTGACTGGTCCGCCTGGAACGGGGAAGAGCACGCTAGTGGACAGACTCATCCGCGCCTACAGGGCCAAGAAGCTCAAGGTAGGGGTCGTAGCCGTCGACCCCACCAGTCCCATAACCGGCGGGGCGCTTCTAGGTGACAGAATCAGAATGGTTGACCACACCGGCGACAGAGGAGTGTACATCCGGAGCATGGCGTCGCGAGGGTGGTCGGGGGGGCTGTCAAGGTCATCAGTCCAGGTGGTCCAACTGATGGACGCCGCGGGCATGGACGTCATACTGATCGAGACGATCGGCATCGGCCAATCGGACATCGAGGTTGTGGGCGTCGCCCACGCCGTCCTCGTGGTGCTCATGCCGGGCCTTGGGGATGACATCCAGGTCTCGAAGGCCGGGCTCATGGAGATCGGGGACGTCTACGTTGTGAACAAGTCCGACCTGGAGGGCGCCGATCTGATGGTCGTCAATCTGCTCTCCATGGTCAGGAGCCTGAAGTCGAAGCGGCCTGTTGTCATGAAAGTGTCGGCCCTCAAGGGTGAGGGCGTCGGCCAGCTCGTCGACGTGATCGAGAAGACCCGGGCCGAGTTCCGCAAGGACGGCGCGGAGATGCGGCTCAGGAGCATAAGGGGAATGATATTCGAGCAGGCAAGGAGCGACGCGCTCGAGGCGTTTGCGAAGTCGGCCGAGCCACGGCTCGACGTGCTCGCGAGGGAAGTTCTCTCGGGCAAACTTTCCGTCTACGAGGCGGCCGGAAGGCTGGCGAGATAGCGGCTACCTGTCGCCAATCGGCACGTACGAGAGCCCCTTCGGTCCAACGTACTCTGCGTCGGGCCTGATCAGCTTCCTCTCCTCCATCTGCTCGTTGTAGTGTGCCAGCCAGCCGAAGACTCTGCTGGAGGCGAAGATGGGCGTGTAAAGTGGGATCGGGACACCCAGAAGGTAGAAGATGGGGGCGGCGTAGAAGTCGAGGTTCGGCGGAATCTTCTTCTGCTCCCACATTTCGCGCTCAAGGGCATCGCACAGCTGGTACAGGCCTTCGCCCTTCCCGGTGCTCTTCACGAGCTGGCGAAGGTACTCCTTGCACATCCTGGCTCGCGGGTCGTACTCCTTGTACACCCTGTGACCGAATCCGATTATCTTCCGTTTCTCCTTGATCGCCGCTTGGACGTAGTCGTGTACCTTGGCGGGGTCCTTCAGATCCAGCAGCATCTGCATCGCCACTTCGTTGGCCCCTCCGTGTAGCGGTCCCTTCAGCGCAGCAAGGCCCGCTGTGACGGCGGCGTAGGGATCCGCTGCCGTGGATGCCACGACCCTCACGGTGAACGACGAGGCGTTCAGATCGTGTTCCATGTACAGTATCATGACTCTCTCAAACGTCCACAACTCGAGCTCTGCCGGCGATCTGGCCGTGATCATGGCCAGCAGGCCTGCGGCCAGGCCCAGGTCATTCTCGGAGTTGACGGGTTGCAACCCTCTCGGGAGCCTTATGCTGTTCGCCGCGAGCACGGGCATCTTCGCGGCTATCGAGATCTCCATCTCCGAGGTGCTGGCCCGCTCGTCAATGCTCGCCACCACCGAGAGTGCGGTCCTCAGCACGTCCATCGGGTGGGAGTCGCTCGGGAGGCTCCTCAGGACGCCGAAGACCCTGTCGTCAACCCTAGACGCCTTCCTGAGCCTCGAAGAGAACGAATCGAGTTCGGCTCTGTTCGGAAGTGTCCCGTTCAGCACCAGGTATGCAGTTTCCTCGAACCCCGCCTTGTCCGCTAGTTCTCTGATATCGTACCCCCTGTATATCAGAGACCCGTCAGAGTCGCTCTTTGCGATTCTGCTCTCCGTGACCGCGACTCCGTCGAGGCCCTTGGGCACCTTCAGGCTTCCTGGCACCGCCTAGGCCCTCCTTGGACGGTACTTCCTCGCCTTCGTACCTGCCTTCCGGTCCATTCGCTCGTATTCATCATACCTAATCAACCTGTAGACCTCTTTGCGGGTCATTAGCGACCCCAGGAACTCTCTCTGGGTCCCCTTCACCTTCAACCCCTCGAGCGCCCGCCACGCCCCCAGCATTGCCGCCCTGAACGCGGTGACCGGGAATATCACGATGTTGTATCCCATTTCCTCGAAGTCACCGGCGGATAGGTAGGGCGTCTTTCCGAACTCCGTCATGTTTGCGAGGAGCGGAATCCCGACCTTCGACCTGAATTCTACGAATTCCTCCCTGGATTCCAACGCTTCGGGGAATATGATGTCGGCGCCGGCCCGAGAGTACGACCGAGCCCTCTCCACGGCGCGGTCGAGCCCTTCGACTGCGCGTGCGTCCGTTCTGGCGACCACAAGGATGTCTCCCGAGGAGGCCTCCCTCGCTGTCACCATTTTCTTGAGCATCTCCTCCGTGCCGACTAGCTCCTTCCCTTCGAGGTGTCCGCACTTCTTGGGCTGGACCTGGTCCTCGATCTGCAGGGCCGCCGCGCCCGTCGCCTTCAGCTGTTGGACGGTCCTCGCGACGTTCACGGCTTCTCCGAATCCGGTGTCGGCGTCCACGATCACCGGGACGTCCACGACCGCCGTGATTCCTCCCACCGCCCCAGAGACCTCGGAAAGCGTCACTACCCCTAGGTCGGGCAGGCCAAGGAGGTTTGAGAAGCCTGCCCCCGAGAAGTACACTGCCTTGAAGCCCAGGCTCACCGCCATCTGCGCGACGAACGGGCTGAAGACCCCCGGAGCCAGAACCGTTCTCCCGCCCTGAACCAGACGTCTAAGAGCTGCTGCCTGTTTGGCCAATTGGTCGATGCCTGACGAGGGCGGCATCGATGCTTTATAGGTCTCGCCGACGCTTCCGCTTCGCCACGCCTTGGATTCGGCGAGTTTCCCAGCTCCTTTTGACTGCGTTCTGATCCACGGAGCGGGAGGCAACAGGGCACTCTGGAACGACGTTCTCCCGGCGCTGGAGGGCGGCAGGGCGGCATACGCCCTTGATCTCCCCGGCCACCCCACCGGAGACATATCCTGTAGGACGGTGGACGAATACGCCCAGGCCGTCCACGGGTTCTTGACAGAGCATCGCATCAAGCCGGTGCTCTGCGGGCACTCTATGGGCGGAGCCATAGCGATGACTGTCGCCATGGGCCATCCAGAATCTGTCTCAGGCCTTGCGCTCGTCAGCACCGGCGCGAAGCTTGGAGTTCTTCCTGAGGTCCTCAAAGGCCTCGAGGGGGACCCGCTCCCTACCATAGAGCGCACAATCACGCCGATGAGCTTTCACCGGATTGACATGGCAGTCGCAAGGAAGGCGAGGGCGGCGCTTTCCCTCTCCAACCCGGCGATATTCCTCAATGACTACAAGGCGTGCGCTGCCTTCGACGCGAGAGACAGACTCAAGACCGTCACGGCACCGACAATTATCGTATGCGGCGACGACGACAGGATGACACCGCCCAGGTGGAGCCAGTTCCTTCACGACGGCATAGCCTCATCAAAGCCGCCGGTGATAGTATCTGAAGCGGGTCACATGCTCCCGCTGGAGAAGCCTGCGGAGTGCGGGCGGCTGTTGCAGGCTTTCCTGGCTGAGCTCAGTCGGTGATCTCCTCGCCCCCACGGCAGATCCGGGCTATCTCCCCGACGAGAGCCACGAACCCTTCGCGGGTCACCGAGGAGATCGGGTAAAGGTCCACTCCGAACGACAGCTTCCTGAGACCCTTGAACAGCTCTGCGTAGAGCGTGTACTGGTCGCTGTCTCTTGTGACCGCGAGAGCGTCCTCGAAGCTTGAAGCGTTGCCGCTCCAGTCCAGTATCCTCTTCACATTTTCCTTTGCGATGTCGCGCTTCGTCAGCACAGAGATCCGAGGTATGTTGAGCCTGAGCCCAACCGAAGCGGAGAGGAGGGCCAGCGACAAGAAGTTGACGGGCGAGGTACCCAGGAGAGGATCCATGAGAAATAGAAGCACCTTCGATTCGGCGTTGAACTCCTTGACGATGTATTCGCCGCTCTCTCGGAAGGCGAAGAGCTCGGTCTGACCCGGCGTGTCGACTATCACGTACTCGGCCCTGCAGGAGTCTATCTCCTCCTGGACCTCCGCCAGTTTGGTGGCGATCATGTCGGCGGCGAGTATCAGCGCACCGTTGGGTCCGAGCTCGTAGGAGTCCATTATGTCTTGGAGATTGATGCTCTGTCTGATGTCCACGTCTGGGTCGTAGGGCAGGTTGAGTACTCCGGGGTCGAGGTTGACTGCAATGGCGTTCTCCCCCTTGCCGGTGTACCAGCTCTTGAGGGCGTGGGTGAGCAGGGTCTTCCCCGATCCTGCCGTGCCGGCCACGAAGATCATGTCCATGGCGGTCCGTCACCCTGCGTCCGCGCGGACCCCCGTCTGCGAGACGATCCGGCCGCCTCCCCGCAGAATGTCCGCCGTCACGGTATTCACTATGCCTGAAGCGCCCTTCCGCGCCGCTTCTTGGTCTCCGTTCACGACCACCACGTCCAGCTCAATCCTCGAGATTCCACCCTTGACGCCCTTCGGATGCGATTTGATGTAGGCTCCCGGGTGCCGCGTCAGCTCGCGGGCGATCACGGGCGCCAGCGCCGATTCGTAGATTCCCTCTATCTTCAGCCTTGCGGCGACTCGGAACAACTTTCCGATTCTCCCTCGTATCTCGGGCAGGACGGACCGAGAGAAGATGCTTCGCATCTCGGACGGCACTCCGGGGAGGCAGAAGATCACCGTCGCGCCTGTCTCAATCCTCACCCCCGGAGCGGTGCCCTTCTCGTTTTCCAGCGGAGCGGCCCCTTCGGGCAGGACGGCCATCTTCCTCCTCGCCGGCGTGAGTCGGAAGTCCTTCCTCCCGACCTTGACGTAGTGTTCCCTGATTAGCTCCAGAGCCTGTCTGCTGACGGCAAGGTCCTTTCCAAGGCCGCGGGCGACCCCCTTCACGGTCATGTCGTCGGGGGTAGGACCCAGTCCGCCCACCACCACCAAGAAGTCGGGCCTGCGAGAGAGCGCCTCGCCCAGCGAGCCGGATATTTCGTCAAGGTCGTCGTCAACGGTGCTGATCCTTGCAAGCTGCGTGCCAAGGATGGCAAGTCTCTTGCCTACCCAATGGGCGTTCGTGTTGATGGTCCGCCCAATCAGGAGTTCTCTTCCCACCGCGATCATCTCGGTCCTCACCAACGCGTATGTGGCCTACCTGCGGGACGTTAAAACGGATTTGTCCCCACCGGGGGGCTGTGCGGGGTGCACCGAGATGGCTGCCGCTGCAGCGCCTTCCCGGTTTCGCCTGGCATCTACTTTTCTTTGTTTCCGCTGAGCCACCATTCGAGGTAGTCGGACTGCTGCCTCGACTTCTTCCTTCGGGCGTCGTCTTCGGGCGTTTTCATCTTGTACCTTATGTCCGATAGCTGATCTCTAGTTAGATACAGTCCGCAGCTCTTGCAACCGTAGCGCTTGTTGGGTGCATCGTAGAGCATTACTCCACCGCACTCGGGGCAGAACTGGTCCAAGTGGACTTCGGGCTGGCCTTGGAGCGCCATTCCTTAACTCTTGCTGTAAGTTTTCTGCCGTTTCCGAGAATCAGCTCAAATCCGTTAAATAACGTCTCGGGTCGAGCGCTACCGAGTCAAGGTGTCCGAGAAGCTCGTTCTCGCCGGCCCCGCCTCGGAGGAACTGGGGAAGTCGATCGCTTCCAAGCTCGGGCTGGGTGTGCTCCCCTACAGCTTCAGGGTCTTCCCCGACGGGGAGTCCAAGTTCACGGTCGACGCCAAGCTTACGGGCAAGAGCGTCTATGTGGTGCAGTCAACCTACCCTCCCGTGGACCAGCACCTCTTCCAGCTTCTGCTGGTGTCTCACCACCTCAGCCAGGAGGGTGCGAAGGTCACGGCCGTGATACCGTATCTCGCCTACGCGAGACAGGACAAGGCCTTCCTTCCGGGCGAGGTGCTGAGTCTGGGGGTCGTGTCCCATCTGCTTCGCTCCGCCGGCGTGAGGCGCGTTGTCACCGTTGACATACACTCTGCCGAGGGCCTGTCCCTCTTCGCATCGCCGATCTACAGCGTATCGGCCATACCCGACCTCGTCCGGTACGTCAGGTCGAAGCTCGAGAAGGAACCCGCCGTGGTCATCGCGCCGGACTTCGGCGCTTCGAAGAGGACGGAGGCGTTTGCCACGCTCTACGGGTCCGAGCGGCTTCAGGTAAAGAAGAGCAGAGACCGCACGACCGGCGAGGTGACGATAGAAGAGCCGACCCTCGACGTGAAGGGCAAGACGGTCCTCATTGTGGACGACATCATCAGCACCGGGGGCACGGTCGAGGCGTCCGCGAAGTCTGTGATTCGCCAGGGCGCAGCCCGCGTCGTCGCAGTCTGCGTTCACCCTCTCCTGGTGGGGGAGGCCACGGCCAAGCTGCAAAAGGCCGGTGTGAGCGAGATCATAGCAACCAACACGATCCCCGGGAAGTTCAGCGTGGTGGACGTCACAGACGCGATCTCGTCGCACCTAGGTACTCTTGACGAATAGGGCGCTAGTGCTGCTCTCGGGAGAGAAGACGTCCATCCCCGAAGCCGAGGCAAGGGCTCTCTTCCTCGCGTACGACCCCGCTTCGACCTTCAGTTCCCCCGAGGACAGGATACTATTGGTCGAGACGGCGGCCGACCCTCGGGCTGTCTCCCGGAGGATCGCGTTCGCGAGACGTGTGGGGTCGCTACTATCCCGGCCCTCGGACGCCTCAGCTACCGTACGGGGGAGGAAGATAAGGTTCCGTTCCTTCGCCGTCGGGGAGCAACCACCCCGGCACGCCGACGTCGAGGCGACCCTAGGGGGCCTTCGGGCCGAGGTGGACCTGGAGAACCCTGACTACGAGCTCACACTCATCACCGGAAGGCAGGACTACCTGGTGCTGACGGTCCCGAAAGAGATGAACCAGGCTTGGTCATCGCGCAGGCCGAGGAAGCGGCCGTTCTTCCACCCTGCGGCCATCTTCCCGAAGCTCTCCCGGGCTCTCGTGAACCTCACGCGGTGCAGGGAGGGCGACGTCCTCCTCGACCCTTTCGTCGGGACGGGAAGCATCCTGATTGAAGCGTCGGAGGTGGGTCTCGACTGTCTTGCCATAGACCGCAGCAGACGCATGGCCTACGGCTCGCTTTCGAACATGAGAGCTTTCGGGCAGGAATGGCTGGGGGTCATCCGCGCCAACGCCTTCTCAGCTCCTCTGGGCATGGTGGACGGAGTCGCAACTGATCTGCCGTACGGAAGAGCGTCGAGCGCCGGCGGGGCACCAATCGCGACGGTGGTCCGACGTGCGATGGAGAAGCTGCCCCCGATGATCAGGCCAGGCGGGAGGCTCGTGGTGATGCACCCCAGCCATGTTCCCGTCGAGCCTGGTAGCGACATGATCGCGGAGGGAGAGCATTACATTTACATACACAAGAAACTCACAAGGGCGATAACTATTCTGAGGAAGACCTAGCATTGGTCAAGCTCACAGTGACGTTTCTAGGCACGAGCTCCGCGGCCCCGTCGAAAAGCCGAGGCCTCCCGGCCATAGCCGTCCAGAGAGAAGGGGACCTGATCATCATGGACTGCGGGGAGGGCGTCCAACGCCAGGTGCTGGCGCAAGGCCTCGGGCTCAACAGGGAGACGACGGTCCTAATCACACACCTGCACGGCGATCATGTCACGGGGCTGCTCGGTCTCCTTCAGACCATGAGCCTCGCCCATAGGACGAAGGAACTCACCGTGGTGGCTCCGCCTGCCCTGTTGGAGTGGCTCCGCGTGACCTCCGAGCTTCTTCACATCGGCCTCACATTCAGGATCCGGTTCGTGGCGGCGAGGAGAGGGACGGTTCTCCGAACGAAACACTTCGACGTAAGAGCCACCCGAGCGGAGCACTCGGTGGAGGCTTACTGCTTCCTGATTCGAGAGCACGACCGCCCCGGCGTGTTCTTCCCAGAGAAAGCGACCCGACTGGGCGTACCTGAGGGGAAGCTGTGGTCGCGCCTCCAGAAAGGGAGGCGCGTGAAGGTGGGGAGACGGACGGTCTCTCCTTCACAGGTGATGGGCTCGCTGCGTCACGGCCGGACCATAGGTTACTCGGGGGACACGAGGCCCTCGAAACGACTCGCCAGATTCTTTGCCGGGGTCGATCTGCTGATCTTCGATTCAACATTCTCGAGTCAGGACTCCGACAAGGCTCTCGAGCGGAAGCACAGCACGTGCGTCGAAGCAGCAGAGCTGGCGAAGTCCGCCCGCGCGAAGCAGCTCGTTTTGACCCACTTCAGCGCACGATACAGGAGTGTCACGTCGCTGGCAAAGGACGCCAGGGCTGTCTTCCCGCCCACGGTCGCAGCCTTTGACGGACTCCGGATTGATGTTGACTACCCGTCCTGATAGGCAGTCAACCAGTCGATCATGGCGTCCAGTTCTCGGGAATTGATTTCAAGGTAGATTGGACCGAGAGACGATTCTGCTTCGCTGCCGCAAAGCGCAACCACCCCATGGAACGCCGCCTGCCTGTTCAGCATTACTTGTGTGCTGTCTCTGTTCCTGTTGGCGATCAGAAGCCTCCGTGCGGCTGCCCTTACGTGTCTGTCGCGAAGCTGGTCGCGGAGCACTCGAAGCGACTCCCGGTCCTTTGACCAGGCCCTGACCCGCGACTCGTCCACCTCGAAGGACGAACTCGACGGCCCGACGATGTTCTCGATTGCTTTCCGGACCTTCTCTGGGTCTTCCGACGGAGCAACGGTGGCCCGGAGGCTCGCCTGCACACGAATGCTACTCTCCATCGCGCTCGTTCCACCGGTCGACCGCTCGGACTACCTCCATTGCCAGCGACTCGGGGGTGGCCCTTTGGTTGGAGATTACCTCGTCTGCGAGGGCGATGACCGTCCCGATGCCTACGTCGATTTCTCTTTGGTCCCGGTCGAGGAACACTTGGTACGAGGGAGGTGCGTCCTTCCTCGCCCTTTCCATCAGGAGTTTGTATCTCCGATCCCTCGAAGCGTGTATCGCTATCAGGAGCACCCTCCCTGACTTCCTGAATGTCTCCACTTCTGCCATTGACCGAATTCCGTCGACCACCACCTGCTCTGCTCCGGAGGTCCGGATGACACTGGTGCAGAGTTCGGCGACGGCCGCCTCGCCCATCTCCTTCCTCAGAACCATCATCACTTCGCCAGTGTTCTTGGCGTCAGGTTCAAGCCCTCTCCTCCTCGTCTCCTCCCTGATTACATCTCCCATGACGACGCGCTTCCACCCCCTGGAGGCCAGGGCCTGAGCGGCCGTGGACTTGCCCGCCCCCGGCATCCCAGTGATGCAAACGATGTTCAATTCTTACCCGGGCAAGACGCTTTGCCCTATAAGACAATAACATTTCTTTAAATCGGCATTCCGAGGAAGCGCGCAACGAAAATGAGAGCGTTCGTGGCACTTGAGCTCCCCAACGAACAGCTGCTGGGCAACCTGGTGACCCTCCAGCAGGAGCTGGCCAGGTGCGGGGCAGACCTCAAGCTCGTAGAGCGCAACAACCTACACTATACCGTGAAGTTTCTGGGTGAGATTTCCGAGTCGCAGGCGTCAGAGGCAGACCGCCGGCTAAGAGAACTGCGGCTGGTTGGGGGCGAGGTCACGGTGGAAGGCCTGGGCGCTTTCCCTTCCACCGTGCACCCGAACATCGTGTGGGTCGGGGTTGCGCCGCAGGACAAGCAGTTCGTCGTCCATCTGGCGGAAACAGCCATCGGGGCGCTCCGGGGGATCGGAGAAGCCGAAAACAGGGCTTTCGAGCCTCACCTTACACTGGCGCGTGTGAGGACTGGGAAGAACAGGGAGGCGCTTTCCTCCTTCATCCAAGGGAACTCGAGCAGGGTGTTCGGGAAGGCGCCATTGGTCGAGATCAAGCTGAAGTCGAGCGTGCTCACCCCGAAGGGTCCAATCTACAGCGACGTTGGGGTGTACCCTCTAAAATGAAATCCCTCAGAAGTGTATTGGAGGAAGCGACAGAAATCGTTGTACCCTCGGCACAGGAGAAGCGCCGACTGGATGCACTGGCTCTAGAGCTGCTTCGCCGGACCAGGGAAGCGGCGAAGGGGCAGCGCCGCGTCCGCGACGTCGTCCTGGGGGGATCCTTCGCGAAGGGGACTTGGCTGCCGAAGGATGTCGACATAGACATCTTCGTGCGGATGAGGCCCGAAACGAGCGAGCGGGAATTCGAGCGGCTAGGACTGGCGATCGGTGAGCGGGCCACCGCGGGTTATCCCCGGGGGAAGAAGTATGCCCAACACCCCTACACCGAGGCGACGGTCGACGGCGTGAAGGTGAACGTTGTCCCTTGCTACGACGTAGAGCCTGGAAAGTGGAAGAGCGCCGCGGACCGCTCTCCCTACCATCTCGGTCTCGTGGAGAAGATGTCAGAAGGCCAGAAGCTGCAGGTCAGGCTCCTGAAGAGGTTCATGAAAGGCGTAGGCGTCTACGGGGCGGAAATCGAGTCGCAGGGATTCAGTGGCTATGCCGCTGAGGTGCTGGTTCTGCGTAACGGCGGTTTTGGGGGGGTCCTAGACTTCTTCGCCGACTTCAAACCGCCGAGCCCTGAAGAGTTCTTCCACCTTTCCGACCCAGTCGACGAGAATCGCGACTTGGCAAGGGCGATCTCTCCAGAGAAGGTTGGAAGGTTGATCTTGGCTTCAAGGGCCTTTCTCAACGAGCCTTCGCTCTCCTACTTCAGGGGGTACAAACGCAAGAAGAGGCCCGGTATGAAGTCGGTGGTCGTCGCCCTGGTCTTCACCCATGACGTTCTCAGTGAGGACACCTTGTGGGGTGAGCTCAAGAGGACATTGAGCCATGTGCAAGCCCATCTTGAGGCGAAGGGCTTCAAGATTGCCAGGTCGCTGGCGGCTTCTGACGCCAAGAGGTCCAGTGCCCTGCTGTTCCTGCCAGAGGTAGACACCCTTCCTTCCGTCGAGGTCAGGACGGGCCCGTCGGTGGACCGGCGGGCTGAGACAACCGAATTCCTTTCGCGAAACCAGAGCAGGGCTCGCCTAGTCTGGGTCGGGGAGGACGCCCGCGTCAGGTTCATTCAGAGCAGACGCTTTACCAGTCTGGTCAAACTTCTCGAAGACGTCACTCGGGACGTCGGGCAAGTCGGCGCCTCAAAGGCGATGGCAGTGGGCATCGCAAGGAGCGGCAGGATTGCAACGGGGTCCAGACTGACCTCATTGGCTTCTTCCCACGATTGGCTGCGCCAGGGCGTTGATGAGCTTGTCAGCGATACAATCGGAACGAGCGTCGCTTAGCGACCTGGTAAAGACGCCATACATCCAGGTTCTGACCTATCCGAGGATATCGCTGGGAACAGCGAAAGCGAGAGTCAGGCAACTGAGCTCGCTGGGCGTCGAAGAACTCGTCTTCGAGGGGAAGACGAAGATCGGGCGGCTGGGGTTGCTCGGGCTCGGCACGGTGGGGGTGGTGGTCCGCGCGAGGGTCGATGATCAGTACCTCGCCCTCAAGATTCGGAGGACCGACGCGAACCGCCCAAACATGGACAACGAATTCGCGCTTACGACGTTGGCCAACAGGGTGGGAGTTGGTGCCCCGGTGTTCAAGCACACGAAGGATATGATTCTCATGGGGCTTCTCGAATACGTCGAGATTGACGATTGGGTCAGGAGGCTGGAAGGCCGAGGGAAGCGGGCGAAACTGAAAGAACTGGTTCACGCGACTCTCAACCAATGCAGGAAGCTAGACATCATCGACCTGGATCACGGGCAGCTGAGCAATCTGAGGAAGCACGTCGTGGTCGCTGATGGAAAGCCTTGGATGATCGACTTCGAGTCGGCGAGCACTAGACGGAAGCCCAGAAACGTGACTACGGCGGCTCAGTATCTGTTCGTCGGCGGAAGATTGTCGCCTGCCGTGCGCCGAATCCTCGGTGTGAAAGACACAGGGCCCCTCCGCCTGATGCTCCGCGGCTACAAGGAGGACTTATCGGACATCCACTACGCGAAGATCTTGGAATGGCTCGGGATACCTGCAGGCTGACCTGGCTGGACTGTTCAGCCAGTTTTTCGAGATACATCTTTAAGCCCTAGGATGCGGATTGGCGCAGTCGCGATGAGGAAGGTCACCATTGGGCTCGTGCAGATGGCCATGACCGGCAACCAGGATGGCAACCTCAGGAGGGCCATCGGCCTAGTGGGGGACGCAGCGAAGGAAGGAGCCGACGTCGTCTGCCTCCCCGAGCTCTTCGTTACGCCTTACTTTCCACAGCACCGGAAATCGAGCGTGAAACCTTCGGAGGTCCCGAACCCGGTCACGGCAGCCCTGTCATCAGCTGCACGAAGACACCGAGTGGTCCTGGTCGGAGGCTCGGTCTATGAGAAGAGCGGGAAGAAGTCCTTCAACACATCGCTGGTCTTCGGCGAGGGTGGCGAAGCCCTCGGCGCCTACAGGAAGGTTCACCTGCCGGAGGACCCTTGCTTCTACGAGCAGGACTACTTCGACCCGGGCGTGACTTACCGCGTCTTCGACACGAGCCACGGGCGAATCGCCGTCCTAATCTGCTATGACCAGTGGTACCCCGAGGCGGCCAGAGCGGTCAAGCTGATGGGGGCAGACATCATCCTCTACCCCACGGCGATTGGCACGCTCCGTGGAGTCCCCCAGTCTGAAGGCAGCTGGCAGCGGGCCTGGGAAAACGTGCAGAGAGGGCACGCGATCGCGAACAGCGTCGTTGTCGGCGCGGCGAATCGGGTGGGTGCGGAAGGGGACCTGCGCTTCTGGGGCCGCTCTTTCATATTCAATCAGTTCGGCACGACCCTGGCCCGCGCTGGTAGGACGGAACAGGTAATCGTCGCCGAGTGCGACCTCGACCTCGCACGCGAGGTGGAGGAAGGATGGGGTTTCCTCCGCAACAGAAGACCCGCCACCTACTCCAGGTTGGTCAAGTAGTGTGGCCGACCTGCCGCGCGACCAGGGATACAGCATGCCCGCCGAATGGGAAAGGCACGACGCGACCTGGCTGGTGTGGCCCAAGGACCCCCTGACATTTCCTCCTCAGATTATCGACAGGGTGGAGGAGATCTACGTGAAAATGATCTCTTCTTTGGCAGGTGGCGAAAGAGTGGACCTCCTGGTCGACGATCTCCCCACGGAAAGCAGGGTCAGGAGGCTCCTTGGCTCGACTGCGAATGTCGCCTTCCACCGCATCCGGACAGCCGATGTCTGGATAAGGGACTACGGCCCGATATTCATCAGGAACTCCGGAGTGGCCGCGACCAAGTGGCGCTTCAACTCCTGGGGGAACAGGTACGAGGAACTACTCCCGGATGACGCTGCGGGGCTCGAGGTCGCACGGTCCACTGGCCTCCGAATCTACGAGCCCGGGATTGTGCTCGAAGGCGGGTCGGTCGACGTGAACGGGAGAGGCTCGATCCTGCTAACCGAGCAATGCCTGCTCAACGGGAACCGCAACCCAGAGAAGAGCCGGAAGCAGATTGAGGGGTGCCTTCGCGATTACCTGGGGGCCCACAACCCCGTGTGGCTGAAGCGCGGGATAATGGGGGACGACACCGACGGCCATGTGGACGACCTGGCCAGGTTCACCTCGGAGAGGACGGTCCTATGCATGACCGAGCCCGATGAGCTGGACCCCAATCACGAGCCCCTGGCCAACAACCTGAGGGCGCTGGAGGGGGCGAAGGACCAGGAAGGCGACGAACTGGAGATCGTCAAACTCCCCATGCCGAAGAAGAAGGTGGGGGGAGCCGACAGGCTTCCGGCCAGCTACGCGAACTTCTACGTGGGCAATTCGGCTGTCCTGGTGCCTGTATTCGATGATGCCAACGACAGCGGTGCGCTCTCGACGATATCTGGTCTCTTCCCAAACAGGAGCATTGTTGCAATCAACTGCGAAGCGCTGGTCTACGGTTTCGGAGGGATTCACTGCGTGACCCAACAGCAGCCTAGCGCCGCTCGATGAGGTTCGCGGACGAGGAGATTGCACGGCGTCCCTTCTCTGATTTCGACCCCCTGGTCTCCCCGACGGCCGAAGGCAAGAATCATAAAATCGCGCTAGCAGGGGTCGGCAATGAACTGCAGAGTTGGAGTGCTCGAAGGACCCGAGCTCCTGAAGTACTCTTTCCCCCCGCCTCATCCCCTCAACGCGTCCAGGGCCGAAGCCTTCTGGAAGAAGCTCTCCGAGACGAAGATCGAGAAGACGACCCTCAGCCCGAAAATGGCAACGGCGGAAACGATTGAACTGTTCCACCTGAAAGAACACGTGCGGTTCGTGCAGAAAGCATCCGAGTACGGCTCCGGGACTCTGGACCATGGAGACACTCCCGCGTTCAAGGGCGTCTACGAGGCCTCGCAGTACATGGTCGGGTCAACGGTCGAGGCGGCCGAGCAGGTGTTGGCAGGGACCGTGGATCACGCCTTCAACCCCGTCGGCGGTCTTCACCACGCGCGGAGAGATTCATCCGCGGGCTTCTGCGTCTTCAACGACATCTGCGTGGCCGTCGAGGTTCTTAGACAGAGACACGGTCTCAAGAAGGTGCTCTACGTGGACATAGATGTCCACCACGGTGACGGAGTCTACTACTCCTACGAGGAAGACCCGGACCTGTACATCTTCGACATACACGAAGACGGCCGCTATATCTATCCGGGCACCGGCTCACCATCCGAGAGAGGGAGCGGCAGGGCGGAGGGGACAAAGGTGAACGTGGCCTTCCAGCCGGGCGCGAGCGACCTTGACGTCTACAAGCAGCTCCCCAAGCTCGAGAAGTTCGTCAAAGCGGCAAAGCCCGAGTTCATCATTCTCCAGTGCGGCGCCGATGGGTTGGCAAACGATCCGATTGGCGGGCTCAGATACACGGCAGAGGCTCACGGGGCCATAGGGTCGCTTCTTCACAGGGTCTCACACGAGGTTTGCGAGGGCAGGCTGATCGCACTCGGCGGCGGCGGCTACGACTCCCAGAACTGCGCAGACGCCTGGGTCGCCGTGGTGTCGAGTTTCACGAAGTATTGAACCTCCCGTCTCGCGGGCCCGGACCCGGTGCGTTGGTCTGGGGCTGGCAAGCACGTTGTCACCCTTATATCGAATACTTGGCCGCCCTCTCCCTACAAGTGGGGTCGTCGTCCAGTTTGGTCTAGGATACCAGCCTGGGGTTCTTTCGACCAGAGCGCTGGCGATCGCGAGTTCAAATCTCGCCGACCCCATCTCCTACCGCTTCCGGTCTCGCCAGCCTCATCTCCGGGTGTCAAGACGCGGTTCTGAACGTTCCCGAGCTCGCCGCGACTCCGCTGGATTCCGAACACCCTTAAGCGAGGAACCCCAGACAGTAAGGCGGCATGTCAAGGAGCAAGACACACATCTACATCCTCTATCAGATCGGGGCTTCGGAAGATTGGATGTGGTTCAGCCCGGTCGGCGTGTTCCTTTCTGAGAAGGCCCTCTGGGACCACGTGGACGCGAAGGGAATACCCGTTGACCGTAAGATACTCGAGCCTACCGAGAAGAACGAGGTGCTCCTTCCACAGCCTCAGGACTTCGTGATAGTGCGCTCCAGCGAGGGCGAAGTCCCCGATGTGGACCTAGAGTTTCAGGAGTGAGGAACAACACCCGGCCCCGCGCGGGCTGCTGCTACCCCACGCTTCCGTAGACTGCGGCCATCAACGTCGTGAGGTCCGCTTCGACGCTGGAGAAGTCGTTGCTTGAAGTCAGGTGGACCTGAAGGAAGACGTTCCCCTTGGTGCAGATGGCCGCCGCGACGCCGATTCCATCAACATCCTCACCATATCCATAGCAGGCGCCGTACTTCTGATAGGCGGTCAGCGTGCCGCTGATGTCGGTGTAGCCAGGGAGACCTTGAATGCTCGACCTGAACCGGTCGAAGTAGCCCTGCGCCGATACAACCCGTTCGAAGACAATCACCGTCACGTTTGCGGTGGACGCGGTACGGCCCAGGATGACGTACGCGACGCTCGACGAGTCCTGTAGAGAGGGCTTGAGGGCCGCGGAGGAAGACGCGACGTAGCCTCCCGGACTCTGTCGCACGACGTCGGCGACCACTGCTGACGCGTCCGCCTCATACGCCGTGCTCGTCGTCAGCTGAGATGCGGCATTTCGCGGCACATAGAACGCGGCGTAGACCGACGCGACCGCTATGATGACCACCAAGGCGAGTACCAGCACCGTCGCGAATCGCCCCCCGCGGGCCAACGCAGGCTGACTTCGTCCCGCTGGCTCTGGCGTAGAACCTTCGCCGCTGGCATCGAACGCTCGCAGGGTTCTCATTGTCTCGGACGCCCGCCAGGTGCCCACGGACAATCTTCCCTCTGATGGTTTTGTTAACCTTATCCAGGCCTTGCAGGCTTGTCGCGGATTGGCTCGCAACCCTAAAATAAAGACCGAGGGGTTTCGGGCCGAGCGACTTGTTCGGCACCAACTGGCGGGCGTCGGAACGGAGGTACGATTGCATTGTCGACAAGAATGTCAGCATCGGAATGTCCGACGGAGTCTTTCTGGACGTTGACGTCATAAGGCCCGACTCCTCTGAGAAGTTCCCGGCAATTGTCAGTCTCTCTCCCTATCCAAAAGAGGCGCAGTACGGTCCCATCTACCCAGACAGGATGTCTACGGCCGTCATGCTGAATCCTGGCGAAGAGAGGCACAGGGGCCACCTGGAGTCCGGGGACCCAACGTTCTACGCCAGACGCGGCTACGCCCACCTCATAGGGAACCTGCGCGGGACAGGCAGGTCGGGCGGCGACTTCCAGCATCTTTCTGACAGAGACGCGAGCGACGCCTACGAAGTGATCGAGTGGGTGGCGACTCGCCCCTGGTGCACGGGCGACGTGGGAATGTTCGGCGTCTCGTACTTCGCCATGATACAGTGGATCGCTGCCTCCCGGGCGCCCCCCCATCTGAAGTGCATATTCGCGCCCTGGTCCAGCATGGACAGATACGAGGAGGTCTACTACAGAGGAGGAATCCTGGCCGCCAACTGGCTTGGCGGCTGGCCGAAGAACTCCGCAGATTGGCCGAAGGACAGGCCCGATCCGAAGGTCCACAGCCTCACCAGGCAGAAGATCGGGGAGGAGAAGTTCAAGGAGTTGATTCTCGCCGCCCTGAAGGACGACTCCATCACGGAGAGTCCGGTTCTGACGGAGGCACTGAGGAACCCGGACCGAGGTTTCAACAACTTCATCGTCGATGTGTTGCTACACCCCTACAAGGACGACTACTGGCAGGCCCGGTCGGTGGACTACGACAGAATCAACGTTCCGTGCTACTTCGGGGCCGATCTGTCGCCGAGCGGCCTCCACATCAGGTCGGCCTTCCGCCACTGGGCGGGCGTCAGGACGCCCAAGAGACTGGTAATCGGTCCCCCGTTCTACCTCGACCGCCCCGTGTACCAGCTTCAGTACGAGTCTCTGCGGTGGTTCGACACCTGGCTGAAGGGAGAGGACGTGGGACTGAAGGACGAACCATCGGTCAACATCTTCGTCATGGGCTCGAATGAGTGGAGGCAGTCTGACCAGTGGCCGCTCCCGGGCACCAAGTGGACTCCCTTCTACCTGCACGAGAACGGCCTGCTTTCCGAGCACGAGTTCTGGCCGAGAGAGGGCTATACCACGTTCTTCGACTCGCCCTGGGGGAGAGGCTCTGCCGAGTTCGCCACGCCTTACTTCGTGGAAAGCACGGAGGTCATCGGCCACGTGGTGTTGGATCTCTACGGCTCCACGACGTCCAGCGAGGTACTTTGGTTCGTGACTTTATCGGTCATCGAGCAGGACGGGTCGGCCCGGATTCTGTCGAGGGGATGGCTCCGTGGCAGCCACAGGGCGCTCGACGAGAAGCTCTCGAAGCCCTGGCTTCCGGTCCACCCCCACAGCGGGAGTCAGCCCCTGATTCCGGACAAGATATACAACTTCAAGATTGAACTGCTCCCTATCTCCTATCTCTTCAGACCTGGGACGAAGATCGGCCTCAGAGTAAGTGCGTCCGACAGAGTCAACGACCCCTCCAAGAACCCGATTACGGCGGTAGGAACGGGGCACATAGCCGGGCAATCAATCGACCGGGTGACCGTCTATCACGAGTCAGAGAACCCCTCGAGCCTGCTGTTGCCAGTGACCAAGGGCAATCTAATGGGAACCTACTTCTCTGGAAAGGCAGAAGGAAACAAGGCTTGAACCACGCGGACCTTCCCTCCTAGCCCGGCCCGACACACCGGCCACCCTGGTGCCTCTTCGTCCGCACTCTCGGGCGTCCGTTAGGGGGCGTCGTTAAATCCTCGGACGGGGATCTTCCAAGTCCTAGCAGAGATTTTGCAGAGAAACTGGCAGGTCATCGGGCTTTTTGCATTTGCAATCACGGTATGGGGATTGAACTACTCGGTGGTGAAGATGGGTGTCGGTCTCCTGCCTCCGCTCTGGTTCGCCCTCCTGCGATCTGTCACGGGTCTTCTGTTCTCTCTCGCCCTGCTCTGGGTCATCCGCCCTAGGTCCAGCCTCACCCGGAGGCAGAGGCTCCAGGCCATCTTGCTCGGGATACCCGGATCGGCCCTCTTCTACGGCTTCTGGAACCTGGGCGCCACCCAGATAGCCCCCGGCCTTGCGAGCGTCTTCATCTACACCTATCCGCTTTGGACGCTTTTCCTCTCGATCCCGATTCTCAACGACTGGCCAGGAGGGAAGAAGACGGGAGCTGCTTTCTTGGGCTTCTTCGGGGTCGCTCTGACGGCGCAGATCGGTTTCATCAGCGTTTCAGCGGGTCAGATAGGGGCCGTCCTGGAGCTGATAGTCGCAGGTTTTGGCTTTGCTTTCATGAACACGTGCTTCAAGAAGCTCTTCGGCAAGGACCAGCTCCTCCGCGCAAACGTCTGGCAGCTGGCCGGTTCGCTCATCGTGCTTGCGCCTTGGGCGTTCATCACCACCCCTTCACCAAAGATCGACTTCGGGCCGGACCTGCTCTTCGTGCTGATCTGGGTGGGGGGAATAGGGACGGCATTCGTCTACGTCGCGTTCTTCACACTGATGTCCAGGTACAGCGTCTCCTCCCTCACCGCGTACTTCTTTCTGGTGGTCGTGGTGGCCTTGGTCAGCGCCTACCTGATTTCCGCCGAGACCATAGACGCCCTGCAGGCGGCAGGGGTGGTCGCGATAATAGTCGCGATATACCTGGTCGGGCAGTCTGACAAGCCGAAACAGTATGCAGCGGCTGCCCACTGAAGGGCGGCTGGGGCCCGCGGAGGTCTATCTATAGGGCGATGAGGTATCGTCCCTGACATAGCGGAGGAACTTTCCGACGATCTGCGCCTTCGGGACCGCCCCTACTATCCCGTCCACCGGCCTGCCGTTCCTGAAGACCAAGATCGTAGGGATGCTCTGGACGCCGAACGCCTGAGAGGTCCTGGGATTCTCATCGACGTTTACCTTGCCGAAGGCCACCTTCCCGGAGTACTCGCTGGCCAGCTCCTCGATTATCGGCCCGACCATCCTGCAGGGCCCGCACCACTCGGCCCAGAAGTCCACGACCATTAGCGGATGGTTCGCGACCTCTGCCGAGAAGGTCTCGTCTGAAAGCGGAATTGGGACTCCCGGCGCAGAGCCTTCTCCCTTGGCCTTGTCTCGCATCCTCTGCTCCATCAACTCGTCGAACTTCTTCTGGTTTATCTTCTCGACTTCCTCGTCGAAGGACATCTCTATCGAACAAGGACAGATGCGCAGTGGATTTAAAGATACTGCGTTATTGCCAATATCACGCAATACTTAATACGGCCGAAGCCGCATCGCTGCCGATGGACACTATTCAGTCGCTGACCCGGAGGGGGGCAACGTGTTCCGACCTCTTGACCTGTCTCTACAGCATGAAGCCCGCGGACCTAGACGCCTTCTACGCTGTCGCTACCCTCGGTTCGGCAAACCTCGACCAGGTGGCTCAATCGGTCAGCAGGGATCGGAGCACGGCGCACCGCTCCCTGTCCAAACTCGTCAGTGCCGGGCTCGTCTACAAGCAGACGAGGACCCTGAAAGACGGGGGATACTATCATGTCTACTCGACCGTCGACCCGTCGACGATAAAGGAACACGCCAGTCAGAAGGCGAAGGAGATTTCGGATGGATTCCAGAAGCTGATAGAGCGCTTCCCCGCCGACTTCCAGGCCCATCTGACCGCGGGAAGACGTGCCTCCGGCTAGCGGCGCGCGAGTCACTTGCCTGAGCCATGCGTCTCGCTGGCGGCGAGTTCGTCTCTGGCCTTCATGGCCTCGCGGTAGACAATGGTCCTTCCCGACTCCTCGAGCTCGACCTTTGCCTTCGCCTCGATCAGGGCCTGATAGCTCGACGTTCCGACGTCGCATATCTCCACCATGACGTCGGAGGAATCGAGGCTGTCGTGCCCTCTGAGGGCCTCCAGCAGCTTCAGCTTGAACCGGTCGAAATCGATGGCCTTGTCCAGGTCGATTCTCACTCTGACACTGCGAGCGGTGGTCTTGGAGTTGTTGACCACCATGGCGCCTATGACTATCGAATTGGGTAGGACCGCCGGCGAGCCTCCATCAAGGACGAGGCGCGTGAAGAATATCCCCACGTCCACGACCACTCCTGTGAAACCGCTTACCTGGCTCTCATGTGAGTAGCTCGACCCCGTCAGCCCATAGGCTGAAGTCGCCAGAGTCACCCTGTCGCCTATCTCGAATGGCTTGGCAACCAGCAGCGACAGGCCCGCAAAGATGTTCCCCAGTACCTGCTGTGCGCCCAGGCCGAGAACGATTCCAAGGAAGCCGGCACCGATCAATGCTCCGGTGAGATTGTATCCGAAGATGGCGAAGGCGAGGATGACGAGGATTATGCCACCGATGAGCTGCAGGGTGTTTCGAAGGCCTCTCGTGCGAGTGGTCCCGAGCGTTGGCTGGGCGACGTAGTCCAGGACCCCGGTGATTATTCTAATGATGATGTAACCGCCCGCGAATACTATTACCGCATATATCGGAAGGACGTAGTCTTCGGGGAACAACCCGCGGTCCGCCGCGAATCGAGCAAGGAAGGCTATCACGACAGACGCGATTACGACCAGAGTCGACTTGACTACTGTCTTGCTCATCAGCTCAGGTCGTTGCCTGCTGCCCATGGCCGCGATCACCGTGTAGGAGATACTCTATTATGTTTCCAGTCGGCACTTCGCTATCAATGAGCGGTCCGAGGTAGAGAGGCAGGGGCGTCCCGGGGCGTCTTTCCGCCAAGCCTCTCCGCGATCCTCCCGGATGGCTCGACCCGCGCGTCGTACCAGTAACGCTCGTACTGCAGGGCTCTGGAGTGGTCCATGCCGAGCCTGCCCTCTGAGTCGTCGAAGGCGTCGGTGCAGTCCTCGACCACAACGGGAACGTACCCCCTGAACCAGGCATCAGCAGCGGTGTGCTTGTCGCAGCAGTTCGTGTGCAATCCGGCAACGTAGAGCTCATCTCCAGGTTTGAACTGAAGTTTCTTCAGCAGGGAGTCCATCGCGGTCGGTCTGCCCCCGTTGTCGGTGAAGGCGCTGTAGCTTCCCTTCTCAACCTCGAAGAGTCTCTGGCTCTTGGCTATTCGGCCGATGTCGCCGGGCTTCCAGTCCCGCTCAAGCACGAGAATGTGATCCTTCACCAAACCATCCACTATCATCGATCCCTCGGTCCCCTTCATCGAATGAGGCCCCCACTTCTTCAGCTCAAAGTCTCCCTTCAGGTGCCTGTCTGTCGCATAGATCACTGGAAGTCCCGCTGCCAGGAAGGACTCCTCCAGCTTCCTGATTCGGGGAACAAGGAGCATTCCTCTCTCAAGGGCGAGACCCGGGTTGTAACTCTTGAGGAGGAAGTCGTTGGTCATGTCCACCACCAGGAGCGCCCTCCTTACCATGGGCGCGAACGATTCCTCGGTCTACTAAAACCTGTCTCGAGAAGGAGTCTTTCGGCATGAGTGCAGCTGAACTCAATTCTCTACCGGGATGAAGTCACCTGCTGCGCTTCCCGGAGATTTCTTCCATGGTCAGGCCGCTGACGGCGGAGAAGTCGTAGTCGTTGGCGTCGTATCCGTCGACCGAGTACCTGTCTTCGTGCTTGATCAAAAGCCAACCTTCTCTGCCTCTGAATCCCTTCATCCGGACCAGCGCAAAGGAGCCCTTCAGCTTCTTGCCATAGACTGTGAATTTGAGATCCCCGCCTTTCAGCCTCTCCGCCGCTACGGCATCGGCCTCCTCTCTGTCCCTTACAGGGCTCCACGCTCCGTCGCCAGCCGCAGTCTCTGGAGTATACGTGCCCGTATCCCATATCATAACGGGGCCGGCACCGTAGCCTCCCTCAGGTATCAACCCTTCGAAGGTCCGGTATTCCAGTGGATGGTCTGACGTTGGCATGGCAAGTCGCTTCACCTTACTGTCCAGCGAGGGTCCCTTCGGGATGGACCACGAGGGCATGACTCCCCCCACCTCCAGCCTGAAATCATAGTGCAGGGAAGTGGCCTTGTGCTTCTGCACAACGAAGGCGAGGAGTCCCCGGCTCACGGCAGACCCGAACCCGCATCCAGGTATTCTCGACCATGAATCAAACTCTGCCCTCCATCGATGACCAGCACCTGCCCGGTGATGCTTGCTCCGAGATCGCTGCTCAAGAAGCAGACAAGCTCGGCCACTTCATCGGCCGTCACGAGCCGCCCGGTCAGGCTGTGTGCCTTCGCCCAGCTGGTCTCGTCCTCACCAAGAAGCGAAATCAGGCTCTCCCCCATCTTCGTCTTCACGAGCCCGGGGGCGACAGCGTTCACCGTGAGGCCCGATGGCAACTCGATGGCCATGGCCTTGGTCAGGCCTATGACGCCCGCCTTTGCCGCGCTATAGACGGAAAGGAAGGGCATCCCTTGGATCCCAGCTATGCTGCTCAGGTTGACTATCCTTCCCCAACCCTTTCCCCTCATCTGCTCAATGGCCTTCGTGCTGCACATGAAAACAGACCTCAGGCTCGTATCGATCTGCTTGTTCCACATCTCCGGGGTCACGTCCGTCGCTGGCGCTGCGAGACCCAGACCCGCGCAATTGACCAGGACGTCCACGCCCCCCATCCTCTGCGATTCGGAGAACAGCGCGGCGACCCCCTGATCCGTGGCCACGTCAGCCTGGACCACGACGCAGTCTCCACCCGCGGCCTTCAGGATCCTCAGGGTCTCCTGTGCCTCGTCTGCATGACGCTTGAAGTTCACTATCACCCTGGATCCCTGCTCCGTCAGGCTCCTGGCCACGCTTCGGCCGATGCCTCTTCCGCTGCCCGTCACTATTGCCACCTTCTGCTGCAAGCCCGGATAGCGAGTCATCGCGTCCACGCGGCACCGTCGTTGGATAAAACCTTCCTAGAGGCTCCACCGCGATTAGGAAGCTGAAGAGTGGCCGAGACCGTCGACCCGAATACCACGCAGTCAAATCGGGAGCGCGAACATTTAGGGGGTATCTTGAAATATCAAATCAACCGCGCGAAACTCGGTTATCATGGACGTAGTGGAAAGAGGCGAAGGGCCGCTCCTCGCGTGGCACGATCCTGACGAGCAGAGGGAATGGATCCACAAGAACAAGAACCGAACGATGGTAGACAAGAGGATGGACGTCAAGACGAGCATCAGCAAGTTCGTCAGGGATGGCGACTACATCGCGAGCGGCGGTTTCGGGCACGTCCGCGTATCAATGTCCGGGGTGTACGAGATCATTAGGCAGAAGAAGAGGCACTTGGTACTAGCCGGGAAGACCGCGGTCCACGACTGCGATGTTCTCGTCGCGTCGGGTTGTGTCGAGAAGGTGGAGGCCGCGTACTCGTTTGGGCACGAGCTTCGGGGACTCTCGCCTGCCTCCAGGCGGATGGTCGAGTCAGGTAAGGTGCAGGCGGTCACGGAGATCTCCAATGCGGGGATCCAGTGGCGGATCAGGGCGGCCGCGATGGGGCTCCCATTCATCCCTGCAAGGGTCATGCTGGGCACTGAGACGTTCAAGAAGAGCGCCGCCGTGGCGGTGACAGACCCATACAGTGGGAAGAGGATAGCCCTCCTGCCCGCTTGCTATCCCGACGTTGCGCTGATTCACGTTCACCGTTGCGACATGTACGGGAACTCCCAGATCGATGGGATAAGCGTCATGGACATGGAGTTGGCCAGGGCCGCGAGAAGGTTGATCGTTACTACCGAGAAGATAGTGGATCACGAGGTGATAAGAAACGAGTCCTGGAGGACCAACATCCCATTCTTCTGCGTCGACGCCGTGGTAGAGGAGCCGTACGGCTCCCACCCGGGCAACATGCCGTTGCTCTACTACTCGGACGAGGAACACATCTCCGAGTGGCTGAAGCTATCGAAGACAGAGGAGGGAGCCAGCCAGTACTTCGACAAGTACGTGTTCGGAGTGAAGGAGTTCAAAGAGTACATCGAACTGGTCGGAGGCATGGCGAAGATGAAGAAGCTCGAGGACATAGAACACCTAAGGGCGCCCACAGAGGCTCCCTGGGCGGTGTTGGAGAAATGACCAGCCAAGAGTACTCAACCGTCGAGCAGATGGCCGTCGCCGCGTCTAAGCTCATAGAAGACGGCGCGACCGTCCTGACCGGAACGGGCCTTCCCATAATCGCGGTCGCGCTCGCAATCAAGACCCATGCCCCAAATCTCACCGTGGTCTTCGAGGCTGGAGGCATAGCCCCGCGTATCCCGGTGCTACCAATCTCCGTAGGCGATTCGCGCTCATCATACGAGGCGATAATGGCAACGAGCCTAGACTACGTCATGGGAGTTGCTCAGCAGGGATACATCGACTACGGCATGCTCGGCGGAGCGCAGATGGACGTGTACGGGAACCTGAACACGACCGTGATCGGTCCCCACCACCTGCCGAAGGCGCGTCTGCCTGGCAGCGGAGGAGCAAACGACCTGGGCTCCCTGTGCTGGAGAACGATCATAATGATGCAGCAGGATCCTCGGAAGTTCGTCAAGAAGCTCGACTTTCTGACGACCCCTGGATACCTTGACGGCCCCGGGAGTCGGGAGGAAGCGGGTCTCCCCACAGGAACCGGCCCCTACAGAGTCGTCACTCAGCTGGGAATCTACGGGTTCGATGACGCCACGAAGAAACTGATGCTCCTCTCACTCCACCCCGGCGTGCCGGTCGAAGAGGTCAACAGGAACTCGAGCTTCGAGATCAAGATTCCCGCGCAGATAGGGAGGACGGCCGCCCCCACGGCCGAGGAACTAAGGCTTCTCCGTGACGAGATCGACCCTTCGAAGTTCATCCTGAGAAAGTAGCCGGTCGATGTGCCGAAGCGACGGGGGCCTGTCGGCCACAGGGTGTCGTGGAAGAGAGTCCGCCTGGTCAGGGCCAGGAAAACCCGCGTTGCCTCTCGTCGCCGGTCAGCTACTTTCTGAGCAGTCCCACTAGCTCGCTAAGGACCTTCTTGGCGTCTCCGAAGACCATCATGGTGTTGGGCAGGTAGAACAGCTCGTTGTCCACGCCTGCGAAGCCCGGTCCCGCGGACCTCTTGATGAACACCACGGTCTTGGCCTTGTCCACGTCCAAGATGGGCATGCCGTACAGCGGCGAAGCCGAGTTGGTCCGAGCGGCAGGGTTCGTGACGTCATTTGCGCCCACGACTATCGCCACGTCGGTCTCCGGGAATAGCGGGTTGATCTTGTCCATCTCCCAAAGCTGTTCATAGGGGACCTGTGCCTCGGCCAGAAGCACGTTCATGTGCCCAGGCATGCGGCCGGCCACGGGGTGGATCGCGTATTTCACGTCCACACCAGCCTTCTGAAGGATGTCGCCCATCTCCTTGACCAGGTGCTGGGCCTGAGCCACAGCCATGCCGTAGCCCGGAGCGATCACCACCGTTCTCGCGTTCTTCAACACGGTCGCGACGTCTTCTGGGGTGTACGAGACTATGGTGCGCTGGACCTGCTGGGCTCCTCCGCCGCCGGCGGCCGCTGCGGATCCGACGCTTCCGAAGAGGACGTTGAGGAACGAGCGATTCATGGCCTGGCTCATGATGATTGAGAGTATCAGCCCGGACGACCCGTCGAGCGATCCTGCGACGATCAGGACCTTGTTGTCAAGGGCGAACCCCAGGCCCGCGGCCGACATGCCTGTGAAAGAGTTCAGCAGGGCTATGACGGTCGGCATGTCACCGCCGCCTATCCCTAGTACAAGAATCAACCCAAAGAGCAGGGCGAGGCCGTCCATTATTGGCAGCACGATGCTCTGGGTCGGGTTTGCCACGAGGTAGACCCCCAACGCACCAGCCGCGACGAGGATCGCTATGCTCAGGGCGTTCCTCCCCTTGAAAACATAGGGGCGCCCCGGTATCAGCTCCTGCAGCTTCGAGAAGGCCACGCAGCTTCCGGAGAACGTCAGGAATCCGAGGATCATCTCGGCCGCTAGAACCGCGATGGTGAAGGTGTCAATGCCGTGCATCTCCTGGTAGTACTCGGCCGTCCCTGTCAGCGCGACCGCGAGGGACCCGAAGGACTGGGAGACGGCGGTTCTCTGGGGCACCGCGACCATGGAGACCTTGAGCCCTATGGGAAGCCCAACCACCGCCCCCAGGACCACCGAAATAGCCAGCAGGTCGATCCGCTTGGCTTGGTAGGCGATGAGGGTGCCGGCGATGGCTATCAGGAGGCCGGCGGCAGCCGACCAGTTCCCGCCTCTTGACGTCTTGACCTCGCTCATCAGCTTCAGCGAAAGCGCAAAGAAGAAGATCGACAGGACATAGAGGTAGTCTGTCAGAGGGAGACTCAAGCTGGCTTCCTCCGCTTCCTGAACATCCAGAGTATCCTCTCGACTATTACGAACCCGCTGGTTATGTTGACGGTGACCAGGGCCACGGCCGCCGTGGCCAAGACAAGGATCAGGTCGTCGTTCGGACTGGCCAGGACTATCAGTGCCGCGACTATCGAGACGGAGGATATCGCGTTGGTCAGGGCCATCAGCGGGGTGTGGAGTAGCCTGGAGACGTGGCGAATGAGCTCGGGCCCTAGGAAGATGGCGAGCACGAAGACGACCAGGTTGGTCGACAGGTCCGCAAGGGCGGCGCTGCTCATCTAGTGCTTCCTCCCCACGATTGCATCCTTTGTGCCCTGATGGGTTACCTCTCCGTTGTAGGTCAGCAGCGGTCCTCTGATCAGTTCGTCTTTCAGGTTCAAGCTCGGCGTGCTGGCCTTCACCAGTTCGATGAGAAAAGCCGTGATGTTCCGTGAATAGAACAGGCTCGCCTGGGGCGCCATGCTTGACGGAACGTTGAGCGGTGCGTGAATGGTCACCCCGTACTTGACCACCGTCTTGCCAGGCTCGCTGAGAGCGCAGTTCCCTCCCGACTCGGCGGCTAGGTCAACGATGACCGATCCCGGCCTCATCCCTTTCACCGCTTCCTCCGAGATTAGCACCGGCGCGCGCTTACCGAACACCAGTGCGGTCGTTATCACCACGTCCGAACTATGGGTGTGCTCGGCCAGAAGGGCCTGCTGCTTCTGGTAGAACTCGGCCGACTGGGCTTTGGCGTAACCTCCTGCCCCGGCCGCTTCGCCCGACTCGAGCGGGAGTTCCACGAACCGGGCTCCGAGGCTGGAGACTTCTTCCTTCGCGATCGGTCGCACGTCGTAGGCCTCCACGACCGCACCCAGCCTCCTGGACACGGCAATGGCCTGCAGCCCCGCCACTCCCGCGCCCACCACGAACACCTTTGCCGGCGATACAGTCCCTGCAGCCGTCATCAGCATTGGGAAGAGTTTCGGAAGCGAGCCTGCCGCCAGCAGCACCGCGCGGTATCCGGAGATGGTCGCCTGAGAGGATAGCGCGTCCATGGACTGAGCCCGAGTAATCCTCGGCATGAGGTCCATGGCGAATGTAGTGATCTTCCTGGCCGCGAGCATCTCTACCAGGTCGAGGTTTCCGAGCGGGTAGACGAACGATATCAGCGTCGCGCCCTCCCTGAACTGCCCGACTTCTGCCTCGGTCGGCGGCTGGACTTTGAGGATGACGTCCGCTTGGCCGTACAGTGACGAAGAGTCAGGCGCGATGGAAGCGCCATTCTGGGCATATTCGCTGTCGAGGTATCCCGCCTCCACACCTGCTCCCTGCTGGACGGCCAACTGGACGCCAGTCTTCTTGACCATGTCAGGGACTACGGCGACTCGTTTCTCTCCTGCTAGAATCTCTTTGGGAACACCGGCTATCGTTGCACCGTCCCCTTGGTGCCCCCCGCCGGGGAACAGGATAAGGCGTTCGCCTAACCCGAACGCGAGTTTCATCTGCTCGTCTGGGTTGGCCAGGCTGTGAGTCCAAGACCTGGTCAGCCGGGTGCGGGAGATCTGGGCCAGTGCGCATCGGCAAGAGTGATATCTCACGAACTGCATGGCGAAGCCATCGCGGAGCGTTTTCCAGTTGATCTTCAGAGACCGGAGGGAGGCGGGCAGGTTGCTGGCCAAGGAGGTCGGCGCCCTCGGCCTGGACGACGTGATCGTCCTCGCGATCCCGAGAGGAGGCGTCCCCGTGGGAGACGAGATCGCCTCGAGGCTTGGCGCTCCGCTCGACATCATCGTCGCCAGGAAGATCGGTGCGCCTGGCTACCCTGAATACGCCATAGGTGCCGTCTCGCAGGACGGCGAGCCGCTCATCGATCTCCCGGCGGCCGACGCCGTCGGGGCCACCAGAGATTATCTTGAGCAGGAAGTCGCGCTGAAGGCCCAGGAAGTGAAGGAGAGGATGAGGGCCTACAGAGGAGATGTCCCGTACCCGAACCTAGAAGGCAAGACCGTCGTCCTGGTCGACGACGGCATCGCCACCGGGAGCACGGTCAGGGCGGCCATTCGTTCTATTCGAAGGCGGAGCCCTCGGCTGGTCGTGCTCGCGACGCCGGTCGCACCCCCCGACACGGTAAGGGAACTCTCTCCAGAGGCGGACAAGGTGGTTTGTCTTAGCCAGCCGGAGGGCTTCGGAGCCGTGGGAGAATTCTATGCAGACTTCGCCCAACTCAAGGACTCCGACGTAGTGGAGATACTTCAGAAGCGCCGGCAAGGTTCGCGGAGGCCGCCGCTCTAGTCTCGGGAGGCCTCGAGGACGTACAGGCGCTCGAAGAAGAGTTCTTTCTCGGATGTCCGTCTGACCCTGACGTTCATCCTTGCGCACTCGAGTTCTATTTCGGCGATTAGGCTGTGGCTGGACAACACCATCACGACCTTGCCGCTCCTCTTCACGACACGCAGCGCCTCCCTGAGGAATCGCAGGGGAACTTCGACCCCACCCCTGCCACCGTCAACGGCCCGGTCTTCTATGACGCTCGATGGGAGGTACGGCGGATTAAACACCACCAAGTCGAAGGACTCGCTAACGAAACAGGTCGCCGTGTCCGCAATGACGATCTCGGACTTCCCCCCTTCCCAGTCGGCGTTGCCTGGTCTGACAAGGTCGGTCCCCACTGTAAGGTCGAAGGACTTGGTCAGCGCGACGATGGTCCCGCAGTTCCCCGCCCCGATTTCAAGGCACGCTCCGCCGGAGTAGCTCTCGACCGCCTTCCGCAGCATCAGAGAGTCCTCAGATGAAAGGTAGGGATGTTGGCTCATGTCTCCAGCGCGCCTCCGGAAGGCCGCACTTCGATGCCCAGACCTCGGCTGGTCGATCTCGGGCCGAGTCGGGACACCTTGCCGCCTCCGTTCCCGGTCTTAAAAGCCTAGACGCTCAATCCACCAGCTTCAGGATTCCTGAGCTGTACTGGGCTGCCTTCTTGGGCGTCGCCGTCAGCTCCTCAGGCATCCCGAGCCTCCGCGCCGCCTCCCTCAGAAGCGACTTCCTCTCGCCTCCCCTGAAACAGAACTCAGCAGGGGCCGACAGCCCGAGGCGCAGAACTCTTCCGTCGGCGAAGGGGAACCGAGGCTCGAGCCACCTTGAACAGGCCGCCTCGTCCCGGATGAGCCCCCTCATTCCGCACCCCTGCACGTCCCTCGCCATCAGTTTCTTGGCCGACTCTGGACCCCTCTCCCTGGCCTCGCTCTCGTACTTCGCGTATCCACCGAACAGCTCGTCGGCGAGCTGGCCCAGGATAATCAGCTCCGCGCCGGAATCGGCTGCCGCTTTCGAAGCGACCGAATAGATGCACCAGAGGCTCCTGTCCATGGGTCCGACCTGGAATGGGAGGTCCAGCCCAGCGAGTTCGGAAGCCACGCCATCCTTCTCGAGAACGCGGTCTTCGAGCTGGATGCCGAGCAGGTCAGCAGCCCTTGCCGCCTTGACCTTGTCGAGCGACCGGGGGGAGTGAACGGTGCAGGCCACCACGCGAGCATATTTTGAAGCGCACCATGCGAGAATCGAGCTGTCCAGGCCGCCCGAGAATGCTACCGCCACCTTGCCCCGGCCAACCACTCTTTCCTTCACGCAGAGTTCCAAGTTCCTGGCAAGCCTCTCCGCTGCCTCGGCGAAGCTCCCTTCCAACGGCTCCTCTGACCAGGCGGCGCTGGTCCTTTTCCTGCCGAAGACGTCGTAGCGGGCTTGCGGTGGGAGGAGGAGCTTCTCCTCCTCTGGGAAGAACCTGTGGTCGCTCGCGACCCACTCGCCCGACGCCCCAACGTAGAGAGGTCGGCTGCCTGCCGCGTCCCTTCTGGCTTCTAGGGTGTCGCCCGATTCCAGGACCATGCTGAATTCGCCGCCGTCGGCCGACTCAGATGCGAAACCATGCACCACCGGGAGGCCCTCTCCCTTCCCATTTTGGAGCGCGACCAGGACTGCCTCCGTTTCCGAGCCGCCCTCTCGTCCCAGCTTGACCCGTGAAACCCCCTCGCTCAGCCTGTCTATCCGCTCAGCCGCACGGGAGGCTGCTTCCGCCGTCCTCTCGGTGAGAGAGATACAGAAGGCGGAGCAGCGGATCAAAGTCGGGAAACCTGTTCCTTGATCTTGAGGGCCACGGCGTTGCCGATCTTCTCCACCCTAGAAAGCCGGTCTGCAGGCGCCTCCTTCAGGTCCTCTATGGTCTTGAAGCCGGCGGTGTAAAGCGCCCTTGCCCTTACCCGTCCCACCCCCTGAAGCGCCGTGAGCTCGAGAAGCTCTTCGCTGACTCCGCTCACAACTCTCCTCCTCAGGAGTTCTGCCTGCCTGCTGGCCTCGACCTTCCCGAACAGCTTCCCCAGGTCGCCAAGAGCGTGCAGGAGCCAGTCGGCGTTGTCCACTGCCCTGTGGATGTCCCCTGGCTCCGCGCCCAGGCGCGAAAGCAGCTGTTCCTCGCGCCATTCGTCTATCCAACCATGAAGCACCATTACCGTCCTCATCTCCTGAAGAATCCCGTCGTAGTCCGCGAACGAACGCCGGGCCGGTTGCTCGACGAGCTCGATGCGGTGCTCCTCCATGAATGAAAGCGCGAGTTCGTAGTCCTTGCTCCGCAGTGGGAACTTAGGCTCAAAGTCTGGGCATCCCGCGATAACCGCGAGAAGGCCGGTGGTGTATCGCCTCCCGGGTTCGACCCTCTTGAGTGCGTCTCGGAAGAGCACCCCGGTGGCCGGGTCGATGTACAACATCGAGACCCTTCGCCCAAAGTCGGTGGCGCTGAAGCGCTCTCCTTCGGCCACCAGAAGCCTCTCGCTGATGAGGTAACCCAGCGCGCCCTCAATCAGTCGCCACACTCGTTCCTCCCCGATCTGGCGCGCCAGCAAGGTCTTCCCGAAAAGTGCCTGGACCTCGGCCTTCGATAGCCCTCGCGAGGTGGCTATGGTCGCCAGGGTGTGCGTCCTGATCGCAGCCTCCCCCGCCAGCCTTGACCTGATCGGCTCAGGCGGCTCGGTGGCGTAGTGGAAGAGCAGGTCCTTTGCCGGTTGGGACGGTGAGGGGATAATCACCGTCTCACCGTGGTCGTCGTACTGGGGCCTTCCGGCGCGCCCAGCCATCTGCCGGTACTCCAGGACAGAGATTTCGCTGCTTCCGCCCCTTTCGACATCGTATCTGCTCATGTCCGCCACAACCACACGGCGGGCAGGGAGGTTCACCCCCGCCGCGAGCGTGGGCGTCGCTGCGAGGACCTTGACGGCCCTCACTCTGTAGTAGTCTTCCACTATTCTCCTGTGCTCCGGCTCCAGTCCGGCGTGGTGGAAAGCTGCGCCCTTAACGACAATCTCGGCGAGCAGCCTGCTCAGGCTGGTCTCCTCACCAGACGAAAGGATTCTCCTCCCCGCCTCGCTCAGGGCTCGCTTTTCGTCGTCGTTCAGGAACCTCTGGGTGAGCTCGGACGCCCTCGTGGCCAGGCTCACCGCTCTCCTCCTCGTGCTTGCGAAGACCAGTGATTGGCCTCCCGCCGCTACCGTGTCCATCGCCGAGTCAATTGCCGGCCCGTAGGAGGATGTCGTGATCTTCCTCTCTTCGCCGTCGGTGAAGATAATCCTGCCGTAGTCGTAGACAGACTGTCGAAGCGGAACGGGCCTCCAATCAAGCTCGATGGGCTTCGACCGAAGCCATTCCGCTATCAAAGCCGCGTTGCTTATGGTCGCGGAAAGGGAGAGCATCTGGGCGTCGAGCCCCAAATGGATGACCTTCGTGAGTATCATCTCAAGGGTAGGCCCCCTCGAGTCGCTCCCGGCGAGATGGACCTCGTCGGCTATGAAGAGGCCAACCGATCTCAGCCAGCTCGCCCTCTGTCGCATTATGGAGTCAAACCGCTCATTCGTCAGCACGATGATGTCGCCCCGGCCCAGGGCCTCGCCGCTTGCGTCGTAGTCGCCGGTCGAGATGACGGTCTTTATCCCGAACTCGGATAGTTCGGAGAACTCGGCATACTTTTCCGACGCGAGGGCCCTGAGCGGGGCGAGGTACACGACCTTCCTGCCCTCGACCTTCACCTTGACGAAGGCAGCTATGATCGCGATGAGCGTCTTCCCAGAAGCCGTGGGGCTGGCTATGACGAGTGACTTGCCTTCGAGCAGCCCCTGCCGCAGGGAGGCCTCCTGAGGGGGGTAGAGCTCCGACAGCCCTCTGCGCGCAATGAAACCCTTCAACTCGTCTGGGAGATTGGCTTCGTCAAACCTCATCGGTCAACTCCCTCGGGCTAGGATCCGACTCTTCTGAACACGCCGGGCTTGGACTCGTAGATCAGCCCTTCCCTGAACATCGTCCTGATGATCTTCTCCGCGTCCTCGTCGGTGAACTTCGCCTTCAGCAGTTCGTCCTTGAACGCCTTCCGCTCCACGGCCTTCTTCTCGGTGCCCTCCAGGGTCTTGAAGATTCCCAGGGCCGTCGCGAGGTTCTTCCGCTCGCCCGCCGGCTTTCCAAGCTGTATTCCAAAGTCGGTCTTCTTGGTCGAAGCGTCGGTCAGCACGTCCTCGACCATCTTGTTCATGAGGGCGATGGCAGCCAGGGCGTCGTCGTCCTCCACCTCGTCCTTGAGGAGCACCCTTGCACGCGCCGTTGAGAGCCGGATCATGGACTCCAGCGTCCTCGGGGTGGGAGGGATCTGTCCCTCAACGCTCGCCTTCCTCAGATCCAGGTAGTAGTCCCTGAGCCGGTCCATGGCCTCCTTGGTCAAGGTCGGCGACAGTTTCTTCGAGTAGGCCAAGTACTTCTTGAGAAGGCTGAATTCAACTGGAGGAGCCGTAGGGTAGGCCTTCATGGCGTGGACCGAGAGGATGTGGCTCGCAAGCTTTTCGTCCTCGGCCGGGGATGGCTGGTCTTTGATTACGAATATCAGGTCGAACCTCGTCAGAAGGGGGATGGGGAGGCTGATGTTGTCCGTGAGGTTCTGGAACGGGTTGTACCTTCCCAATAGCGGGTTGGTCGCGGCCAGAATGGACGTCCTCGCGTTTAGGGAGGCGTAGATGCCTCCTTTGGCTATGGTCACCGTCTGTTGCTCCATCTGCTCGTGAAGGGCGCTCCTGTCCTCAGCCTTCATCTTGTCAAACTCGTCGATGCAGGCTATACCCTGGTCTGCCAAGACAACGACCCCTGCCTCAAGCATCAGAATGTTCTTCTCCCTGATAACCGCCGCTGAAAGCCCTGCTGCCGTCGTTCCTCTCCCTGACGCGAATAGGCCCCTTGGCGCAACCTGTGCAGCGAACTTCAACATCTCGGACTTCGCGACGCCGGGGTCGCCAACGAAGAGCACATTGATGTCCCCTCGGAGCTTCGTCCCGTCGGGGAGAAAGGTGACGGCTCCTCCCGCTAGGAGGAGCAGTATCGCCTCCTTCTCCGGGTGGCGCCCCATTACAGATGGGGCGATGGAACTGATGAGCTTCTCGTAGGCGTCCGGCGAGGCCGCAATCCCCTTGATTAGCACCTCGTCCTCCTTCGTGATCTGGATCTGCTCGGGTTCCTTCCCTCTCACCTGAGCATAGTTGCAGTCGATCTGCGACCTGAACAGCCGCGACCTGACTTGGCCCGGCGCGATGTCCGGAACCGCCCTCAGGATCCCCGTCAGGACCACCCTGTCGCCAGGCCTCGCGGTGTTAACGACATCACCTTCGAGGTTTACGTCGAAGAACTGGGGCAGCTGGCCCGGTGGGAGCTCCTCCGGGAGTTCCTGGATTCTGATGACCTGTGAGTCGATGAACCTGCTGAGCTTCTTGTCCAGTTCGAAGTTCCTGGTCTCGCCGCAGAGTTCGCACTTTGGCGGTCTCTTCATGGCCACGTCGTCCTGCACCTGGAGCGTGAGGTGCCCGCTCGGGCAGACGAAGGCCCCTTCGACCATGAGCGGCCGAAGCTCCGAGGTCCTTACGACCATTCCGGCAACCGCGAGCATCTTGTCAAGGTATGAGGTGTCGACCTTCCTGAGCGGGACCTGGTCGGATATCCCACGAATCCTGACGCCCAGCTCCTTCCGCGCCCTGTCTGCGTAGAGCGCGTTCTCGCTCCTCATGGTTTCGTAGGCGGCCCGCTTGAATGCGTCGAGCGCGGAGTCTGGCTCTAGGAGCACCCTGTTCGCCAAATCATTGTTGTACTTGAGAAGGTCGCCGAAGTCCACCACCAGGGACTTTCCGCCAGTGGAGATCAGCTGCGAGATTCTGAATCTGTAGACATACTCGCCGCTTCTATCGGACGTCGTCTTCAGGAAGTCCTCGAACATCTCTGAGAGTTTTCCGGTGGCTAGCGTGGCCAATCAGACTTCATCTCTCAGTAGGGCGTTCTTCCACTCCTTTGAGAACGACTGCGCCAGCGTGAAGAACGCTCGTTCCTCCGGAGTCAGCTTCTCAGCTATCGTGCTGAGGCTCGTGGATGCGCTCGACATTGACAGAAGTTTCCCGAGTCTTACCCCCAGCAAGTCATAGCTGCTGGCCCTTATCTTTTCGAAATCGTCCTTCTTCACCCTGCCGTCGTCGACTGCAGAGCGCAGGTAGGCCAGCCTCCTTCTCATCATCATATAGAATTCAGGGGCGAGCCCTGAAAGCTGGAAGGGGCCCAGCATCTTTTCCCTGCCCAGCGCCTTGAAGAGCTCGGTTTCGAACGGCTCCTCGGTCACCTCAGCGAGCTTAAGCTTCGCGAGCTCCTCCGCGACCCACCTGGGAAGCTCGACTGTCTCTCCCTGCTTGAGCATGCCCAGCTTCACGTCCCCTGCTTCGATGTCCTCGAGGGGTGCGTTCATGGTGACCCGGGTGCGCGACAGCAAGAAGTCTGTTTCAGCGCTCTCGAAAAGCCTCCTGATGTCATCGGCGCCGGCGGTCAAGCGAGAACCGAAGACCCCGGCACGATAATAAGCTTTGACCGCTTTGTCCTACCCGGAACCGGGCGACTTCTTCTTTGAATCGGAGTCGCCGAGGATCTTCGAGGCCATCGCCTTCAACTTCGACTTCGGAATGGCGTAGGACGGCTTCTCTCGCAATAGTCCCTCTGGTCTCCACAAGACGACCACGAGAAGGAGAAGCCCCACGATTATGTACTGCGTCGAGTTCAGAACGTCGTCCAGCAGGTTGACGCCGAATCCAGGTATCTTGACGTTGGTCACCAGTGCAGGGAGTGACTCGGTTGTTATCGTCTGAAGGCCGGTCAGCAGGAATGATCCCACCAACACACCGTAGTTATTGGCAGCGCCGCCGAGTATCACTATGACGAACGGGTAGAACGTGAAGAACAGCCTCGGGAAGGTCGATCCGACGTCTCCTCCAATGAGTCCGCCGATCTGTGCCCAGTATATGGTCCAAAGCGCGCCGATGGCCCCTGCCAGTGCTGAGGAGATTACCAGCATCTTCCTGCGTATGTTGATGTTGTCCTTCCCCAGCGCCTCGGAGGCCACTTCGTTCTCCCGGACCGCTCTCAGGGTCCGGCCAAGCGGCGACTTCGCTACGCGCTGGGCGTAGAGGAAGACCCCAAGGGCGAAGACGCCGAGGATCACCATCATCGCGAGGCTCTCGTTGTTCCCAAACCCGGTCAGCAGGTCTGGCGATGTCAGGTTCTCAGGACCCCCTACGATTGGTGGATAGAATGCCGTCAGGACGGCGAAAAGCTCTCCCGCACCCAAGAGAAGCATCCCGAGGTAGTCTTCCCTGAGGCGGATAGCGGGGTAAGACGAGAGGTAGCCGAGGGCTCCAGCCACAAGCGCGCCGAAGACCACAGCGAAGACGAACAGTTCTGCCGCGAGGAACGGATTGTTGGCGAGACCTGGATTGATCTTGCTCGCGACGAAAAGTGGGCTTGATTCGAAGATGTCGTTCGAGCGCAAGTTGAACGCAAAGAGCGCCAGCCTGTAAGTTGCCGAGGCACCCAGCATGCCTCCGGCGGCAACAAAGAGCACCTTGCCGAAGTTCGGAATTCCGGTGATGCCGAACTCAAGGTTGAGAGTCAGACTAAGCGCGAGATACATGAAGAACTGAGTCGCAAAGAGGACAAGCGGCCCGATCGCCGCGGAAACCACTAGCGCTTCCTCCAGTCAAAGCGCTTCCAGTTCACACCAACAATCCCCCTCGGTGCCACCAACAGCGTGATGATCAGCATGATCATGGATGCGCCCCCGACCTCCAAGAGGGAGAACCCCGTGTTGACGTTGAGCGAGAGCCACCCCAGCAGCGCATTCTCCGCGAATGCGACTACGAGACCGCCCAGAACCGCGCCGTAGATGCTGCTGAGACCACCGAGCACGCTGCCCGCGAAGATGTCAAGGATGAGGACGCTCTGGATTCCCAGGGACATACCGTCCCAGATCGTGTAGAGGCTGCCCGCCACGCCAGCGAGCGCTCCCGCAACAAACCAAGAGACCAGGTAGACTCGCTCGACGTTGATCCCTACCGTCTTGGCTAGGTTCGGGTTCTCGATGGACGCCCTCATGGCTATTCCAAACCGGGACTTCGTCAACAGCAGGTACATGGACAGAGTCGTTATCACCAACAGCAGAGGCGACATCAGGAGGAGCCCGCTCTCTCCGAATAACCTGAAGTCGGGGAGAGGAGGCGCGTCGACCAGCGTGGGGAGGCCCACATGCACAAACTGCTTGTAGAATATCGAGCCGCCTACGTAGACGATGTCCTGGGCTACTCCCGTGAAGACTATGTCCACAGCTAGGGTCGCTATCATGAGAACCACAATCGACGAGTTCCTTCGAATCAGCGGACGCATCACTACAACGTACATCGCGACAGAGAAGACTCCCCCCGCCACGAATCCGAACGGTATCGACAGGTAAGTGTTGCCAAGACGGAAGATGGCGAAGGAGAAGTACGAGGCGTTCATGCCGATGACCGCGAAGTCCGAGAAGGCGAAGTTCGGAACCTTGGTTGTCTGGTATGTGACGGTCAGACCCAGGCACATGATTGAGAGGAGCCCGCCGTATTCTATCGAAGCGGTCAACAGCGGGTCTATCAAATCGTTGAATACTACATTTCGGGGGTTGACCGAACTGTTAAATACCTTCCGCTACATATGCGGAGCGAAAATTTGAAGCGTTCAGGAGCTTCAACTGCTATCGTAGCAGCACTTTTCGTTGTGGGACTCATCATCGGAGCAGCAGGAGTCTACGCATTCACATCCACATCCTCGAAGACAACCACGATCACGAGCGGGGCAGCAACGACTACTGTCACGACCCCAGGAGGTACCGTCACGCTGTCAGGTGGTGGCGGAGCCAACCTAGGAACCGTGACGATAGGCGTCCTCACAGACCTCACCAGCACACTGTCCAGCGAAGGAGGCCGCGTCCAGGCCTATGCCGAACAGGCGGCGACTGACCTAAACACCTGGGTCGCGACGACCCAGTGGGCCGGCAAGGTGACCTTCAAAGTGTCAGTGGTAGACTACGCACTGAATCCAACCACGGCAGACCAGGAACTGAAGGCTTTCGCAGCCAGCGGGGTTTCTGTTGTGGTCGGACCGCTCAACAGCGGGGCGGCTAGTGCGATCATGGGTGACGCTAACAAGCTCAACGTGGTCCTCATCAGCCCATCCTCCACATCGCCAGCTCTCGCGATACCCAATGACTACCTCTTCAGGACTGCACCTGATGACGTCTACCAAGGACAGGCAGACGCCACCATGATGTACTCCAACGGCGTGAGAGGTCTGATCATTGTCTACCGCGACGACACGTACGGAGCCGGACTGTACAACTACACCAGCGCGGACTTCAACACAGCGGGAGGTTCGGGAGTCACCGTCGACGCGATCCCGTACTCCTCTACAGCCACCAGCTTTACCAACATCCTACCCACGATCAACAACGACTATCAGAACCTAGTGTCCAAGTACGGTGCCAACGCTGTGGCTATCGACGCCATATCGTTCGAGGAGCTCGGATATCTGCTGACGGAAGCAAAGGCCAGCTACCCGTCGCTTCTCACGACGCCTCAGCCATGGTACGGTACTGACGGAGAGAACGGCGACACAGCACTCACCAACTCGACCTACGGAAGCCTGATGCAAAGCATCAGAATGGCAGCGACCGTCTTCGGATATGACAACACATCCAAGACTCTCTCTGTCTGCAGGGACTTTACCAACCCGAGCCTGTCGTGCGACTCCTATGCACTGGGTGCGTACGACGACGTCTGGTTGGGTGCCCTGTCCATTCTGGACTGCGGAGCTAACAGCGGGTCGTGCGTGCAGCAAGTTCTCCCATCTGTGGCAGCGAACTACTTCGGTGTCACAGGTTGGACAGCCCTCAACGCCGCAGGAGACAGGAACGGCGGCGACTTCCAGATCGGATGCGTAGAGGCGGCACCGGCGGCAGCGAACTGGTACCTCTGCGGTGGTTGGTCGGCAACGTCCAACTCCGTCACATGGGTATCAGGAATGCAGCCTTCCACCTAAGGGGTCCCACACCCCTCTTTTTCCGTGGTGCAAATGGGTCCAATTCTGGAGCTCAAGAACGTCTCAAAGTCGTTCGGCAACCTTCATGCCATCGACGACGTGTCCTTCGGTGTCGCAGAGAAGTCCGTGACGATTCTGATCGGGCCGAACGGTTCGGGCAAGACCACGCTCATCAACGTCGCAGGAGGGTTCTACAAGCCAGATTCCGGCAGGGTGATCTATCAGGGCAAGGACATTACCGGGCTTGCTCCGCACAAGGTGTACCAGGCCGGCGTCGTGAGGACGTTCCAAATTCCGCAGCTGTTCTGGAAGATGACCGTCCTGGAGAACGTGATGGCGGCCAGGAAAGGTCACCCCGGAGAGATGTTCTCGAAGGCGATGGTGAGCAGCATGTGGAGAGACGACGAGCAGGAGACAGCCGAGCAGGCTTTCCGCGTGCTAGAGATCATAGGGCTGGTCCACATGTGGGACGAGCTTGCAAACAGCCTCAGCGGGGGCCAGATGAAGCTGCTTGAGATTGGAAGAGCGCTCATGAGCGGCGCAAAGACGATTCTGATGGACGAACCGATTTCTGGCGTCAATCCCACACTCGCACACAGCATATTCTCGACCCTCCTCAGTCTCAGAGAAGACTTCGGCATCACATTCTTGTTCGTCGAGCACCGCCTGGACATCGCCCTCAGCTACGTTGACGAGGTGGTTGCGATGGCGTACGGAAAGCTCCTCGCAGTGGGCAAACCCACAGAAGTCATGTCCGACACTCGAATCATAGAAGCCTACCTCGGTGGTTAGATTGCTCAACGTAGAGAACATCTCCTCAGGATACGGCAAGCACCAGGTGCTTTCTGAGATCACCCTCAGCGCGGAGGAGTCTAAGGTGTCCGTCGTTGTCGGCCCCAACGGCTCCGGAAAGAGCACCCTGCTGAAGACCATAGCGGGCCTGACAGACGTCTATCAGGGGAGCGTCACACTGGATGGCCAGAAGCTCTCCGACCTGCCCTCGCACGTGGTTGCCCGGGCGGGCGTCGCATACCTGCCTCAGACCGAGGCGACTTTCACGCAGCTGAAGGTCAGGGAGAACCTCGTCATGGCGGCCTACACCGTGGCCTCCTCGGACTTCGACTCGAGATTGAAGGACGCATTGGATATCTTCCCACAGGTCTCGAAGTACATGGAAACGAAGGTGCAGAACCTGAGCGGCGGCGAGAGGCAAATGGTCGCAATGGCGATGGCGCTCATGAGGAAGCCAAGGGTGATACTCTTCGACGAGCCGACCGCGAATCTCTCGCCGAAGCTCTCCTCAGAGGTGCTGAAGACCGTTGCTTCCCTCGCCAGGGATCTACACGTGACCGTTCTGCTCGTGGAGCAGAACGCGAAGAAGGCCCTCGAGATGGCCGACACGGCATTCCTTCTCGTGAGCGGGCGGAAGATCTTCGACGGGCCAGCGCACGACCTCCTCTCCCATCAGGAGCTGGCTCAGATGTACCTCGGGCTAAAGACGGCCTGACACAGGCCATGGGCGCCTCGACCCGGGTCGGCAGAGTCCTCCGCGCCGTAGACTCCAACTCAGACGAAATGGTGCGGTTCCTCCGGGACCTGGTCAGGACTCCCAGTGTGACTGGGGATGAAGCACAAGCCCAGGACCTGGTCCGAGACAAGCTGAGGTCTCTGGGGGGCGCCGTCGACTACTGGAAGCCCAGGCGCTCCGACTTCAAGGGATTCAAGGACTTCATCGCGGAAGAGAAGAACGTTGGCGGCAGGCCGAACGTCGTTGGAGTCTTCCACGGTTCCGGCCGAGGGAGGCGACTCGGATTCAACGGGCACGTCGACGTGGTGCCAGAGGGCGACCCGGCGTCTTGGTTGCACCGACCGTACTCCGGCACCGTGGAAGGCAGAAGGATGTACGGTCGCGGGGCCTGCGACATGAAGGCAGGTCTCGCCTCGGTCATCTTCGCCGTGCAGGCTCTCCTCGAGTCCGGCGCCCGCCCGAGCGGGGACCTGGTCGTCTCGAGCGTCATAGGAGAAGAGAGCGGCGGGATGGGCACGCTCGCGAGCATCCTCAGAGGGCACGCGGCCGACGGCGTGGTCATAGCCGAGCCCACAAGTCTGAGGCTCGTCATCGCGCAGGCGGGCTGCTTGATGTTCCGCCTCAAGGTAAAGGGCAAGCAGGCTCACGGCGCGTCGAGGTACATGGGCGTGAGCGCGATCGAGAAGTTCCAGCCCGTGCTAGCCTCGCTCCTGGCGCTGGAGGACCGGCGCAGGACCTTGAGGTCTCACCCTCTCTTCAGGGGGGTCCCGAACCCGGTCACCCTCAGCATAGGGAAGGTCAGGGCGGGGAACTGGGACTCGACCGTCCCCGAGGAACTCGTAGCCGAAGGCAGGTACGGCGTCTGGCCCGGCGAGACCCTGGACTCAGCCAAATCCCAATTCGAGTCGGCAGTCAACAAGACTGCCCAGGTGGATGAATGGCTGAGCAGAGTGCCGCCCGAAGTCTCCTGGTTCGGGCCGCAGTGGGAGTCCGCAGAGATCAGCGCGCACAACTGGCTGGCGAAGCTGGTCTCGTCCGCATGCCGGCGGGCAATCGGGAGGCGGCCCAGGTTGGCAGGAATAACCGGAGGAACCGACATGAGACTGTACACTAACCTTGCCCACGTACCAGCCCTGGTATTCGGTCCCGGCGACGACTCAACGGCCCACTTCAGCAACGAATCCGTCGACCTGGATGAAGTCACGAAGGCCTGCAAGGTCTACGCCATTGCGTCTCTTGACACCGACGGTGACTAGGAGAGCTCGACCGAGCCGACCGCGGACTCCTCCTCGTGGTACCGATCCATGAATCCTATCGAATCAGTCGGCGTGGGGGAGCTGAACGCTCCCAAGGGATAAATAGACACAGGGCATCGACGCCGCATCCGGCGGGATTGATCTACATGCTTGATAGAGGTTCGGAGAAATAGTGTCGCTCAATTCCATGATGTGGGTTGAGAAGTATCGCCCGACGAAGCTTACTGACCTCGTCGACCAGGAGGCTACCAAGGAGAGGCTCGCCCTCCTCCTCGAGAAGAAGTCGGAACTGCCCCACCTCCTCTTTGCCGGCCCTCCCGGATCGGGGAAGACCACCACCGCCCTGATAATAGCCCGCCAGCTGCTCGGCGAAGCCTGGAGGGACTACACCATGTCTCTAAACGCGAGCGACGAAAGGGGGATCGACATGGTCAGGGAACGGGTGAAGACCTTCGCGCGGTACGCGGACCGCAGGGAGGACGTCCCGTTCAGGCTGATAATCCTCGACGAGGCGGACACCATGACCTCCGACGCCCAGACGGCTCTGAGACGAATCATGGAAGAGAGCTCCGGATACACGCGATTCCTTCTGATATGCAACTATTCATCTGGGATCATCGAGCCGCTCCAGAGCCGCTGCGCCATATTCAGGTTCCGACGGCTTGGTGAACACGCCGTCGTCACTCATCTCGCCGAGATCGCGAAAAGGGAGAAGGTCAGGATCGAGGGGAAGGGCGTCCTCGAAGGTGTCTACGAGGCAACCCAGGGCGACCTTCGACAGGCCATCAACATGCTCCAGGCTGCGGGCGTCTCTGGGGTGATCGACGCGGAGAAGGTAGCGGCCGTCGCGGGCACCTCAGTCAGGGCTCGGGCGGGCGAGATCGTCAAGCTCGCGTTGGACGGTGACTTCACTGGCTCCCGGACGAAGATGATCGAGCTCACCAGAGTCTACGGAGTGCCGGAGAGGGACTTCCTCAAGTTCGCGAACGAGGCGGTCAACTCTCTCGAATTGCCCGACATCGCCAGCGTAATCAGGATCCTGGCCGAGTACGACTACAGACTGGTGGAGGGCGCCCAGCCAGAACTGCAGCTTACGGCGATGCTCGCTGAGCTCTCGGCTCTTAATCCGAGGAAGTGAAAAAACGGACCTGACGCTGCCCCGTGGGATAAGAGACATCGAACCCGACGAGTTCAGGCTTCAGGACGAGGTCCAGAAGCGTTTCGAGAGGGTCGCCGATCTCTACAACTTCCGGATGATGGAGCCCGCCCCCATAGAACACCTGGCCGTTCTGAGGGCCAAGAGCGGAAGCGACGTTGACAAGGAAATCTACGCTTTCGCCGACAAGGGGGGACGGGAGATTGGGCTCCGCTTCGACCTCACGGTTGGCATAACCAGATACGTCTGCTCCAGGCGTGAGCTGAAGCCCCCCATAAAGCTCGGGTGCGTGGGCGGGGTCTGGAGATACGAAGAACCCCAGCACGCGAGGTACAGGTGGCACAGGCAGTGGGACCTGGAGGTGTTCGGCCCGCAGTCCACCGAGGCAGACGCCGAGGTCATCGATGCATGCAACTCAGTGTTCACGGGCCTTGGCATGGGCTCCTGTTCGATCCAGGTCGGCGACAGGAGGGTTGTCGAGCAGTTCATTACAAAGACCCTGGCCATTTCGTCGCCAGAGCAGGCGGTGGAGCTCATGCGGGCGCTCGACAAGGTCCAGAAGAAGACCCGCGATGCTCTCGAACAGGAGTACGCGGAGAAGGGGTTCAAGACTGAGGACCTTCGTGCGCTCTTTGACTTCGGGAGACTCAAGGGCGCTCCAGAGGAGGTCGTTTCAAGGCTGGAAGAGCTGGGCCTTGACTCCGCGGCGGAGATGGCCCGTCTGAGAGACTCGCTCAGGGGCCGCGGAGTGAAGGAGTTCGAGTTCAACATGAGCATCGTCAGGGGCATCGACTACTACACGGCCGCCGTCTTCGAGATCGTCGACAAGGACCACCCGGACCTGGGCGCGCTCTGCGGTGGGGGTCGCTACGACCTGCTGCCGCGCGCGTTCGGGAGACCCGACCTCTCCGGCACGGGAGCGGCGGGAGGGATGGACAGAGCCGCGCTCTCCCTCAAGGAAAGAGGGCATGCGCCCGCAGCGTGGGTCTACGTAGCCTGCGCGGGCCCAGAAGCGAGGGCTGTCGCAACCCAGTATGTGGCGCAGCTCAGGGCTGAAGGAGTGAAAGCGGACACCGACATCTACGAGAGGTCGCTGGGCAAGCAGCTGGAGGACGCAGCCTCGCTTGGCGCAAGATGGTCGGTCATAGTCGGTAAGAGAGAGATTGAGGGGGGCGTGGTCACCCTGAGAGACATGCGCAGCAGGGCGGAGGAGCGCCTCTCCTTCGAACAGGCACTGGTCCTAATCAAGAAGGGGTGACCCGCCCTGGGTCACCTGCGCCCCGTGTTGACCCGCTACTCCTCTTCCATTTCCCTGCGCTCTTCGTTGATTAGCTCCGTCAGTGCTTCGAAGGCTTTTCCGACATCCTTCATCTTCACCACGATAATGGTGTCGGTGTAGCAGCTGACTGTATCCTCGATGTTCACGTGTCGCCTCGACAGCTGGTTGTAGAACGAGATCAGGCATCCAGGCGTCGTGATTATCGCCTCGGGGCTCTGGACGGTCATGGCAGCGTAGTCGTCGCCCTCCTCGAGTATCTCCGCCCCGGCGAGCTCCTTTCGGATCCGCTTGTGGAGGCGCTGGTCGAAGATCAGGGTCAATGCGGAGAGGCTCTCGGACACCTGAATGAAGTCTTCCTGATTGTTTGAAAGCATCGCCCCGAGCGACCGGAGGGCCCTCCTCGTCTTCTCAACCGAGACCTTTGAGACGTGCGTTCTTACGTTCACTACGCTCTCGGCTATCACCCTTCCCGTCTGCTGAGTCACAGGGTTGTAGGTGCCGCGGAGCCGCTTCAGCGCCGTGATGACGCTCTCCCGGTTGACCTTTGTCCCGGTCCTCTCTCCGACCTTCGGCACGAGCATGTCGGCCAAGGCGCTCAGATTGACGTAGTCCCTGGCAAGTGCGTCCTGCACGGAAAGGTCGTGAGCCACCTCGTCTCTCACCGCGCCGGATATCGAAAGGCCGTTGGCCAGTTTCGGGTCATGTCGAGTCAAAACTGGGTCATTGATGGCCAAAATCTATAAAAGCGTTTCTACGCCGCTCGCGCAGTACAATTGGACAATACCATAGTCCTCGCGTATTCCGGAGGGCTCGATACCTCGGTCTGCGTTAAGTGGCTTAAGGAAAAGTACGATGCAGAAGTAGTCACGGTCACCCTCGACCTGGGTCAGCAAGACGACCTCGAGGAGATAGCAAGGCGCTCCTACCTGCTGGGCGCCAAGAAGCACATGACCTTTGACGCGAAGAAGGAGTTCATCTCAGGCTATGTCTTTCCTGCGATAAAGGCAAACGCCATGTACGAAGGCAAGTACCCTCTCAGCACCGCCCTGGGAAGGCCTCTAATCGGGAAGAAACTTGTGGAGGTCGCCGAGAAGGAGGGCGCTTTCGCCGTCGCTCACGGCTGCACGGGGAAGGGGAACGACCAGGTGAGGCTCGACGTCACTGTCAGAGCGATGAACCCTTCGCTCAAGGTCATCGCCCCGGTGAGGGAGTGGAACATGAGCCGGGACGAGGAGATAATCTACGCCCAAAAGCGAGGAATACCTGTCAAGCCGTCGAAGTCGATCTACAGCGTCGACCAGAACCTCTGGGGACGCTCCTGCGAAAGCGGCCCATTGGAGCAGCCCGACGCCGAGCCACTAGTTGACGCGTTCGAGTGGACCACCCCCGCCGAAGAGGCTCCGAACACGCCGGGCTATCTCGAACTCGAGTTCCACGAAGGCGTTCCCACGGGGGCAAACGGCAGGTCCATGGAGCCGCTGGAACTGATCAGGTTCGTAAACAAGCTCGTTGGCTCCCACGGGGTAGGAATCATCGACCACATCGAAGACAGGCTGGTCGGGATAAAGTCGAGGGAGGTGTACGAGTGCCCCGCTGCGGTGGCCATCATCGAGGCTCACCACGATCTGGAGAAGCTCGTACTCACCAGGCACGAGCTGTCATTCAAGTCGCAGGTGGAGAGAGAGTGGGCTTGGCTGGTCTACTCGGGACTCTGGCTCGAGCCCCTGAGGGTTGCCTTGGATCGCTTCATCGACGCGACCCAGCACCGCGTGACCGGAAAGGTGAAACTGAAGCTGTACAAGGGAGGGATGAGGGTCCTCGGGAGGTCCTCGGACTACTCCATCTACAATCAGGAGCTGTCAACTTACAACAAGGGTTCAACCTTCGACCAGAGGAGTTCAGTCGGGTTCATCGAGCTGTGGGGACTCCAGTCGAGGGTCGCGTCCAACTTGAGCTCAGGCGAGGTAAAAGCGAGGATTGAACGTCCGAGGGCGAAGGCTAAAGAAGCAAGGTGACGAGGTCACAGCCTTCACGTCCTCGATGGCTTTCGACGACCGGATCGCCATCCACACTGTTAGGACGAATATGGCGCACATGATCTCTCTCATCGAATCTGGGGAGGTGAGCAAGCAAGTCGGCAGCTCCATCCTCGCGTTCCTCTCACGAGCCCCTACTTCCGCACCCAGGGGCGTGCTCGCCGAGGACTACCACCAGTACCTGGAGCAGGCGGCTGTCGACTCCCTTGGCGTCGAGGTGGCTGGTTACCTCAATCTGGGCAAGAGCAGAAACGACCAAGTCGCGACGGCCATCAGAATGGAGCTGCGGGGACGTATAATCACCCTCGCGAAGTCTCTCGGCGCCCTTCAGAAGTCTGTGCTTGGGGTCGCGCAACGGAACGGCGAGGCGATGGTCCCGGGGTACACCCACCTGCAGCACGCCCAGCCAGTGACCCTGGCGCACCATCTCTTTGCGTACTTCGACTGCCTCCAGAGAGACGTCGACCGGCTCTGCGAGCTCTACGCGCGCGTGAACCTATCGCCGATGGGGTCAGCTGCGCTGGCAGGAACCTCCGTCCGCGTGGACAGGAGAATGGTGGCCTCACTTCTCGGTTTCGACGGGCTGGTGGCCAACGCCATGGACGGCGTGTCCTCCAGAGACTTCGTGGTTGAGACCCTGTGTTGTGCTTCGATGATCATGCTTGACGCCAGCCGGATCTCCGAGGAGCTAATCCTCTGGAGCTCGAGCGAATTCGGCTACGTAGAGCTCTCGGACGAATACGCGGCATCCAGCAGCATAATGCCCCAGAAGAAGAACGCCGTTGCCGCGGAGACCGCGAGGGCGAAGTGCGGTTCCGTGCTCGGCGCCCTCATGGCAGTATGCGCGATCATGAAGGCAATGCCCTTCTCCTACAACTTGGACCTGCAGGAGACAACAGCCCACCTCTGGCGTGCCCTGGACGATACTGTCGACTCGGTGAACATACTCGGCGGCATGCTGGCGACGACGAAGTTCAAGATTGAGCGACTGGCGAGCTCGACCAAGAATGACTACTCGACCGCCACCGCACTCGCGAACTACCTGGTTGTCAGAGAAAGGATCTCGTTCAGGCAGTCTCATGCCATCGTGGGGGAGCTCGTACGGATCTCGGTCGAGGGCCGCGTCCCGTTCGAGTCCACCGTCGTGTCGCAGCTGCCCAAGGTCTCGAGCCAGATTGCGAAGCGGATCAAGATTGGGCGCTCCAAGCTCCGGTCGATCCTCGATCCTGCTCGCTCTCTCTCTTCCATCGTTTCATCGGGAGGAAGCAACCCTGGCATGATTCCAGGCGAACTCCAAGCCCGAACACTCCAGCTGGGCAGAAACAAGGAGCGGGTCTCGAAAATGGAGTCATCGATCGTCTCCGCTCAGTCAAGGCTGAGTGAAGCCCTCAGGTCAGATACGAAGGAGGTGAAAAACCGATGATGAATTCGAAATGCGCCGAATGTGACGCCGGCGTAGCCATTCCTTCGGACGCAATCGTTGGCGAGATAGTCTCGTGCAAAGAGTGCGGGGCCGAATACGAAGTAACGGAGCTGAATGGGGACATGGCGATGCTGAAGCCGGCGGAGCAGGTAGAGGAGGACTGGGGCGAGTAGATGCGCCTCGGCATCACCTTCGACAGGTTGCGCTGGGAGGAGAAGGCGCTGAAGGAAGAGGCTGAATCCCTGGGTGTCCGAGCGGAGCTGCTCGACGCAAAGGGCCTCAGTTTCGACCTTCTGAAAGGCGGCAACGGGGACCTGGGCGATGTGGTCCTCCAGCGCTGCATCAGCCACTATCGTTCACTATTCCTGACCAGGATGCTTGAAGCGGAGGGGTACACGGTCGTGAACCCGTACGAGGTGGCAGAGACTTGCGGGAACAAGATGGCTACCACGATCGCCCTTGCTAAGGCAGGAGTCCCTACGCCCAGGACCATGGTCGCCCTCTCGTCGGAGTCGGCCGAGAAGGCGGCGGAGGAGCTCGGATATCCTGTGGTCCTCAAACCATTCACGGGCAGCTGGGGAAGGATGGTGAGCGTGGTACGCGACAGGGCGACGTTACAGGCCATGGTGGAGCTGCGGGAGGAGCTCCCGAGCCCCATCGATCACATGTTCTACATACAGGAGTGCATCGAGAGGCCACCGAGGGACATCAGGGCGGTGGTCGCTGGCGACCAGGTAGTCGCCTGCGTCCACAGGTACGCCCCAGAAGGGGAGTGGCGGACCAACGTGGCTCGGGGCGGCACTTCCAAGGTCTTCACGCCCGAGGCCGGTCTGAAGGAGATCATTCTCAAGGCAGCCGCGTGCGTCGGCGGGGGCGTCCTTGGGGTCGACGCAATGGAGTCTCCAAAGGGCTACGTGGTCCACGAAGTCAACAACACTGTGGAGTTCAAGGGTGCCCAGAGCGCGGTCGACTGGAGTATCCCAAAGAAGGTCATCGAGTACGTGATGGAGGCGAAGAGATAGGTGACGCGGGTTGGCGTCATCGCCGCGTCGGGCTACACCGGCGGCGAGCTCATCCGTCTACTGCTGCAGCATCCCAAGGTCGAGCTGACGACGGCCACCTCCAGAAAGTACGCAGGGGAGTACGTCTTCCGCGTTCACCCTAACCTGAGGGGCGTGACTGAACTGAAGTTCACCGATTACGACCTCTCAGGCATAACCAGCCAGACAGACGTTGTATTCACGGCCCTGCCTCACGGGGAGTCGATCAGGTACGTCCCCCAGCTCGCCGCCGCGGGACTGAAGGTCGTTGACCTGAGCGCCGACTACAGGCTCAAAGAAGCGGGTCAGTACCGGACGTGGTACGGCTTCGAGCACCCCAGCGCTGACCTCCTGAGCAAGTTCGTGTACGCCGTTCCGGAGATCAACCGCGACGAGATTCGGAAGGCTACGCTCGTCTCCTCGCCAGGGTGCATGGCAATCACAACCATCCTGGCGCTCACACCGCTCCTCAAGACCAAGGAACTCCAGATAGACCACGACCACATCGTTGTGGATGCCAAGATCGGTTCGTCGGGGGCCGGCGGGAAGCCCTCGGCGTCAACTCACTTCTCCGAGAGGTACAACGTCGTGCGGCCCTACGCGCCGGCGGGTCACAGGCACTCGGCAGAGATAGAGCAGGTGCTCTCGTCGGTGGCGGGCGAGAGTGTGAAGGTCTCCATGTCCGCCCACGCGGTGAACATGGTCAGGGGGATCCTGTCGACCTGCCACCTCTTCTCGACGGCAAAAATCGAGCCTGTCGACCTCTGGAGGGCCTACCGAAGCATGTACACGGGAAGCTACTTCGTAAGATTCGTGAGGGACAAGAAGGGCCCATTCAGGTTGCCCGACCCGAAGCTGGTGACGGGCTCGAACTTCTGCGACATCGGATTCGAGACCGAGCCGAGGACGGGCAGAGTCGTGACGCTTTCTGCCATCGACAACCTCATCAAAGGAGCGGCCGGGAACGCAATCCAATCTATGAACCTCATGCTCGGGCTGGACGAGAAGGTCGGCCTCGAGAACGCGCCGTTGCATCCCGTGTGAATAGCATGAAGATCGTTGTAAAGATCGGGGGAAGCCTGCTGAAGGCAGGCGTTCCGGCGGGCCTGATGGACGACCTCAAATGCCTCTCTGAATCGAACCAGCTCGCCCTGGTCCACGGCGGGGGAGACGTCGTGACGGAGTACGCGACCAGGCTCGGGAAGGAGCAGAGGTTCGTGGTCTCCCCGGAGGGCATCAGAAGCAGGCACACGGACATGGAGACCGCCGAGATCTACACGATGGTGATGAGCGGCCTGCTTGCCAAGAAGCTCGTCCTCGCCCTGCAGGCAAGGGGCGTCTCGGCTGTCTCCCTCACCGGGCTTGACGGGCGCGTCTTCCAGGGGAGGCGGAAGAAGAAACTGCTGGTCATGGATGAGCGCGGCAGGAAGGTTCTCATTGACGGGGGATTTACCGGCCGTGTGGAGTCGGTCAATACCTCGCTGGCCAACCTGCTGATGTCTAACGGCTACCTGCCAGTCGTTTCGCCGGTCGCGATCAGCGAGGACTGCGAGCCGCTCAACATCGACGGCGACAGGGCCGCGTCAGCACTGGCATCAGCCGCCGCTGCGGACGCGGTCGTGTTCCTCACGAACGTGGGAGGACTGATGCTGGGAGGCGAACTTGTGCCGAGGCTGAGCGTGGATGAGGCGACCACGAGGCTTCCGGAGATCGGCTTCGGGATGCAGAAGAAGATCATGGCCGCAGTGGAGGCGGCCCGAGCCGGGGTGAAGGAGGCGATAATCTGCTCGGGTTCGGTCGAGAGTCCCGTAACCCAGGGCCTTGCCCACATCGGATGCACGGTGATTAGTGGAACATGAGCAAGTACATCGAACTCGAAGACGAATTCGGGTCGGCCGCCTTCCAGAAGTTCCCTCTGACGATGGTGCGGGGCGAGGGGGCTACCGTCTGGGATGACTCCGGCAAAGAATACGTGGACTGCATGGCTGGCTACGGGGTCGCAATCATTGGGCACTGCAATCCCGCCGTGGTGAAGGCCGTAAGGGAGCAGTCCGAGAGGTTGATCACCTGTCATGGGTCGTTCTACAACGACGCCAGGGCCGCCTTCCTCGAGAAGCTCATCAGCGTGGCGCCAAGGGGTCTGGAGAAGGCGCTTCTGACGAACAGCGGAGCCGAGACCAACGAAGCTGCGATAAAGCTCGCTAGACGCCACACGGGCAGGAAGAGGATCGTCTCCATGATGGGCGGTTTCCACGGGAAGACCTTCGGGGCGCTCTCGGCCACCTGGAACAAGAAGTATAGGGAGCCTTTCATGCCGCTCCTCGAGCACTTCGACTTCGCCCGTTACGGCGACGCCGAATCGCTACGGGCCATGGTGAACGAGGACACGGCCGCTGTCATCGCAGAGCCGATTCAGGGTGAGACCGGAGTCATAGTACCCCCGCCCGACTACTTCAAGCAGGTCAGGGAGATCTGTTCACGCTCCGGCGCGCTCCTCATCCTGGACGAGATTCAGACGGGCCTCGGCAGGACGGGCAGGATGTGGGCGTCAGAGCACTGGGGCGTCGTGCCGGACATCATGTGCGTCTCCAAGGGCCTAGCAGGGGGACTGCCGATGGGGGCAGCTCTTGCCTCAAAGGAGGTTATGGGGAGCCTCAGGCGGGGCGAGCATTCGAGCACCTTCGCAGGCAACGCGCTGGTTTGCGCCGCTGGCTCGGCCGCGCTTTCCTTCATCGTGGGAGGGGACCTCCCGACCCAGGCAAGGATGAAGGGCGAAGTCCTGAAGGGCCTCCTCACGCAGGCTGCGGAAAGGCACAAGCTGGTAAGAGAAGTGCGGGGAATGGGGCTCATGCTTGCGGTCGAGACCAGAGTGGACATACACGAGATGCTCCAGGCGGCCATGGGCAGGGGAGTGGTCTTTGCCTACTCCGGGCGCGAGACCTTCCGGCTGCTCCCTCCCATCGTCATAAAGGATAGTCAAATACAGAAGGCTTCAGAGGTTCTGGAGGGAGTGGTGGCGGACGAAGAAGCAAGACGGTCTAGACCGAACTGACGAGCTGATACTGGAAATTCTTCGGGAGAATGCGAGGACCACCAACATCGAAGTGGCTCAGAAGCTCAACATCTCGGAGTCGGCCGTACGGAGGAGAATCGGGAACATGATAGCCAGCGGCAAGATCAGAAGGTTTACGGTAGACGTCGACGACCAGCATCTTAGCAGCGCCATTACCTGGGTTTCGGTTAGCCCCGCGACCCCAACGGGCCAGGTGAGCGCGAAGGTGAAGGAGGTGAAGGGGGTCGAGGTCGTGTACGAAACGGCCGGGCAGTTCGACGTGGCCGCCGTGATAAAGGGCGCGAACATCGTCGAGGTGAACAAGACCGTGGAAGGAATCCGGCGCATTCCAGGCGTTATCAACACAAACACCACCATGGTCCTGCGCAGCATTCGCTGATTCCGACTTGCATAGGGCGCCGCAGTAGTCGCCACTCTGAAGCTCAGGAGAGTGAACCCCGCGAAGAAGTCGAAGGTCTAACCGAAAGCGGAACGTATCGAGGGCGGGTTCGACTGAATTTCTCGTCCGGGTCGGAGGTGAAGCGAGCCGAGAAAGCGATGCCATGTCCTTCAAGAATCACTAGCAAGGGCACTGAAGTGCCGGTTCGATTTCCGTCGTGGCGGACTATGTTCGTCACCTTTTCGGCTTCTTTTCGCTGATTCGTGCACGAGAGTGCCCATCTTGATGGCGTTTTCGTGCACTTCTCGACTGAAAACTGTTATTAACGCACGCTTCTCTGCGAAGAGATGCACGTGGAGGAGGTGAACTGATTGAACTGCGACGAATGTGGTGCGGAACTGTCAGTGCCGTCTGATGCAATCCAGGGGGAGGTCATAAATTGCAAGGACTGCAGCACCTCGTACGAACTGGTCAGGAACGAAGGGACCAACCTGTTCACGCTCCGCCCCGCCGAACTAGAAGAAGAGGACTGGGGAGAGTAGTCACGGCTTCCTTCACTCTCTTGTACGACACCGTCAGGTGGGAGGAGAAGGCCATAGCCGCGGCCGCCGAGAAGAAGGGAGTAGCGGTCACCCTCGCGGACGCAAAGGAGCTTGACCTCGACCTGAACTCCCGCGTCTCCGGCATCAAGGACGACGTCATCCTGCAGAGGACGGTCAGTTATTTCAGGAACGTTCATTCCACAGCGGCGCTCGAATACGCGGGGCACCGGGTCGTCAACAACTTCAGGACGGCCTGGGTCTGCGGGAACAAGCTCTTCGGTACGCTCGAATTGATCAAGCATGGCATTCCAACCCCGCGTACTCGGCTGACGTTCACGGAGGACTCGGCCCTGGAAGCCATCGGTGAGCTCGGTTACCCGGCCGTGCTGAAGCCCGTCGTCGGAAGCTGGGGGAGGCTGTCTGCGCTCCTGAGGGACAAGGACGCGGCGGAGGCGGTCCTCGAGGACAGGGAGTACATGTTCCCGCTCTACCAGGTCTATTACACACAGGAGTTCGTCAAGAGGCCACCCAGAGACATCAGGTCCTTCGTCGTGGGTGCAGAGACTGTGGCTGCGATTTATCGGATTTCAGGGCCGGGGGTCTGGCGCACGAACACGGCTCGGGGTGGAAGGGCCGAAGCCTGCCCTATCGGAAAGGAGCTGGACGAACTCTCGCTGAAGGCCGCGGAAGCGATGGGCGGGGAGATCGTAGGCGTCGACCTGATGGAGGCCGACGGAGGCTTGATGGTCCATGAGGTCAACAATACGACTGAATTCAAGAACACGGTCCCTGCAACCGGCGTAGACATCCCCGCGCTGATAGTTGACTATTTAGTCTCCGTCCACAAAAGATGAGCGGGAAACGATTGGACGCTGTCGAGCTGCTCACGAATGCCCTGGGGATATACTCCCCTACGACCAAGGAACGGCCTCTCGCTCAGTTCCTGTGTCGCGAGATGAAAGCGCTCGGCTACTCGTCGGTACGGATCGACGCCGGCGGCAATGCGCTGGGGGAAATCGGCGGCGGTGGCATCAGAGTGATGCTCTGCGGCCACATGGACACGGTGCCGGGTAGGCTGCCCGTGAAGACCTCCGAAGGCTATGTCTATGGCCGCGGGGCGTCTGACGCGAAGTCTGCCCTCTGCGCGATGCTCGTGGCGGGGGCAAAGGCTGCAGACTCGGGCGCGAGGATAACCTTCGCGGGCGCTACCAGAGAAGAGGGCGACGGACTCGGAATCCAGACCCTGATCAAGAATCCGAAACCAGTTGACTTCGCAGTGTTCGGCGAGCCCTCGGGGGCGCACAGGGTCACGATAGGATACCGCGGAAGGGTCGGAGCCCACGTGTCCCTTCGCACGCCGGGTGGCCATGCGGGGTCCCCCTGGGCTCACGTCAACGCGCTCGACGAGTTCTACTCTCTGCTCGCCAACCTCAGGACCTACGAAGCCGAGACGACAGTCAGCGGAGACCATTTCAGGTCGCTGTCGGTTTCGCCGACCCTCGTCAAGGCCGGGTCGTTCCACAACGTGGTGCCCGGGACCTGCGACGCGACCTTCGACGTCAGAGTGCCGCCCGGCATGAGCTGCGCGGGCGTGCGGGAGTCTCTCGAGCGGATCCTGCAGCCTGTCGAGGCCAAGAATCCAGGCACAAAGCATTGGTTCGACGAGGCCACCGAGCCATACGAGGCGGACCCCGGCTCGGTGCTGGTCAGGGCTTTCCAGCGCGCCATACTTGTGAAGGCCAAGATCCGGCCAATGCTGGTGAAGAAGACGGGCACCGGCGACATGAACACCTTCGCCGCCGCCAGGCAGACGCAGTGCGTGACCTACGGTCCAGGCGACGCCAGGCTTTCGCACACGCCCGGGGAGAAGGTTTCTTTGGTGGACTACTCCAGCAGCGTCGAGATCCTGGCTGAGGCCGTCAGACAGGTCTCTGCCCTGAAGCGCAAGCATTCCTAGCGGGTTCCGGCAGCGCCTGCCGAGCACCGTGCGTCCTGACCTCCAGGCCCATCAGTTCATTCCGTAGTTCTTCACTTTCTCGATGTCGACGCCGCGCTTCACGCAGATCCGCTCTATGGTGTGCAGCAGCCCCCAGGCTCCCATGTTCAGGATGACGAACATGGCCGCCTTCGACGCTGGATTCCCCTTGCTGTCCCGGACCGCGTCCCGCTTCACGACCTTCGCCAGGTGCCGATAGCACGCGTAGTAGACGGCGAGCTGCGCCTCATCCAACATCTCATGTGAAAGCTTCTTGCTCTTAATACGGCCAAGGGGAACGTTCTGCATCGGCGTGACTGTGAACTCGGACTGCCTTCCGTCCACCTCCATGGCGCTCAGTCTGTTCACCAGTGCCACAGTCTCCCAGTTGTCCTCTGGCGTCTCGTCTGACTGGCCCACCTGCACAGTGAAAGCAGGGCGCCAGTAGGCTCGGTTCATCGCCTGGACCCCTTGGGCGACGATGCTCTTCCATGAGCCGTCGGGTCCGATCTTGAGAGGAAGCGTCTTGTTGGGCATGTGTATGGAAGCTAGCCGCTCGCTCCCGGTCTCCAGACCGACTTGCACGCCTATCCAGTGAGCCGGGCCTGCCTTCATGGGCTCTGAGATGTACTTCATCATTTCGGGGTATCCGGCGGGTATGGATATCCTCCCGTGCGTCGGGTTTGATGAGAGTATCCCTTCTACGCTGGTTGCGGTCTCGAAGAGATTCCTGATGGCCTCGGGGTTCGGTGTGAAGTGCGGGCCGTGCTGGAAGGCGAATATCTCGTCGCTGTGCATCCACGCATTCGTCTTGCCTCTCTTGGCGTTGACCGCGACCTCACGCTTTACCATCTCGGGCGTGTAGTAGCGAATCGGCCGAAGCGTAACTTCGCAGAAGTCGCAGCCGATGCCGCAGCCCCTCATCACCTCGACGAGCCCCTTGACCGTCGGGGCCCGGATGAGCGGTATGTCTTCAAGATTCGGGAACTGCTTCGAAGCTTGCTTCCGCGTGATGAACCTGTCGTGGGAGACCCACATGCGGCTGAAGTCTCCGTCGAATGACTGGAACCCTTTGAAGTAACCGCGATGGTAGATGGAACTTGTGGCAATGTCCTCGAGAGCCTCGTTGATTATGTCGTCCGCCTCCCCCTGGAAAGCATAGTCTATGCCGAGCTGGTCCAGGGCTTCGGGCATGACGGTGAGCTCCCACACTCCCGGACCGCCGACTACCACCTTCGCCTTCTTCCCGGCCCTTGCCCTGTTGACTTTGGCGAGCAGTCTCTGGAATTCGACTTTCACCCATGGCGCGGACTGGTCGGAGAAGAGCACCGTGTACGACATGGTCAGCGGGGCGAGGCCCAGCGGGTCCATCGTGTAGACGCCGATAATGTCCGTCTTCTCGTCGACGAACTTCGAAATATAGTCCTCGTGAGCAACGACGACATCTTCAGGCTTGTTCTGTGCAAGGAGCGCAGATTCTAGCTTCCTGAGAGCGTAGGGCGCTACGGAAGCCCTTCCGCCTTCGTCGGGGAGCGACCCGCCCTTGATGAACTCGTAGATCATGCTCGGGACCAACCCGCTGGGGGCGCACGGGAGGAAGTCCATCAACGGGAAGTTGCTGTACTCCCGCGAGAGCGTTGCGTCAGAAACTAGAACATACCGGGCCAATTATCCCCGCAGTTATGCGGGTGAATTGGAGATATTCTTTAATTTGACCCTCTGGCCGCTTGCCACCGACATATGCAGAAGGCAATAGTCCTGGTCAACCTGGTTCCTGGTGCCGACGAGCAGGCCGTAGCGTCTCTCAAGGGCCTTGCAGGCGTTGTGGAGGTCTACCAGACGTACGGCCTGTACGACGTGCTAATGATCGTCGAGGGCGCAGACGAGCAAGAGATCAAGTCGACCATCACTGGGAAGCTTCGCCAGAATCCCAGCATAGCTTCGACAATAACGATGAAGGTCGTAACCTAGCGCCTGCGTCAAGGTTTAAACAACGTACGGTCGGCTCAGCCAGCATGAATCCCACAGTCCTCGTCACAGGTTCCGAGGGCCAGATTGGGTCTGAGCTCACCGACCTCCTCCGCGAAAGGTGCGGCAGACAGAACGTCGTGGCGGGAAGCCTGGCAGCGCCTTCGCGGCAGGCCCTGGACGACGGACCCGCAGAGCAGCTCGATGTGACCCAGAAAGGCGAACTGGAGAGGGTTGTCAAGGGTTACCGTATTGATACGATCTACCATCTTGCAGCGGTGCTCTCGGCAGTGGGCGAGAACGACCCGCAGCTGGCGTGGTCTGTCAACATGCAGGGCCTGAAGAACGTCTTGGACGTCTCGAAGGAGTCAGGCATCTCGCGGGTGTTCTGGCCGAGCTCAATCGCGGTGTTCGGACCAGACGCTCCAAAGCGCATGACGCCACAGGACACCCCCCTAAACCCGACGACGATGTATGGTGTCACCAAAGTTTCGGGAGAGCTTCTGTGCCGCTACTACAGCCTGAAATTCGGTGTAGATGTTCGCTGCGTCAGGTTTCCAGGCTTGATCAGCAACAAGACCCGGCCTGGAGGAGGAACGACCGACTACGCGGTGGAGATATTCTACAGCGCGATTGATAGTGGCCGGTACACGTGCTTCGTCAGGGCCGACACGATGCTCCCGATGATGTACATGCCCGATGCGCTGCGGGGAGCCATGGAACTCATGGAGGCTCCGTCTGGTTTGGTGAAGAGACACTCCGGCTACAATCTCGCGGCGATGAGCTTCTCAGCATCGGAACTCGCGGCGGAGATAGCAAAGCATCTGCCGGCGTTTGTCTGCGACTATCGCCCGGACTCGAGGCAGGTCGTGGCAGACGGCTGGCCCGAATCCGTAAGCGACGTGGATGCTCGCAGGGACTGGGGATGGGTTCCCAGATATGATCTCGCGGCCATGACCGAGGACATGATCCTGAAGCTCACCGCTCGCTTGAAGGGAAAACCGAAAAAGGGTTAAGAGAGTTCGAGGATCAGGTGCAACCGAAGCGCAATTTGAGAGACCCCACCGGATTCCTGCGGGAAGAATACGACGACTTGGTCAGCTCGGAACTAGACTGGAAACTCAGAGTCCTCCAGGGACCGAGTACCCCTCGGTGCATGGTCGACGGAAAGGAGGTACTCATGTTCTGCTCGAACAACTACCTCGGGCTGAGCAACCATCCGCGACTCAAGGATGCGGCAATCAAGGCGGTGCACGAGTACGGGGCAGGCTCCGGCTCCGTCCGCCCCATAGCCGGGACAATGAGCATCCACATGGAGCTGGAGCGGAGACTCGCAGAATTCAAGGAGGCCGACGCGTCCCTGGTCTATCAGACGGGCTTTGCGGCCAATGCCGGGCTCATCCCGCAGCTGGCTGGGAAGGGCGATATCATCATCAGTGACGAGCTGAACCACGGGAGCATCATCGACGGCACCAGGCTCTCGCACGCCGACAAGGCCGTCTTCAAGCACGCGGACACGGGCGACCTGTCCCAGGTCCTTGACAGGGCGGAAAAAGCCTCTCCAGCATATCGCAGGATTCTCATAATTTCAGACGGCGTATTCTCCATGGACGGGGACATCGCCCCGCTCGACGGTATAGCGAAGCTGGGCGCGGAGCATGGCGCCATGGTCTACGTGGACGACGCCCACGGCGAAGGCGTTCTCGGCGAGGGCGGCAGAGGAATCGTTTCTCACTTCAAGCTCGGCAGAGACCTAGTGCAAGTGGAGATGGGCACGTTCTCGAAGGCCTTCGGCGTCGTCGGAGGGCACATTTCCGGCTCCAGGGATCTGGTCAACTTCGCATACAACAAGTCCAGGACCTGGCTGCTCAGCGGGTCACATCCTCCTGCGGTCGCGGCGGCTTGCATCGCTGCGATAGACGTCCTTGAGAGCGAGCCCCAGCACGTGCAGAAGCTTTGGGAGAACACGCGCTACTTCAAGAAGGCGATGGCAGACCTGGGGTTCGACCTAGGCAGGAGTCAGACTCCAATAACGCCGGTCATGGTCGGTGACAGCGGCCTGGCGAAGAGACTCAGCGCGAAGCTCTACGATGAAGGGGTCTTCGCCCTCCCGATAGTCTACCCGATGGTGGCGCAGGGGAAGGCGAGGATCCGGACCATAATGAACGCCGCGCTGACCCGAGAAGACCTCGACTTCGCGATAGCGGCCTTCGAGAAGTCTGCGAAGGGCCTAGGAATCATCTAGAGAGAACGGGTCTCCGAGGTTCCACTCCTTCTTCAAGTATCTGGCACGGAGCTTCCGTGCCAGCTCCTCTTCCACGGAGGTCAATCCTCGGCCGTCGGGCTCCAGGCTGGCAGCCTCAATCAAACGCTGGACGAACTCGCCACGCCCAATCCCCGTATTGGCGACTCTCACGAGATTGCTCCTCGGGTACCTCCTGTCCGTGGATGAAACCGATGGGGTCGTGAGCCTCGCTACCTCCTGCAGATCAGCACTCAGCAGCAGGGTGCCGTGGCATATCACGCCTTCCTTCGAGATGTACGCCGCCATGCCGGAGATCTTCCCTTCAGGCGTGTCCAACCGGTTCGGGGGGACGAATCTACTGCGGACTGAGCAGGCTTCCAACGCTTCGACGACTATGGAACCGAACTCTGAGAAGACCCGCTTGGGGTCGGCCGTATACCTAATCTTGCCGTGATCGGAGCCGAGGGGAGCCAAGAACGACCAGTTTACGTTTCCGGGGCCGTTGTACACCGCGCCGCCTGCGGTGAAGCGTCTGACCACTGGTATCCCCCTTGCCGCGCAGTAATCGAGGTCGGTCTCGGCCCCTGCCAGCTGGGCTCTCCCTATGACCACCGAGGTCTGGTTGTCCCAGACTCTCAGGGTGGGTTCCTCGTTCAGCCTGAAAATCGCCTCCTCCGCCGCCAGGTTGCTGTACGGATCCTCGAACGTCAGATCCATGAACCTGGCAACCATCGGGGCGAGTTGCCGAAGTGCCTGCGTTAAGAGTTTTGAAGGGGCCGTGCATGGCAGGCGCCGTGCCCTACCGCTTCCTTCCCGATGTAGCGCTGGCCGACGTGGCGTTCGAGGCGAAGTCGGGTTCCCTGAACGGGGTATTCCAGGAAAGCGCAAAGGCACTGACCGCCGTAATGGTGGACCCGCGTTCAGTGTCGCCTCGGGTGAAGAGGAGAATCAACCTGTCTTCGGAAGACTTGGAAAGACTTCTCTACGACTTCCTAACGGAACTGATAGTCCTTAAGGACACGGACTCGCTCCTATTCTCGAGCTATGAGGTCGAAGTCGATTCCGGGGCCCGTGCGCTCCGCTGCACGGCCGCAGGTGAGCCCATCGACCGGGAGAAACACAGGCTCAGGAACGACGCGAAGGCGGTGACCATGCACATGTTCAGCCTGAAGCACTCTGGGAAGCTCTGGAGAGCGACCATAGTGCTCGACATATGAGAAACGACAGACCCTCGCGGCAAACACTTAAAGAATCACCCGGGGTCGAGCGTCGCAAATCTCGTGATTTCGCTTGTCTCGCTCTTCTCAGCTAAACAGAATTTCTGACGTGACCTGGGAGATTCCCACTAGCTACAAGGAGGGGATGCGCGTCCCCGCCAGGATCTACGCGTCGCAGAGCCTCGTCGACCACATGGACAGCGGAGTAATCGAGCAGGTAACGAACGTGGCGTGTCTTCCCGGGATAGTCCGGTACTCCTACGCCATGGCCGACGCCCACTGGGGCTACGGGTTCCCTATCGGCGGTGTGGCCGCCTTCGACACTCGTGACGGAATAATCTCCCCTGGCGGAATAGGCTTCGACATCAACTGTGGCATGCGCCTGCTACGGACAAACCTGACGTTCGAGGAGGTCCGGCCGAAGGTCCGCGAGCTCGTGGACAGCATCTTCCACCTCGTCCCCGCGGGCGTCGGCGTGAAAGGATTCCTCAGGGTTACCGACTCCCAGTTCGACGAAATCATGAAGTACGGAGTGAAGTGGTGCGCCGAGAACGGCCTCGCTTGGGAGGACGACCCTGCCCACGTGGAGGAGGGAGGCTACATCAAGGGCGCCGACCCGTCGAAGGTCAGCAGGGAGGCGCGAAGCAGGGGAATAGGCCAGCTCGGGACTCTCGGCTCGGGTAACCACTACCTTGAGATTCAAGTCGTGGATCCGACCAGGTTCTACGACAAGGAACTCGCGAAACACTTCGGCATCGTTTCAGACGACCAGGTGATGATCATGATTCACTGCGGGAGCAGGGGATTCGGCCATCAAATCGGCACCGACTATCTCCGGGTTTTCGACAGCGCGATGAAGAGGTACGGCCTAGTCGTCAGAGATAGGGAGCTGGCCTGCGCCCCGTTCTCCTCGAAGGAAGGCACAGACTACTACGGCGCCATGGTCTGCGCGGCCAACATGGCCTTCACCAACCGACAGGTCATCGTCCAGAAGGTGCGCGAGGCATTCGGGAAGGTGTTCCACAAGGATCCCGAGGCGCTCGACATGGGTCTCATCTACGACGTGTGCCACAACGTCGCGAAGGTCGAAAAGCACTCCTTCGACGGATTCAAGGGAGAGCTGCTGGTCCACAGAAAGGGTGCCACCAGGAGCTTTGGGCCCGGCCACCAGGACATTCCTTCGGCCTACCGGGCAATCGGTCAACCGGTGATAATCGGAGGCTCGATGGAGACGGGCTCATATTTGCTCCTCGGGACTCAGAAGGCGATGGAGGAGACATTCGGCTCAACGGCCCACGGCTCCGGGAGGACCATGTCACGGACCGCCGCCAAGAAGACGGTGAGGGGGAGCGAGCTTCAGAAGAAGATGCTGGACCGGGGAATCTACGTCAAGGCAGCTACCATGGACGGCCTTGCCGAGGAAGCGGGAATGGCCTACAAGGACATCTCCGAAGTGGTGGAGACGATGGCGAAAGCAGGGATCTCGCGCAAGGTCGTCGCGCTTCGGCCAATCGGCAACATCAAGGGATAGACCGCAGTCGGATGGCGCCCGAAGAACCCGACGACACAGAGCGGCCACGAAAACCAGCCTGCTGGGTTCGGCAGGGTTAAATGCCATCAAGTGGGCGACTTCGCGAAACCTATTGAAGATAAGCGCAAGAAACATCGCCGAAGGCAAGGTATCGTCCATCGAGAAGGGGGCTGTCGCCGCGGTCGTGAAGGTCGAGGTCCAGGGCCCGTTCACTTTCACGTCCATGATAACCAAAGATGCAGTGGAGGACCTGGGCCTGAAGCGAGGCGACAAGGTGTCAGTGGTCGTAAAGTCCACTGAAGTCATTCTCACAAAGGGATAGACTCACAGCCCTTCCCCATCCGGGTGACTGGGCGGGCAGGCAGACGATCACTTCGAATGGAACGGATTGTACTCCCCTTGCTCATAGGACCACCACCTCGAGAAGCCCCAGAGCGCGCCGAGCGCGGCCATGATTGGGTAGAATTCTTCGAATGAGGAGTCTAGGCCATACCCCGCGGCAAAGTACTGTAGCGTCATCTGCACGACAAAGAGGAAGAAGATGAAAATAAGACACCCGACGAGAACGCTGACCAGCAGGCTCCTCGCGGGATGCTTGTCCTTCTCGTTGTCTATCAATCTGGTGCCTTCTCCGCGCGGCGGCTTTGCGCCTGGCGCAAGAAACCAATCCTCCTTCTATTAATCGCTTGTGCGCTCGCGAGCCGAGTGCCTAGCTGATGTATCCGGGCCTTGTTTCTCTCGGCGGCGTCCCCGTCGCTTCGTGGGACTGGTCTGCCATGGTCTGAAGCTGGCTTATCAGCTTCTGAGTCTCCTCGGCCTTCTCCTTCAGGCTCGCAGTATCTATCGTAACGTCGATGAGCTTCGAGAGAACCTCCAGGACCGCCTTCGAGGCGCCGGCGTCCAGCACGTAGCCCGACGTCTCGCCCATAAGACAGCCTCCGGAAAGGCCGTGGACGGCGGCCATCCCTATTATGAGCCCGTTCATGCCTGTCACGCCGCCTTCCTTCATCAAAGTCGCTCCGTTCTTCGACATGGCTTCGAGGAGCTCCCGGGAGGTGCCAGCTGCGAAGACTCTGGCCGCCTTGGAGAAGGAGCCCGTGATGTAAGCCGCGAGGGTGAATACCTGCTTCACCCCGTGGCCCTTCGCGAACGTTATGACCTCTTCCGAGAGCTGATACTCGCCGTCGGATGTTGCAGGCTGCGCGTCGGCTGTGAAGACGAAGATGTCGCGCGCCTTCCCTGTCTTCGCAAAGTAGAGCTCGGCCTTGAGGGGCTCGGCAGTCCCGTCCTCTTTCACGGTGACCTGGGGAGGGAAGCTATCGCACCGGTACTCGGCCACCTTCTTCGCATGGAACACACTGATCATGTGGTCGGCGCCGAGCTTGCCGACGTAGCCGCTGCCAGGCATCCCGCAGACCAGGACAGGGTCTTTCGCTCGGGGGTTGAGGGTGTATTCGGACACTATGCCGCTCCTCGCGGCCTTCTCGCCCACGTCATTCATCCTCCCTGATTTTCAGCTTCTCGCTCAGGTCGACAAGCTTGCCGCGATCCTGAACCTTGATCGAGGTCTTCAATTGGAACCGCAGTCCCAGCTGCCTGAAGAGTGAGTAAAGCTCCCCTCCTGATATCCGCCTGCTAAAAGAGCCGTCGCGAAGCCGCTTCCCCAGTTCCTCGACTATCCTCCCGGTCTCCTCGGGGAAGTAAGTGTAGGCGGCGTTCAGGACCTCATCACCGCGGTCGTACAGCAGTTCCTCGAGCAGCTGACGATCCGTCTTCTCGGCCTTGGTTTTCTGGGGGGCGCTGGCTACTATCTTCCTCTTGAGCGCAGCCATCTTCCTTCTTTCAATGAGCTTCAGCTCTACGTCTTCGTCCAAGGCCTTTTGCCTCCTCCGAAGAACGGCCGATAAAACGCTTGCTGTGGCGACGGGGGGCCGCCGGTCACCTTCTCGTCGTGGCTATGCCTACCGCAACCAGCATCACCGCTCCCCCGACGATGGTGTACGCGCTTATCGTCTCCCCAAGGATCAGCGCGCCACCTGCCACACTGACAAGAGGCACGATGTAGAGCTGGACTCCCAGGCGGGACACCTGCTGCCTTCCGATGAGGGTGTAAACGATGAGGTTCCCGACCACGGTGCTCAGGACGACGAGGTATAGCACCGAGGCCCAGCCACCCAGAGAGAGCGATTCTGCCTGACTCACCAGGTCCGATGAAACGAGAGGGAGCATCGTTGCTGTGCCCACGAAAGCCGCCCAGGTGGCCACGGGGAATGCGCCATACTTCAGAACCAGTGGTTTGGAGACGACTGTGTATGCGCCGCTCGCGAACGCCGCTACAACCACCGCGAGCAGTCCGATCAAGGAGGATGCTCCCAGGTTGATGTCGGGAACCGAGACGAGGATCGCTCCCAGAAGAGCCAGCGGGAGGGCTACCTTCACGGCGATGCTGATCTTCTCCTTGAGCAATACTGCCGAGAGGCTGACAGTGAAGACCGGACCCAGTGAGATCAGCAGACCGGAGAGCGACGCAGTGACAGTCTTCTCTGCGAAGTTAAGCGACAGGTGGTAGAGCGGAACATTGGTCAGGGAGACCACCAGTAGCCTAGCGATGTCTCGCTTCTCGAACCTGGCCTTGGGTCGAATCAGCAGAGGGTAGAGCGCGAGGAAGCATGCGCTCACGAGAAACCAACGCAGGAGAGTGAGGTTCACCCAGCTGAGTTCGAAGTCCGCTCGCCGTATTGCGACGAATGCGAGTCCCCAGATGACGCCGAGCACGATGAGGAGACCGTACTTCCTTGCGAACTCCAACCAGCCGGCCGAGCGCGGATGGGGTCTTAAGTCGCTTGTCTGTTTCTTGCAGCGGGTCCTTCACGCAGCCTCCGACCCGGAAACGGGGATGTGCTCCGCGCCGAGGAGTCAGACCGGTCAGCGGGCTACGGCTGGGTGATCTTGATTGCCTGAGTTGGGCAGGACGTCTCGCACGCCATGCAGAAGATGCAATCGGGTTCCCTTACTGGATCGCTCTTGTCGCTTCTGAATTGCTGGTACTCCGTGCTGCTGGGCTCCAAGATCTTGTCCTTCCCCGTCCCCGCCTGCCCGGGATTGAGCAGCCATTCAAAGACGAAAACCGGGCAAACGTCCATGCAAACGCCATCGGCAGTGCAGGCCTCCCAGTCGACGGCAACTGCGGTCCCATGAACTCCATTCGCAGTGGGATATGGCTGTCCGTCCCCGTCCATCCTTTGCGCTCCGGCTGCTCTGATCTTGTGGCCGTTGTGTTCGCCCGTGACTGGGTATTCATCTGTCTTCTGCAGGAAATTCGGATCGATCGGGCGCGTCTTGTAGCCTACCTCACGAGTCATTCGATATACCAAGGCCGCGCAACAAGGGCCCCGATATAAGCTCTACCATGAGACGAGCAAGAAACGAAGCCCTCTCTGGGGCCGCAGGGGCGAATGGCCCGGAGGTTGACCCGATCAGCCGCTCGAGGGTCGCCCCATTGGGCCTCACGGGATCGTGCCTACTGTCTGCTCTCGGACTCCAGGGTCTCGAACGAGCCGTCGTTCGTGAGGCGGTATACGGTAATGGGTTTGATCGTGAATATGCCGACCTCGGCGACTCCGGGGATGTTCTTGACGTCCCTTTCAAGCTCCCGGGGATCGTCTATCGGCTCGAAGGCCGTGTCCAGGATCACGTTCCCGTTCTCGGTGAAGTAGGGGTACCCTTTCGGGAGAACCCTGTCTTCCGGAACCCCTCCCAGCCGCGAGAGCTTCACCTTCACGCTCTCGCGCGCCATCGTGAACACCTCGACCGGAACTCTCACGCCGTTCTCGCACAGACGCCCCGCGAACTTCTTCTCGTCAGCAACGATTGCGACCTCCTTGGCACAGCCCATCAGTATCTTCTCTCGTAGCAAAGCACCCCCGCCCCCTTTGATCAGATTCGACCTCAAATCGACCTGGTCGGCGCCATCAATGACGAAGTCCACTGAGCCGGTGAATGGGAGAAGCCTGATTCCGCTTCTCGAGGCCACGGCCTCGATTTGGGTCGACGTCGGGACACCGAGGAGGGCGCCGTTCTTCTCCAGGGCCAGCGGGGCGAGTTCCTCCAGCACCGCTGCCACAGTGCTTCCGCTTCCCAGCCCCACTATTGTCGATCCGTTCAGGTTCTTCGCGATTTGAGCCGCCACCGCCCTCGTCGCCGGCCGTAGTCTGTCAATCAACTGGTTTCCTGCGACTTCTTGTCTATGTCGATCTGCTCGAGCTTGGTGAGGGCTTCCATGACCTCATCCCGTATCTCCTTGACCCTCCGTTCCGAATCGCTCATCTCGGGTCTCGCTCTCTTCTCTATGACCCTTTCCAGCTCGGCGCCCCGCTCCACCTTCGCGGCAGGTTCCTCCCTGGCCATCTCCGGCGCGACCGCGCCCAGGCGCTGCTTTGCCTGGTCGAGCCTGGCCTCTATGTTCTGAATCTTCTGTTCGAATAGCGAAACGAGTTCCTCTCGAAGCCTCTCGAGTTCCCCGACCTCCACCACCAGCTCAACGTCTTTCAGCTTCGACTGGATCTCCTTGATCTGGTCGCTGTACTTCCTCGCGATGCTCTCCCTCTCCTCCCGGGTGATCCTCCCCTGGGTCTCCGCTTCGTACACCTTCATCAGCGCGGAGGAAAGCAGATCCCTTTCGAGCATCATCGTCCTCAGCTCCCGGCGCGACCTTTCGAGGTCTCCCACCGCCACCGACGCGACGGTCAGCGTGCCTGATGAGTCCCTTGCGGCTACTTCAACGGGCTCGCTCTTAGGCCTCGAGTAGAACACGAAGTACGAAGCAACGACGGCGAGGACTACGCCCACGCCGAGCCCTATCAGCGTTGATAAGAGGTCAACCAAAACGAACCCCTTGCACGAGCCGTCTCAAAGTTGGTATTAAAGCTCGAGTCAGCCGGGAGGTGGAGATATCATGATGATGTTGTCTCCCCGGACGATAAGCGTCCCCAGAGGGTTGGACTTGCCGTCCTCCAGTATGTCCTCTGCGTTGTCGAGGGAGAGGTTCATGTGCTGATCGAATCCCTGCAGGACGCCCCTGATCACCTTGCCGCCCTTGAGCTTGATCAGGACGATCTTGCCAAGGCTTTCGTCCAGCACTCGAACAGCCATGTCCACTGACATAATTGCGTCTCTTAGCTTCGCGCCTTCTGACGCATTTATTTAAGCGATGGCATTCCTCGTTTGCGTTGAAACGGTGGACACTCTCGAAGCACGACTCCATCGAGCTGGTGGAGAAGATCGAGTCATCGCTGGGCGTGAAGCTCGGGCTCGCGCGTTCGTCCCATGCCAGCTGTGAGGAACCCAAAGAAGGGATCGTCTTCGCTCACTTCGGCGATCTGGTCTTCGTGCAGTCGGGCGGCCAGCACATCCCTTTCCTCGGGTCGCCAGGGGCGCTCTCCCTCTTCCCTTCGGCAGTGGTCGACGAAGGGGCGATCAGGTTCCTCCTTAACGGGGCGGACGTGATGAGGCCGGGGGTAAAGAGCTACGACCAGTGGGGAGGCGAGGGGAAGACGGTGGTTGTAAGGGAGGACAAGAAGAACAGGGCAATCGTCGTATGCCAGGCGACGGTCAAGAGCGAGGACATGGCTTCTCTCGCCAAGGGGACCTGCCTGAAGAACATCCACCACGTTGGCGACGAGTACTGGAACGCCTACAAAAACGTCTGAAAGAAGGGAAAACGGCGCGCGGACGTCTCCTTATCCGCGAAACAGTTTCAATGAGCCCTCTCTTTATAAGCCAAGAACAAAACACGCCGTTTCTGAACAATACTCTACCATCTGGTCTAAAAAAATCAAACCTGTCCTAAAATCCTAGGTCTCGTAAATTTAATAACGGGTACAGCACTCGGGAGAATTGATATCGGAATTGTCTTCGGACGTAATCCAGGAGAATAAGCCTGAAGGCAAGGGCAAGGAAATCCTGCTGAAGGCCCTTGCGCTAAGGAGCGTCGAAGAGATTCCAAAGATTCAGGAGGACGTGACCAACCAGACCATAGTCATCCTGAAGGTGACTCCTCTTGCCCAGAAGAGCCTAGAGGAGCTGAAGTCCTCGGTGGAACAGCTCTACGAGTTCGCCACCTCTGTCGGCGGTGACATAGCGAGACTGGGCGATGAGCGCGTGGTCATCACCCCGCCTGGCGTGAAGATCTGGCGCGGGTTGCAGTAGACTTTCAGACCCGCAGGCGCCTCAACGGAACGGCTCGGCGTCTAGTAGACGCGGATTGCTTCTTGGACCGCAGGGTGCAGCGTCGGTACCCTGTAGATTCTCTGGATCGCATATGCAAGGTTCTCGGTCTTCCTCTTCTCCCCGTGATTGACGAGCACCTGCTGAAGCTTCGGCCTCAGCTTCCCGACGAAACGAATGATCTGGTTGTAGTCACTGTGGCCGCTGAAGCCCTCGATCTTCTGGACCTCGCACTTGACGTCAACGATCTTGATCTTGCCGCCCTCGTCCATCAGACTCGCCTGGCTGCTTCCGTCCAGGACCCTCCTGCCCAGAGTCCCCTGCACCTGGTAGGACACGAACAGGATCTTGTTCCTCTCCGACGGGGCTATGTTCTCGAAATACTCCAGCACAGGCCCGCCCTCGAGCATGCCAGAGGTTGCCATGATTATGGCCGGGCCCTCGCGTAGCGCCTCCTCTCTGTTCGAAGCGTGCTCGACGTCCGTGAAGTATTCAGAAGTGAAGGGGTTCGAACCCTCATCGATGATCTTGGTTCTCAGCTCGCGCGAAAGGTAATCGGCGTAGGAGACGTGTATGGCGGTGGCCTCCGAGATCATGCCCTCCATGAAGACCGGGGCCTCCACCAGTACCTTGTTTCGCATGTACTGGTCGAGCACGAGGATGATTTCCTGCGCTCTGCCGACGGCCGGTATCGGGATTAGGACCTTCCCTCCCGACTTCAGGACGCCGTTTATGGCGTTCACGAAGTTCCCTTCCACCTCCTCCCTGAGTGGCATGATGTCCTCCTTCGCTCCATAGGTGCTCTCCGTGATTAGCGTCTCGACTCTGGGATAGTTCCAGGTTGCCGAGTCGAAGAGCTGGGTCTTGCCGTACTTGTAGTCGCCGGTGTAGACGACGTTGTGCGCGCCCTCGCCTATGTGCAGATGGACGGTCGCCGACCCGAGTATGTGGCCCGCGTTGTTGAACACGAGCTTGATGTCCGGTGAGACGTCTGTTACCATCCCGTAGGGGAGCGTGATGGTGTGCTGTATCTCGTCCCTTATGTCCTTCTGGTCGTAGATGAGTCTCCCTCCCTCGATCTGCGCGATCTTGACGAAGTCGCTCTGGAGCAGCGTCATCAGCGGAAGCGTCGGTTCGGTGCAGTAGACGGGGCCGTCGTAGCCGTACTTGAACATGGCCGGAACGAACCCCATGTGGTCAAGGTGAGAATGACTGAGGATTATGGCGTCGAGGTCGCCGGGCGATACATCGGCCCAGTCGAGCCTGGGGAACGCGTCCCACGTGTTCCTGGTCCCAGGGTGTATGCCGCAGTCCAGCAGAACCTTGCTCTCGGCGGTCTCGATCAGAATGCAGGACCTGCCCACCTCCTGGAACGCCCCGAGTGTCTTGATGGTGACGTGCTCGGACATGGACATCCGCGGCCTGAATATCGCCTCCCCCAGCTCCCTGTAGAACTTCTCCCTGGAATCGCTTTCGGCCTTGAGGGCATAGTAGACGTTCTGGATGGCCGTTGACGGGATGTGGGGCGCCTTCCTGACCTTCACCTTCCAACCTGTCTTCTCCATCGCGTTGCCCAGGTCGAAGCCAGCCTCCTGAGACAGGATCCTGGGGTTCGACGCCTCGACGGTTATCTCGCCCAGAGCGTCGTCGAAGAAGTAGTTCGAGGCGCCAGCCTCGGTCGGGATGAGCTTCATCAGGACCTGCCTCGCTTCGGGCTCCTGCCTCCTGATCGACTTCTCGGTCCTCGTGATGACCCTCTTCTTGAGGGTGTTGACTATCTCGGAGATGACGTACCCGTTCTTGTGCAGGTAGGCCGGGTTCTTGGTGTAGAGGGCTATCCTCGGCCCTTCATATTCAATCCTGGTGATCTGGGCCTCGGGTGGAATATTGTTCAGAATCGTCGTCATCAGGCTGACGTTGCTTGTTCGCTGTTCCATACCCTAACTGTGATCCGTGAACTGGGCGAGAAGTCTGTCCTTCTCCTGCTCAGTCAGCTCCTTGAAACCATTCCTGTCGATCACGGCAACGTCGAAGTGGTCCCCGGTGGCCACGTTCCTCTTCATCGCTGAGATGATGGCTTTGGCCGCGATCGGGTAGACCTTGGCTGCCGGAGTGTTCTCCTTGAACTCCGCCTCGAGTATGCCGTAGGCAACGGGTGAGCCGCTACCAGTCGCCACCATCTTCGAGGCATGGACGCCGCCGAAAAAGTCAACCTCGTACATCGAACCGCCAGTGCTGTCCACGCCTCCGACCAGCACGTCTGCCAGTAGCGGGTACAGTCTGGACGAGAAGAGGACGTTCGAGACCATCTGGGCGGCCGACCTCACGGGCATCAGCCGTCTCTTCTCCACCCTGTAGATGTTCACGTAGTACTTCAGTATGTCAACGACGTTCTGAGCGTCTGCCACCCCTCCGGAGATCGTCATGGCGATGTTGTCGTCTATCCGCAGCAGCTTCTTCCCTCTCTTGTGGGCGATGAAGCCGCCCGCGGTCACACGCGTGTCGGTGGCGAGCACCACCCCATCGCTGCAGACGAGGCCGACTGTGGTCGTCCCATGGTAAAGGGCCGAACCCAGCGGTTTGCCGTTGATTGTTCCTATTTCTCTTGACATGTAGGGGCCAAATTCCCGCAGAACAGCTTTTTTACCGTGACTTCCGTTCCTTATTTAATCTTTCGAGGAATCGGGCAACCCCGCCGATACGCAGACCACGGCCCCCATCTCGAAGTTCCAGCCTTCGAAGGATTCAATGAGCTTAAATCGACTGGGAAACCTCAGCGGAACGTGGCCACCAGTTCCCACCTTATGGAGCTGCCGACAAAGGTGCTGATCGGGGCTGGGGTTGTTTCCGAGCTGTGGGAGTTCGTAAGAGGCTCGGCCGGCCGGAAGAGGCCCGTGATCGCGGCCGGTCCCAACGTACGCGCCCTGGTGCAGGAATCCATAGACCGCGCGCTGAAGGGCAGAGCGGACTGGGTCACGGTCGACGCGGCTGACATGCCAAGCGTCGAGCTGGTAATGGGAGCTGCGTCCGGGTCCGGTTGTATCATCGGGGTCGGCGGAGGGAAGAGCGTCGATGTGGGGAAGCTGGCTGCGTTCAGGAAGGGTCTGCCCTTCTTTTCGGTGCCGACGAGCGCCTCTCACGACGGCATCTCGAGCCCCTTCGCTTCGATCCGCGGCCTGGACCGCCCATTCTCGGTGAGGGCGAAGCCGCCCCTCGGAATCTTGGCAGACGTCGACGTCATTGCCTCGTCGCCGCGGAACCTGCTGGCCGCCGGCTGCGGCGATCTGGTTGCGAAGCTGACCGCCGTAAGAGACTGGGAGCTCGCCCACCGAAAGACGGGGGAGTACTACGGAAACTACGCGGCACACCTGGCGCTCATGAGTGCGAGCGTCGTGACTGAACGGTCAAGGACCATCGGGGCGTTCAAGAAGGACGGAGTGCGCGAGCTGGTCGAGGCTCTGATCAGCGCGGGTGTTGCGGCGGGCATCGCCGGAAGCTCGCGACCATGCAGCGGGGCTGAGCACCTCTTCAGCCACTACCTCGATCTCTCAGCGCCGGGTGTCGGGCTTCACGGCGAGAAGTGCGGGCTGGGGACAATCATGATGGCAAAGCTCCAGGGGCTCGACTGGGAGCTAGTCCGTTCGTCGCTCCGAAACGTCCACGCGCCAACGACCGCACGGGAGATCGGGATAAGCGAGTCTCAGGTGGTCGAGGCCCTGCTGAGGGCCAGTTCCATACGTCCCGAGCGATTCACCATCCTCACGGCCCGCAGGCTGAACCGGGAGCAGGCCACTCGGCTGGCCAAGTCTACCGGGGTTATCTAGGACTTCGTCTCTTCCTTGGCCGGAGGTTCCTTTGGCGTCTCCGCCGCCGGGGCCTCCTCGGGTTTCTTTGAGGCGTATTCCTCCACGAACGTCACGCCGCGGACGGTCGGGACGAATTTGAACACATCGGTCGAGATGCCCCTCTTTATGATCTGAAGTCCCTCGAAGAGGAACAGATCCTCCGGTATGGTCACCTTGAGGGTTTCCTTCCCCTGCTGGAACGTCACCTTGGCGCCTTCCCCTGCGAACCTTCGGTCTATCAGCGCCCGAATCTTCTCTTCGTCAGTCTCGACGCTCTTTACTACCTGGAAGTCGTACACGATCGACTTCCCGGCCAGCCTGTGGTTGAAGTCGACCTGGGCCCTGCCGGAGCCGACGAACCTCACGATGCCCACCCGGTTTTCCACTTCGACCGCGTCGCCCACCGTGAGCTCGCCCGCCTTTTCGCCGAACTTCCGGAGGGGGATCATCCTGAGCTTCGTGGGATCCCTTGGGCCGAAGGCCTTCTCGGGCGGTAGCTCGATCTCCTTCTTGTCCCCGACATTCAGCTTCTTGATCTCCGCGTCGAGCCCGGCGATCATCCAGCCCTCCCCTACGGCGATCAGACGGGGCTCGTACTTGTGAGTGGAATCGTATATGTTGAGCTTCTTTGCGTCGTCCTCTATCGTAGTCTCAATCGCTTCGCCGGTATCTTTCACCTTCGCAGTGTAGTCGGCGAAGATAAGCGAACCTCTCTCGAGCGTCATGAACTTTCATCTGCCCTGACGGGACACTTTATAGGTTTTCAAGGCGCCATGATCTTTTCGAGGGTCACGGACACCGCGTCCAGGGTCCTTTGGACGTAGCTCTCGTTGATAAGACCCATGCAGCCGATCCTGAAGACCTTTCCACTGAAGGGACCGAAGCCGCCCCCGACGACGATCCCGTGCTCCTTGTCGAGCGTCTTCCGGAATGTCGAGTCGTCCACCCCATGGGGGTAGGAAACGGCTACCACGGTCTTGGACCTCACTTCCTTGGCTGCGGTCGGCTTAAGCCCCATCGACTCGACTCCGCTGTAGAGGCTCTCTGACATCCGCTCGTGGCGCGACACCCTGTTGGCGAAGCCTTCCTCAAAGACCTCCTTCAGGGCCTCGTCAAGCGCATAGAAGACGGGGAGCGACGGTGTGAAAGGTGTTTCTCCCTTTGCCGCGTACTCTATGTGCCGCTCGAGGTCGAAGTACCTCGTCTTGGCCGGCGAGCCCTTCAGGTAGTCCACGACGGCTTTACTTACTGAGAGAAGCGCCAGTCCTGGCGGCGCGGCGATGCACTTCTGGCTTCCGGTGACGCAGATGTCTACCCCCCAGTCGTCCACGGGGATCGAGTAGCCTCCGAGGCTCGAGATTGCGTCGACGACTGCGAAGGCACCATGTTCCTTGGCCAGCCTGCAGGCCTCCTTGACGAACTGGACGGTGACACCGGTGCTCGTCTCATTGTGCACCAGATACAGCGCCTTGAACTTCGGATTCTCCTCGATGGACTTTCTGAGCTGCTCGATGGTGGGAGTCGATCCGAGCGGGGCCTCCACCCTGACGGCACTGCCTCCTGCCAGGTCGACGGTCTCCGCGAGTCGGCTGCTGAACTCCCCGAAGACTGGCACGATAGCCAAGTCGCCGGGCCGAATTAGGTTCCAGACGGCCGCCTCCACCCCCCCAGTGCCCGAGGACGAGAGGACGACGACGTCCTGAACTGTCTGGAACAGGCGCTTTGTCTTCTCGAGAATGCCCTTGTGAAGTGTCCGGAAACCGTCTCCCCTGTGATTGATGATGGGCTGTGTCATCGCCTTCATCACGCGTTCGGACACGTTCGTAGGCCCCGGCAGCATGATGAGCTTCTGAGGAGCGCTCATCGCCGCTTGCCCCCGAGGTCTTCGGTTATCAGACTCCTTACCCTCTCCACCCCGCCCAACTCTTTCACTGTGCTCGCAACCTCCTTTGGAACGAGGGCCTCCCAGTCCTTCCTCTCTAAAATCCTATTCCTCACGTTGGTGGCCGAATACTGCTTGCGGTCGAGGTAGGGGACCGCCCTGACCTCGATGCCCTGTTCCTTGAAAAGGGTGAATGTCAGAGAGTCGTTCGTGAAGACTGCGTCGAAGGCAGGCACCATCGACTTCAACGAGGACACCCAGATAGAGTGTGATTCCGAGTCCTGGATTGGGATTGCCATCCATTTCGCTGGCGGAACCCCGTTCGCGTCCAGAGTCCGCTTTATCATCGTTATGCGTTCGCCGGCAGTAAAGGGATCGTCGCGCTCATGACTCTTCTGAGCGCTTCCGACGACTATGTATAGGTAGTCAACCTTCTCGAGGGCAAACCTCACGGCGCTAAGGTGGCCGTTGTGAAAAGGCTGGAAGCGGCCGATGAGCAATCCAACCCTCAAGGCTCGTTCATTTTGCCGCCTCGTCGTGGCATATATAAGAGAATGGGCCGCATCGCTTAACCTCTGCTCGGTTCGAACCGAGCCCATGGAGCCTCTGAATGTGGACGGTTCCTTCGGGGAAGGAGGAGGCCAGATCCTTCGAACGGCGGTTTGCCTCGCCGTCCTGACTCGTCGACCGGTCCGCGTGTCCAACATCCGGGCTGGGCGCGAGCAGCCGGGTCTGCGGCCCCAGCACCTGTCGGCAATTCGCATCCTCGGCGACCTCTGCGGCGCGAAGCTCGAGGGGGATGAAATCGGCTCCGCCGCGGTGACATTCTTCCCCGGCGAGCTCCGCGGCGGGTCGATGGAGGTTGACCTGCGAACTGCCGCGAGCATCACGCTCGTGCTTCAGGCCGTCGTCCCCGCGGTTTCCCTCGCCGGCTCGGGTCTGAGGCTGGACCTCAGGGGCGGGACCGACGTCCCCTGGAGCCCGACTCTCGACTACTTCTCCACGGTGGTGCGGGAAGGGTTCCACAGGGCCGGGATCGACTTTGTGCTGTCCGCGACCAGGAGGGGCTACTACCCTGCTGGCGGCGGGCGGGCGGTTGCGGAGATTGGGACCTGCAGGGAGGCGAGTCCAATCGTGGCGACGACCCCGGGCCGGGGCGGCGGGGCGACTATCCTCAGCAGGTGCGGGAAGCTTCCGATCCACGTGGCGGAACGGCAGGCCGCCGCGGCCCGCAGGGTTCTCCTAGACCGGGGGATTGAAGTGGCGCGGGTCGTTGCGACGGCGGAGGAATCGGACTCCCCAGGGTCTTCGGTGGCGCTCGTTTCGACCGGCGCGCAGACGCTCCTGGGCGCCGATTCCCTTGGCGCCAGGGGAAAGAAAGCGGAAGAGGTCGGAGCCGAAGCCGCAGAGGCATTCGCCTCCTACCGCGAGGGAGGCAGCTGCGTCGACCCCTACCTCGCAGATATGCTTGCTCCCATCCTCTGCTTCGCCAAGGGGGAGTCAAAGTTGCTCGTTCCCAGGGTGACACCTCATCTGACTACGAGTCTGCACGTCGCGAGCCTGTTCACGGACTTCAAGACGACCTTCGAGGAGAGGGGCAAGTGCACCGTCGTGGCGATCAGGCCGGGCGGGCGTCGGGCGGAGGACTGAGCTCCAGGGACCCCCGACCCGCCCTTGGGTCTCAGATGCAGAGCACAATGTCTAAAAAGGTGGGCCAGGGCGCTCGCCTTGAGAGTTCGCTTTGTCAATAGAATCCTACATACCCGGGGCCACGGCGGTCGGGATAGCGTACAAAGACGGCGTCGTGCTTGGCGCAGAGAAGAGGATAACGCTCGGGAACTACATCATAAGCAAGACAGGGAAGAAGGTCTTCAGGGTCACTGACACGGTCGGGGCAGTCTGCGCGGGTATGGTCGGGGACATGCAGAATCTGGTCAAGGAGGTTTCGGTATACACGAAGCTGAAGGAACTCGAGTCCCGAAGGCCCTTGAAACCAAACTCCGTGGCAAAGCTGATGTCGACCCTGATGTTCGAGAACAGGTATGCTCCTCTGCTAACCCAGGTGATTCTCGGGGGTGTTTCGGTGAAGCCGGTTGTCTACGTCCTGGACCCCCTGGGCGGGGCAATCCCGGACCAGTACGCTTCGGTCGGAACTGGGGCCGAGATGGCGACGGGCGTGATCGAGTCAGCCTACACTCAGTCCATGAGCCTAAAGGAGACCAGAGACCTTCTCGTCTCCTCGATAAAGGCGGCAATCCAGAGGGACGCGATGAGCGGAAACGGTGTCGACATACTTACGGTCGACCGCTCGGGAATAAAGGAAGAGTCGCTGACTCTGTAGGGGGCGATGCCCGTGTGGTCCTACAAGAACGTGAAGGTGCACTGGCTTGGCCACGACTCCGTAGTCCTGCAGGGGTCCAAGACGGTGATCATAGACCCGTTCAAGGCGAAGGGAAACTACAAGGCCGACGTCCTCCTAATCACCCACGAGCACTTCGACCACCTAAGTGAGGAGGACATCGTGCGGTTCACCACCGCGTCTACGACGATAGTCGCCCCCAGGACCTGCGAGGCGCCGCTCAAGAAGTTCAAGCAGGAGAAGAAGATCGTATCGCCCAACTCCAAGGTCGAGGTCAAGGGGCTTGTCATAGAGGCGGTGCCTGCCTACAACACCAACAAGTTCCGGGAGCCAGGCGCGGTCTTCCATCCCAAGGAGGACGGCCGGGTGGGCTACGTCGTGAACCTCGACGGAGCGAGATTCTACCACGCTGGCGACACGGACCACATTCCCGAGATGAAGTCGATAGACGTTGACGTGGCGTTCCTTCCGGTCTCGGGCACCTACGTCATGACGGCAGACGAAGCCGCCGCCTCGGTGAAGTCGCTTAGAACGAAGTACGCTGTGCCGATGCACATCGAGAGCATCATCGGCACGCTCGAGGATGCCGCCAGCTTCAAGAGGCTCGTTGGCGGACTATGCTCAGTCGAGATACTGGAAAAGGAATAGCCCGCTACTCCGGCACGCTTTCTGACTTCAGTTTCCCGTTCTCCAAAGTGACGAACAGGTACCTGTTGTCGGCGAACACGAGCGTGACTTCATTCTCCTTTTCGCTAACCGAAAGAAGAGCCTTCCCGACGATGCCGTCAAACTTGGCCATTGGTCTCTGCCGGTGGCCGCCGCTGGTATGTATTTCTGCTTTGCCGGCCTACTCCTTCATGTAGGTCGTTAGCTCGACGCTCCTCTTCCCTCTTCCGAACTTCTCCACGGGAGTCCCCGTCGACTGTCTGATCATCTCTCGGATGACCTCGTCCATGCTCCTGTTCCTCTTCTGCGCCTTCAAGAGCTTGAGGGCGGAGTGGGTGTCGTCGTGAACCTTGACGCTCTTGCCCATGCCGTTGGCGCCAACCCCCGCGTCATATATAGCCTGGAGTGCGTGGGCCGACCCGCCACCGAGGCCCTTCGGACCTCCGGTTTCGCGCGAGTTCGGCGGTTTTTGACTCAGTATCGTCGCGAGTTCATCACTAGTCAGACTGGGACGGCGTTTACCTCATCGTCGTTCGGACGGCTGGTGGCTCTCATTTAGGTTTTATCGGACTCCTCGGAGGCACTGAACGTGGGCTTCCTCGACGGAGTGAGAGTGGTCGACGTCACCCGGCTTCTGCCTGGAGGATACTGCAGCATGCTCTTGTCCGACCTTGGCGCCGAGGTGATCAAGGTCGAGCAGCCTGGCATCGGGGACTACATGCGGGCGACCCCGCCCACGAAGGGTGGGAAGAGCCCGGTGCACGCCACGGCCAACAGGAACAAGAGGAGCATAGGGATTGACCTCACCAAGGAGGATGGGAGACTGATCCTGGGCAAACTTGTCAAGAGCGCGGACGTGTTCCTGGAAGGCTACCGGCCCGGTGTCATCGAACGGCTGGGCTTCTCCTACGCCAACGTGCGCGCCCTCAACCCGAAGATCACCTACTGCTCCATCTCAGCCTTCGGCCAGAAGAGCAAGTACAGCAGGATTCCGGGCCACGACATCAACTTCCAGGCGCTTGCCGGGGCGCTGGCCTATCCGCGCAGGCCATCGGTTCCCATGATCCAGCTTAGCGACTTCAGCTCCGGGACCTTCGCCGCGCTGGCCATCGTCGCGTCACTCGCGAGGAAGGAGCGAGAGGCGACCTTCATCGACGTCCCCATCGTTCCGTCCCTCTTCTCGTGGATGATGCTTCCGGTTTCCGCCTACCAGGCCACTGGGAAGCTCCCTTCGGAGGGGCACAGTCTGATTCTGGGGTCCGATTCCTACTACAATCTCTTCAAGACCAAGGACGGGAAGTACATGGCAGTGGCCGCAATAGAACAAGAGTTCTGGGAGAACCTGGTCGCCGCCATGGGCCTCCCCGAGCTGCGGGAGAAGCGCTTCGGCGCGAGGGTCGAGAGGAGAGACGTGATCAGGAGGCTCAGACTCGCGTTCGCGACCAAGACCAGAGACGAGTGGACGAAGATCCTGATGTTCGCGGAGACCTGCGCAACGCCGGTCCTGACCATCGAAGAGGCCCTCGGCACTGACTGGGCGCACGACGCCAGGATCCTGGTGGACGTGCCCGGCGACGGCACCGTGGTCAACAACCCCATCGTGTCTGTTCCCCGCATCAGATCGTCGAGCTACACCCCGGCACCCGACCTGGGAGAACACACCCCGGACATCATGGCCGAACTCGGCTACTCCAAGGCAGAGATCAGAAGGCTCAGGGCCGCTTCGGTCATCCAGTAGGCCCGACCAGGGGCCGGGCACCACAGCTAAGTAACACGCCCGAAGCTTAGCAGGCGGGAACAGGGGTCCTGGGCCAACGTCAAGGGTAGCAGTCGTCGGGATCGGTCACTCCAAGTTCGGGCGGAGGACCGACGTCAATCTCGCCGAGCTCGCCTTCGAGTCAATCCGGCCCGCCATCGAGGACGCTGGCATAGAAAGGTCGGACATCGGGTCAGTGGTTGTCGGAACGATGGGAGGGTGGTACGAGGAGTCACTACCTGCCGTCGTCATCGGCGAATACGCCGGTCTCGGCCACGTCGGCACGATGAGGGTCGAGGCCGCCTGCGCCAGCGGAAGTGCGGCAGTGAAAGCCGCCCGGAGCAGCATCCTGAGCGGCGAGGCGGAAGTGGCTATGGCTGTCGGGATCGAGAAGATGACAGAGGTCGACACGCCTACGACGGTCGAGATGATAGGAAGGGCGGGGTCCTTCCTCTGGGAGTTCGAGAACTACGGCATGACCTTCCCGGCCTACTACGCGATGTTCGCGAATGCTCACATGAGCAGGTTCGGCACCACAGAGGAGGATCTTGCCAGGGTGGCCGTGAAGGCCCACCGCTACGCCGCCCGCAACCCCCTAGCTCAGTTTCAAACCGAAATCACTCTGGAGAAGGCGATGCACTCACCCGTGGTCGCCTGGCCGCTGAAGCTCTACGACGCATGCCCCATCACCGACGGCTCGGCGACCGTAATCCTTGCCAACGAGCAAGTGGCCAAGGAACTGACGGATACGCCAATCTGGGTCGACGCGATAGGTAGCGCGTCGGACACCGCGAACCTGAACAGGCGAAGCGACTACGTCGGGCTTCAAGCCTCGGTCGAGGCGGCGAGGCAGGCCTACGGGATATCCAAGGTGACGCCCGACCAGGTCGATGTCGCCACCTGCCATGACTGCTTCACCATAGCCGAGGTCATGGCCTACGAGGATCTCGGCTTCTGCAAAAAAGGCGAGGGCGCCAAGATGGTTCGCGAGGGAGAGACGGAGATTGGCGGGAGGATTCCCGTCAACCTCGACGGCGGCCTCAAGGCCAAGGGGCACCCCGTGGGGGCGACGGGCGTGTCCATGGTTGTGGAAATCACGAAGCAGCTACGCCAGGAAGCGGGCCCAAGACAAGCGCCCATAACCAACGGCATCGGACTGGCTCATAACGTGGGGGGAACCGGCCACTACGCGTACGTGACCGTGCTATCGAGGAGTTGAGAGGCTGCCAGAAGATCCCGTCTTGGGCTCACTGAGGAGCCTCAATGTCAGGTTCGACATCCCCATATCGAGGACGCGCGAATTCTGGGAGGCACTGGCCCACGGACGGCTCGTGACCACGAGGTGCGTCGAGTGTGGGAGTGTGACCTTCCCTCCGCAGGCGGACTGCCCCAAGTGCATGAGCGGCAAGTCCGAGTGGGTCGAAATGGACCGAGAAGCAGCCCTCGTGACCTGCACCCGAGTGGACATGGCCCCGACCAGCTTCTCTGCAGCTGGGCGCTACACGGTAGCCATAGGGGAAACGAAGACTGGGCTCAGAGTCCTCGCCTGGCTCGAGGGAGCGACTCCCCTGGATGCGAAGCCGGGAAGCAAGCTCAGGCTCGAGGTCAGGAAGGGCGAGCGGGGTCGGCCGTACTACGTTTTCGTCCTTGGCTAGAACTCTTTCGGAGACTGGACGATCAGATCCCCGATTCTCATGAACCTGTCTCGGTAGGTAAGGATCTTCATTATCGATCCCTTGAACCTCAACTGGCCCTTGAGCACGGCCGACTGCAAGTCGAGCTCTCCCTTCGCCACCTTGGTCCACGAATCGTAGGTGCCGTCAAAGGAGAACTCGGCCGCGGCGTCTGCTGAGGCCTTCTGAATCGTGGTGGCCCCGGAGTCCACCGAAAGCAGATAGCTCTGATCGGTGTCGGTCACCCCGATCAGAATCGACGTCTTGAGGCCCTTCGTGCTGTCATTCCACTTCTGGTCGTTCACCAGCGCCGTCTCGAGGCTCTTGAAGTACTCGTCGCTCATGAACTTTGGCAAGCGCGCTCGCCGCTCCGTCCCTAGCGAGCTTTTTGAGGTTGCCTATGCAACCGGAGGTTCTCAAGCTCACCACCTTGCTCCCTTGAATCTCGATGTCTCCCAGGGAGTCCCTGATCTCGCCTGCCACCGCTGGGGTGGTCTTCACGATCAGACGGTCCCGGCGCCCGTCCACTGGGATTAGCTTGATCCGGCCGTGGCGTTGCTCCAGCAACCGCCCAAGCTTCGCCAGTCGCTCTCCGTCCCACTCGCCTGTAACTCCGATCAGGACGTAGCGCTTTATGCCCCTAACCATTCAGGCCCAGCACTCCCATGTAGAACTCCTCGATCTTCCCCTTCACCAGGAACAGGCGCGGCTTGATTCTTATTCTTACGGAGTCCGCCTGTCCTAACACCAGCTTCCCCCGCATGATCTGCTGCTTGTCGAACCTCAAGTACAGGGCCGAATGCTCGTCGATGTTCTCGGACGAGTCTTCACGGAGGTTCCGCTTCGACTCGGGGCTCATCTTCTCCGCGACCTGTCTCACGACGCCGTGCGCCTCTTCGCCGGTGAGGTGATACTTGACCATGAGGATTGGGTAGCCGTAGTGCCCCTCCAGGCGCGTGACCGACGGCGCAGCTTGAATCCCCAGGCAGCTCTTGACCCGCTCTTCGATTCTGTCAGGGTCCTCTGTGGGGTGGGCGAGGTAGGAGACTTCTACTGCTTGGATGAGACCTTTCAAGGCATCGAAGGCGGCCGCAATTGATAACTATATGCGTTTGCTCACCTGAACCATGGCAAAGAAGCTGACCATCGAGGACGTCCTCTCCGACGAGATCAAGAGGGAGATGAACTTGGATACCGAAACCTTCGTGGTCCTCGACGACTGGGACTCGGTCATGCACAGCGTCTACCAAATGCCAATCGAATACGCGGGCTACACCAAGAAGGTGAGCGACCTGAAGCTGCTCCGGGAGATGATTGACAACCTCGCCTCGGTTGACTTCGACAACGTGAAGCGAAGCGAGAGCAGGAAGAAGCAGCTGGAGCAGTTCACCAAGACTCTGAGCATGTACTACAACCTGATATTCACGAAGGGGGAGAGGAAGGTCGGCTACGGGACTCTGATACACTTCCCGAAGCTCAAGCCCCAGGCCGAGAGGAGCGCGGGCATCGTCCTCGCGGCGAAGATGGACGTGGTGGGGCAGAAGAGGAACACGACGTTCGAGCGGGCGAAGTTCGACGACTTCCTTGTTGAAGTAAAACCATACATCAACCTGCTCGGCGACCTGTATCGACAATCAAGGAAGATGTAGGACAGCCTATTGCCCGAGTACTTCCTTGGCATCGAGAGCACCGCTCACACCTTCTCCGCCTCGGTAGCCTCCTCTGACGGAAGGATTCTTTCAAACAGCAAGAACGTCTACAAGGCGCCGGGCGGGAGCGGAATCCACCCGTTCAACGCGTCCAAGAGCCACCTGGCGGCTGGACCCGAAGTCGTTTCGCGCGCGTTCCAGGAGGCGGGGAGGAAGCCCGGAGACGTGGACGCGGTTTGCTACTCGATGGGGCCGGGGCTGGGTCCTTGCCTCAGGATAGGGGCGGTCGTCGCCAGGACGCTCTCCGCTTCGCTTGGCGTTCCGCTCGTTCCCGTAAACCACGCTGTCGGTCACATCGAGCTGGGCTGCCTCCTGACGAAGTCGGAGGACCCTCTGGTCCTCCTTGTGTCGGGCGGACACAGCATGGTCATCGCCTACGCGGCTAGGCGGTGGAGGATACTCGGGGAGTCTCTTGACCTCACACTGGGGCAGCTCATAGACCAGCTCGGTCGAAGCGCGGGACTCGCTTCCCCCTGCGGCCGAGGGATAGAGCTCGCCGCGTCGAGGTCCTCAAGCTACGTCGGCCTCCCCTACAGCGTGAAGGGCAACGACGTGGCATATTCCGGACTCCTCACCTCCGCCAAGAAGCTGCTGGAGCGAGGAAGGGCCTTCGACGACGTGGCCTTCTCTTTGCAGGAAACCGCGTTCGCCATGATGGTCGAGGTTGCGGAGAGGGCGCTCGCCTTCACGGGCAAGAGGGAGGTGATGGCCGTCGGGGGCGTCGCGGCTAACAAGCGGCTGGCGGAGATGATGTCGAGCATGGCCTCCAGACACTCAGCCGCCCTTCGAGTCGTTCCGATAGAATACAGCGGAGACTGCGGCGCTCAAATCGCCTGGACGGGCTGCCTGGCCTACAAAGCAGGCGTGACCGTCCCGGTGGAAGAATCGGGCATAAGGCAGTCATGGAGGCTGGACACAGTTGACATCCCTTGGAGGAATTAGCGTCCCCTCGGCGCGGCTGATCTACCGGGGGGCGGAGGCGGACGTCTACCTCGGACCCTGGTGCGGAGGCAAGGCTGTCTTCAAGTTCCGGAAGAAGCTCGAATACAGGTTGGACGTGCTCGACAGGGCGATAAGGACCCAGCGCACGGTCCATGAATCTGATATGATCCACAGGGTGAAGGCGGCCGGAGTGCCATCTCCCTTTCTCTATTTCGTTGATCCGCGCGAATCGTTGTTGGTGATGGAATACGTGGAGGGCGTGAGGATGAAAGACGTGGTGTCCACTTCACCCCCGGCCACATCCCTGCCGCTGTTCCGGAAGCTCGGCGGGATGGTCGCGACCCTCCACGCCAACGGCATAATGCACGGCGACCTGACCACCTCCAACGTCATAGTGGACGGGGGCCGAATGGTCATGGTTGACTTCGGACTCTCAATAACCACCAGCAGGGTGGAGGACCAGGCGGTCGATCTCAGGCTCATCAAGGAGACCATCACCGGCGCCCACTCGGAGGTGGCCCAGGATGCTCTGAAGTCCCTCTTCGAGGGCTACGAGGCGGTGGCGGGAGAGAGGACCTTCAGGAGCGTCGCCCGGCAGCTGAAGGACATCGAAAGGAGGGGGAGGTATGCCCGTGTCGAGTGACCTTTACTTCGCGACATCGAACCAACACAAGTACGCCGAAGCGAAGTACATCCTCAGAGGGTCGCGTATCAGGCTCCGCAGACTCCCGTCAAAAGGCACAGAAATCCAATCTGACGACGTGTCAGAGGTAGCTGCCTACGCGGCCTCCGAAGCCTACGCAAAGCACCGGCTGCCTGTCTTCGTAGAGGACACTATGCTCGGCGTGAAGTCCCTCAGAGGTTTTCCCGGCGCCTACGCGTCCTACGTCAACGGCACGATCGGTCCGGAAGGCGTCCTTCGCCTCCTGGAAGGGAGAGGGGACCGGACCGCGGAGTTCTCGAGCGCCGTGGCCTTCGTCGGAGGGCGCAAGAATGCGAACGTGTTCGTCGGCAGGCTCCCCGGCACCATCGCCATGGCTCCGAAGGGACGCCAGGGCTTCGGGTTCGACCCGATCTTCATTCCGGCGGGGGAGAGGCGCACTCTGGCGGAGATGACGCTGGCGGAGAAGTGTGCCATCTCCCACAGGTCTAGGGCCATCCGCGCCTTCGCTTCATGGTATCTGGCGAAACAAACCGGGCAACCTTTATGAGCCCAACGAGCGGGAGGCGGGCAGGCTAAACTCGCCTTGGCTAGGATCCACTCGCACCGTCACGGGAAGTCTCACCAGACCCGGCCTACTAGCAAGAGGGCACCCGGATGGGTTACCTACGGCCCCGACGAACTCAAGGCGACGGTTGTCAAGCTAGCAAAAGAGGGTCTGACTCCCAGCCAAATCGGGGTCGTTCTCCGAGACGACCACGGCGTCCCCCTCACAAAACCACTGGTGGGGGAGTCGATTAGCGATATACTGCGTGAGGGAAAGGTCATGCCCAAGCTGCCACAGGACCTGCAGGATCTCGTTGAGCGTGCGCAGAGGGTCCAGAAGCACCTTCAGACCCACAAGAGCGATCGGAAGAACGTGCACTCCCTGGAGCTGGTCGAGGCCAAGATTTACCGTCTGACGAAGTACTACAAGAAGACCGGCCAAGTGCCAGAAGACTTCAGGTACGCAACGGTCGTCGCCCAACTGACCTAGGACAAGAGACTGCGGCTCTTGGCCGACCTCGAAGGCCTCCAGAAGCGATACGAGGGCCTAGCTCGCGAAGTGCTCAGGCTTGCCCGCCAAGGCAAGAAGATCCTGGTCGTGACCCACATCGACGCCGACGGGCTGACGAGCGGTGCGACGGTCTTTGCGGCACTCGCCAGGAAGGGGGCGAACATCAGCCTGCGAACCCTTCCCGAACTGGAGCCGAAGGGCATAGCGGACCTGAAGAACGAGAATTTCGACTTCTACATCTTCACGGACCTGGGCGCGACGCTCGTCCGCGAGCTGGAGGAAAGCTTCGACGGCAGGTTCCTGCTCATCGACCACCATCAGACAGCCGAGTCCGATCTCACCAAACCGGAAGTGGTGAACTGCTGGCTGTACGGCCTGGACGGCGGGAGGGAGGCTTCGTCTTCCACCATGGCGTACTTCTTTGCATCCGCTGTCGATCAAGAGAACCGAGACCTCGCATATCTGGCCCTGGTCGGCGCGGTCGCGGACAGGCAAGACGTGGGCCAGGGGAGGGCTCTGATCGGGCTCAACCAGGTAGCCAAGGAGGAGGCCCAGTCGGCCGGCCTTGTGAGCGTCACCAAGGACCTGGTCTTCACGGGGAGGGAAACCCGACCGGTTCACGAGTCCATAGCGCTCACGTCGTCGCCGTTCCTGCCGGGGCTCTCGGGAAGCAAGGACGCGGTGCTGGCGGCCCTTCTGCAGGCTGGAATAAACATCCGGGAGAACGGGCGGTGGCGGTCGCTGTCTGAGCTCGGCTCGGAAGAGAAGATGAAGCTAACCGAGGTCATCGCGGGCCTGATCTCTCCGAGCGGCAACGCCACCGAGACACTCCTGAGCCTCATCGGGGAGGTTTACACTCTCGAGTTCGAGGACCCCTTCACGCCCCTGAGGGACGTCCGGGAGTTTGCAACCCTCCTGAACGCCTGCGGAAGGATGGGCGAAGCCGGAGTCGGCCTTGCCGTGTGCCTGGGTGACAGGATGGACGCGCTCGCGTCGGCCATGCAGGTCCTGGCCAACTACAGAATCAGCATCAACAAAGCCATGGAAGCCCTAACCGCCGAGAAGAGCAGGATTGAGGACCACGGTGCGGTTCTTCTGATCCGGGCCGAGGGGATCATCGACGAAAAGCTTCTCGGGCCTGTGACATCAATTCTCACCTCCTCCCCCGGATACAAGGACAAGATTGTGGTTTCTCTTACGAACTCTGGCGAGGGTGAGTCCAAGGTCTCCGGCCGAGTCGGAGACTTAGTCAAGACGCCCGTGAACCTCGGCCTTGTAATGCGGGAGTCGGCGGAAGCGGTGAACGGAGTGGGGGGCGGGCACAGCATGGCAGCCGGTGCCAAGATTCCCTCGTCGGAGGCCGACGCCTTCTGCAGGTCTGTCCTGGAGAAGATCGGCACCTGAAGACGAGACTCCGTTTGACCTTCAAGTGCGACCGCTCGGCCTCCAGTCTGACGAAGGTCCTGAGTCCGGACAACAGGAGCGTGCCCAGCGACCAGGTTCTGAAAATGACCCTTTCCGGGGGTCAAGTGACGTTCTCGATAGAGTCAGACAGGCTCCCATCGGCCTTCACCTCCCTCGACAGCGTGTTGTCCGACGCCTCGCTTTTCCAGGAGGTATGGCTTTTATCTCGTCCGGCCGGAGGGCGAGAAGGGAAGGGAGACTGACACGCTCGACGTCAAGCTGCTGAGGGAGAACCCCGACGTCATCCGGAACGACCTACGAAAACGAGCCACCCCCGAGAAGCTTCCGCTCGTGGACCAGGCCATCGAGGATGACAAGCAGTGGAGGCGACTTAAGATTGAGGTAGAGGACCTGCGCCACAGACAGAACGAACTCACAGGCATGGTCGCCGATCTCAAGCGGAAAGGGAAGCCCATCGACGCCGCACTCGCGGAAATCAAGGACATTCCCGAGAGGATCGCCAGGCTCGAGTCCGAGGCGGAGTCGAAGCTCGGCCGCCTTAACGGAACCCTCATGGGGCTGCCTAACATACTGCACGAGAGCGTCCCGGTGGGCAAGGACGACAGCGAGAACGTCACTGTCAAGACCTGGGGCGAGCCTCCGAATCCGGACTTCAAGCTGAAAGACCACATCGACGTGCTGACGGGCCTCGGCCTTGTCGACATGGAGAGGGCTGGAAAGATCTCAGGCTCTCGGTTCTTCTTCCTGCGCGGAGACGCGGTCAAGCTGGAGCAGTCCATAATGAGGTATGCCCTCGACCTCCTCTCGAAGAAGGGATTCGTCCCACTGGAACCGCCATTCATGATGAGGAAGGAGCCCTACGCGGGGGTGACCGACCTCAACGACTTCGGGCCCGTGATCTACAAGATAGAAGGTGAGGACCTCTACCTGATTGCAACCTCCGAACACCCGCTGGTGGCCATGCACATGGACGAGATACTCGACGGCAAGTCGCTTCCCGTTAGGTACTGCGGGGTCTCTCCTTGCTTCAGGGTTGAAGCCGGAGCCCACGGGAAGGACACCAAGGGGATCTTCAGGTCCCATCAGTTCTACAAGGTCGAACAGATCGTATTCTCCCGACCCGAGGAGAGTTGGGGGCTTCACGAGCAGCTGATTGCCAACGCGGAAGAAATATTCCAGGCGCTCGGGCTCCATTACAGAGTGGTCAACGTCTGCACCGGCGACATGGGGAGCGTTGCCGCCAAGAAATACGACCTCGAAGCCTGGATGCCGGCCCAGCAGAAGTTCCGAGAGATGGTCTCGTGCAGCAACTGCACGGACTACCAGGCGAGGCGACTGAAGGTCCGGTTCAGGGACAAGCAGAGCGACCCAACGGCGCTGGTGCACACGCTCAACTCCACCGCCGTCACGACGCGCGTCCTCGTGGCCATAGCGGAGAACTACCAAAGGCGCGATGGCACGATTGCGATCCCCAAGCCACTCGTGCCATACATGAGTGGAATGGAAGAGCTTCAGCATCAGTGAGGTTATAAACAGGAGAAGGGCGGGCCGGCTCTAGTTGCCTAAGAAGGTCGCGAAGGTCAGGGACAAGTGGAAGCTGAAGTCCTGGGTCACTGTGCTCGCTTCACCTTCATTCGGCAGCATGCCGATTGCCAAGGTCCCCATCACCGACCTCGACAAGATCGGAGGGAGAGTTGTCGAGACGACGCTTTACGACATACTCAAGCAGGATCCTCAGCACTACAGTTTCAAGCTCTACTTTCAGGTTCACAGGATAGAGGGGGACAACGCCTACACGGTGCTGAAGGGGCACGAGTACTCTCGCGAGTTCCTCAGGAGCCTGGTGAGAAGGGGGTCGTCTCAGGCCGACTTCATCAAGGACTACCGGACCAAGGACGGCTACGTGGTGCGAGTGTACTGCGTTGCGTTCTCGCAGGGGCAGATGAACACCTCCAAGAAGCACGATCTCAGGGCGATAATGGACCGCGTCATAGGGGAGCGGGCCGGTTCGCTGACCTACGACCAGCTGGTGCAAGAGCTCGTCCTTCAGAAGGTGGCATCTGATGTCTACAACGAGGCGAAGAAGATCACTCATCTCAGACACGTGGGAGTGCGAAAGAGCAAGCTGATATCACTGCCTCCGGAGCCGACGACCGTGCCCGCGACCGTGGCTCCAGTGGCTGCCTAGACACCTTCGAGCCTCCCCGCGACCAACCGTGGCTACTCTGCCTAGCTACTTCAGAGACTTCGTAGAGACTATCTTCACGATGTCGCGGTTTTGGAGCCTGTGTTCTGCGGCGAGCCTCTTGCCGGTCCTGGCGTCAATCGCGTAGAGGAACCCCTCGGCGAGGTCCGAGTGGACCATCCTCGCGAGGTCTAGGGCCGTCGAGCCGCCCTTCATCACGTAGGCATCGGGCAGGACCGCGCCGTTCTTGTCTGCCAACCTCGTGTCGTCCTCCACAGGAAAGACGACAATGGCGTTCAGAAGGGAGAAGTAGGCCTCGTTGATGGCCTGCTGCACCCCGGTTCCTCCCAAGGGCCTCATGACCCGATCCTCCACCATCTTTATGGCGTTGAGCTGGGCGGCGGACAGCTTCTCCGGAGCCGCGACCTTGAAGTCAGAGTCTCCTGGAACGTAGCTCACGAGGCCATGCTCGGCGGCCTTCCTCAAAAGGAGCTCTGCCTCAGAGGCGCAGGCGACGACCTTCCTCCCCGTCGACCTCAACCGCTCTATGTTGGGTCCAGCCGTCGGCAGATCCGCCTTGTTCGCCGAGATTAGGCTGGGCTTGGCTGACCTCCTGAGTTCAGTCACCAGTTCGTGCAGCTGCTCGTCGGTCCACAGGGTCGGCTTCTCCGCCTTGAGTTTCAGCCGAAGGGCGACCTGTTCAACGTCCGTCAACGTTATCGAGAGTCCGGTGAGCCTGGCCGCCAGGTGCTCGAGAATCTTGCCGCCCGTCTGCTCGGTGGTCCTGGCCGTCTTCTCCCAGTCTCTCTTTATCAGCCCGTAGACCCAGAGGTCGAATTCCTTCTCCACCATATCGACGTCTAGGATGGGGTCATGGGATCCCGGTGGGACCTTCCTTCCTTCCATGTCCGTGGAGCCAGAAGCGTCGACCACATGAATCAGCGCGTCTGCCTGCCGTATGTCGTCGAGGAACTGGTTGCCGAGGCCCTTGCCCTGAGACGCTCCTTCCACGAGCCCGGCGACGTCGATGAGCCTCACCGGTATGAGCCTGACCCCGTCGACGCAGAGTGAGTTCCGGGGGTTGTCTGTGACACCCCTCTCCATGCAGACGCACTCCGTCCTGAGGTACGCGACCCCCACGTTGGGCTTGATGGTCGTGAAAGGATAGTCTGCAATTGGCACATCCTTCATGGTCGCGGCTGAGAAGAAGGTGGACTTGCCCACGTTGGGCTTCCCTATTACGCCTACAAGCACGCTGTACGGCGCAAGTTAGGATGTTATAACCGTCAAACCCAACGGGAAGGGGCAGATTGGTCTCGGTGTGCGTGGTCGGCGGGGGCATCGCGGGAATCGCCGCAGCCAAGGAAGCCGCTCGGCGGGGCGCCCGCGTGACCTTGGTCGAGAGGAGGACCGAGCTCCCCCCGGTCAACGGTTCCGTCGCCTTGCTTCTGAGTGGCGAGAGAGGTGCCCGCCCGAGTCGCTTCGCAGACCCCCTGCCGCGCCTGGGAGTGGAGCTCCGACTGAACACCAGGGTCACGTCCGTGGAAGAAGACGGGCGGGTGCGAACCGAGCGCGGCGCCGCCTCGTTTGACTCCGTAGTCCTGGCAACGGGCGCGAGGCCCGTGACAGACAGGATCCCGGGAGGTGCAAGGTCGGGCATACACACTCTGATGGACGACAATTCATACTCCGACCTCGGCAGTGCGCTGCAGGGCTACACGGAGGTCGCTGTAAGCGGCTCTGGGCCCGCGATGCTCGAGGTCGCTGACGTGCTGAAGGCGAAGGGAATCGGTGTGAGGATATTCCCAACGGCTGGAGTGGTCTGGGCGAAGCTGAGTGACCGTCTCAGGGGATACCTCGACGTCCGAATCTCCGCCCGCGGAGTCTCCGTGGAGGCGGCTCGCCTGGAACGGGTCGCAGGCGTGGACCACGTTGAAGCCGTCCTGGCTGGGGGTACCGTGTATCCCTGCCAGGCACTGGTGGTGGTCCCGAGGCCGCTCCCGAACGCTCCGGAGGCCCGAGCCGACACGGGGAGGTTGGGAGGGCTGGCCGTCAACGGGGAGATGCGGACCAGCCGGGACAGGGTGTTCGCGGCGGGGGCCTGCGCTGAGGTAGCTGTCGGGCAGTCGACGGTATACTACGATTCGGAGTCGGCCGCCCTGACCACCGGCGCTGCGGCCGGCGCCAACGCCAGCGGCTCCAGAGTGTCACCTCGCATCTCCGGTTGCCTCCGCGCAGCCGCCTTCGGGGCGGAGGTGGTCATCAGCGGGCTCAGCCTGAAAGAGGCCCTCAATGCAGGCGTAAGGGCGGAGGAAGTGGCAACGCCGGGCGACTCTGGCATCGCATGCGCGCTGATCTACAGGTCGGGGAGCCTCGAACTGCTGGGAGCGCAGCTTATAGGCCCGGGCGCTGGAGCCTACGAGCAGGTTGCGTCGCGAATGGTCTCAGAGTCTCTGCCAATCGACGAACTCGCTTTCCTCGAGCTCCCGCGCACGTTGGACGTCGCGCCGATTCTCCGAGCGGCTGATGGAGTGAACGGGAGGCGGACCTGACATCATGATCAAGGTACTGGTGTGCGACCACGTGGAGATATCTCAGCTCGGCCTTGGTGCGGATTTCCAAGTAGACTACCGCCCCGGGATTTCGAAGGACGAACTGCTGGCGGCAGTCCCCGAGTACGAAGTACTGGTGGTCCGCAGCAGGACGAAGGTGGACAGGGCCGTTGTCGAAAGGGGGACCAGGTTGAGACTCATCGCTCGTTCGGGCACAGGGCTTGACAATGTGGATCAGGACGCGGCGAAGGCCAAGGGCGTCGCGGTCGCGAACAGCCCAGAATCCCTGGTGGAAGCTGTCGCAGAGCACGTGCTCCTTCTCATGTTGGGCCTGGCGAGAAAGGTCATTGCAGCCGACCAGTCGGTGCGCAGCGGCAAGTGGGAGAAGGAGAAACTCCTCGGCTCGGAACTCCGGGGGAAGACCCTCGGCGTAGTCGGGTTCGGACGGATAGGACGAAGGATCGGAGAGCTAGGAAGAGCTCTCGGAATGATGGTACTAGCCTACGACGTCGTCCCGGTTCCGAGTGACCAGCTTGAGAAGGCTGGCGCGAGAGTGGTCGGGCTAGAGTCGCTGCTCGGAGCGTCGGACTACGTTACGCTGCACGTTCCCTTGACCCCGGAGACCAGACACCTCCTCGATTCCGGGAGACTTTCACTCATGAAGAAGACGGCATTCATCATCAACGCCTCGCGCGGTGGCGTGATCGACGAAGATGCGCTGGCGTCGTCTCTCGGGCAAGGCACCATCGGGGGTGCGGCCCTCGACGTCTTCGAAACGGAGCCCCCTACTGGTGGAATCCTCACGGCGCCCAACACAATCCTTACGCCTCACATAGGTGGTCAGACTGCCGAGGCGCAGTTCGATGCCATAGCGGTCGTAGGTCAGAAGATCAGGGCCTTCTTCTCGGTGCGTTAGCGCTCAATCGCGAAGATTTATTTGCCCACCTGTCACGAGGCCATCTCGGCCTTGTACAGCCAAATCTCGAAGAGCTGGCAGTCTATTCTTCACGAGAAGACGGGCGACATTAGGGCCCGCGCGGTCGAATTGAGGAAGGAGCCGGCGCTTCTCAGGATTGAAAGGCCTTCAAGGCTCGACAGGGCAAGGACCTTGGGATACAAGGCGAAGCAGGGCGTCGTGGTCGTAAGAGCCCGCGTCTCCAGGGGTGGCATGAGGCACAAGAGACCCACCTCTGGCAGGAGGCCCAAGCACATGGGTGTTCTGAAGATAAAGTCGAACGTCCCGGTGCAGTCCGTCGCCGAGAGGAGGGCCCTCGAGAAGTACCCAAACATGAAGCTACTGGGGTCCTACCTGATATGGAAGGACGGGCGGTTCGCTTGGTTCGAGTGCATCCTGGTGGATCCGGAAGCGCCGTCGACCAGGAACGACTACGACCTCAAGCGCAGATTCGGCAAGCTGTCCTAGAGCTAGCCCTTCCGCTCGCTACTGTGGCCCGGAAACACCTTCGAGTTCGGATCGATGAATGCCTTCGCGACGTTCACCGCCAGTGCCGCCTGGGCGTGGACCGTGGTTATCAGGTTCAGGCTGACGCTCCCCTCCGGACCTGCGACGTCTCCGGCCACGTAGAGTCCCGGGATGTCTGTCTCGAGGTTGCCCGTTGACCTGATCTGCCTTCCAGTTATGTTGAGCCCCCAGTTCTTTATTGGGCCCAGGTCTGCCCTGAAGCCGATGTTGACCAGGATGGCGTCTATTTCGAGGCTCGCTTCGACGTTCGTCCGGTTGTCAAAGACGATCACTTGCTTGATGCCGTCCTTGTCGCCGATGACCTGTTTCACCTCGTGGAACAGCTTCACGTCCACGCCAGACTTCATCAGCTCCTCGACGCTCTGTTCGTGGGCCCTGAACACGTCTCTTCTGTGGATGAGAGTTATCTGCTTCGCGGTGTCCTTGAGGTTGAGGGCCCAGTCGACCGCCGAGTCGCCACCTCCGACGATGAGCAGCCTCTTATCCTTGAAAGTGCTCTTGTCCTTCACGTAATAGTACACGCCCCTCCCCTCGTACTCGGCGACCCCTGGCACCTCCAGTCTGTTGGGGGAGAACGCACCCACGCCGGTTGCCACGAGCACGGTCTTGGAGTAGTGCTTGTTACCCTTGTCCGTGGTCAGTTCAAAGACGCCGTTGGTCTTGTTGAGTCCAAAGACCCTCTCGCCCAGCACCACGGTCGGGTGAAACTGGAAAGCCTGATCCACCAGATCCTTGAGCAGGTCCTTGGCCAGGACCTTCTTGAACCCGGGGACGTCGAAGATGTACTTTTCAGGATACAGGACGGCGACCTGGCCGCCGGGCTCCTCTAGAGCGTCGATGACCTTTGTCTTCATCTGCCTCATACCGGCGTAGAACGCGGCGAAGAGCCCTGCGGGACCTGCCCCGATTATCGTTATGTCATACACGTCCTCGCTCAAAGAGGCGTCTGACGGCACGCCTCCGGTGGCCGTATAAATGGTTCTCTGTGTTTAGTCGAACCCTGCGGAAGTCGGATCCTGAGGTTTGATCACCTCTCTCAGCAGCACTGTTGCATATTCTCCCCGAGCCAGCGTGAATTCAAGCCACGCAGACGACTGCTCGCTGCCCGTGGAGGCTTCCCGGACGGACATGTGCGCCCTCCTGAAGCCTCCTTCGGCACTCACCTCCTGCATCTCCTTGACGTAGAACTCCCTCGGCTGGACCCCCTCGGTTTCCAGGACCTTCTCGACGCAGCCGTCGAACCTCGAACCGTAGTTCCTGTAGGCGTACCCGACCAGCTGGAGGAGGGGAACGGCCTCCGCCGTCATCGGCTCCCTGACGCCGTGGACCTTCTTCAAGCTGAGGCCGTCCGAAGACAGCTCGCCCCAGTTGTCCCCGTGAATTGCTTTCGAAATGTCCAGTCCTTCCCTCATGGCGAGGCTAAGGCTCCTGTTGAAGATGTAGGACTGAAACGCGTGCACGTACAGCCTCCTGAGCGCTATCGGAACCGCCCTGATTGCCCCCAGTTTGTCCTCCGGCTTTCTCGACAACCTGTGCGCCACCATCCTCTCGACGTCCTCGCCGCGCGGTAGGAGTCGCAGTCCCTCCTCGTACCTGCCGGTCGAAATCAGCTCTCGCGCCGCCTTCGCCTCCCCAATGTCCCACGGTCGCGGAGCGAAGACCAACAACCTGACGGCCTCTTCGAAGGACCTTCGAACCAGTGCCCTCCCGATTCTGTGGGTTCTGTTGTCGCGCGAGCCGAACCTTTGAAGGCCGTAGAAGTTGGGAAGCCTGCCGCTCCTTGCGGTCTCGAGTGCCTCGGCGATGCTCTTCTGGAGCTCGGGGCAGCCGTCTCTGAGCAGTATCCTGAACCTGTTGCCCGCGATCATTGAGCGGCTCAACGGCTTCCGCATGTAGCCTACCAGCTCGCACCTGAATTCCTGCCTCTCGATCAACTCCGGCGAACCCACCCTCGAGCTGGTCGGGCTGACATACTGGACCGCCAGGGCTCTCTTGTCCTTGATCCCTGCGTAGCTCACCCTGCTTCCAAGGATCGACGTCAGGGCTCTTTCGAGGTGCAGCGTGTCGATTGACCTCTTCTCCACCTTGTACAGCGGGAATCCGCCATCGAACTGCTCGCGTGAGACGCCGACCCTCTTCAGCACCTCCTCGACTCTGAAGTCCTCGTCGAAGACCCTGAGCTTGGCGGGACACGGGGCACCAGTGGTTGCGTAGCACTCGATGCCAGCCTTGGTCTCCGCCTCAGGAGGGAGGCTCATCGCCTATCCGAGGCGGTCTCCACTACTAGACACTTTTGGAGACCGTCCAGGGTTCCGTCCAAACAGGCCTCTTCGAGCTCGTGGAGGACAGAGTGTATCTCTCGGAGGTCGCCCAGGTCGTCGTATTGGTTTGGGAACATCAATACGTTTATAGTCGTTCCACCTCCATTCCGCATTCACTTTGTCCAAAGCGGCATCCGCCTTTGAATCGCCCCTCGGCGGGGCGAACCGTTCCTGGGTCGCGGTCGAACTCGGAGCCGAGGAATCGTCGAGGTAGACGATCATGACCATGAGCGCTCAGACCGTCGCAAGGCCGGGTCAGCCAGGCAGCGAGTCCCTCGTGGTGGACGTCTTCAACCACGTGCAGCCCAAAGAATACGTGGATGCCGTACCGAACCCGGCGGCCATCACATTTCCGCCGATAGTGCCCCCGAGCATCAGGGACCCGGAAGCGAGAATCAGGAGCATGGACCAGCACGGGATAGACATGGAAGTACTCTCGCTGGCTGCCCCCAACTACAAGGAGCTCGCGAAGTACACCCCTGAGCAGAGAAGGAAGGTGATACAAGTGGCGAACGACGGCATCGCGAGGATCGTCCAAGCGCATCCCGACAGGTTCGCCGCGGTGGGCACCGTGACGCTCCTGGACGTGGGAGAGTCGGTCGATGAATTGGAACGTTGCGTGGAGGACCTCGGCCTGGTCGGGATTCAGACATTCACAAACATAGCCGGGAAGCCGCTCGATGCCCCTGAATTCGAGCCCTTCTACCAGAAGCTGGTGCAGCTTGACACGGTGATGTTCATCCATCCGGCGTTCATCGGAAAGACATACGACTACATCGAGGAATACGGGATGAGCAACACGATCGGCTACGACATCGACAACTCCATGGCCCTATACAGGCTCGCCAGAGGGGGCGTCTTTGTCAGGCACCCTGAGCTGAAGATACTGGCCCACCACATGGGTTCGCTCATACCCTTCCTAGTAGCGCGCATGCAGAGGACCATCATGGCCTTCCAGTCGAAGGACCACGTAACTCCGCCCCCGCCACTGGTGAGGATGCCGAACGAGTACTTCAAGATGTTCTACGTTGACACGGCCGAAGGCGCCTGGAGGCCTGCCCTGGCCTGCGCCCAGGCGTTCTTCGGCTCCGGCCACGTCCTGCTCGGTTCCGACTACCCAATTCACGGCGAGCAGGACCTCGCTGACACGATCAAGGCGGTGCGGGGGCTGGAGATCTCTGAGAAGGAGAAGGCGATGATTCTGGGCGGGAACGCGGTAAGTCTCCTCGGACTCGGAAGATGACCGGCAGACTGCCCTTTCTCTCAGTAAAGCTTCAGGTTTCCAGTAATGCGGTCTAGAGCCTCGTCCGGGGCCGGGCCGATGCCCAGACAGGTGGCGGTGCCGGGTTCGAGCTGCGTGAGGCCAGCGTCCTCAATGAGGGCTGCCGGAAGCTTCTCGGCTCTCGCCTTCTTCAGGAGGTCCCTCAGCTCCGACTCGCTCTGGACTTTGACGACGATCTTCTTCTGACCCTGGCCCTTCCATTCATCGAACCACCTCTCATGGCGGGACATCGCGTCCTCGGCCGCTGCCAGTGAGGCGTGGGCCACCTGGGCCGCCAGTTTCCCTTTGCCCATGCCCAGGTCGCTCCTGGCGACTATCACCTGTTTCAATCGAATATCCCGAACGGTTAATACGAGTCTGATTAAGCCTTTGCAAGAAAGGGGCCTTCGCCACGCAACCTCGTTACGACGCGATAGTTGCCGGGGGGAGCATCGCGGGCCTAGGGTTCGCTACCGTGGCCTCGAGGAAAGGGCTGTCTGTCCTCGTCGCCGAGGAGCACGAAACCATAGGCGAACCCGAGAAGTGCGACGGTTTGGTCAGCCTGAAGGGGCTGAAGGAGCTTGGATTCCTTCCCAGCTCGGATGTAATCCAGAGCAGGGTCAGTAGGGCCGTCATTCACTCCCCGGGCGGCGCGGAGCTGGTCGTCGATGCATCGTCCGCGGACGTCGTGGTACTGGACCGGAGCGCCTACGATAGGCAGGTGGCCGGAATGGCCAGGGGCGCAGGCGCGGCGGTGGCTGCCGGAACCAGAGTCACGGGATTCAGAGACCTGGGAGACAGGGCCCGGCTGATGGTCGGAGGCAAAGAAACAGACTCGCGATACTACGTAGACGCCACGGGTCCCGCGTCGAGCCCGAGGAGTGGCATCGTACTCGCAGCGAAGTACGAAGTCGAGGCCGACTGGGTCAGGGAGGGCGTGGTCGAGATATTCCTCGACGCCGAGAAGTACCCCGGTTTCTTTGCCTGGGTCATCCCCTACGGGAAGGATCTGGCAAAGGTGGGAGCGGCAGGGCGCGGGATCAACTCCCGCGCAGTCCTCGAATCGTTCCTTGCGCGAGGGAAGCACAGGGTCATCAGGAAGGTCGTCGCGCCGATCTACATCGGCGGTCCTACGGCTGCCTTTTGCGAAGGGCGGCGCCTGAAGGTGGGGGAGTCTGCCGGCATGGTCAAGCCCACAACCGCCGGCGGCATAGTGACCTCGCTCGCTGGGGGGTCGGTTGCGGCAGATTGGCTGGCCAGGGCCCTTGGGGGCGGGGACCAGTCTCTGCTCGACGGCTACCAGTCCGAGTGGGAGTCGAGGTACGGGAAGGAGATGCTCAGCATGAAGAGGTTGAGGCGGCTCTTCGAACAGCTCTCGAACAAGCAGCTGGACTCGCTGGTGGGGGTCATCTCGGCACCCAAGATCGCAGAGAGGCTCTCCCGCAGCGACTTCGACTTCCATGCGTCGGGTCTTGTGCGGGCGCTGGGCGTCCGCGGCGTCGTTCAGCTTGCGAAGATTGGCGCCACTGCCGAGGCCAAGGCGCTCCTCGCAGGCTAGCCCGGCTCTCCCCAGAGACGGCTCCGCTTCAGCAAGTTTTATGTGCTGCCTTCCGAGGGGATGGCTGAGAAATGTCGCAGGCTAGCATCTCGCTCCCATTGTGCACGTCGTGCAACAGGCCCATAAAGCCAGGTGAACGGGCTTCTAAGTTCTACTGTCCGAACTGCCACGAGGTGCTGATCTGGCGCTGTGAGAAGTGCCGGAAGTTCTCCCGCAGGTACAAGTGCGTCAACTGCGGCTTCGAGGGACCCTAGGCGAGCAGGTTGGGTTCCTACGTCGTTAGGCTGAAGGTCCTTCCTTCGGACACTTCCACCGAGCACGAGAAGATCGTGAAGTCTGTGGCAGACTCTCTGCCGGCCGGCGCCCAGGTGAGGAACCAGAGAATTGAGCCTATCGCTTTCGGGCTGTCTGCGATCATACTGGACATCGTCGCTCCGGAAGAGGAAGGCATGATCGACAGGATCGAAGAGAAGGTTTCGTCCGCGCCCTTGGTCGGTCAGTACGAGCTGGTGGGTGTGAGCCGGATGTCCAGCAAGCTCCCTCCTCGCTGAGGCTCATCGAGAGGTCTAACTTTAATACCCCCTCACCCACAAGAGCCGCATCCGTCTTTTCCTCTGTGAAGCGCTATGCGTTACCCTCTCAGATACGCGGCATATGAGTGGCTGAAAAGTGCGAAGAACGCCACGGACGCGGACCTACTCGAGGCTCTAAACAAGAACGGGAGCAAGTGCTCCCCAGACGAGCTGAGCAAGGTGCTCATGCAGCTCGAGATCCTCGGGCTCGTGACGGTCAGGTGGGTCTCCAAAGAGAAGCGCCGGATTGAAATCGTTGAGAAGCAGCCGGAGGGCCCGCTCCTGCGCGCAGGGAACGAATAAATCAATCTCGGCACGGGGAAGGGTCTGGAATGGGCGTTGACCTCGGAGACTCGATCCCTCGAGAGAAGATTCAGCTCGAAGACATATCCGGCTCCACGCTCGCCGTAGATGCCTACAACACCCTCTACCAGTTCCTGGCCATCATCAGGGGCTCGAACGGGGAGCACCTCAAGGACTCACAGGGGAGGGTCACATCCCACATTAGCGGGCTCTTCTACAGGAACATCAACCTGATGGAGCTGGGCATCAAGCTGGTCTTCGTCTTCGACGGGAAGCCTCCCGAGCTCAAGAACGAGGAGATCAGGCGCCGAACGGCGCAGCGAAGCCAGGCCCACGACCAGTACCTGAAGGCCCTGCAGACCGGGGACGTGCAGCAGGCCCGGAAGTATGCGGAGGCTTCCACCGTGCTGAGAAAGGACATGGTCGCGGACGCGAAGCGCCTCCTGGACGCCATGGGCATCCCCTGGGTAGACGCGCCCTCGGAAGGAGAGGCTCAGGCGTCGGTCATGGCAGCCGAGGGGACGGTCAATGCGGTGGCGTCGCAGGACCACGACTCCCTGATATTCGGCGCGCCCGTGCTGGTGAGAAACGTCACGATATCGGGAAGGAGGAAGCTCCCGAGCAAGGGCATCTTCATCAACGTCCAGCCCGAGCGTATCACGCTCTCGACCGTCCTCTCGACTCTGGGCCTGTCTAGGGAGCAGCTGGTCGACTTCGCGATTCTCCTGGGGACCGACTTCAACCCCGACGGATTCGAGGGGATCGGGCCCACGAGGGCGCTGAAGTTCCTGACCAAGTACCAGAGGCTCGAGGACATCCCCGAGCTCAAGCCAAAGCTCGAAGGCGTGAACTACGCGGCCATCCGTGACCTGTATCTCAACGCCCCAGCGACCAAGGGGATAAGGCCCGTATGGAGGGACGTGGACCGAGACCAGCTCGTTTCGTTCCTCGTCGGCGAGCACTCCTTCTCTCGGGAACGAGTGGACGCAGCGATCGCAAGAATCAGCAATGCAAGACCCGCACAAACGGAGACGCTCGAGAAGTGGTTCGGATGAGCCTGGGGCGCACAAGGAGCGCAGTGCGGTCATGCCACGGAGTCCCGGCGACGGAGTCATGAAACAGGCCCTACCTACACTGACTGAGATTGAGCACGCGCAGTCGAGGATCGGGAAGTACATTCAACCTACGCCGCTCGAGTACTCGGGTCTGCTGTCGTCCGCCTACGGCAGGGACGTCTATCTCAAGCTGGAAGTGTTCCAGCCGATCCGGGTCTTCAAGATACGGGGCGCCTTGAACAAGCTGCTATGCCTCGGCGACTCGGCGCTGAAGAGGGGCATCATCACGGCATCTTCGGGGAACCACGGTCTTGCCATCGCCTACTCTTCCAGGATCTTCGGCACCAAGGCCGTGATATGCGTGCCTGAGAACGCGAACCCTCAGAAGGTCCGAGGAATCGAGGAGCAGGGGGCAGAGATAATCAAGACAGGCGCAAACTACGACGAGGCCTACGAAAACGCGCTGAAACTCGCCCGCAAGCGTGGGCTCACCTTCGTCCACGCGTTCGACGACAGGGACATAATCGCGGGGCAAGGAACCTGCGGGCTTGAGATCTCGCAGCAGTCAGGCAAGGTGGACTCTGCCGTTGTGGCGATAGGCGGGGGCGGCCTGATTTCCGGAATCGCAATCGCGCTGAAGAAGACCATCGAAGGCGTAAAGGTCTACGGAGCGGAGACCACCGCAATCCCGTCCATGTACGAGTCCGTCGCCAATGGCAAGAGAGTACGTGTCGAGCCCCTGCCCACTATCGCCGACGGGATGCAGGCGGCCATACCTGGCATCCTGACCTTCCGGGCCGCTTCTCAGTTCGTAGACAAGATCGGACTGGTCACGGATTCCCAGGTCAAAGACGCCATATTCGAACTGCTCGTCAAGGCCCGCACGCTGGCCGAGCCTGCGGGCGCGTCACCACTGGCAGCGCTCAAGGGGCCGCTGCGAAAGGAGAAGGGTGCGAGCACGGTCCTCGTAATCTCCGGAGGAAACATCTCACCACTCCTCCTCTCCGAGATACTGAACGAGCGTCTCGTGCGGTAGAGCCGAGATTCCTGGTCTGTCGGGCGGCGCTTCAAACTATGTTTATCAACCAGCGTCAGGGCTGTCGCTCGAAATTGGTCGCGCCACCGAAAGGAAAGAAGGTCAGCGAGTCGTCGATGATAACCTCGAGGCTCCTCCTGCAGACTGACGCCAACGTGATGGGCAACGTCTTCGGAGGCGCGATCATGAGGTACATGGACGAGATTGCGGGCATAGTCGCGTTCAGGCACGCAGAGAAGAACTGCGTGACCGCATCCATCGACAGGATGAATTTCTGGGCCCCTGCCTACGTGGGCAACATACTGATACTCAAGGCGTCGGTCAACTACGTGGGTCGTTCGTCGATGGAGGTCGGAGTCCGGATCGAGGCACAGGACTGGAAGACCGGCAAGGTGAGCCATACCGGCTCGTGCTATCTCACATTCATCGCCCTCGATTCCAGAGGCAAGCCGACGGCTGTCCCGAGACTGACTTTGGAGACCGATGAGGAGAAGCGACGCTTCAAGGAAGGGCTGGCCCGACGGCAGCTCCGGGAAGCCGAGGCGACCGCCCTCCAGTAGCGGCCGCGGGCGTTCCTGTTAATCAGGGGCTCAAGTTTTCTAGAGCACCCTGCTATTACGAAGCCTCGTCGTCAAGGAGACGGAATGAGGGATTTCTCCGATGCCTTCAGAGTAGACAAGATGAGGAGCGGCAATGCCGCCTTCTATCTCCTGAAGGAGGAGTTCGAGAACTTCTTGCTGTCGCCCAAAAGGGTGGATGTCTGCCTTGGAATTGCGAAGTACTTCTACCAGCTCGACCAGTTCGGCGAGGCGGGCAGCTGGTACGAGACGGCCGGGAAACTCATACTCGCCGAACCCAGCACTCCTGCCGCCATCAAGGCGTCCTCCGCTCTGGTCGAGTTTCAGAAGGCCCTCGACTGCTACACGAAGAACAGCGACGAAGACGCCGCGGACAAGTGCTCCGTCTTCATAAGAGAACTAGAGACGGCGTGCGCACCGGCGTAGCGGTCGTATCCTTAGACGGGGTCTCCCTGTCCGCTGGCCTTCCGCCTGTTGACCGTCTTTGTGTAACATTCCTCACAGACGGGTTCCTCCCTCATGGCCATCTTGAAGGAGTGCACGACGACAGCCAGCTCTGTGTCGCAGAAGTAGCACTTCGCCCTCACTTTGCTTGACCCCGGTTCGACACGTAGACTCTGCGCTTCTCCAGTCCCCCGCCTGCTTTAAAATGCCACACTTCTGCGTCCCCCCCAGACTCGCTGCCCCAGCGAACCAGCTCCTCGAGCTCGGTCTTCTTCACCCTCGCCCTTCCGCTCTTCACCTGGATGAGCAACAGCCGCCCGTCCTTCGCGGCGAAGACGTCCACAGCCCCGTGCGAGGCCGCGCTGCGGGAGACCACCCAGCCCTCCTCCTTTAGGATGGTCATCGTCCTGTACTCCCTGGCCCTCCCCTTAGTATACCTCGTCATTCTCTAGGCCCCAAGAGGTCGCTCAACCCCAACGTCCTCTTTCATCACGGATAAGCTCTTTCTGCCACCCTCGTTCGTGGAAACGAGGTATATCGAAGCAAGCACGGCGGCGGCGCCGAGAATCGAGTAGGCGTTGAACGCCTCGCCCAAGAAGAGCAGAGAAATCAGGACCGCGGTGACTATTTCCAGCATGAGCACCACTGCCGACAGCGTCGCCGTGAGCACCCTCAGCCCACGCTGGTAGAGCACGAAGGGCAGCGCCGTGTTGACCACGGCGGTGTATCCCACGAGACCCCAGATGCCCGTCGTCACCGGGCCGAGACTTCGCAACGTCAGGAGGGCGGGTGACACGAACAGGGCCGTGAGCATGACGATAGACGCCGTCAGCGACAGAGGGTCCCACCGTTCCTCGTCGGTCTTCTTCTTGTTGTATATCATATACCACCCCCAACAGAATGCAGCCAAGAGATAGAGGGAGTCCCCCGTAAGCATTCCGCGGCTCACCTGCGACAGATCGCCCTGGGTCGTAAGCAGCACTATTCCCACCACGGCGACAATGACCCCTAGCGTTTTCGCCTTGCCGAACCTCTCCTTCAGGATGGCCGCGCTCCCAGCGGCGGTGACCAGGACCGAGAGGTTTACCAAAAGTGCCGCCACTGCAGCGCCGGTCAGCGACTGGCCCAGAAACTGGCAAAGGAAACCGACGGCGTTCAGGGCTCCGAGTACCCAGACGGACTTCTTCCTGAGGGTGGCCAGGATCTTCTTGCGCAACACGAGGGCGACGACAACCATGAGCGGCGCAGCCGAGGCAAACCTGAGGAAGACGAAGAGGCGCGGGTCCAGCCCCTGGCCGATGCCATACGTTAT
>DATJAJ010000024.1:0-15457 GCA_035516335.1 Nitrososphaerales archaeon
GCGTCGAGATACGTGACATAGTGGTCGCATGGCTCGCTCTGGGGCTGGCCTTCGGGCTCGCCTATCTTGGGGGCATAGGCTCGATTTCTGGCCTCGTCGCGGTGGCCCAAAGCGATCCGGGGCTTGTGGTGACGTTCTTCCTTTCGATGCTGATCACGGTCGGGGCCGGCTTCGTGCTGCACGAGCTGAGCCACAAGTTCGTAGCGGAGAGGCACGGCTACTGGGCGGAGTTCAGGGTCTGGCCAGTGACGCTCCTCCTGGCGGTGGTCACCTCCCTCTTCGGGTTTCTAATCGCTGCGCCCGGGGCGACGTACGTGGCTGGGAACAATGTCAGCGAGAGGGAAAACGGGGTCATATCGCTGGCCGGACCCGCGATAAACGTCGTGATAGCGATTCTTTTCTTACCTTTCTTACTTACGGGTATCACTACCACATCACTGAGCGGGTCGCAGGTCTTCGCCGTCTGGTTCCCGCTAGGGTTTATCGGGTACGAGGGAGTCTTTGTGAACATATGGCTGGGCATGTTCAACCTGGTCCCCCTCTGGATTCTCGACGGAGCGAAGGTGATGCGCTGGAACAGGCTGGTGTGGGCGGCATTCTTCATTCCGCTCTTGGTGTTGTCGGCAGTATTCCTGCTCTACATTCCGGTGCCGGTCTGGCGCCTGAGTTAGATCCAGTCTGCTGAAAAAAGGGGAAGAGCTGGAGCCTACGACTGGGAGGCGTTCACCAGTAGCGCGACCCCATACTCTACGCCATTCGCCTGCGCGTCAAACCGCAGCGTGTTGAAGGTGGACCCGAAGAAGTCAGCGTGGGCTGCTCCTCCCATGATGAAGGATCCGGGCGTGGCGGAAGCGAACGTACCCTGCCCTACCAGTCGAGCCTGTCGTGGGCCCATCTCTGACGAGCCTGAGGCGATCGCGTAGGTCGAGCCGTTGATGCTGAGGCTTCCGGAGGTGATTGAAAGCGCGTATCCGTGCTTGTAGGCCCCCGTCACCGTCAGAGTGATGGTCCCGGAGGCGACCCCGGAGCTAACCTCTGGACTCGACGAGGAGTTGATCACCCTCCACAGGCCATTGGAGCTGGTGATCGTTACTGTCTGGCCGACCTTCAGCGCTTGCGGAAGTTGGACCAGGTTTGTGCTTGGTTGAGCCGTCGGCGCCGGGGTGTTTGCCGCGGTTGCCGCCGGTGAAGACATGGCTGCGAATGCCGGGTAGGCGAATATCAGCGCGAGCGCCGCGAGGGCGACCGCGCCGAAGACTGCCGTTGTTTTGGCGTTCATTTTCGATGGTTGTGATTTGTCCTCCCGAGTATATAGCGGGATGGAAGCGGGAGTCTGGACCCGGGGTCCAGAAGCCCTAAATAATTCCAAACGGGGTTGTCCGTATCTGTGATTCTCAGCGTCATAGTCAATTCCATACTCAATGTGCTAAGCGCTGCGGTGGCGCTCATAGTGAGCTACTACGCGTACAAGACCAACCGCCTGATAGGGAGCCAGCTTCTGCGTTTCATCAGTGTCGGCTTCCTCCTCCTAGGAGTGGGCCTGGCCACGGAAGGGTTCACCCAGGCGCTCATTGGGTTCACGCCAGTGCAGGTGGCGCGATTCACAGGGCTTGAGGGGTCGGTGTTTGTCATCTATGTGGCGTTGCAGCTCATCGCATACCTCACGTTCGCCACTGGATACGCGCTCGGCGCATTCGGCAAGGCACGGCCGCTGGAGTCTGCCGCGGCTTTGCTCCCCGCCCTGACGACTCCGCGGGTTATCAGGCTGCTTGTCTTCGCCATCGACATCTACGTCCTGGCGCAGCTCGGGATTGTGGTCCTCCTGCTGTTCGTCGTTGTCCAAGGCTTCTTCGTGTACTCGCGAAACGGGAGCGTCTTTGCACTGGCCGTCCTGTCAGGGTTCGTTCTGATCCTGATCGCGCACGTCGTGCTCTTCCTTTCGGTGATCTATCTCTCGACGGACTTGTACCTGCTAGGAACCTTCGTCCAGTTCATGGGTTTCCTGGCGCTCTTGTTCTTCCTGTATAGGAGCAGCCACGTTGTCTCAGCCTGAAAGACCCAGGAGCGCTCTGCGCATCTACCTGGACATCCTCGAGACGGTTCACCAAGAAGGCGACACGAGGCCTACGAGGATCCTCTATCGTGCGAACCTCTCGCACGACAGACTGGTCCGGTACATGGGGGAGCTGGTTGCGAAGGGGCTCCTCCAGGAGAAGCAGGACGCCGACGGGAGATTCTACGTCCTGACGCCCGCGGGGATGGGATTCATCAATGAGCTGAGGAAGGCCGAAGCATTCGTGGCTGGCTTTGGCATCAACTTCTAGGCCAGTATCGAGCTAGATATCAACGTCGATGATGCCTTCGCCACTTCGCGGGGACCCTTGGCGGTGCGAGGATTTTCGGTTTTCTCATAAGGCATATCATGTTTAAAATATGACTTTTCTGAGAAGGGCGCCGTGGGACAGGTTAGCGTGTACTATCCGCGTCGAATTGGCATCGTGACCCCGAGGGGGGAGAAGATCTTCAAGTTTGTCGTGGTCGCCGAGGACAAGCAAGGCTACTTCTTCAAGATCCTGAACATCATCTCGGGGCACTACGTCAACTTGAGCAGCAGTTTCACATACAGCGATGTCGCCAGCGGGACCTTCATGGTCAACGTCGTCGGAGACATGAAGCACGCGGACCGGACTTCGTCGGAGATCAAGGACGAGATAGCGGCGCTTCCCTTTGTAAAGTCCGTGGACGTCGAAAGCGCCCAGGACGTCCTGTTCGACAAGATGCTCTTCCCGCTCATGATCGCGGGGGACCTGCGCGCCGTCGTCCTGCCCGTCTCGGCTCTGATCGAGAGGGAGCACAAGGTGCTAGAGGGTCCGGGCGGCCGGGAGACGATCATGGAGTCGCAACGACCCCTTGGCGCCTCGCTCGTCGCTACGCTCAGAACGTTCCTGCCGTGGATTGACTCGGAGGCTCTGACCCAGGCGGCGTCCGACGCGCTCTGCGCGCTGGGGTGGGGGTTCTTCGACTTCGACACCACCGAACTCAAGAAGGGCCGCGTCAAGATAACAGTCCGGTATCCGATCTTCTCCGAGAGCCCGGGAGAGAACATTAGCTACTCGATAATCGGCCTGACAGCCGGAGTAATGGAAGGGTGCAACGGCTTCAGGTTCGTACCCATCGGGAAGGTCACGTACAACGAAGAGTCTAAGGAAATGAAGTTCGAGCTCGAGCAGTTCCAAGAGAAGACTCCGACAAAATAGCCCGCCACAGAGTCGGTTGCCAGTCGTTCAGTGCGCGGCGTCGCATCCCCTGCGTCTGTATGCCCCAGGCGAACACTACCCCTGCCACAGGTCCACCCCGGATATCGACTTCGATATCGAGGTCGATTCCGTCATCGACGGTCGACCTGTTTCCACGATTGACCAAAGTGGCACGTAGGAGGCATGGTGTCAACGGGTTCGAAATGGGTATCGCGGGGAGCGCGGCGCTCGGCGCACGGTTGCCAGCAGGGCCAACGTCGGGCCCCCGTCCAAGCGGTGTTCCTCCAGGGGAACAAACTGCGGAGCCCGACAAGTCTGCCACGCAATCCCCATGCTTTGGTCCCAGGTGCTGTCGGGTATCCTCCAAGGGTACACTAAACAGTCTGACGACCCGGTTGGAGCTTGGACCCTCGGAGGGAACTAGCGGGAGCGAGTCTTGGGCCTAGCCTTGGAGGGGCAGACGACGCTCCATTAAATATCTGAGCGACCCACAGGCAAACGTGGGTGGCATATCTGGAACCGTCGCAATCGACGCCGAACCTGAGGCCGTTTGGGAAGTGCTGGCGGATCCGCACTACGTGCCGCGACTGTATCCCGATATGCTGAACATAAAGCTCGAACCCGAAGGTCGCGTCTCGGCCGGCCAACGGAGAACGCTGACTGGGAGAGCAGGCAAGCGAATGATCCAGTTCAGGACGAAAGTCAGCGAAGTGGTCCCACCCAAGCGACTGGTGATCGAAGGTTGCCCCGGAGGAGCTTTCGAGTCGTTCACGCAGATTGTTGAGCTATCGAAGTCAGACTCCGGAACCGACGCTAAGGTCTCCTTCCGATTCAAGGTGTCGTCAACCTATTTCGGTATCGGGTTCGACCCGCTCACTCTGGAGCGGATGGCGGAAGACAACCAGCGGATCTACGTCAACAACCTGAAAGAGCTGTCCGAGCTGAAGAGAGTTTGAGTGCGAACAGAGCTTCCTTCCAAACAAACCCGTGGCTGGCACCAGAGACTTGACTCGACTAGATACATCCATCGACATAGACTCCCCCCGCTGGAGCGTCTGGGCCGTCATTACCGATCCGTCCTACTTTCCGAAGCTCTACCTCGACGCTATTTCTGTCCAGCTGGACCCTCCGGGTCCGGTGCGGACCGGACAAAGATGCACGATCCTTGGGAAGGTAGGCAAGACGAGGGTGGAAGTGCCAATTCAGTTCACGACCGTGGATCGTGACTTCTGCCTGGCGCACAGGGCGCTTCCCGGCGGACTCTTCGCAAAGTGGAACCAAACGGTCACCCTCTCTCCAAGGGGTCTGAGGACGATAGGTAGGGTCGAATCAGAATACGATCTCGCACCGGCCTACTCTTCCAAGGTGGCCGACATCCCAACTTGGAATCGGGTCGTGAGCCGCAATCTGCTGGGCTATCTCCCCCGTGTCAAGGAAATCTGCGAACTGCTCTCCTTGCCCAGGTGAAGATATTCCAACATGAAACAGGCCCCTGACTTTAATAGACAGGGCTCCTCAACTTTTCACGATGCCGCACTACCAGCAGCTGATGACCATCGCGGCACCCCCGGAGACTGTCTGGGAGATTCTGGAGAACCCAATCTACACCATGAAGCTCTACCCCGACTTCCTCGCGATCAAGGTCGAGCCCGAGGGCAGGACCGCTGCCGGGCAGATGAGGATCAGCAAAGCTCGGGCGGGGACCAAGCTGTTCGAGATCAGGACCGTGGTCTCAGAGGTCGTCCCCTGCAAAAGGCTGGTGCTCAAGGAGAGCAAAGGGGGAGCCTTCACGGATTTCAAAGAAGTAATAGAGCTGACGCGCGAGAAGAGTGCCACCAGGTTGAGCGCCAGCTTCGATTTCACGGTCTCGCAGAGCTACTTCGAGGGCATGAACGTGGCCGCTCTTGAGGGGGCTGCCAGGTCCAACATGATTTCATTCCTCAAGAACCTGAGGGAGCTGGCGGAACTGAAGCCGCTCCGTTGACGCCGCAGGGTGTAATCATTTTTCGCAAAAAGTCCATGATTCTTACTTCATGCCTGAATAGAGACGAGCCGCGAGACCAGGTTCATTGAAGAGCGTCAAGCTCTACTGGGAAGACAGGGTGCTGAACCGCGGAGACGTGCTGGCGCTTCTCTTCGGCGACCGCGAGGCCACTCTTGACGCTGCGAAGCTTCTCATATCGCGGATGAAGGGCAACCCGCACCTCGCCATGACCCGGCGGGAGATGCGGATGTTCGCCAAGGAGCTCGAAGGCGGCCACGGGAAGGTCAAGTACAGCTATCACAACTTCTACGTGAAGCTTCTGAGGAAGCTCCTCGACATGGGCTTCCTGGAGAAGGACGTCCTCATCTGGGACGAGAAGAGGAAGAAGACCGAGGCCGTGTACCAACTCAAGCTGCAGGCGATCCCCGAGAGGGCGCCCCAGGGCGGCTTCATCAAGCAGGCCTGGCAGGTGGCCAAGGGCTGGAACGACTTGGTCAGGTCATGAAACCTGAGCTGGCGCGGGGCAGTCGAACCCTACGAGACGTAGTACTTCCTGCTTCTGAACGCCCCGATGGTAAGGGCTATTCCGGCAATGATGATCAAAGCCGGTAGAAAGGGGATGCCCCTGTTCAGAAAGTAGAGAGGCGAATAGATCACCGCCAGCAGGATCCCCAGCCCTGTGGTTATGACGCTCACTCTTAGGCGCATGGTTGCGCGCAGGAGGTTCAGGATGACCATTAGGAGCCCTGTCCCGAGTGCGAACAGGGGACTCTCGATTGCTCCCCCGAAGTTGCCGTTCAGGGAGGCGGAGACCAGGCCGAACCAGATTATGAATACCCCCCAGAAGATGTTCGTTACAGTCTCGTTTTGCAACGCCGGGTCTTAAACCATCGGCGGAGCGCGTATAAAGCCTGCGACCTGTTTCGTTCCGATTTCTTATATAACTGAGGGGAAGGGCGACGCTCACCCCTGAGGTCGTATCAACCAGTTGACCAATTGGCTCCTCGGAATCCTCCTCGGTCTGGTGCAGGGCATTAGCGAATGGCTTCCGGTGAGCAGCAAGACCCAGATCATCATCGTCTCCACCTACGTCTACCACTTCCCATTCACGCAGGCATACGCGTTCGGGCTCTTCCTTGAAGCGGGAAGTTTCGTGGCCGCCGTCGTCTTCTTCCGCTCGGAGGTCCTCCGGGTCCTCAAGGCGCTGGTCGGACGGGGAGACGAGGAGGGTAGGTTGCTCCTGAAGTTCCTGGTAGTCGTGACCCTTGTCACCGCTCTCATCGGCGTGGGCATCTACGCCCTGATAGCCGAGAACGCTACGGGCCCGGTTCTCGGCGTTCCCATGGTCCTCCTTGGCCTGATACTGATCGGCGACGGCGCCGTGATACACTTCGCCAGGGGGAGACAGAACCCGAGAAAGGGCCTGAAGGATCTTACCATGAGAGACCTCCTGCTCGTCGGGGTCGCCCAGGGCATCGCGGCCCTGCCGGGCGTGAGCAGGTCTGGAGTAACGGTTTCGGCCATGCTGCTTCTGGGAATCAACCCGAGGGAGTCGTTCAGGCTCTCCTTTCTTGCGCTCATTCCCTCTTCGATTGGGGCGGCTCTCGTGACCGTCATCCTGTCGAACTTGCAAATCAGCTCGGCGATTTCAGCCATCACACCGCCCGTCCTCCTTCTCGCGTTGGTGGTGACCGTGGCCGTCGGGCTCGTGCTCATCAGGGTGCTGCTGAGGGCCGCATCTAGCCCGAGGATAACCATCCTGGTGGTGGGACTAGGGGTCTTGGCCATCCTGAGCGGCGTCGTGACCATACTGACGGGCTTCGGCTAGTCCAGACAGAGGGCAGCGCGACTTGCTCCTCGAGCGCGTCCCCCCGTGCCCTTGATGTGTCTATCCTCTTACAAGTAAGAACAGGCGTATATCAACGGGCCGCGGCGCGATGGGGACTCCACAGTCCAGCAGCGTCTTCGCAACCGTTATAATCGGAGCTGGGTGCGCACGTGGCCAGAGGCCCATTGGCAATCAAGATGCTTTCGATTGAGGACCTCGACCTAGCCGACAAGAGAGTCTTTGTTCGCGTCGACATCAATACACCCGTCCATCCCGAGACCGGGGAGCTGATTGAGCAGGCCCGGCTCGAGGAGGCTGCGACCACCATTCGAGACCTTGAGGGTTCGCGCGTTGTTGTCGCCTCTCACCAGGGCAGGGTCGGGAGATCCGACTACGTCAGCCTGAAGATGCACTCTCAGGCGCTCTCGAGGATCCTGGGCAAGGACGTCAAGTTCGTTGAGGACGTCTTCGGGCCGGAGGCGCTCAGAAGCATCGACGCGCTCGGCACGGGCGAAGTGCTGGTTCTCGACAACCTCAGATTCACGGCCGAGGAGAACCAAGAATACAGGGCGGCGGACGCCGAAAAGACGTTCCTGGTCAAGAGATTGAGGGACCACGTGGACGCCTGTGTGCTGGACGCCTTTTCGACGGCCCACAGGGCGTCGCCGACCATCGTCGGGTTCGCGGGGCTGGTCCCTACGTGCGCTGGTGTCGTGGTGGCCAAGGAGTTGCGAGCGCTCGACAAGATCGCGTCGGTTGAGAAGGGACCCTACGTGACGGTCCTCGGCGGCGCGAAGGTGAATGACAGGATGGAGGCCATCGATGCGCTCGTCGCCAACAGGCGGGCCGACAAGGTGCTGCTCTGTGGCCTGGTCGGGCTGATCTTCCTGAAGGCTTCAGGAAGGTACAGGAGCGACATCGGCATAGACAACGAGCAGAAGTACGTCGTCAAGGCCCGGCAGCTGATTGACGAGGATCCGGAGCGCTACGAGGTGCCTATCGACGTCGCTATCAAGGTCGATGGTGCAAGGAAGGAGGTCGACGTGACCGGCCTCCCGCCCCAGACCGATGTCTTGGACATCGGGACGCGAACGGTCGACCGCTTCTCGCGACTCATAAAGGGCGCGGGCACGGTCTTCATGAGCGGGCCGCCCGGAGCCTTCGAATGGGAAGCGTTCAGCAAGGGGACCGAGAGCCTCCTGGAGGCCATGGGCGCGTCCTACGGGACGACCATAGTGAGCGGGGGGCACCTTTCGACCGCGCTCCAGAAGTACGGCATCGAGAGACAGATCGACCACATCAGCACGGCCGGCGGAGCCCTGGTCCAGTATCTGGCCGGCAAGAGGCTTCCTCTGATCGACTCCCTCGAGCGGGCCGCCGACAAGTGGGGCCACCGCGCCGCCTAGGAACTCTTTTAGAACCGCGATGGGGTGGTTTTGGCATGATTAGGGTAGGGGTAAATGGGTACGGAACCATAGGTCGCAGAGTCGCTGACGCGGTAAGGAAGCAGAGCGACATGGAGCTCGTCGGCGTCGTCAAGGCCCGGCCCGACTACCGGGCCAGGAGCGCCGTCGAAAAGGGGATTGGCATCTACGCGGTCGACATGAAAGGACTTGAAGCCTTCAAGGCTGGAGGCATCGGCGTCAAGGGCACGGTGAACGACCTTCTGCAGAGGGTGGACGTGGTCGTCGACGCCACTCCAGAGGACACCGGAGCCACTTACAAGCCGGCCTACGAGCAGGCCAACGTCCGGGCCATCTTCCAGGGGGGAGAGGAGCACTCGCTAACCGGAGTCTCCTTTGTCGCGCAGGTGAACTTCAACGAGGGGGTGAACAAGAAGATGGTGAGGGTCGTGAGCTGCAACACCACCGGGCTCTGCAGGACGCTCAACGCAATTGATTCGTCCGCCGGGATAGCCAGGGCTCGGGCGGTGCTCGCGAGGAGGGCCGCCGATCCCGACGAAGTAGGCAAGGGCCCCATAGACGCCATAGTCCTCGACCCGGCCACCGTCCCCTCGCATCACGGGCCAGACGTGCAGACCGTGCTGCACGGCCTCAACATTGTCACCATGGCGATAAAGGTCCCCACGACGCACATGCACCTGCACAGCCTGATCGTGACGCTCAAGCGGCCGAGCACGAAGGAGCAGCTCCTCGACACCTTTGCCAAGACGCCGAGGCTGATGCTCGTCGAGGCGAAGTCGGGCGTGAAGTCCACGGCGCACGTGATGGACATGGCGAGAGAGATGGGCCGCCCGAGGAACGACATCTACGAAGCCGTGGTCTGGAAGGACTCGGTGAGCGTGGTCGACGGCGAGGCCCACATGTTCCTCGGCGTCCACCAGGAGGCAATCGTGGTACCCGAGAACATCGACGCCATCAGGGCGGTGACCGGAACCAGCTCCAGGGACGACTCGATGCGGATGACCGACGCGGCTCTGGGCATCGCCCACAGGTAGCTACTCGAGCAGCTTCGGCACTGACTTCAGTACGAACTTCGGCTCCGTGAAATCGCCCACGAACGAGTGGACCCTCTTCTTCACGATGTCGCCGGGCTTCTTCCCCAGAATCACCATGCTCAGCAGCTCGGCCACGACCTCCATGTCCTGAACCCCGCAGCCCATCCTGGTGATCTCGGAGGTGCCGAGGCGTCCGCCGTTGTCCACTATGATGTTGGCCTGCTCCAGCCTTTCGGCGATGAATTCAAGCTTCCGCGTGTCGTAGTCCAGCAGTACCTGGTGCGACTTCGTGAAGCCCACGGTCGACCCCCTCACCTTGACCCCCCGCTCGTGGAGGCTCTTGGCCAGCGCCTGCGAGTTCTGGACCACGGCCGGGGCGTAGGTCTTGCCGAACTGCAGCATCTCGAGGAGGGCCACGGCCAGGGCCGCTACCCTGTTCACGTGGATGTTGTCCACGATTCCGGGATGGATCCTGCCGGAGACTGCTTCAAACACGTCTTCGCGGTTTGAAAGTATGATCCCTCCCTGAGGCCCGGGGAGACTCTTGTGGGTTGACCCTATCATAAGCGAGCACCCCTCTCTCAGGGGATCCTGGAACTCGCCTCCCGCTATCAGCCCGAGGACGTGCGAGCCGTCGTAGACGTGGACTCCTCCCTCCTTGCCCTCGGCGAGCTCGCGAGTCGGGTGCGGAAACGGCATGAAACTGGCACCGAAGAACACGACCTTCGGGGCCTCGCCCTTGATCAGGGCCCTCGACTCCTTGACGTCGATGTTAACGGTCGCGTCGTTGAAGGGGAAATACAGGTTCTTGAGTCCCAGCAGCTTCCCGAGGCCAAGGTGCGTGATGCCCGGGTATCCTCCGTTGTCAGCCGAGACGGACAGGATCTTGTCGCCCTGCCCGGCCAGTGACATCAGGACCGCCATGTCGGCGGAGTGGCCGGAAAGCGGCCTCACGTCGGCGTATCTCGCGTTGAACACCTTGCGAGCGATCTCCTCGGTGAGGGTCGTCAGCTCGTCCAGGAACCTCGTCCCCCGATAGAACTTGTCTGGCGCCGTGTATCTGTTCCCGAGGTCCGACATGAACATCGATCTCGAGTGCGGGCTGCTCTGGTTCTCTGAAGGTATCAGGTTGAGGCACTCCTTCAGCCTCCACTGCTCGTGTTGCTTGATCGTCCTGTCCAGCCTGTCGAGGTAGATGTGAGACATTCTCGGACTTGCGCCTTCTACGTTGTCGATTTAAGCCTTAGAGCGCTTCTCGAGGCGGGCTCAGCCGTACTTGTACCTCACGCCGTGCCCGTCCCTCTCGTGCCCGAAGAGCACCATCTCCTTGGGGCCGATTGCACCGCACGTCCCGCAGGCCACGCACGCCACGTGGTCGAACCTGAGCGTCCCGGCCGCCACGTCGTCCATGGACATCTTTAGTGCCCCCCGCCTCGCCTGTCCTTCAGAGGAGCCGGCCGACCGGAGCGCCGCCAGGTTGTGCTCGTACAGGTCCTTGAACGACGCGAAGACCCCCTTCGAAGTGAGCAGCGTGTAGCAGTTCACCGGGCAGGACGGAATCCAGGGCTTCGTGATGGACTTCGAGGCAAGCTCGGTATTGACGACGATGTGGGAGTAGGCGCTGTCCTCGTCGTAGGTGAGGAGGCTCGTTCCGTCCTGGACCCGCTGGACCGCGTCTCTCGGCTTCGCCTCGGGCCTGGCCGTGCTGATCGCGCGCGACTTCGAGACCAGCCTGGTCCCGAAGACGAGCTTCGGCAGCGAGTGGTACACGAAGGCGCTCTCGGATATGAAGCTGTCCCTGCCCGACCTGTTGACGTCTTCGTAGATGGGCCTGAGGAGGTCCTGATAGTGGGCCAGGTTCTTTCCCCTGTACGAGCCCGAGCTGCTCGCCTCGATGAAGGCGCTAGCCGCCATCATGCCCGTCGCCACGGCCCTTCGGATGCCGTCGATCATCGGTCCGATCTTCACGAAGGCTCCAAGGGCGTCGCCCGTGACCATGTAGCCGTCGGCGTACGGTTTCTTGAGTATGCACTTGAAGCCCTTCGGAACGTTGTGGCCAGCGTACTCCACGAGCTCGGCTCCCTCGAGGAGTTCCGCCACCATCGGGTGGCCCTCGAGGTCGTCCTGAACGTCGAGTAGCTTCCCAACCTGGTCGAAGTGCTCCGTCGTCTGCCTGAGAAGCGAGTCCATCGAGGCCACTATGCCTACAGAGAGCGTGTCTCGATTGGTGTAGATGAAGGCCCCTCCGCTGATGCCGTGCATGAAGCTTCCCAGGAAGAAGACTGCCCGCCCTTCGCCGGGCTTCACGCGGAACCTCTTCTCGATGGTCTGCTCGCCGAGCTTGTAGACCCGCTTGATGCCGTGGTAGAGCTGGCGAGGGACGAGGTTCCCCCTGAGCCCCGCCTTCTCCACCAGCGTCGACGTCACCCCGGAGCAGTCAATGACCACCTTGGACCTGATGTCCTCCTTGGTGGTCCTCACGCCCACGACCGAGCCGTTTTCGATGATCAGATCCTCCGCGGTCGTCTCGGTGGACAGCATGGCCCCCGCCTCCACCGCCAGGTTGGCGAACCATCTGTCAAACGGCCTCCTGAGGACCGAGTAGTCGTGCCCCGTCTCGAAGTCCAGGCTGAGGAACCCCATCCTCGCGGCCAGGGATGTCTTGGAGAGCCGGTAGTACCGGTAGCTGCCGGCCTTCCAGTCGGGATCCGAGAGGAGCACCACTTCGTGAGATACTACCTTGCGCTGGAGCGGCGCCGAAGCTTCGAAGCCCGGAACCAGGTTGATCAGTCCCCAGTCGCCGCCGTAGTCCCCGTAGAGGACGCCGCCGGTCATGTTCCTCTCCCCGGGGATCTTCGCCTTCTCGAGCATGAGTACGTTCACTCCCTTCCTCGCGAGGGTCAGCGCGGCGGCCGAGCCGCCGGGGCCCGCGCCCACGACGACGACGTCGTACTCAGGCCTTGATGCCATTTGCTCCTACCAACCTGATCAGCCGCGGAAGCTCCTCGTAGAGGTCGCCGACGATGGGATAGTGGGCAATCTGCAGGATGGGGGCCTCCGGGTCCGTGTTAACGGCCACGATCTTCTGCGACCTGGCCATGCCCACCCGGTGCTGGAGGGCCCCGCTGATCCCAAGCGCGAAGTAGACCTTGGGGCTGACGGTCGCGCCCGTCTGGCCCACCTGGTTGTCCGCGGTTATGAGCCCCTGCAGCTCCTTGAGCTCCGCGTAGATCAACGCCCTGGATGCGCCTATCTCGGTCTTCAGCCCCCACTTCTCCTGTATCTCCCTCTTCAGCACCAGGGCCAGCTCGTAGGCTTCCTTCGGGTTCCTTGGCTTCCCGCTCCTGTCCTTCAGGATGCCCATCCCGAGCGAGATTATCACGTTCGCGTCTCGCAGGTCTATTCGGGGCCTAGGGAGCTCCTTCACCTCTTTCACCCGCGCAGGGTAGTCCCGGGGCTCGAACTTGAACTCCCGCAGCTCCCCGGTCCTCGAAGTGTCAGGCTCGAGTGGGGCGAAGCTGCCGGGGCGCACCGTCGCCATCTGGGGCCTGGTGCTGGGCGTATAGATTCTGGCGAGCCGCGTCCCAAAGTCCGGCCTTATCTGAATCAGAAGGTCCTTGAAGTTCTGCTTGAGGGCGGGGTTGAAGAAGTCCTCCACCTCGAGCTGGACGTTGTCGGTCGCGAGGCCCGTCTTGACTCTGTAGGCGATTCTGGCGGCCAGGTCTTTTCCAACCTCGTTCGCAGTGAAGAGGAACGCGTAGGGGCGCATCTCCCGGATCATCCCGTGTATGACGTCGATGTACGGGAGGTTGAAGTACGTGGCCAGCTGCTGCGCGTCGGCATAGACCACGCCGTCGGCGCCGTAGACGATCGCCTGCCTGGCCAATTCGAACACGTTGTAGCCCAGCAGAACCCCGACGAGCCTTTGGCCGAGCTTGTCGGCCACCTTCCTCCCCGCCGCGAGGAGTTCCAGGGAGTCGGGCGTGAGGCTGGTCCCCTTGTGCTGGAGGTAGACCCAGACGTCCCTCCACTCTTCGGTCAACTGAAGAGCTCTCCCGTCATCATCTCGTAGGTGAAGAGCGCAACCGAACCGTCCTGCCGGAGCTTCGCGAGCAGATCCGCCGGGACCCCGTCGGCCAGGTCGCCTCGCTCAAAGGGGCCGAGCGTCTTGCCCTCCACCACCATCGAGTCCACCCTCCTGCTGAAGACGAGGCTCTTGCCTATCACCTTCTGAACCGGCGGCTTGCCTATGTCAATCCCTGGCCCGACGATGGTGGGCGAGCCAGACAGGCCCAGCCTCTTGGGGTCGGCGCCGAGGTCGTCGGCTGTCCACTTCATACCGCTCAGCACCTTTCCCCTGTAGTTGTTGTGCCTCGCGGCCAGCTGATTGGATGCCCCTGGCTCCCTGGCCCTGTATTCGGTCTCAATGGTGAGGAGGGCGGGCAGCTCCATCTCGAGCGTCTGGGAGAGGTACCCCATCTTCCTCTCGGACTCCACGATCAGGGTCTGGGGATCCACGTCGAAGTCCTCGACGTAGGTCGCATGAGGTAGCTGCTTCCCGAGCAGCTCCGAGACCGCCTCGGCGACCTGGGGGCCGACGCTCCCCGTCTCCCCGTCGGTGGTCTTCATTCCGGATATGATGATGAACTTGGAGACCAGTTCCTTCTGCTCCTCCACCAGCGCCACCGCTTCCGAAGGGGTCAGGGCGCCGCCCAGGAAGCGCTGCACTATGCTGTCGCCGACCGCAGGAAGCTCCGAATAGACGCTGTTGGGCAGCATGTTGGCGTCGTACAACCGCTTCGCCACCGCCCGCACCGCGTCTGAGTAGCCGTCCTTTCTGATTGCCTGAATGACTTCGTCGAGGGCCTTCAGATGAATCTCGACGGCCTTCTTGACGCCCAGGGAGACCGCATACGACGTGGCGAGTGTGTCGGCTCCCGCCATCTTCCTGTCGCTCAGGACGTATTCCTCGTCCACCCCGTAGACCTCGGCCTGGTAGAGAGGCCTCATGATGGGGAAGAGCTTCTGGTCGGGCCCCATGCTCATCGCGATGATCTTGCCGCCAACCCGGCGCTTCACGAAGTCCGCCGCCTCCACGGCCTTGGCGTCGTGGGGGTTCAGTACGATGTCCATCTCCGCCCTGTTCAAGACGCCCCCGACGGAGACCACCTTGGTCGTGCGGGCCGGGACGCCCTTCACCAGGACGATAATCAGCATTCCCACGACACCTGACGAAGACCGTTCTTTAGTATTGCTGTTTCCTTTTTCTTGGGCGGCCGCCCTCCCGCTCAGAAGAGGCCAGCGGTCCCGCTCTCCGCGTCCGTCGGCCGGTCGGACGACTTGCGGTCGGCTGGACTGCGGTCCTAGAGAACCGGCCCCAACGAGCCGATGGCTTCCTTCAGGGTGCCGGCCCCCCTGTTGAACCACTCCGTCTCCTTTTCGGAGAGCTTCAGCTCGAAGATCTTCTCGACTCCGCCCTTTCCAAGCATGACGGGGACGCCGATGCAGATTCCGCTCACTCCGTACTCGCCCTCGAGAAGGGTCGACGCGCACAGGACCTCCTTGGTGTCCCAGGCGATGGCTCTGGCCATCCTCGCGATGGATACGCCGGGCGCGAAGATCGTCGCGCCTTTCTTCGCTATCACCTCGGCGGCCACCTTCCGAGTGTCCTCGATTGCCTGAGCGACTCCTTCCTCGTCCAGCAGGTCGGTGAGCGGCACGCCGCCGACTGAAGTGTGGCTGGCCAGCGGGATCATGCTCTCGCCGTGTTCGCCTGCCACCAGGGACGAGACGGAGGACCTCGACACGCCAAGCCGTTTTGCCAGGACGTACTTGAATCGCGAATTGTCCAGCACCCCTCCTTGGCCCACGACTCTCTGCTTGGGGAAGCCAGACGCCCTGAGGGCCACGTAGGTCATGGCGTCCATGGG
>DATJAJ010000025.1:0-34951 GCA_035516335.1 Nitrososphaerales archaeon
CTGCGGATCCAGTGGTCTCTGGTTCGTCGTGTACTCTGGCTACGACGCCAACGGCGGCGTGGGTCTCATCTACCGGTCTAGCACAGGCGGAACCGGCACCGTGTGGAACTCGCCGGTCACCATAGAGAGCGGCATCTCCGAGGGCTACTCCTTCGCGGTCGCCAGCAACGGGACTTCCGTCTACCTGGCCGTGATATCGCCGACGGATCTAACCCACTTCTGGTTCGACTCTGGCACCGTCGCAGGCAGCGTGATCAACTGGCTCCCCTGTTCGGGAGCCAACTGCGTCCAGTCGTCACCGACCAGCCTGAAGATGTTCCAGATTCCTCTCTGCCTCAGCTCGCCTGGGACTCCGTGCAACGGGCAGCTCATCTCAGCTGGCTCTCCAACGATAATGGTTGACAAGTCCTCGCCGCCTTCGGGCAACTGCGAGCTGGCTCCCCTAGGGGCATGCGTCTGGGTTACGGTCCCCGCTCTGGACTCGTCTCTCAACTGGCACGTCGAGATAAACATGTACGAGACTGCCTCACCCGCACCGGCGAACTGGCAGCTCGCGACGCTCGGAACCCCGCAGGACGTCCAGCTTCACGCGGTCTACTCGGCGACTCAGTCAAGTGTCCACGCGCAAATGCTCATGATGAAGGACGGGATAGCCGCCTTGTTCTCGGTCGGCAACACGCCGCAGCTGCCGCACATAACCATACTCGACCACGGTGACAACTTCAAGGGGACGTTCAGCCCGTCCGGGTGGAACGAGCATTTCTACGAGCAGCAGTCGCAGGCGATCGTGCAACCAGGCACAGACACTCTCTTCTTCGCCGGGCTGGCCCAGGTGAACGCAGTCGCCGGGGCCACCGTCTGGTACTTCACATTCACATACAACCCCATCGGCACGATCGGCACATACACGGCTCCTCTCCAGATAACCCAGGTGCAGTCAATCACCCCCGGACAAGTCAAGGACCATTCGTGGCACATCGCCTTCACCTACGCCAGCAGCAGCGGCAACCTCTACCTGGCCTACGGAGTCGATAACCAGCTCTTCTCCCTGGTAGGGGCGATTTCAGGCACGAGCGTGAACTGGTTACCAAGCGGGACCGCCGTCTCGGGCGTGTCTGGCCTGGTCGACGGAGTAACAGAGGCAGCCGGGGACGGCGTGGTCGGCGTCGTATGGGTCCAGGCTCTTGGTTCGGTGTACGCCGTCGATTTCGCAATCGTATAGGCTGTAACCTTTGTATATGCGGAGGAACGGGATTCGGATTCGAGGTCCTGCCCCAAATGACGATCAGGAATGACTGCCCGCAAGGGAGCCGCGCCCGCCTTTGAGAACTCGAAGGCCGGGAATCGCCACCCTCGTAGGTGCCGTCTTCTTCATCATTATCGTGCTTCTGGTGAGTTCCAGCCTTGCGGTCATGTTCAATATCTTCAACACGTCGGTGAGCCAGATTCACCAGTCAAACTTCAATGGGGTCCAGTCGGCCCAGTCCTCGGCGGCGGTGGAGAATCTGGACCTCGGAGGCCAGTACTTCCACAATAGCACCACGCTAAACAGCGCCGCGAACAGTGCTCAGAAGCCAATCCTGCCGGTCTCGAACATGAACTTCAGCGCAGGGATGGGTGGCTGGACAACTTCCGTAAGCTACGCTCCTCTCCAGGACAACGCGTCTCTCACCAATACTCCGGAGTACATCGACCTCAACACGACATCCGCTACGCTGTCCTTCAATCTCGTCGTACAGAACACCGTATCCAACGGCCTGCGGCCGTTCGACGACGTTTTCAGAGTCACGATCTTGGCCGACCCTCATTTGGGCTCGGTCGGCGGCGTTCCGCCGTTCGGTTGGACCCAGTCGGTCGTGGGAGGGAACATCACGTGGACCTACCCGGCACTGAACGGGATCCCTCCGGGGTTCTCCTCCACATTCGGTTGGTCTGTGGCCGCACCCATCGTGTCCAGCTCGGCGTGCCCTCAACTGGTCCAGGCCATTGCCATCGGTGACGACCTCTACTGCTCGGACACCTTCTTCCAGACAGTTGTAGTCTCATGGTACAACATCAATCTCCCGGCCAAGTTCGTCGACGAGGGCATCGGCACCGTCAACTGCACGGTCGAGTCCTTGAACTCATTCCCCAACCCGACGCCGTTAGATTCCGTGGCGAGTCTCACCGCTTCGCCGTCCGGGGCGCTCCCTGCTGGGGCCCAGGCCGGTTATGATAGCAACGCATTGACGACAACGTCTGAGAGCGGACCAGGGAGCCTCTACGCCAGTTTCGAGCCGTCCTTCAATTCGCTCCCCCTCTCGCTGGGGCAGCAGCTCAACGCGACCGTCTCCTTCACGACGTCTTTCAATCTCGACCCCCAGACGACATCAGAACTCGTCGATGTCTGCGACACCATCGGTTGCGGCTTCAGCTTTGAGAGTTCACTGGACTCGCTCACCTCGATCCCTAACCCGGTCATCGTCTATCACGCCTATCTCGAGAACAAGGCGACCGGACAGACCATATCGCTGCCAATCGGCGGCAGAACCTCTGTCGTGCTGAACTACTCCAGCCCGACCCAGCTGAACTACTTCGGCCCCTCGGGATGGGTCTACTACCACGTCACATTCTACCCTAAGACGTCATTCTGGTCGCCGGCTGGAGCCGAGTACAACCTCGTTCTCAAGATCAGCATGGACTTCCCGGGCTCCGCCTCCACGCAGACAGGCTATCCCGCGCAGGTCTCCATGCACTTCGACGACATTGGATTGGCCCTGAGGCTGAACTCCATGTCCTACTATGGGTCGAGCGATTTCGAGTTCCAGACGAAGATACCATATCAACAGGTTCAGGGTGTCGAGCTCGGGCTCAACGTATCGGAGACGGGGGCGACCTCCCTTCCCACATCTGTCTATGCATTTCTCGCTGACAACTCCCGTTTCGCCTACAACCCAACGCTCTGGTTCCAGGTGGGGTCGCTGACGCTCAACAGCTCGGGCTTCATCCACGCCACGATAGGCCTGCCCGACGCTGCCTACTTCTTCAACGCATCAACCTCACAGCTCTCTCCATTGGGAGATCTAGGAGTGCGCCTTGAAGGAGTGTCGGCTTATGGCGCTTTTACGCTGCACGTGACGGCCTACGCGGTGGTTGAGACGACGAATCAGACTCGCATGGTCGCGGAGCTCCTCAACGAGAACAACGTGCCAATGCACATGGTGGGCTTCTACCTTACAGGGCCGAACCTGGCCGTTGCCATGACCAGCAGCCTCTCCGGCTCCTCGAACTTCGATCATTGGGTTTCCGCGGGTCAGACCGTAGTCGTTCCGCTGGATCTGCAGTGGCTGCCCAACCAGATCTACACCGTCACTGTGACCACAGACTCGGGCCTGTCCTTTTCCAGCAGTTTCACTGCCCCGAACGCCTAGCCCACTGTCCTGGTCAGGGGCCACAAGGCAGCCGCAAGGGCGAGGCCCCGTATTCTCACGAACTTTCCGACCGATAGAATTAGGTTCTTGTTAGGCGCAAACGTAATATCCTCGTCGCCCGCCCCAAGTTCTGATTTCTCACGTCTAGCCTTGAGAAGATGTTCAATCCGAAGGTGGTGGCGCTCATCGGGGCCTCTGAGCGGGAGGGCACCGTGGGCTGCGCGCTCATGAAGAACCTGCTCCTGGGCAAGGACAGGATAAAGATCTACCCGATCAACCCCAACCGGCCGACTATCCTCGGCATCAAGACCTATCCGAGCATCGACGCGGTGCCCGAGCACGTGGACCTGGCGGTCGTCGCCACCCCGGCCAAGACCGTCCCCGGCGTCGTGGACGAGTGCGGAAAGGCCGGCGTCAGCGGGGCGGTGGTAATCTCGGCGGGCTTCAGCGAGGCGGGCCCCGACGGGAAGAAGCTCGAGGACGAGACCAAGGCGATCTGCGCCCAGTACAAGATGAGGCTCATGGGCCCGAACTGCGTCGGCTTCGTCAGGCCGACGACAAGCCTGAACGCGACCTTCCTGAGGGACAACCCGTCGCCGGGGTCCATCGCATTCATCTCCCAGAGCGGCGCCCTGGGGTCGGCCATACTAAACTGGGCCATCGGCTCGAACGTGGGCTTCAGCTTCTTCGCCTCCGTGGGCGCGATGGTCGACATCCAGTTCGGCGACCTCATCGACTACCTTGGGGAGGATCCGATGACCAAGAGCATCATAATCTACATGGAGAGCATAGGCTCGGCCAAGCGCTTCATGAGCGCGGCCAGGGGGTTCGCCCGGACCAAGCCGATCATCGTCCTGAAGGCGGGCAAGTACAACACGGGCGCGAAGGCGGCAATGTCGCACACGGGCTCCATGGCGGGCGACTTCGAGGTCTACGACGCCGCGTTCAAGAGGGTCGGGGTCGTAAGGGTGAACGAGATCAGCGACCTCTTCGACTGCGCCGCTGTGCTGGGCGCGAAGCAGCTCCCTGCCGGGCCGCGAATCGCGGTGATCACCAACGCCGGCGGACCGGGCGTCATGGCCTCCGACTTCATCACCGACTGGGGCGTGGAGATGGCTAAGCTTACCCCCGAGTCGGTCCAGATCCTCGACCAGATGCTCCCGTCCTACTGGAGCCACGGGAACCCCGTGGACGTCCTCGGGGACGCCGACGTGAAGAGGTACGAGGCCGCGCTGCAGGTCTGCATCAACGACCCGAACGTCGACGGCGTGCTGGCGGTGTACACGCCCGTCGCCATATCGCCGCCAACGGAGATCGCGGACGCGGTCCTGCGGGTCAAGGCACTGGCCCAGAAGCCTCTCCTGACGGTCTGGATGGGGGAGGAGGGGGTCCGGGAGGCGAGGAAGAAGTTCAGGGCCGGGAACGTGCCGACCTACGAGACCCCCGAAGAGGCGGTCAAGGCCTACACCTTCATGTACAGGTACAACAGGAACCTCGAGCTGCTCTACCAGACGCCCGCAGAGCTCCCGGTGAACATCGCGCCGCCGAAGAGCCACCTCGAAGTTGTCATCCGGAAGGCTTCGAAGGAGGGGCGGACGCTCCTGAGCCAGGTTGACGCGGACAGGTTCCTGGACGTCTACGGCATAAGGAGGCTGGAGGGCGGCCTCGCGACCTCGCCGGACGAGGCGGCGGAGATCGCCAGGAACGTCGGCTACCCGGTCGTGCTCAAGATAATGTCTCAGGACATCGTCCACAAGACTGACATCGGCGGCGTGGTCGTGGGCATCGGCTCCAGGGAGCAGCTGGCCGACGAGTACCGGAAGATGATGGACAGGGTCAGGACCGCAAAACCGGACGCCAGGATCGACGGCGTCTACGTCCAGAAGATGGCTCCCAAGATTGACTACGAGCTCATACTCGGCGCCAAGCGGGACAGGGACTTCGGCGAAGTAGTCCTCTTCGGCATGGGCGGCATCGGCGTGGAGCTCTTCAGGGACTTCTCGGTGGGCCTCCCGCCGCTGAACCAGGTCCTGGCCAAGCGCATGATCGAAGAGACCAGGATCTACAAGGCTCTCTCAAAGGGCCTCAGGGACAAGGCCCCGGTCGACCTTCTCACGGTGGAGGAATCGGTCGTCCGCTTCTCGAACCTGATAGCGGACTTTCCCGAGATCGTCGAGATGGACATCAACCCCCTCATCGTGTCGGGCCAGAAGCTCTACGCGGCCGACGCCAGGATACTCCTTGACCTCACCACCCCCAGGCCCACCCAGGCCTACTCGCACCTCGTCATAGTCCCCTACCCGACCAAGTACGTCATCCCCTGGGTCATGAACGACGGCAGGGAGGTCACGCTCAGGCCGATCAGGCCGGAGGACGAGCCCATGGAGCACGAGTTCGTGAAGGGCCTCTCGGAGGAGACCAGCCGCCGCAGGTTCTTCAGCGTCATCAAGGACATGTCCCATGACTCCCTCGTGAGGTTCTGCAACATCGACTACGACAGGGAGATGGCTTTCGTGGCCGAGGTGAGGGAGAACGGCAAGAGGGTCGAGATCGCGGTCGGCAGGCTGATCATGGAGCCCAGGGAGAACAGGGGCGAGTTCGCGGTCGTGGTCGCCGACAGGTACCAGGACCAGGGGCTCGGGACCAAGCTGGTGGACATGCTCATAGGCGTCGCCGAGGAGAAGGGCCTCGAAAGCATCTACGGGCTCGTCCTGCCCGAGAACATCGAGATGATCACCGTCTGCGAGAACCTGGGCTTCAAGGTCTCCAGGCAGGAGGACAACATGTTCGTCGAGCTAAAGCTCAGCGCCGCGCCGTCCGAAAGGGTGGTCGCGGCGGCTTCCCGCCCCGCACCTGTCCTCGAGGCGGAAGAGCTCGAAGAGCAGTAGCCGGCCGCGCCGCAGAGAATCCTGACGCTAACGTCGCGGGCCGAGAAGCCGGAGGGCGGCGTAGCAGGCCTCCAGCGCCGGCGACCTCAGCCCCTTCTCCCGGCCCCTTCGGACCATGTACCCCTGGATGCTCTCGACCTCGAGGGGAAGCCCCTTCTCAAGGTCGTGGTGCATGGACGAGGTCATGGTCGGCGGCATGTTCCTGATCCGGTTCATCACGGCCTCCTCCGTGATGCCCCTGGTCCCCGGCTCCACCTCGTGGGCTATCTCGATCATCTCGGCCACCATCTCCTCGACCGCGGAGGCGGCGTAGGCGTCGCCCATTACGTCTCCTATGGGCCTCCGTGCGAGCGCCGTCATGCCGCTGAAGGCCGTGATGAAGAGGCTCTTCTTCCAAAAGTCCGCCAGAAGGTCCGCGGTCAGCTCGGCCTTCAGGCCCGGGGAAGAGAGCGCGTCGGCAACGGGCCTGGCCGTCTCCGCCGGGCCGACCAGCGAGCCCAGCGCGATGCTTGGGACGACGCTCTTGTGGACGATCTCGCCCCTCTCTCCCAGCGTCGCCTCCATGTGAAGCGGGCCCCCCACTATCGCAGCCCGTCCGACGACCGCCGAGATCTTGTCCAGGTGCTCGACGCCGTTCAGCACCGAGACCACCTTCGCCCCGCCCTTCCCGAGCCTACCGATGCTCCCGAGGACGGAGTCGAGGTCGAAGTTCTTTACGGCCACCAGCGCCACGTCGCAGCCCGGGAGCGGGTCTTCATCGGTCACCGCCGTCACCTTCAGGTCGGCGTCCCCGAGCGGGCTCCTGATTCGAAGGCCCCTCTCCTCCAGTTCCGCCTTCCTCGCCGGCCGCACGAGGAACGTCACTTCGTGCCCCGACTGCAGCAGCCTTCCTCCCAGGTATCCGCCGATGGCCCCCGCGCCGATGATCACGAAACGCATCTTTGTCGCACCGCTTCCTCCGGGGGCATATCGGTCGGCATATGGTCGCCTCTCCCGCCCGGGGCCGCGCTACTTCTTTATTGCGATGTCGCCGAGGTAGGTGTCGCCCTTGAGCGCTATCGTCTGGGTGACCGGCGAGTATCCCTGGCGCTCGATCTTCAGCGCGTAGGTCTTGCCAGGAAGCAGCCCGTCGAACTCGAAGTCGCCATAGGCGTTGGCGGTGGCCCTCCTCACGTCCGCGCCCTCGGTGAGGGTGAGCTGCGCCCCGGCCGCGCACTCGTCCACGTCGGCCAGGTAGGCCGAGCCGGCGATGAACGCCTTCGGCAGGCTCACGTAGCGCACCGCGGTGTCGAGGCCCAGCTCGGGGCTGAGGGTCTCGGTCTTCCCCGCGGCGACCAGCTTCGCGACCTCGCTGTTCGGGTCCTCCATGTCTCCAAACGCAATGGCGTCCGTCGGGCAGCTCTCCACGCATCGGGGCACCGTCCCCTTCTCCACCCTCTGCATGCAGAACGTGCACTTCTGGGCCACGTCGAGCTCCTGGTTCCAGTAGATCGCCCCGTAGGGGCACGATTCGACCAGCTGCTTCTGGCCCTTCGCCTTGGCCGGGTCTATGACCACGACCCCGTCGGGCCTCGCGTAGACGGCTCCTCCGGCGGCCGCCTTGACGCAGGGCGCGTCCCTGCAGCCCATGCAGGGCACCGGCGTGAAGCTGACCTTGACCGCGTAGGGGTACTGCCCCCTCTCCCGCTCCCTTATCGCCATCCAGAAGTGGCCCAGATTTGGCTGGGGCGCCGAGTATGGCGGGTAGGCGTTGCCCACGTGCTCGTCCTTGCAGGCAACCAGGCAGTTGTAGCAGCCGTTGCACCTGTCCAGGTCTATGACCATTCCGTAGCGCGTCATTTCCCGGTCCCCTCCCACCTGGCGACCTCCACGAGGCACGAATTCGGGCCGAATCCCGTCGCGTTCTTCGACATCATCCTGTTCGGCGTGATCCTGTTGACGCAGCCTCCCTTGTCGACCGAGTCCGAATCGGCCGGGTCCAGCGGGTCGAACTTCACGGCGCTGGAGTAGGCGTGCACCACGCCCGGGCGCAGCCTTCCGGTGACCTTGGCGATGCAGAGCACGGTGCCCCTGTCGTTGAACACCTTGACCACGTCGCCGTCGCTGATCCCCCTGGCCTTCGCGTCGCTCGGATGGATCCTAAGCGGCCACCAGTAGTAGCCTTCCTTGAGTATCCTGTGGTCCGGAATCTCGCCCATCCAGGCCGTGTTGGCGTCGTAGTGGGTGTGGAAGCTGTACTTCGGATGGGGAGTGATCATCTGGAGCGGGTACTTCTTCGCCCCTTCCGAGAGGTGCCCCTCCCAGGATTGGATGTAGTGAGGCACGGGGGGCCTCTCCCTGTCCTTGGGATCGAACTTCGCGAGGCTCTGAGAGTAGAACTCCAGCTTTCCCGAGGGGGTCGCCAGGCCGGACCCGGCCGCGTAGAACGAGCTGAACGCCCTGTGGCTCACGTGCCTGTCCGGGAACGGGACGATGTAGTACCCCTTCTTCTTGAAGTCCTCCCAGCCCATCACCTTCGGCATGTCTGAGACCTGGTAGATCTTCCTGAGCCAGTCGTCGTAGCTGTTGCCCTCGGTGTACTCGGCCGCCATGCCGAGCTTCTCGGCGAGGGCCGCGTAGATCTCGTAGTCCGACTTCGACTCGCCCAGGGGCTCTATGCACTTCTGCATGTACATGATGACCCGGTGGTTGTTCGCCGTGAACGACTGGGCGATGTAGCCGTCGGCGTTGTTCATCTCCCCGATGTCCGCGCGCTCGAAGTGGGAGCAGACGGGCAGGATGATGTCCGCGAACTTCGCTTCGCCTTCCATCCAGGGCGCCTGGCAGACGAAGAACTCGAGGTTGGGGCTGCGGAAGCCCTTGACCCACCTCGATGCCTCCGGCATGGTGCCGACGTTGCTGGCTCCGTGGTGGTAGAACATCTTGATCACCGAGCCGTCCGGCGCGGGGAGAGGGTTCGTGTAGGGCCTGAACTGCTGCTCCAGCGACTGGCCGCTGAATCCTTCGCCCCTCCACTGGGTCTGCTGGCCCATCAGCGCCTCGGGCAGCAGCAGCCTCATCGCCCTCTGCTTTACCGGGTTGACGGGGACCTTCTTGGCCACGCCGGGCTCCGTCATCCCGCCGTAGGCGTAGCCGTGGAACTTGAACTCCTCCCACGACGGCGCTCCGTAGGTCGTGGACCATATGTTGACGCCCGGTTTGCCGTAGCCCTGCATGCCGACCAGTATGACCATCATCCTCGCCCATTCGTGGGCGTAGGCCGTCCTGCAGGTGCCGCTGCCGACGCCGCCGACCGACCCGACGGCCAGCATGGTCCTCTTGGCCCCCCACTCCCTCGCGAAGGCCCTGATCGTCCTTGCGGGTATGCCGCTCAGCTCGGCCGCCCACTCGGGGGTCTTGGGAATCTTGTCCTCCTTCCCGGTGACGTAGTCGACCCACTTGTCGAAGCCGAAGGTGTGGGTCTTGACGTACTCCTTGTCGTAGGTGCCCTCCTTCAGCCAGGTGAACGCGATCGCCAGGGCGAGTGCCGAGTCGGTGCCCGGGCGCGGCGCCAGCCACTTGTCGGCGAACAGCACCGAGGTGGTGTTGGCGTAGGGGTCGATGAACACCTGCTTCTTGCCCAGCTCCTTCAGCCAGTAGCGCCAGTGCGTGGACTCCTGGCCGCTGTAGATCCCGTGGGTGGCCTCGGGGTCGTTCCCCCAGTGGACCACCATCTCCGTGTTCTTGAGCGCGTCTTCGAGCAGGTCGAACTGGTCGGGGGCCCCCAGCCTCCAGGCGAAGCCGTAGACGTGGGCCGCGCCCCACATCCACCCCTCCCAGCTGTCAGGGTTGTGCCACACCGGGGTGTGGCCCAGCATGTCGAAGAACCTCAGGTGGGAGCTGAATCTGTAGTTGAAGTTCCCCCACTGGTGGTGGGAGCTCGTGGTGGCTGCGATGGCCGGTGGGCCGTACTTGGCCCGGACCCGCCTGATCTCGTCTGCGACTATAGTAAGCGCCTCGTCCCAGCTTATCCGAACGTAGCCCGAAGTGCCCCTCTGCCCCGTCTTCCGGTCTGCGCTCTTGGGGTCGAAGTCGACCCTCTTCATGGGGTACAGGATCCTGTTCTCGGCGTAGACCCTCTGGCGGCAGCCTTGGGTGTAGGCGGACAGGTTCACCCTCCTCGGGGGAGTGAACTTCTTGTCTCCGACCTGGATGGTCCACGACTTGGACTTCTGGTCCTCCTCGCCGAATATCAGAGGTCGAACGCGAACGATCTTCCCGTCCTTCACGTGGACCCGTATTGCCCCTCCCAGGTCCATGTTGACGAAGGTCTGTTCTCCCTGATCAAGCACCTCAGACGTATTGCCCATTGTAGTGAGAACGGTCGCGCAATCGGGTTTAAGTCCCGTGCCTAATGTCTTAGGTCAAAGGTCGGTGAGCGCGCGCTAACCTGTTAGGGTCGCTCCACCGCGGCCTAGAGGCTCGAGTAGAGGACGCCTATCGCGATCGCGACGACGCCCAGGACTATGTTCGTGACGCTCAGCCAGCTGATCCTGGAGACCGCCTTCAGGCCAGGCGTGCCATCCTTGGCGGTCAACCACTTCAGAGACTTGTCCGACGACTCCATCACGGCGATGGACGTGCCCGTGACTCGCGGGAGGTAGACGAACTGGATCGCCAGGTTGCAGACGACTATCAGTATGGTGACCACGATCTCGAGGGCGAGGATGACTCCCTGGGACGTGCCGAGGAGGGACATGATGCCGCCGATGGACGTCACGGAGCCCAGGCTCTGTGGCCCTACGACGAAGGCCGAGGCCATGCCGCCGGCCGACATCAGTATGATGAAGATCCACGAAAGGACGACGAACCTCTTCCCGACTGCCCGGATCAGCTCAAGCCGCTGGGGCGGGGGCAGCAGCCTGGTCCCCGTCTCGAAGGCCGACACCAGCCAGATGTACGCCCCTGAGAACAGCGCAAGGAAGAGGACCCTTAACGACACGACCGTCACGATGATGGCTTCGCTGGTCATCTGCCGTCATCCCTCGTGACCTGCACGAACTTCCTGTTGACGAAGGGTATCCTGCTCAGGTCGACCCACTCGATCTCCATGCCGACTCCGAGCCTCCGTCTGGAAAGCCTGTCAAGTTCGGCCGCAACACTCTCCCTGTTCGGACCCCCCTTCTCCTTATCAATCCTTACCCTAAGTCTGTCGGTGGCTGCGTCGGGGTTCACGATGACGAAGACCGTGTAGCCGCAGGCCTCCTCGATCACGGCGGCCACGTCGTGCGAGGTCAGCATCTTCCCTCCGACCTTGAAGCTGTTGACCAGCCTGTCGTAGAGCTCGACGCGCTCGTGGGTCCTGCCGCACTCGCAGGTCTCGCGGGTCTTCTTCACGAGGTCCTCCCCGAGGAACCTGATGTACAGCGGCCCGCCAAGCCTGAGGTTTGTCGTGACGATGCGGCCCCGCTCCCCGCTGCCCACCTCGCCCTTCCCGTCGAGCCCAACCACCTCGGAGAAGATCTGGTCCATCCAGATGTGGTGGCCCTGGTGGGCGAAGCAGTCGGTCCCTCCCCAGAGCCCGTCGACCGAGCCGCCGCTTTCGAACACGTCCAGGACCCCGGTCTCGTCGACTATCTTCTTCCTGAACCCCGCCGTGACGAACTCCCCCGCGACGGACATGTACTTCACGCCCTCGAACAGCTTCTTGGGCTCCAACCCCGCTTCCGCGGACTGCTTGATCAGCTCGGCCACGACCCACGGTAGGCCGAGGAAGTAGTCCGGCCGGTGAGTCTTGATGGCGTTAATGATCCCAGGTATGTACCTGTGGAAGAGCGTCCCCCAGGAGCTCACGCAGGTCACGCCCATGCGGGTGAGCACCATGTTCTGGGCGATGCCGAAGAAGTGCCATCCGGCGGGCACCATGAAGGCCTTCATGCCCGGCCTCAGCCCGGCGATCCAGTACTCCCTGAACGCGACCTGCTCCAGGAAGGTCTCGAGGAAACCCGACCCGAGCCCGATGAAGGTGTTGATCCCCGTCGTGCCTGAGGTCATGGCGTAGCTCCTCAGGTCCCCCGGAGGGCACGAGGTTATCCCGCCCGTGATGTCGAATCCGCTGGACTCCCTCCTGAGGTCGTCCTTGGTGAAGGTCGGGATCTTCCTGCGGAAGTCGTCCAGCGTGTTGATGTCCTCGGCGCGGACGCCGGCCTCCTTCCAGCGAGAGCGGTAGAACGGGCAGTTGTCGTAGGCGTATGCCACCACCCTGCGCACCCCCTTGAGCTGGATCTCCTCGAGCTCCCTGTAGCTCGCGGTCTCTATCCGCGGGTCGTAGAACCTCCTGTCGCCCGCGCCCGTGGCCGTCAGAATCCCGGCGCCTCCGTCACGAACTCGTGCCCCTCCCCGCAGCCGCAGTCCTTCCCTCCGGCCGTGGCCTCAAGGTTGGAGACGAGCGTGCCCCGCCCCGGGCTGAACGCCGGAGCCACGCGCAGCCTCGTTCCGCTCTCTGGGTCCAAGTCGACTCTGTAGCGGCCCCGGGGATAGTAGATCCCGCCGCATGGCTTGACCAGGCACATGAACAAAGCGGGGTCTACGCGGCACAGGATTCGCTTTTCAAAGCGCCCGGGGCCGAGGCCGATCTGCCTGGGCCAGGCGACCACGTCGTTGTGAATCGCTACGACCGTCCTCAGGTTCGGGTCGGCCTCCTGGAGGCTTCTGCCCTGAAGCTTGGCGAGGAAGGGCGAGGCAAGCTCGGAGCGTATCAACAGCACCTCAGGCTGCCACAGGCCGAACGTGTAGGCGCTTCGTGCGGCCAGCTCCGAGAGCCCGTCTGTGCAGATCGCTATGCACTCCAGCCTCTCGCAGACCCCCTCGCTCAGCCCCGGGGTGAAGACTCTCGACATGGCGAGGGTCGAGATGGACGTGTTGAAGTCGTAGATCAGTACCCTGTCCTTCGCCTTCACCCCGACGCTGGCGAGCAGATCCGCCATGACGTCGGCCAGGTTGGAGAGGTCCCGGCTCGTGAGGCTGAGGTAGGGCGAGTCGCCCTCCTCCCACTGTTCCGTCTGGACGATCAGCGCGGGGCTGTCCTCGCTCTCGGTCACTGCTTCCCGACCCCGAGCGTCTTCGGCGGCAGCACCCTCGTCGGGCCTGACTCAGCCGGGTGCCAGCCTTCCATCGATCTCACTTTCTACACTCGTACGAGCTCGGTAAACACTACCATAAGAACGACGGCTGCCACGCTGATGACGTTGTTCAGGCGGATGAGCACCCTCACGGTTTCCCTGATGTTGCTCTCCTGAGCAAGGACCGACTGCAGCCTCGGAGTATAGTAGGTGATCATTAGGCCCGAGACCACGGCCACGACGGTGAGGACGATGCTCGCCAGGAGGAAGAGGCCTGCGGGCTGGAACATGGAGTGCAGGTTGAAGCTCCCCTGGAGCACGCTCATCGTGACCCCGGTCGCGGATATGACTATCAGGCAGACCCACGAAGTGACGGTGACCCTGGTCTCCACGAACCTTGCCACCAGGTTCGCCTGAATCCTCGAGATGGTGGAGACCTTCGGCTCGAAGGCGAGCTCGAGCATAGTAGACCCGCCGGCCCAGGTGGCGGCGGCGCCGATGTGAATCACCAGGAGGGTCGTAAAGAGAAGGTCCAATTCTATCTCTCCCCATCCTCACCTGAACGACGCGTCCTTGACGTAGAAGTAACCGTTCTCGTCCATCTTCGCTGTTATGCCGGTCGTCACCCAGTCGGTGCTCTGACCCAGGATAGCCGCCCGGACCGGGTTCTGGCGGGGGTCGCCGACGTCCTTCATGCTGTCCACAAACGAGCCTCTGAAGACGAGCTCGCCGTCGACCCCGGGGCCCATGAGTATCCTGTCCCTGGTCCAGTTGCCCTCGTAGTTGTCCGCAATTATCGCTTCGGCGTTGGTAATGGGAATGCCCGCGGATCCGTGGGTGTTGAACTCCTTCGGGTTCGACAGCACGATTCCCCTGCCCGAGACGCCGTACATCTGCAGCACGGGTATCCCTGTCGACCTTTCGAGCCCCCGGGTGAAACCAGGGGCGGACGGCCCCTCGACTCCCACATAGGCGAACTCGCGGCGAAGGCCGCCGAGGACTGACCTGAAGCTCCCGAGAGAGCCCTCCTTGTTTCCGTCCATGTCTCTCCCGAGAAACATCACCGAGGGCTTCGGGGACGACGACTGCAACCCCTTCACGTCGTCGAGGACCAGAAGCGGAACCCCCGTGACCATGGCGGAGAACGCCGTGAAGAAGCCGAACTCGCGACGAATCGAACCAAGCAGAGCGACCCCGCGCTCTTCCCTGAGCCCGAGGAACGACGAGAAGGAAGTGGCGGCGCTCCTTAGTTCGCCAAGGGGGTATATCGCCCTCGCGTCCTCGGGGAAGAGGATGGAGACGGCGGGATCCGATGGTTCCCATGCCGCGCCGGCCGCCTGCGCGCTCTCGACCTTGAAATCGCCCTTCGGGTCGGAGGACCTCCCGCCCTGGACGATTGTGACTGCGCCGCTCGGCGGTGTCTTCGACGGGTCGTGCACCACTTCCACCGAAGTCCCCGTCTTGAACGCCGCAGCCACGGCCGCTAGCACCATGATTGGATCCGAAGCCATGACCGATGCCATCTTCGCGTTGGCTTCTGTTAGTTTCAGTGCGACGGAGTCTGTCAGCCCGACGAAAGCTTCGCGTGGGACAGAGTACGCGGAGGATTTGTAGCTCCACCGCGCATCGAGCCCTGCGATGACCGATTCCAGAGGAGACTCCGGCAGCTGGCTGGTCCGTGGCACCTTGTCTGGCCAGTAGAGCGACTCCCATGTCTGGAACTCTGACGCAGAAAGCTTAGACAAGGCCCGAGCTCCTTTTTTCTCGGCGCGATATATCTGTGTGCCCTAAGGTCTACGGGAGTTGTCCGGTCCTTTCATGGACAGTGTGGTAGTCCCCGCAGGGACGGGCACGGTGCCTTTCATCGTTTGGATTTGAGGGCGTCGAACTCCTCTCTTGAATTGTAGTTCTTGAATGACTGAAGATCCGGGTCGACCTCCCTCAGCTCGTCCACCTTGACGAAATCGACGCGGCGCAGGAGTCCTATCATCTCGGCAAGGCTCTGCTTGTTCCCGGCCAGCGCCCTGTCGATGGCTACCCGGAGGGCCGCCACGCTGTACACCGCGCAGAGCGGCTCGATACGGCCGTCCTCCCAGGCGGGCACCGCGGCGTCGCGGCCCTTTGCAGACTCCCAGAGAAGCCTGATCACGTCTGCCTTTACGAAGGGCGTGTCGCACGCCAGGAAGGCAGAGTATTCGTTCGTCACGAGCGGCAGAGCAGAAACGATGCCGCCCATCGGATTCGTCAGGTAAGTGCTGTCCGCACTTACCCTCGCCGCTCCGCCGACGGCTTCCCTGAATCTCGATTCCTCCTTCCGCCCTATCATGACTATCACGTCGTCCGAGACCTTCGACGCCTCTTCGACGATCAAAGAGATGAATGGCCGACCGTGGAGCGTCAGGAATGCCTTGTCAGCCCCCATGCGTCTGCTCTGCCCCCCTGCCAGCACGACCACTGAAAGCCCGCCCAGAACCGGTGCCTTAGCCGACATGGAAACCTCCGGAATCACTCTGGTGTTTTATACTCTTGCGCGACAGTCAGGGCGATAGTTCGCCGAAGCAAAGTCGAGCGGGATCAGCGCGCATCGCATCCGTTGATACGGTCGTCAGTGACAACCATGCGTAGCGGGACGGAGTGCGTTGGACGCAAAGCTCGAGTCCCTTCAGGTTTTTCCTGTCAGCCACCTGGAATCGCCTACCTCGACTTCGCGTGTGATTCGTCGTCAGGAGGACGTCGAATTGAATGAACTGGTGTGGCTCAGTCGCGCCTTGCCGTCTTTCTCGACTAGCCGCGCAACTCTAGGGCTGCTGTGCCCCGCACTTGGAGCAGAAAGTGGCTGACGAGGCGAGCTGAGTTCCGCAGCTTGGACAGAACTTCATCCCCGGCTGGGCAGTCTGCGCAGTGGGCTGGGGCATGGGCTGAGGCTGCGCCCCTTGCGCCGCTTCCTGGATGGAGAAGTAGGCAATGATCTGCAGAATTGCGGCCACGAGGAGAATGACGAATCCGATGAGCACAATCGTCAGGATTGCGCCGATGAAGTAGAGGAGGCCCGCGGTCCTGAACATCCCCACGTTCAGCTTGGTGGCCATCGTGTCGTAGGCGCGCCTGATGAATATGGACGAGACGATCAGCGCTATCCACGCAACGGCGAGGCCCGCTATGACTCCTCCGATTGCGGACATCGCGAACGTGAAGATGCCGAATATGGCCCCGGTGAAGATGATGAAGGCGCCGGCCGCGACACCGATGATGCCCGCGACCACGGCGTAGAGCATGTTGTCGAAGATCGACTTGTCTCCTATTCCGTCCGAGATGTACTTCGTTGCGATGAGGATCAGAATGTATCCGACGATGCTCACTCCCGGAATCAGGAGGAGGATCGCGCCGATGCCGCCCATGGTCTTGGCGTCGCCAAGTTTGGACATGAGCAATGCTGAGTGAATTGTGATATATAATCTGGGGCCTTCAAACCTCCTGTCAGGGAATGAAACGATTGCGGAGATTGTCGCCTCGCGCGGTACTGCTCCCGGTGCCTGCGCCCTAGGCGCAGATCGCCAGCAACGCTCCAGGGCTGCTGCACACTCCACGATATCGCCAGGGATAATCCTGCCTCTCGTCGCGTCCTGCAGAAGTGCGGATTCAAGATTGTTGGGCAAGGAAAGGGATTTGCCAATGCAAGAGGAAGGGAAACTGAGGAACTGATTCTACAGCTCGAATGAAGCAATGAACACGAAAGGAGGACTGAGTGCGGGGGGTGGGATTCGAACCCACGAACCCCTAAGGGACGAGGTCCTAAGCCTCGCGCCGTTGACCAGGCTGGGCGACCCCCGCGTATGTCGATAGCCTCAGACTTGGAACTATAATCGTATCGGCGATCCTTTCCCTGTAGGCGCGCTCGACCCGATCGGTCTAGGCGGCGGCGGGGGCGGCGACAGAGGCCTTCGGGCGGTGGGTAAGCGTCTCCCAGTCGATCGTGAAAATGACTATCCCGAGTACTATGAACAGGATGCTTAGGAAGACAGAGAACTCCAGGCGATTCATGCCGAACGTGTGCGTCATGACGTTCACAATCCTCACGAGACCAAGGTAGCCCAGGCCTATCTCGAACGCGCTCTTCACCAGCTTCGCGGCGATGGTAACCGAGAACATGGGTACGATCCGAGTCTTGGCTGCGCCGGCCCCGATGTAGATGTAGTCGTCGAGAGGCAGGAGCGGAATCACGGCGGAGACGAAGACCGCCACCAGGAAGCGCTGGTCCTCGAGCCACTTGGCGAGAGTCTGGACGTTCTTGTTCTTCGAAAGCCTCCTCTCGAATCCCTTGGCCGCCCCGTAGATGATCAGCTTCCCGAGGGCGGCTCCCGCCGCGGTCACCAGCACGACCAGTATGAAAGCGTCGATGGAGAAGCCGAATGCCATCAGCTCTGTTATGGCGACCAGGGCGTAGGACGCCCCGAAGAACGGCGTCGCGTTGGAGACGAGGGCGACCACGAACAGACCCGCGAGGCTGAAGAGGAACGGGTTCACACTGTGCGGGAACGCCGGAAGGGCCATGACGGGACCCCCGTAGAGGTACACGTCGCGGAAACCCATCTCTCTCTCCATCGCCATGATTGCCGCGTATAATATCAATTAGACACCTAACGAAGGCCCTCGGAAAGGGGACCGGGCCCGGCAGATGCAGCTAGTGACCCTTCGCCTGGGCCTTCTTCTTGACCTCGAAGTCCCTGAGCTTCTTCTGCCTGATGGCTTCCCGCTTCCGGTCGTACTCCCCGAGTGGGGCCTCGGACTCGACGAAGCCGTGGTGGATCTCGAGGGTCCTTCTGATGACGCCCTCGAGCTCGCCGTTCCTCTTGGCGAGCCTGACGGAGAGGTTCCTCCGGTCGAGAACCGCCAACTCGAGCCCCGACTGCTTCTTCAGCTCTTCGGCCGCGTTCTCCATCGCATACTCGTTTCCGAAGAGGCCGCGGATCTCCCAGACCTTGGCCATCGGGGCCGGCTCCCTCCTCCCGCCTAAAAAGCGCTAGGGCGCCTACCCGAGAGCCCTTCGGAGGTCCTCGGGAGTGTCCACGGGTCTCCTGCACGCGTTGTTCTCGCAGATGTAGACCGTCGCGGGCTTCGCGGGGTCGCGCCCTTCCAGGAGCGGGGTCAGCAGGCTGAGCGCGGCCCACCTCGCGGGGGTGGCCGTGACGAGGACCGCTTCGGGGACGAAGTGGCCATCGAACTCCCTTACCATGGCTGCCACCGATCCGCCGTCGGTGCCGGTGACCACCACCTCCTTCATGCCGTTGACGGCCAGGTCGAGCGCCGTCAGCATGTTCGCGAGGGACGATGGCTGCTCCTCCATGCTCTCGTGGAACGCCTTGAGCGACTCCTGTGCCTTGGCCTTCAGCTCGGCGTTTCCCGTCAGCTCGGATATCCTGAGCGCGTTCGTGATGGCCACCGAGTTCCCGGACGGGGTCGAGCCGTCGTAGCCCACCTTGATCCTGGCAGGCACAGACTCGGTGGTCAAGAAGTACGCGCCGTCCTCCGCGTCGCGGAAGAGCTCCAGGGTGCGCTGCTGCAGCGCCACGGCCTCCTCCAGCCACTTCGGGTCGCCGTCTGCCTCGAACAGGTCGATGAGCCCCTGGGCGAAGAACGCATAGTCTTCTAGAGTCCCCGGCATCGCCGACTCCCCGTCGATGTACCTCCTCAAGAGAACCCCGTCCTTCACGAGGTGATTCAGGACGAAGGCAGCGGCGCCCCCGGCGGCGTCGAGGTACCTCTGGTCGCCCAGCACCCTGCCCGCCTTCGCGAAGGCGGAGACCGCGAGCCCGTTCCAGGAGGTCAGCACCTTCTTGTCGGTGGGCGGCCTCGGCCTCTTCAGCCTCGCCCGGTAGAGCTCGGCCTTCCACTTTTCGATCTTCGTCGAGAGCTCGGAGTGGGTGATCGCGAGCCGGAGGGCTGCGTCGTCGGGGGAGTGGGCGGCATGCAGAATCGACCTGTGTGACTCGAAGTTCCCGTGCCTCGTGACCCCGTAGAGGTAGCAGAATGTCTCGGCGTCCTGCTGGCCCAGGACCTCGGTCACCTCCTCGGGGGTCCAGGTGTAGTAGCTCCCTTCCCCCTCGGCGCTGTCCGCCGACTGCGAGGCGTAGAATCCCCCCTCGCCGTCCCTCATCTCAACCAGCATCCAGGACAGCGCGTCAGCGGCCGGCGGCACCATGGTCTCGTCGTGGGTCGTCTGATAGGCCTCCAGGTAGAGCCTGGCCAGAAGCGCGTTGTCGTAGAGCATCTTCTCGAAGTGGGGGACGAGCCACAGCCTGTCCGTCGAGTACCTGTGGAACCCTCCGCCCACGTGGTCTCTTATGCCCCCCGCGGCCATCTCCTCCAACGTCTTCACGACGGACCTCAGAGCCAGCTCTTTCCTCGTCCTGTGGTAGAACCTGAGCAGGAACCCCATGGTGAGCGCTGCCGGGAACTTCGGCGCGGCCCCGTAGCCCCCGTGCTCGGGGTCGAACGCCGACACCAGGGTTGCGTAGCCCGCCTCGAGCACAGACGCGGGCACCTCCCCGCTCGACGTCTTCTGGTAGTTCAGCCTGAGCGCGTCCATTATCTGGCTGGCGGTCTGGACGACATCGGACCGCTTCTCCTTCCAGGCCTTTATGACGAACTCGAGCACCTGCATGAAGCTGGGCATGCCCTCCCGGGGCTCGGGCGGGAAGTAGGTCCCCCCGAAGAAGGGCTTCAGGTCGGGCGTCAGGAAGACGTTCAGCGGCCACCCTCCCTGACCGGCCATCGACTGGACGGCGGCCATGTAGAAGTCGTCCAGCTCCGGCCTCTCCTCTCTGTCCACCTTTATCGCGACGAAATTCTCGTTGATCATGGCGGCGGTCTTCGCGTCCTCGAAGGACTCCCTCGCCAGGACGAGGCACCAGTGGCAGGACGAGTAGCCGATGCTCAGCAGGATCGGCTTGCTCTCGGCCTTCGCCTTGGCTATGGCCTCGTTTCCGAATGGATACCAGTCGACCGGATTGTACGCGTGCTCCTGCAGGTAGGGGCTCTTCTCGTGAATAAGGTGATTGGGCCTGCGAGAACCTCTCTCTTCACTCATGAAAACTGAGTTTCCGCTGGTCGGAGCGGGGCTTTTATCGATTCCTGTGCGGCGCGCTGATTGCCCGGAGAACCAAACTAAAATAGAGCCAGTCTCCGGTGCGTCCCGCATTCCAAGTTTGCCATCGGAGAACCTGGACTTCGTCAGGCAGAGGCTCGAAACCGCTTCGGGCCCTGCGCAGATCTTCAGCGTGCTGAAGATGAAGGAGCTGGGCTACGAAATCGAACGGCTCCCGTACTCCATCCGAATACTCCTCGAGAACGCCCTGAGGCACGCCTCCAGCGTTGCCGGGGCCGCCGAAGGCGCCCATGCTCTGGCATCCTGGCCTTCCAAGGTCGGGCGTGAGCTCCCGTTCATGCCGTACAGGGTCCTCCTGCAGGACTACACTGGAGTGCCCCTGGTGGTGGACCTGGCGGGCATGAGAGACGCCGCGCGGGCGTCCGGGCTGTCGCCGAGCGCCATCAACTCGAGGGTGCCGGTCGACCTTGTGATTGACCACTCCATCCAGGTGGACGCCTGGAGCAGCGACACGGCCTTCGCCGTAAACCTCGAGCGGGAGTACGAGCGCAACTCGGAGAGGTACGCCCTCCTGAAGTGGGCCCAGTCCTCGTTCAAGAACATGAGGGTCCTCCCTCCCGGCAAGGGCATATGCCACCAGGTGAACCTCGAGTACATCTCGAGGGTCGTGGCCACCTCGGACGCAGGCGGAGGGCTGCAGGCCTTCCCGGACACTCTGATCGGCACCGATTCGCACACCACCATGGTGAACGGTCTGGGCGTCCTGGGCTGGGGGGTCGGGGGCATCGAAGCGGAAGCCGTCATGCTCGGCGAGCCCTACCACATGCAGGTCCCGGGAGTCCTCGGCGTCAAGCTCACGGGGCGCCTTAGGGAGGGAGTCACCCCCACGGACATGGTCCTCGCGGTCACCGAGAAGCTCCGGCAGAAGAACGTAGTAGGGCTCTTCGTTGAGTTCTTCGGAGACGGGTTCAGCGAGCTCTCGGTCCCGGACAGGGCCACTTTGGGGAACATGTCGCCGGAGTACGGCGCCACGGTGGGATTCTCTCCTGTGGACGAGAACACCCTGTCCTACCTGAATGGGACCGGCAGGGACTCGCTTGTCGACCTGGTGAGGAGGTACACCTCGGCAAACGGCCTCTTCATCACCGACGTCGAGCCCAGGTACTCCGAAATCCTCGTCGTCGACCTGGGGAGCATCGAGCCCTCCATCGCTGGGCCCAGGAACCCCGAGGAGCGGCGAAGCCTGTCCTCGGTGCCGGCCTTCAGCAGGGCCTTCCTCGAAAAGTACAGGAGCGCCCTGCCGTCAAGCACCTCTTCAACCGCCACGGTAGCCTCCCAGTCCGGGACCCAGCAGGTCGTGCAGCGCAGCCGCGCGTCGGATGCTCTCCCCGGCGACGGCGCCGTTGTCATCGCCGCCATAACGAGCTGCACCAACACGTCGAATCCGACCGTGATGGTCGGGGCGGGCCTGCTGGCCAAGAAGGCCGCTGATGCCGGTCTCTCCCCGAAGCCCTGGGTGAAGCGGAGCCTCGCGCCGGGGTCCACCGTGGTAACCGATTACCTGACCAACGCGGGACTGCTCCCATACCTCGACCGCCTGGGTTACACGCTAGTCGGCTACGGATGCACGACCTGCATCGGTAACAGCGGCCCACTCGCTCCCGAGATCGAGAAGGAGATCGTGGACAGGAACCTCTACGCGGTCGCCGTCCTGTCCGGCAACAGGAACTTCGACGGGAGGATCCACCCTCTGGCCAAGGGCTCCTTCCTCATGTCTCCGATGCTGGTGGTGGCCTACTCCCTCGCCGGCAGGATTGACTTCGACTTCGCTGCGACTGCGCTTGGCGCCGGAAAGGACGGTTCCCCGGTCTACCTCAAGGACATCTGGCCCTCGCTGGCCGAGATCCGTACGACCGTCGAGAAGTCCCTGAGCCCTTCGCTGTACCAGCGGCGCTACGCGGAGGTCCAGGTGGGGGACTCCCGCTGGAACTCGCTCTCGTCCTACGTGGACGACGTCTACCACTGGGATCAGGGGTCGACCTACATCCGCCAGCCTCCGTGGTTCGAGAGCGAGCTGGCTTCCTCCACCAAGAAAGACATCAAGGGTGCGAGGGCGCTGGCGGTGCTCGAAGACAAGGTCACCACGGACCACATCTCCCCCGCCGGGACCATCCCCGTGGACGGCCCTGCAGGGAGGTACCTGCTGTCGCACGGAGTCGACATGATACACTTCAGCTCCTTCGGGAGCAGGCGAGGTAACCACGAGGTGATGGTTCGGGGCGGCTTCAGCAACATCCGCCTGAACAACCTCCTGGCGAAGGGCAGGACGGGAGGCTGGACCACCCACCTCCCCAGCGGCCGCCCGATGTCGATCTTCGAAGCCTCCGAGGAGTACGCGAAGGAGGGCACCCCGCTGATAGTCGTGGCCGGGAAGCAGTACGGCGCCGGGAGCTCCAGGGACTGGGCCGCAAAGGCCCCGAGGCTCCTCGGGGTTAGGGCGGTGATCGCCGAGGACTTCGAGAGGATACACAGAAGCAACCTGTTGGCCATGGGGGTCGTCCCACTCCAGTTCAAGGAGGGAGAGAGCAGGGCCTCTCTTGGCCTGACAGGAGAGGAGTACTTCGACGTGGACGGCCTGGCCGCGATGACGGGACCCAGGCAGTGGGTCGACGTGACTGCCAGGGGAGAGACCGGAGAGAAGCGGTTCAAGGCCCTCTGCAGGGTCGACAACGAGGCGGAGATGCGCTATCTGGAGAGCGGGGGAGTCCTGCCGTTCGTCTTCTCCAAGATGATGACGGCCCGCGGCCGCTGACCTTTCGCCCCCGTGATCGGAGCGCGCCGCGCCGGATCGGAAGCTGCGGAAACGACGTGTACGTTGTTGGGCATTCATAGGAAGCGTTTTAAGGCGTAGCTCGGGGCGACCAAAGACAATGATGAAAGAGCCGTTGGTGTACGTCAACGGGAAGTTCGTCGGGAGGTCGGCCGCCGTCGTCTCCGTCTTCGACCACGGCCTTCTCTACGGCGACGGCGTCTTCGAGGGGATCAGGGCCTACGGCGGCAACGTCTTCCAGCTGGACGCTCACATCGGGCGTCTGTACGACTCGGCCAAGTACATCCAATTGGAGATGCCGATGCCGAGAGACGAGCTCGTCGAAGCGGTCCTCGCGACTCTCCGGAAGAACCAGCTGAGGGACGCCTACATCAGAGTGGTCGTCACCAGGGGGACGGGGGACCTTGGCATCGACCCTTCGTCCTGCAAGCGGGCTACCATCTTCGTCATAGCGGAGCCGGCCGTCAGCATCCTCGGCTCCAAGGGGCCGAAGCTCCACAACCTGGTCATCGCGTCGGTCCGCAGGGACAGCGTGGACGCCACCTCTCACGAGGTGAAGTCCCTGAACTACCTGAACAGCGTGATGGCCCGTCTGGAGGCGACCAACGCGAAGGCAAACGACGCCATAATGCTTGACTCCAGAGGCTTCGTCTCGGAGGCGAGTGCGACCAACGTGTTTATGGTGAAGGAGAAGAAGGTCTCCACGCCGGCCACGTCGGCGGGGATACTCCACGGCATAACGAGGGCAGTCATCATCAGGCTCTGCTCGGACCTAGGATTCGACGTCACCGAGCGGGACGTCACGCCCTTCGAGCTGCTGACGTCGGACGAGGTATTCCTGGCCGGCACCAAGGGCGAGATAGTCGCCATAGGCAGCATCAGCGGCAAGAGGATCGGGTCGGGCGGAGTGGGGCCGATGACCCGCAGGCTGTATCAGGAGTTCGCCCGCTTCGTCCAGCGAAAGGACCAGGGAACCCCCATCTACGAGGCAGAGTCGGTAAGGATCTAGCCTTCTCCGCCTGAGTGGCATTGACTCTCAGCGCGGCTCGCGCCATACTCGGCTTCCTCGCGCGGCCGTGACTCTTGCATTCGGCCTGGGCGCGCGCACGATTGAGCTATTGGGAAGGATCGGACCCTCGGCCGCGCGATTGTTCTCTCAGCCTACGGTCATCGAGAGCAGCTGGAAGGTCACGTCTTCGGATGTCCCGTTCGTAGTGCCAGCGAAGTGGATGTAGGTTATGAAGAGCAGAGAGGTTCCCGGCGGGGTGCCAACCTCCAGCTGGTATGCGGTAACCTGAGAGTCAACCCCGCACTCGTCCAGCGTGAAAGGAAGCGAGTTCGCTTCGTAGGTCGTTACGGGGAAAGATACACTCCCGTAGGTCATCGTGGTCGTGCCCGTGCTGTGGAAGTAGCTCGAATCCGTGAAGACCTGGAGCTCATTGTCGTAGTACTGCTGAAGGCCGTAGAGTGACATGCTAGTGTCGAAGTAGCTCTTTGCCTCAGCTCCATAGAAGGTGAAACCTTCGACGGTGGCCGATATGACGCTCTCATTGTTCGAATCGACCTTGAACACGATACTTGGGATGGTGGAGTTTCCGGACGTCTCCGTGATGTTCACATCGTAGATCCCACCGCCTACCGAAGTCGCCACGTAACCGAAGGTCGCGGAGTTCTGAGTCCCGTTGTAGGTGTCGGATTCGCTGAATTGGATGGAGCTGAACGACTGAACGAGGCTGATGTACTGCGGCGTGAAGTCGGTGGTGGTCTGGGTCTCGCTCGTTACGGTCTCGGTCGAGGAGCAGCTGAGAGTTGTCGTCGTGCTACCGGAGCTCTGCTGCGTGCTCGAAGAGCTCTGCTGGGCCGTCGACGAACTCTGCTGCGTGGTCGAGGAGCTTGCCTGAGTCGTGGAGCTCTGTCCCGAGGCGCTCGAAGAGCTGCTCTGAGTGCTCACGGCGCTGGAAGAGCTGCTGCTCGGCGGGACGGTGCTGGTCGTCGAGGAGGTCACATGGCTGGCGGAAGACTGCGACGAGCTCGAAGTCTTGGACCCTGTAGAAGTCGAGCCGCCGGTGGAGGACAGCGCGTAGTACGCGCCAGCCGCAACGACGATTATTACTACAACTATCACGACAGCCACGGCGGCTGCGATGCCATTCCTCTGAACCTGCATGAGCGCCCTAACCCATTGGGGCGCGTATATAAGCATGGCATGCAAGGTCCGGAGCCTTTCAGGCTGCCTCCCTAATCCGAGAGAATCGTGCAACTCTTCGGGGAAAATGCCTAAATACTTGTCTCAGGGCCCGATTTATTGGGCCCTGCGAATTGTATCGCATACGTCACCTAGGGTTATCTCTGGATGGAGAAAGGCTTGGCACCCACTAGAACGACCAAGACGACGAGGACTGTCAGACGGAGGAAGGTGGAGGACGAGGTCCCCCCGTTCAAGGTTAGCACGCACTTCTTGATACCGAAACACGAGCTCCTCACCCGCGAGGAGGCGGACAAGATAGCCCCCATGTTCAACGCCACGCCCGGCCAGTTCCCCTACATCCTAGCGACCGACGCGATCGCGAAGGAGATAGGCGCGAAGGCCGGCGACTTCGTGAAGATAACCAGGCGCAGCGAGACCGCAGGTTCCAGCGTTTACTACAGGTACGTGGTGGAGGGCTAGAGTTTGAGCAAGCAGGCCATGAAGTCGAGCTCCTGGATCATACTGAGGGACCTCCTCGACAGGGAGGGAGTCGCCAGGCAGCACCTGAACAGCTACAACGAGTTCGTCATGAACGGAATGCAGAACATCATCGACGAAATCGGAGAGATCGAAATCGAGACCGTAAGCACCCCCTACAAGATAAAGTTCGGCAGGATCACCCTAGGCACGCCGAAGGTCGTGGAGATCGATGGGTCCGTAAGCAGCATACTTCCGATCGAGGCCAGGCTGCGGAACCTCACCTACTCGTCTCCCATCATGCTGGAGATGACCATCGAGGAGGAGGGCCTGCCGCGGGACACCACCCGGCAGCACATCGGCGACCTCCCCGTCATGGTGAAGTCCGAGCTCTGCATGCTCGCGAACAAGACGAAGGACCAGCTGATCGAGGTCGGCGAAGACCCCAACGACCCGGGCGGCTACTTCATGATCAACGGGGCGGAGAGGGTGATCGTAGGCCTGGAGGACCTCTCGCCCAACAAGATCCTGGTCGAGGCGGAGAAGGTGGCCGGCGCGAACACCTACAAGTCCCGCGTCTACTCCTCGGTGGTAGGCTACCGCTCCAAGCTCGAGATGAGCCTCAAGCAGGACGGCGCCATCAACGTCAAGGTCCCTAGCTGTCCGGTCGACCTGCCGTTCGTCATCGTCATGAGGGCCCTCGGCATAAAGTCCGACAAGGAGATCGCGGACGCCGTGTCGCCGAAGCCGGAAATCCAGGACCTGCTGGAGGTCTCCTTCGACAAGGCGGGCGAGGCGCCCACCGACAAGGACGCCCTGGTCTACATCGGCAACAGGGTCGCGCACGGGATGCTGGAGGAGTTCAGAATCAAGAGGGCGCAGTCGATGCTCGACTGGGGCCTGCTGCCCCACCTGGGCAAGACGGAGGACAGGCGCTACGACAAGGCCATGTTCATCGGCGAGGCGGTGTGCAAGCTCCTCGAACTGAGGCTGGGCTGGATAGAGCAGGACGACAAGGACCACTACGGCAACAAGGTGATCAAGTTCGCGGGCCAGATGCTCGCAGACCTCTTCAGGACCGCGTTCCGCAACTTGGTGAGGGACATGAAGTACCAGCTCGAGAGGACCGGGCAGAAGCGGGGCGGCAACGTGGTCGGTGCGGCCATACGGACAGGCATCATCACTGACAAGCTCAACAACGCGATAGCGACGGGCAACTGGGGGCGAGGGAAGGTCGGCGTCACCCAGCTTCTGGACAGGACCAACTACCTGAGCACCCTCAGCCACCTGAGGCGCGTGCAGTCCCCTCTGAGCAGGAGCCAGCCCAACTTCGAGGCCAGGGACCTCCACGCCACCCACTTCGGAAGGATATGCCCGTCCGAGACGCCAGAGGGCGTCAACTGCGGTCTCGTGAAGAACCTTGCGCTGTCGGCCATCATCTCCGTGAGCGCCCCGGCTGCGGAGGTGGAGGAGAAGCTCTGGGAGCTCGGCGCCAAACCGATCAAGGAGTCTGACCCGAAGCTCCAGCAGGAGGGCTGCCGCGTGTTCATGGACGGGAGGTTCCTCGGCTACGTGGACGACGGCGAGAGGCTCGCCAAGGCGTTCAGGAAGCTCAGGAGGGAGGGACAGATCAACCCGGGCGCGAGCGTGCTATACGTCACCCCGCTCAACGAGAACGCCTACCCGAGGCTCTACATCAGCCTGAGCTCCGGAAGGGTGCTCCGACCGCTGGTCGTCGTCGAGAACGGCAGGTCGCTCCTGACACCTGACCACGTCGAGAAGGTTGCCGCCGGGCAGCTGTCCTGGCGCGACCTCGTGGAGCAGGGAGTGGTCGAGCTCATCGACGCCAACGAGGAAGAGAACTGCCTCGTGGCCATGGACCCGGAGGAGCTGTCCACGAAGAACTCGCACCTGGAGCTTTTCCCCGCCGCCATGTTCGGCATCGCGGCGTCGATAATCCCCTACCCGGAGCACAACCAGTCTCCGAGGAACACCTACGAGTCGGCGATGGCGAAGCAGAGCCTAGGCTTCTCCTCGCCCACCTACCCCATCTCCCCCCACGTCCGCCAGCACCTGCTGGTCAGCCCTCAGGCCCCCGTGGTCAGGACGAGGACGCTCGACCTGCTGAAGATCGACGAGAGGCCGCTGGGCCAGAACGCGGTCGTCGCGGTGCTCTCCTTCGAAGGGTACAACATCGAGGACGCGATCATCATGAACAAGTCGAGCGTTGAGAGAGGCTTCGCTCGATCGTTCTTCTACAGGCTCTACGAGGCCGAGGCAAAGCAGTACCTCGGCGGCATGAGGGACACCTTCGAGATCCCGTCGGCCGAGTCCAACATACGCGGCTACAGGGGCGAGAAGTTCTACCGTCTGCTGGAGGGCGACGGCGTGGTCTCGCACGAGGCCCAGGTCTCCGGCGGAGACGTGGTGATGGGGAGGACCAGCCCGCCCAGGTTCATGGAGGAGTACAAGGAGTTCGAGATCAAAGGCCCCTACCGCAGGGACACATCGACCGCGGTGAGGCCCTCCGAGGCAGGAGTGGTCGACTCGGTCTTCATGACCGAGAACGTCGAGGGCGGCAAGATGTACAAGGTCAGGGTCAGGGACATGAGGGTGCCCGAGATAGGGGACAAGTTCGCGTCCAGGCACGGCCAGAAGGGGGTCGTCGGGCTCGTTGTCCCCCAGGAGGACATGCCCTACACCGCGGACGGGGTGGTCCCGGACGTCATAATCAACCCGCACGCGTTCCCGTCCAGGATGACCGTGGGCCAGTTCATCGAGTCCATCGCGGGCAAGGCCGGCGCCCTCAGGGGCACCCCGGTGGACGGCTCGGCCTTCTCGGGGGAGAGCACCGACGACTTGGAGAAGGTCCTGACCGGCAGAGGCTACGAGCCGACGGGCAGGGAGGTCATGTACGACGGGAAGACGGGCAAGAAGTTCGCCGCCGACATCTTCGTCGGCGTGGTCTACTACCAGAAGCTGCACCACATGGTCGCAGACAAGATACACGCCAGAGCCAGGGGACAGGTCCAGATGCTCACCAAGCAGCCCACGGAGGGCAGGGCCAGGGGAGGCGGCCTGAGGTTCGGTGAGATGGAGAGGGACTGCCTGATCGCCTACGGCGCGTCCATGGTCCTCAAGGACAGGCTGCTCGACGAGGCCGACAAGACCGAGATCTATGTCTGCGAGAAGTGCGGCCTCATCGCCTACTACGACGCGAAGCAGCGCAGGTACACCTGCAAGATCGACGGCGACCAGTCCAAGATCTCCACCGTGGTCGTGGCCTACGCGTTCAAGCTTCTCCTTCAGGAGATGATGAGTCTGAACATAGTTCCCAGGCTGGAGCTCAAGGGGAAGGTGTAGCAAGATGTCGATGGAGCAGGCGCTGAAGACCATAAAGGGCATCGACTTCGCGGTGTTCTCTCCGAACGAGGTCCGAAGGTACTCGGTCGCGGAGATCACCCAGCCCGAGACCTACGACGAGGACGGCATGCCCGTGCAGGGCGGGCTCATGGACAGCAGGCTCGGGACCCTGGAGCCGGGCCAGAAGTGCGGCACCTGCGGGAGCACCGCGGGGCGCTGCCCGGGCCACTTCGGTCACATCGAGCTTGCGGAGCCGGTACTCCACATCGCCTTCGTCGACGAAATCAACCGCCTGATCCAGACGACCTGCAGGACCTGCGGAAGGCTCCTCCTGCCCCAGCAGGAGCTCGACGCATACAAGCAGAGGCTTTCTACGCGCACCGAGTTCATGCCCGCCCTGGTCGAAGTCATCGCCAAGGAGATAATCACGAAGGCCAAGAAGGTCAAGCTCTGCCCGCACTGCGGGAAGCAGCAGTTCCAGATAGAGTTCACGAAGCCCACCACCTTCCACGAGATCACGGAGGAGGGCGGCGCCACCAGGCTGCTCCCGGTCGCCATAAGGGAGAGGCTGGAGCGCGTCACGAACGCCGACCTCGAGCTGCTGGGCTTCAACTCCAAGGCCGCCAGGCCGGAGTGGTTCGTGCTGCAGGCGCTCCCGGTGCCGCCGCTCACGGTGCGGCCCAGCATCACGCTCGAGTCGGGGATCAGGTCTGAGGACGACCTCACCCACAAGATCGTCGACATCCTCAGGGTCAACCAGCGCGTGCGCGAGAGCAAAGAATCGGGCACCCCGCACCTCATCGTGCAGGACCTGGTCGACCTGCTCCACTACCACGTCACGACCTACTTCGACAACGAGGTGTCCGGCATACCCCAGGCCCACCACAGGTCCGGTAGGCCGCTCAAGACCCTCAGCCAGAGGCTGAAGGGGAAGGAGGGAAGGTTCAGAGGCTCGCTCTCAGGCAAGAGGGTGGACTTCTCCAGCAGGACGGTCATCAGCCCAGACCCGAGCCTGGACATCGGCGAGGTCGGCATCCCGTTCGAGGTCGCGAAGAAGCTCACCATACCAGAGAAGGTCTCTTCCTGGAACCAGGACACTCTGAAGGCGCTCGTGACAAGGGGACCCAACGAGCACCCCGGCGCCAACTACGTCATCAGGCCAGACGGTGTCAAGATCAGGCTGGACTTCGCCAGCGACAGGAAGGCCCTGGCCGACTCGCTTACGGCGGGATACATCGTGGAGAGGCACCTGATGGACGGCGACGTCGTGCTGTTCAACAGGCAGCCGTCGCTCCACAGGATGTCGGTCATGGCCCACTTCGTGCGGGTCCTGCCGTACAGAACCTTCAGGCTCCACCCCTCCGTCTGTCCGCCCTACAACGCCGACTTCGACGGGGACGAGATGAACCTGCACGTCCCTCAGAGCGAGGAGTCGAGGTCCGAGGCGCTCATGCTCATGAAGGTCCAGGACCAGATACTCTCCCCGAGGTACGGAGGCCCCATAATCGGGGGCATCAGGGACTTCATCACCGGCGCGTTCATGCTCACCCAGGACGAGACGCTGCTCACGCCCGGGGAGTTCTCGAACCTGGCCCTCGTCGGCGACTACGAAGGCGACCTGCCGGAGCCGGCCGTCAAGGGCGCCAAGCCCATGTACACCGGCAAGCAGCTGTTCTCCCTGTTCATCCCGGCGGGCATGAACTACGTGCTGACGTCGAAGTGGGCGAAGTCCTCGAAGTCCGGCTCGTCCAACGACGTCGTGATAAGGGACGGCCAGCTCATATCGGGCGTCGTGGACAAGGCGGTCATAGGGGCCGAGGAGCCCGACAGCCTGCTGCACAGGATCACCAAGGACTACGGGAACGAGCAGGCGCGAAACTTCCTCAACTCGATCCTGAAGGTCCTCAAGACGTTCCTGACCCGCAGGGGCTTCACCTACGGGTTCAACGAGCTCGAGCTGCCACCGGAGGCGAAGAAGAACATCAAGGACACGCTCGACGAGGCATACGACAACGTTGCCGAGCTGCTCAAGAAGTACAAGGCGGGCACGCTGCAGCTGACCAGAGGGCTCTCGCCCGAGGACTCGCTGGAAGCGTACATAGTCAACGAGCTTTCCAGGGCCAGAGACAGGGCGGGCAGGATCGCCGACAGGGCGTTCCCGTCGGACAACTCCGGCGTCATAATGGCCAGGACCGGCGCAAGAGGCTCCAGCCTCAACCTGGGCCAGATGACGGCGGCACTGGGCCAGCAGTCGGTCAGGGGCAAGAGGATAGAGAAGGGCATGAGGGGCCGCGCGCTCAGCCACTTCCCGTGGTACGACAACTCGCCCGAGGCCAAGGGCTTCGTCCGGAGCAACTACAGGGACGGCCTTTCGCCTTCGGAGTTCTTCTTCCACGCCATGGGCGGTAGGGAGGGCCTCGTGGACACGGCCGTCAGGACACAGCAGAGCGGCTACATGCAGAGGAGGCTCGTCAACGCGCTCGAGCACCTCAAGGTCGAATACGACCTGACGGTGAGGGACCCGCACGGCCACATAATCCAGTTCCTCTACGGCGAGGACGGAGTGGACCCGGCCAAGAGCGACCACGGCCGGCCGCTCAACCTGGACAGGCTCATGGAGACCCAGGAGCTCCTGGACAAATCGAAGACCAAGCTCGACGACGAGACGGCCGACAAGCTGCTGAAGCGGTACCAGTCGAGGCTCAACGAGAGGCTGGCGAAGGAGCTCAAGAACAAGCTCGTCACCTCCCACCTCACCGAGGAAGGAGGGAAGAGCGCCCTGGAGAGGGTCGGCGACGCGCTGGAGTACTCCAGAGTGGAGCCAGGCGAGGCGTCGGGCATCGTGGCGGCCCAGTCCATCGGCGAGCCCGGGACACAGATGACGCTCAGAACCTTCCACTTCGCAGGCGTCAGGGAGAGGGACGTGACGCTCGGGCTGCCGAGGCTCATGGAGCTGGTGGACGCCCGAAAGATCCCCGCGACGCCCTCCATGGACATCTACATGAAGAAGGAATACGCCGCCTCCAACGAGAAGGCGGTCAAGGTCGCGAAGGAGATACTCTTCACCAAGGTCGGCAACGTGGTGAGCTACAGCGAGGTGGACCCGACCGAGGGCATCAAGCTCCACCTGAGCCCCGAAATGATGGCCGACAGGGACGTCAAGATCGGCGACGTGGCCGAGGTCATAGAGACGGGCAAGCGCAACGCCCAGCCGGACGAGAAGCACAACATAATCAGGGTCAACCTGGAGAACGCCGACCTCTCCACGCTCTTCACCATGAGGAACAAGATCCTCAACATGAAGCTGAAGGGCATCCCTGGCATCACCAGGGTGACGGTGGTGAAGGAGAACGACGAGTGGTTCATCCAGACGACCGGCTCAAACCTGGGCAAGGTGGTGGCCGTCGAGGGGGTGGACCCGACTCGGGTCTACACCAACAACGTCCACGAGGTCGCCCAGGTTCTCGGCATCGAGGCGGCCAGGGCCACGCTCGTGAGGGAGGTAATGAGCACCCTTGACGAGCAGGGGCTCGAGGTCGACATCAGGCACATCTTCCTGGTCGCGGACCTCATGACGTCCAAGGGATACATACAGCAGATAGGGCGCCACGGCATCGCCGGCGCGAAGAGCAGCGTGCTCGCCAGGGCGGCCTTCGAGATAACCGTCCCGACGCTGGCCGAGGCAGCGGTGAAGGGCGAGACCGAGGAGCTCAAGGGCGTGACAGAAAACGTCATAGTCGGCCTCCCCATACCCGTGGGCACCGGCATGATCGACCTCTACATGAGCTGACAACATTGACAGACACCGCCCAGCTAACAAAACTGATCCGCGGGGCCATGAAGACCGGCAAGTACACGATCGGGGCCCGCGAGAGCATGTCCTCCATGAAGGGCGCCAAGGCCCTGCTCTGCACAAGGTCCATCCCGGCGCCTCTGGGCGAGAAGCTCAGGGAGGAGGCGAAGAAGCACGGGGTCGCCATCGTGGAGGTTGACGCAACATCGGCCGAGTTCTCGAAGATCATAGGCAGGCCCTACAGGGTCTCCGCGCTCACCCTGAAGTCCATCGGAGAGGCGGAGCTCAAGACCCTACTCCGGTGATTCTCGCGTGCCAGAGATCAAGCTCTCATCGCAGCAGCTCTCCCTGATGTCGCTCTTCCAGAGCCTGAGCGGGGCGACCGCCAGGGACTGCATCGTTGACGAGAAGCAGAACCGGGTGATATTCGTGGTAACCAAGGGCCAGATGGGACTGGCCATCGGCAAGGACGGCATGTCCGTGAAGAAGGTCGAGCGGGCGGTGAGGCGGCCGGTCGAGGTGGTGGAGTGGGCCGACGCCCCCGAGGAGCTGATCCGCAACGTTCTGGGGACGAGGTTCATCGAAGAAGTGAGGGTGACGGACCGCCTGGACGGGACCAAGGGAGTCGTGGTCGTGGTCGACCACAGGAAGAAGGGGGCCGTGCTGGGGGTGGGCGGCAGGAACGCCGAGAAGGTGCGCCTCCTCGCGAAGCGCTACTTCGACATCTCGAACGTCCAGATCACGAGTTCTCTTTAGGTTCTGTCGGTTATCCGGGTCGCACTAGAGGCTGTCTGCCCTCGGACCACAGCGAGCCAACTTGCTGGCATCGACTCTGAGGATTGGGGTCGTCGTCCCGTTCCCCTTCAATGCTTCAACTGCCAGCCCTTTGTCCTCAGCCAAGTTACTCTCTTGCGAGCGACTCTGTGACTGAGGAAGGGAACTGGCGAACCTCACCAGCCCCCTCTTGGAGAGATTGATTGCCGCATTTGCATCCCTCTCCATCCACGCCTTACACGACTGACACCACAACATCCGCCCATGCTTCGCATCTCCCTTCGCAGGGCTGTGAAGCCTCTCCCCACACGATGCGCACTCTGTAGTGGAGCCGCGAGTGTCAGCCTTTGTAAGCGAAATCATCGTGACACCGTTCCACACGGCCTTGTAATCGAGCATGTAGTGTGCTTTACCATGAGGCCATGAGTTTAGCCGGAACCGATAATCGGTTCCCTGACCGTTGCCCCTCCGATACATCTTCCTGATATCCGTAAGGTCCTCGAGAGCAAGCGCTGCGCTTCCATGAACAGCCGATTCTACAATGAAACTTGTGGCCCCATGGAGCATCTGGTCGGTTCGATTGGTTGCTCGCCTCCAATACTTCGATGCCAGCTTCCTCCTCATTCTGACGTCATTTCGCTTGAACGAGCCCACAATCTTCCTTGTCGTCTGTCGGACTTTGACCGTCTTCGACATGACAATCTGAATCACATTTTTCTCGTTCCCGAAGGTCAGGTTCTTCTCGTTTCTGTCCACTCCATAGACTGTTCTTGCAGGAATCGGCACGACGTCTTCAGAGTAGCAGATTGATAGTGATCCAGGGGTAATTGTGAGACTTCGAAGTGCCTTCCCCTCAATCGTGCGCCTGACGTGCCTGTTCAATAGGACGTCAGCATATTGATTTCGCTTACTTAGCGGGATAAACAATCTCCCCCTCGCCGTGGTGAAGAAGCCAGAGATGAGGCAGACGACTGGTTTGAGGGGCTTTGAGTGCTTTGCCTTCCTGTTTCTCTTCTCGGTCTT
>DATJAJ010000026.1:0-5673 GCA_035516335.1 Nitrososphaerales archaeon
AGATGTCCCGTGTTGTCCTCCCAGATCCTGAACCTCCCCTCCTTCTGGTCGTAAAACTTGAGGAGGGCGTGTCTCTTGTCGCCGTCGTAGGAGGCCGAGGCCAGGAGAGACTCGTCGGCTTCGGAGGCGGGCCTTGTGAGCTCCGCCAGCTTGCCGGCCAGTTCCCTCCTCTGCACTATGGATTGGGACAAGTCAGGGTCTGGCTCCGGTTGGCCCTTCGGCAAATAAGCCTACCTAGCCGATGGACGAGCGGATTCGGACGATTTATAACGACTAGTCCGCTCGGCCCCAGAGATGCCGAAGATTCTGGGATTGCTCGTCGCCAACGGCAGCTACTTCTTCATCGCTGTCGGAGTGATATGGCTCGCCATCGCGTTCCTCGCCGGCTCTTCACTGATCCTCTGGCCGGTGGTGGCGTGCATCGCGGGCGGCATAATGCTGAGAGAATGGCCTTCGGGGAGGTTCACCTGGGCTTGGTGCGTTGCCACCGCAGTCATGGGTCTCCTGTTGGCTGCCTACCAGGTCTACGCGTGGCTCTCGTTCCTTGGCGGCGCGTTCTCAACCCTGGCGACCCTGTCGACCGCTGGCTTTGCCGTCCTGGCAGTAATCCACGTCCTGCTTTTCTACGTCGCCACTGCGAAGCCGGCCGCGAAGGCAGCGGCGGAGTAGCGCTCCTCATGGGTCGGGGGCCGGCCTCGGCAGGGTAGCGCTCAAATAAACCCCCTCGAAGAGGCCAGGCAGAACCAAATGTCGTTCATTCCCATCAACAAACCGATCCTCGGAGAGGAGGAGCAGAAGGCTGTCCTCGAGGTCCTTTCGACCGGCAGGCTCGTAGACGCATCGATGGAGGGAGGGAAACGTGTTCGTGAGTTCGAAGGCAAGGTCACGAACCTCGTGGGCGCGAAGCACGCCGTCGCCGTGAACTCGGGGACCGCCGCGCTCCACACGACGCTGATGGCGCTCGGCATCAAACCAGGCGACGAGGTGGTGGTCCCGTCGTTGACTTTCGTCGCGACGGCGAACGTGGTCCTCGCGTGCGGGGCGAAGCCCGTGTTCGTGGACGTCAAGAGGGACTACTGCATTGACCCGGAGTCATTCAGGAAGGCCGTCACCAGGAGGACCAAGGCTGTCATCCCGGTGCACGTCTACGGCTATCCGGCCGACATGGACGAAGTGAGGGAGGTTGCCTCACCCAGAGGGATCGCGGTCGTCGAGGACGCGGCAGAGTCGCTCGGCGCCACGTACAAAGGAACCCAGACGGGCAAGCTGTCTGACGCGGGGTGCTTCAGCCTGTACGCCACGAAGGTCGTCACGTCGGGGGAGGGGGGAGCTGTCACGACGGACGACGACGGACTCGCCGAGAGGCTGCGACTGGTCAGGAACCACGGCATGATCCACGGCTATGACACCCGCGTCCTCGGGTTCAACTACAGGCTGCCGGAAATCGGGGCAGCCATCGCTTCGGTGCAGATGGACAGGTTGGAAGGTTTCTTGCGGGCGAGGGCGAAGAACGCACGATTCCTCAACGACAGGGTGAGTACAGCGCCTGGGGTCGAGTTCACCCAGAACGCCGATGACAGGACGCACGTCTACTACCTGTACACACTCCACCTCAAGAAGAAGAGGGACGAAATTGTCAAGGCCCTGAATGCAGCGGGCGTCGGAGCAGCGGTGTACTGGAAGATACCGGTCCACAAGGCTCCCCTCTACGCAAAGCTCGGCTACGGCAAGAAGACGCTAAAGCGGACCGAGGACGCCGCGAGGCACGTGATTTCGCTCCCGGTACATCCAGGCATCTCCGAGCCGGACATGCAGCGCGTCGCCAACGAGTTCCTGAAAGCCGTCCGGGCGCTTGCCTAGGGCAGCGCCTCTTGCCTTTGAAGGGGGCAAGACAGAAATACGAGGAATCTCGGCCGAACAATGTGTTGAGTGAAGAGGCGCCGAAGGAGCCGCAGCCCGCAGCGCCCGCGGCACCAGCCAGGGTTTTTGCCGGAGCCGTGTACGAGTGCGTCAGGTGCGGGACCAGGACCACGCAGGAAGAGCTCGCGAAGCTGCCTGAGGTGAAGTGCATATGCGGCTACAGGGTGTTCAGGAAGGCCCGGCCCGCGGTCGTGAAGCAGATCAAGGCGGTCTGAGCCCCCAGCTAAGCCGACTTCGTCGATTGGCTATTTTTGGCCAATGATTTATTTAGACCACCGGGCGGGCCAGACAGAATTCTCATGAATCTGATGCAGAGCAAGGAGCGAGCCGTCATCCTTGGCTACGGCGCCTACATCCCCTACTACAGGCTCCCCACGACTGAGATAGCGAGGGTCTGGAAGGGGGGAGGTTCTGGTCCGAACCTGGAGAAGGCGGTCGCTGCGGCAGACGAAGACACCGTGACCATGGCAATAGAGGCTGCGAGGCAGGCCATGAACATGGCCAAGGTGGAATCCCTCGGCGCCGTCTTCGTCGGGACTGAATCCAAGCCCTACGCAGTCAAGCCCACCAGCACCATGGTCGCCCAGGCGCTGGGTCAGCACTACACGCTCGCGGCAGACCTAGAGTTCGCGTGCAAGGCGGGGACGGAGGCTATGCAGGTCATAACCGGTCTCGTCGGCTCGGGCATGATCGAGGCGGGGCTCGCCATAGGAATGGACACTGCCCAGGGGCGCCCCGGGGACGACCTCGAATACACGGCGGCGAGCGGAGGGGCCGCCTACGTGATCGGGAGGAGGTCCAAGCGCGCCATCGCCGTGATAGACTGCAGCACTTCTTATGTGTCCGACACGGGGGACTTCTGGCGCAGGGCGCACGAGCGCTACCCAAGGCACCTTTCGAGGTTTACCGGCGAGCCGGCCTACTTCCATCACATCGAGAGCTCCGTCACCACGCTGTTCAAGGAAACGGGGCACGAGCCTTCAGACTTCAGGTACGCTGTCTTCCACCAGCCGAACCCCCGCTTCCCAGTCGAGGTAGCGACGCGGCTCGGTTTCACCATGGACCAGATCAAGACCGGTCTGCTCAATCCGATCATAGGGAATACCTACGCCGGGAGTTCTCCAATAGGCCTGGCAGCCGTCCTCGACGAGGCGAAGCCTGGTGACAAGATCCTACTCGCAAGCTTCGGCTCCGGTGCGGGTTCGGATGCCTTCTGCATAGAGGTGCTCGACGGGATAACGAAGGCCCGAGGCGTCAACCCGACTGTGAGGTCGATGCTGGAGAGGAGCACCAAGATCGACTACTCCACCTACTCGAAGTTCCGGGACAAGCTGGAGAAGTAGGCGATCCCGTGCCAAGGTCAAAGGTCTACGTGAGCTCGGTAGGCATGACCACCATAGCCGACCACTGGGAATCGTCCATCCTTGACCTCGCTGTCGAGGCTTCGAGGGGGGCGCTGAAATCCTTCGGAAGGAAGAAGCCCGACCAGATAGTGGTGGGCAACATGTTCAGCGCGGTGGGGGCCCGCCAAGAGCACCTCGGCGCGATGCTCGCGGACGGACTCGGGCTGACCGGAGTGCCTGCGTTCAAGGTCGAATCTGCGTGCTCATCCGGGGGCTCGGCGTTCAACGTGGGGTACAACCTCGTGCGGTCGGGCGCCATCGACTCCGCTCTTGTGGTGGGGGTGGAGAAGATGAGGGACCTCGAACCGGAGGAGGTCTCCCAGGCGCTGGCCATGGCAGAGTCGGCAGAGTACACACAGTTCGTGGGGGCAACTTTCGCGGCCCTGAACGGCCTCCTGGCGAGGTACTACATGGAGCAGATGGACGTGTCAAGGGACGAGCTGAGCTCCATTCCCGTGATCGACCATTCGAACGCGGTCACGGCAGCCCACGCGCAGTTCAGGAAGGCTATCTCCCCCGAGGTCGTGAGCAGGTCCGCCATGATATCGGACCCCCTGAGGCTCTTCGACTGCGCGCCGGTCGGGGACGGGTCGGCCGCCGTTCTCCTCGTGAACGACAACGCGGCGTCTGGAACCAAGAGAAGGATGGCCGAGGTCCTCGGAGGGAAGATAGCGACGAACGACTTCAGCCTCTACGAAAGGGAGGACATGCTCGACTTCAAGTCAACCAGGCTCGCGTTCAAGGGGGCCATGGAGGAAGCTGGCCTCGGTCGGAGCAAGATCAGCTGCGCCGAGCTGCACGACGCGTTTTCCGTCGTGGGGGCGCTCTCGCTGGAGGCCATGGGGTACTCAAAGAGAGGCCATGCTTCGAAGGACGCGAAAGCGGGCAAGTACGGCAGGAGCTCTGAACTCCCAATCAACACGTTCGGGGGCCTGAAGGCCAGGGGTCATCCCGTTGGGGCGACGGGCATGTACCAGATCGCAGAAGCATTCCTCCAGCTCACCGATCAAGCAGGGAAGAACCAGGTCGAAGGAGCCGAGTACGCGGTCACCCAGAACGTCGGGGGCGTGGATACGACGGCGGCGGTCCACGTGTTTGGGAGGGCGGCCTAGGTGTCCATCCAGTATTGGCGAGTCAGGGACAGGTATTACCGTCTCATCGGGAGCAAGTGCACGGACTGCGGTGACGAGTTCTTCCCGCCGGTGTACAGGTGCAGGGGGTGCGGCTCGGATCGAATCAAGGACAAAGAGATGCCCAAGAGTGGGAAGATAATGACCTACACGGTCCTGCACGAGCCGCTGCCTGGCTTCGAGGCCCAGACGCCGCTGCACTTGGCCGTCGTCGAGCTGGAAAATGGCGCCAGGGTTCTTTCGCAGGTGGTCGACTCCCCCGAAGGGTCGATAAAGACGGGCGCGAAGGTTCGGGCGATAGTCAGAAGGGCTCTGGTCGACGGTGAGTCGGGCCAGATAATCTACGGGTTCAAGTTCACCGTTGTCTAGGCGACCTGCGGTGACCGCGTGGCCGTCTCCGCTTGTCAAGGTCTTGTCCAAGATTCACGCCTTGACAGAATCTGCCTAAGAGACATTCCCCGTTAGATTAGGGAACACCACCTAATAGCTCACTCAAATGCCACGCCCATCTTGAAGCTTCAGAAGAGGGGAATCAGCCGTGTGGTTACGGTTGTGGTCCTGGTGGTGATTGTCTCCATTGCGGTGGTCGCCTATTTCCTGAGCTCGGCTCCGTCATCAGGCGGGACATCGACGACAACTCAGTCCACGACCTCGACCAGCACCGCAGTTTCCACGGCCAGCACGAGCAGCTCCGCAGTTCCGTCATCCAGTTCGTCCACCTTGTCATCGGCGAGCACGACGACATCCTCGACTTCGGCAGGCCCTTCATCGAGTAGCACGTCGGCGTCGACGACTTCGACCACGACTCCTCAGACTTCGACTCAGACCCTCACCGCGACGTGCACTTCGACTACAACCGCATCTCCTGCCTCCACCGTCCTGGTTCTCATCCCGCAGCTCGACGCGTATCCGTCCATGACAATGGTCTTCAGCGGCACCACGAGCACAATGAAATCAAGCCTGAATTTCACATTCTCCTACTCGGTTCAGTCCGTGACCTCGACAACCTACAAGGTGGTAGGGGACTTCGCCGGGAACCCGAGCGTGACGTTCACAGCGTGGCTCCTCAAGAACGGGACAACCCTTGCCGTGAACCTCAATCACAGCTCGTCGAACATGACGGGAACCATGGCCGCCAACCTCGTCCAGGGCTACTTCGGAGAGCTCGCAGCGGTGCAGGGATTCGTGCAGGAGCAGTCCATCTACTCGAACCTGTTCCG
>DATJAJ010000027.1:0-6727 GCA_035516335.1 Nitrososphaerales archaeon
GGCGGCGTCAAAGGCGTACGCTGACGCGGACGTTGATCCCAGGAAGGAGATCGGGTCGTTCATCAGCTGCACCGAGGACCTGTGGGAGGGCTGGAGCATAGCCGACGAGATGATCCCCGATCAGCTCGGGGGAGCAAGAAGACCGGTCTGCACGGTGCCCGCAGACGCTATAACGGGACTGGGCCACGCGCTCATGCACATCAGGTCGGGAATCGCCGAGGTGGTGTCGGTGGAGGCCCACAGCAAGGTCGCGGACGTCTTGGACAAGACTGCCGTCGAGAACCTGGGCCTCGACCCAATATTCATGCGCGTACCCGGAGCGAACAACGATGTCCTGGCCGGCCTGGAGATGAGCTACTTCTTGAGCGAGTCGGGCATGAGCAGGGACGACTGCAGCCTGGTCGTCCAGAGGGAGAAGGCTTCCTCGCTTCGCAATCCCAGGTCCAGCTTCGGTGCCTCTCTGACTCTGGACGAGATCAACGAGGCGGAGCCGGTCGCGCTGCCTCTCCGGAAGTACGACAAGCCCCAGTACGCAGAGGCGTCGGTGGTGCTGGTTGTCGCCTCCGAGGCCTGGATTAGGAAGAACAGGCGAGAAGCGGTCTACGTGGACGGCCTGGCGTGGCGGTCCGCGACCCCCTGGTACGAAGGCGGAGACGCAGACAAAGCCTCGTACGCTGCCCTCGCGCTCAAGAGCGCGTTGAAGCAGTCGGGACTGAGAGGCCTCGCCTCCTTCGACCTGCTGGAAGTGGACGACGGATACTCCTACAAGCTGCTCCAGCACCTCGCGTCTTTGGGCTTTGGGAACAGGGAGATCAGGTCCATGCTTTCGGGGAAGGAACGGCGGCTGAACCCGAGCGGCGGCTCTCTGGGGTCGGGCAACCTCATCGAAGCCACGGCCGCCCACAGGATGCTCGAGTGCGTGCTTCAGCTCACGGACAGGGCGGGCGAGATCCAGGTGAAGGGAGTCGAGAAGGCCCTGGCGGTGTCATGGAGGGGCAGCCCGACGGCGTCAGGAGCCGTCGCGGTGCTTTCGAGGTGATCACAGGATGAGAAGAGTCGCAGTGGTTGGGGCCGGGATCACGAAGTTCAGGAGGCGCATGCTGGAGACCGGACGCGAGATGTCGTTCGAGGCCAGCAGGATGGCCCTCGACTCGGCCGGCATGGAGATCAAGGACGTCGAGTCGGTAGTTCTCGGGACGGCGCCGGACGCGTTCGACGGCGTGCACATGAAAGGCGAGTACCTCATGGACGGAGCCGGCGGGACAGGGAAGCCGTACAGCAGGGTCTACGTCGGAGGGGGGACAGGAGTTTTCGCACCCGTGGCCGGCTGGTGGCACGTCGCGTCGGGGCTCTTCGACACCTGCCTCGTGGTCGCGGAGGAGAAGATGTCGTCCCTGCACCCCCATCCCGCCTACGCGTTCTGGAGCATCTTCGACCACACGCTGGAGAGGCCCCTGGGCACGACGCTGCTCTGGATATTCTCGCTGGAGATGAAGAGGTACATGTCGGTCCACAACGTGAAGGAGGAGGACATCGCGCTCGTCTCCGTGAAGAACAAGGGCAACGCGATGGACCACCCTAGCGCCCAGCTGCCTGCGAGGATCACGGTGGACGACGTGATGAAGAGCGAGCCCATAGCGCTTCCGGTGAAGAGACTCGACGTGTCGCCCACGTCCGACGGCGCGGCGGCCCTGATGTTCGTCTCCGAGGACCTGGCCAGGAAGTACACGGACGACCCGGTCTGGGTAGACGGGGTCGGCTGGAACCTGGACACCCAGTACTGGACCAACAGGGACCTGTACTATCCTCGCTACGTAGAGCAGGCCGCCAGGATGGCCTACCGGATGGCCAGGGTCGACAACCCCAAGAAGCAGATAGACTTCGCGGAGCCCTACGACCCGTTCGACTACAAGGAGCTTCACCACATGGAGGGGCTGCTGCTGGCCGACAAGGGAGAGGCTCCCAAGCTGACGAAGGAAGGGGTGACCCAGAGAGACGGGGACCTGCCCATCAACCCGTCAGGGGGGCTTCTGGGAGTCGGCAACCCGATCGCCGCAGCAGGGACCATGAAGGTCTGCGAGCTCTTCTGGCAGCTCAGAGGCGAAGCCGGGAAGCGGCAGGTCAAGAAGGAGGTGCACAGGGGCGTAGCGCAAGCTTGGGGCGACCTTCTTCAGGTGGGAACCGTCATAGTGATGAGGAACTAGCGGCAAACGGTTTTCTGACCCACTTCCTTCCAATCTTGCGACAGCGCTGGCACCATTCAGCTCCCGCCGAATACCTGTCGCCAATGTCAAGTAGCGACAACCCTTCAGATGGTTTTGCTCGCTTCTCCCCGTCAGCGAAACCGGCGCTTGCAGCAAACCAACGAACCTCGTCAAAAAGGGAGACCCTCAATGAACACTGGCCGCTGTTCGCCATGCCGAGGTCGGGTTTGCCAGAGGCCCCCCGCGACAGCGTAACTCTCGGCGGCGGTTCGAGAGCTCGTGCCCTGATCACCTCTCTGAGCCCTGAGACGGTCGCGTGGCCGAGCCGCCCTACGTGATCCCGCACCAATTCGTGAAACCCGAACCAGCTCGAGGGTGTCGATCGATTCTCGTCTATCGAAGATGTCATTCTAGCGTAGAAATCCCCCCATCCACGTTCAGTCGGGGGGGCCTACTGGTCTTGTGGCATCAATCCGGGCGGATACGAAACTGTCGAAACGCCGCTTCGCCCCGCAGCGCGTTTATACATGCCCCGCCGAGAAGGCCACCGAGCTTGTCGGAAGGGAAGCTACTTTGGCAACCCGACAGTGAAACGATCAAGAACGCCAACATCACCTCATACGTGAAGTGGCTTGGCGAGCGCGGGAGGAAGCTCGGCAGCTACGACGAGCTTTGGCGCTGGTCCGTCGACGACGTCGACGCGTTCTGGAAGTCGATCCTCGAGTACTTCCACGTCGGCGTGGAGGGCGAGTACTCGGAGGTCCTCAGCACCATGAGCATGCCTGGTGCGGAGTGGTTCTCCGGCGCGTATCTGAACTACACCCGTCACCTCTTTTCAGTCGGGAGGGAGGGAACGGCCATCATCGCCACGAACGAGCTCGGCGCAAGGAAGGAGGTGAGCTGGACGGAGCTCGAAAAGCTGGTGGGCTCCGCCGCGGCGGGACTCAGGGGCCTCGGCGTGGGGCCGGGAGACAGGGTGGCCGCCTTCCTTCCGAACGGTCTGGAGGCCGTGGTGGCCTTCCTGGCGTCGGCGAGCCTCGGCGCGGTCTGGTCCAGCTGCCCGCCGGAGCACGGATCCCTTAGCGTCCTCGACAGGTTCAGGCAGATAGAGCCCAAGGTGCTCCTGGCCACCGACGGGTACAGCTACGGCGGAAAGTGGTTCGACAGGACCGGGACCGTCGAGACGATCGTCAAGGCACTGCCCAGCCTGAAGAAGGTCGCGATGCTCGCCGGCGGAGAGAGCGGGGCCAAGCTCCCCGCTGGGGCCGCGGACTGGAACGAGGTCGCCTCGGGAAGCGCCAGACTCGAGTGCAAGGCGGTGCCGTTCAGCCACCCCATTTGGGTGCTCTATTCCTCCGGCACCACGGGCCCGCCGAAGCCGATCGTGCACGGCCAGGGCGGGATTCTCCTGGAGCACCTGAAGGGCCTCGCGCTCCACAACGACCTCAGGGCGGGCGACAGGTTCCTGTGGCTCACCACAACCGGTTGGATGATGTGGAACTACCTCGTGGGGGGCCTCCTCTGCGGGGCCACGATCGTGCTCTACGACGGCAGCTCGGGACACCCGGGCATGGACGCGATGTGGAGCGTGGCCGAAAGGGCCGGACTGACGTTCTTCGGCGCCAGCGCGGCCTACGTCGGCGCCTGCATGAAGTCAGGGATCGACCCGGGTTCGACGCACGGCCTGGCGGGCCTCAGGGGGTTCGGATCCACCGGCTCCCCTCTTTCACCGGAGGGCTTCGAGTGGCTCTACGCCCACGTCAAGAAGGACCTATGGGTCGGGTCCATCAGCGGGGGCACCGACGTCTGCTCCGTACTGGTCGGCTGCTGCCCGACGCTGCCCGTCTACTCTGGTGAGATCCAGTGCAGGTGGCTCGGAGCGAAGGTGGAGTCCTACGACGAGAGCGGCAGGCCCGTCACCGGTTCAATGGGAGAGCTCGTCGTAACGGAGCCCCTCCCTTCGATGCCCCTCTACTTCTGGGGCGACGAGGACGGCCGCAGGTACAGGGAGAGCTACTTCGAGACGTTCCCCGGTGTCTGGAGGCACGGCGACTGGATCAAGATAACGGAGCGCGGGACCAGCGTGATCTACGGGAGGTCGGACGCCACGATCAAGCGGATGGGCGTGAGGATCGGCACCAGCGAGATCTACAGGTCAGTTGAGTCCATGCCCGAAGTGGCCGACAGCCTGGCCGTCGACCTCGAGGACGCGTCCGGTGCGACCAGGATGGTCCTGTTCGTGGTCCCAGCCCCCGGCAAGTCGGACGCCAGCCTGGGCGGGAAGGTAAAGCAGAGGATCAGGGAGGACATATCGCCACGCTACGTCCCCGACGCGGTGCTGGAGGTTCCAGGCATCCCCCGAACCCTGAGCGGAAAGAAGCTCGAAGTCCCGGTGCGGAAGATCCTCCAGGGGGCCGACCCGAACAGGGTGCTCAACAGGGGTTCATTGAGCAACCCGGACGCGGTGGACAGCCTGGTCGAGGCGGCCAAGCGACTTCGGGCAGATGGCAAACTTTGATATGGAAAGCCGCCGCGAGAGTGTGGCGAGCTTGAGCTCGAAGATAAAGAGCTATCCGGGCAGGGAGGTCTCGGGGGAGGACCTTGAAGCCGAACGCTACCTCACCATCGCCTACGGCGCTGACCTGAAGTATTCGTGGACGGCCGGAGTCGCCACCAGCAGGTACCTTGATGGACTGAAGAGTGGGGTTCTCTGGGCCAGGAAGTGCAGAAAGTGCGGGCGGACGCTCATCCCTCCTCGGATGTACTGCGAGGAGTGCTTCAGGCCCACGGACGAATGGGTCAAGGTGAGGGACACGGGCAGTGTGAACACGTTCTCCATTGTCTACGTGAACACGGACGCCAGCAGGAGGAAGAAGCCGATATTGGTGTCGGTCATAGAGATAGACGGCGCGTCGCCGGAGATGGGAATTCTACACCTGCTCGGGGAGGTGGCTCCCAAGGACGTCGAAGTGGGCATGAAGGTGAAGGCCGTATGGAAGCCAAAGTCGGCGAGGCAGGGCGCCATTACCGACATCAAGTACTTCAAGCCGATACGCTAGCGCGCAGGCGCCGAAGAGAGGCCGCGGGCTTCGACGGTGCGGCATGGAAGCACTACCGCTATTAACGGTGCGGCACAAACCACCCTCCCATGCAGCATGGCCTCGGCGGAGTCCGGGACCGGCCGGACAAGAGAGACCACCGGTACGAGCCGCCCTCTTCGGTCCTGGCAGGGCTACCGGCGAAGGTCGACCTGCGCCAATCGCTGCCGCCCGTCTACAACCAGTTCGAGATCAACTCCTGCACCGGGAACGCGATCGCGGCAGCCATGGAGTTCGATGAGCGGAGGCTGGGCATGAGGGACGTGAAGAGGCCGTCACGACTCTTCATCTACTACAATGAAAGGGCCAGAGAGGGGACCACGGCGAAGGACTCCGGCGGGCAGATCCGAGACGGGATCAAGAGCGTGGCCGCGCAGGGCGTCTGCCCTGAGGCTGAATGGCCCTACCTGAAGGCAAACGTTCTCAGGGAGCCGACGAAGGCCGCGTACTCCCGGGCCCGGAGGTACAAGGCCGTAAGATACTTGAGGATGATGCACAATCTCGACGAGCTGAGGTCGTGCCTGGCGGAGGGCTTTCCTTTCGTCCTCGGGATCAAGGTCTTCACCAGCTTCCAGGGAGAGGAGGTCAAGAGGACCGGCAGACTCGACATGCCGGGGAAGGGGGAGAAAACCGTCGGGCTCCACGCCGTGCTGGCCGCCGGCTATGACGAGCGAAGGAGGAGATTCCTCGTGCGGAACTCGTGGGGGCCGAAGTGGGGGATCGCGGGCTACTTCACGATGCCCTACGAGTACCTGCTCGACCCGAAGATCTCCCACGACTTCTGGACGATACGGTTCGTGCGATAGCGCAGCAGCCTAGACGAGGCGGGCGCGACGCATCAAGCCCTGGAACCTTTCATCGGATCTCAGACCGTCGAACCACTTCTCCACTTTGAGCGATGCGAAGTAGGGCGAGTGCTCCTCGTAGGCTCTCTCAAGCCACTGCAAGGCCTTGTCCGAGTCGCCCAGGCTGGCGTGCATGCCCGCGATCGCCATCGGGGGGACGCGCGTCGACCTGGATTCCTCCTCGGTCATCAGGAGCACCCCTTTGGCCTCCTCTTGTCTCCCAGCCATCGAGTATGCGTAGCAGAGGTCGGCCCTGAACATCGCGTTCTTAGGGTCGAGCTCCATCGCGGCCCGAATCTGCTCGAGTCCGGCTTCGAGGTCCCCCCGCTTGCAGAGCGCGAGGCCGAGGTTGTTGTGGGCGAAGGCAGCCCTGGAGTCCATCTCGATGGCGCGCTCGAGCCGTTCGATCGCCTCGTCGTTCCTCCCAGCGAAGTACAGGATGCTCCCGGCTATCTGGTTCACTGCCACGGAGAGCGGGTCCAGCTCCTCCGCCGCCGCGACCTCCGCCAGCGCCTCCGAGTTCCTCAGCATGTCGTTGAGCAGCAGCGCGTACCTGTAGTGGGCCTCCGCGCTGTTGGGG
>DATJAJ010000028.1:0-3771 GCA_035516335.1 Nitrososphaerales archaeon
GGCAACGCTCCTGGGAGTCTTCGAGCCAGGGGTCTACAGCTGTCCGGTCGAGTTCGCGGCGGCCTACTATTCGTTCGCCCCCAAGAGCGACGAGGTCTCCCTGTACAGCCAGCAGCCCACGGGTTCGGCCAACTCCACGGCCCCGAGGAGCATGTGGACCAACCCTGACTTGTCCAGCCAGAACTTCTCCGGCTACTGGACTTCGTCAGCGGACGTTCTTGGTGGCGGCAGCTTCCAGCCGTTCCGGCCAGGGGTCTACACGGTCGTAGGTGCGGACGAGTGGGGGCAGCTCGCAGTCCTGCACTTCGTGATCGGGTCCTCCGGCACGGCCACGCGTTCGAGCGGCACGACGAGCACGGGCATCGGAACGGGCGGCAGCGGGTTCGCAGCTTCTGTTCAGGGGCTGCAGCTCCGCATGGCCTTGAACGCCACCGTCCTGCGCTCGGGTGAGACGCTGCAGGTTGCGCTTCAGGAGTTCAACACGCTCGCGACCGCCAACAACGTCACGGCGGCCCGCGACTGGCCCATCCAGGTCGCGCTTGGATCTTGCCCGAACGTCTTCGACGAACCCATCGGAGTCGCGGTCTACTCTGGGCATGTTGACGCGCAGAACGTTTCAGGCGCCGATTCGCTCCAGGTGTTCCCGATAGCGCCCTGTCCCATGTTCATCAGGCTGGTCAACGGATACGACTTCCAGCCGCTGAGCGACATCGCGGTCGTGCTTCCAGGCACGGGCGCAGCCCCCATGGCAGCGAACATCAACGTCAGCAGGATCTACTCCAGCCAGGCTCAGCCTCTGCCTCAGGGGGACTACACCGTCGCGGCGGCGGACGAATGGGGGGCGATGGCGTTCCTGTACTTCACAGTGAGCTAGGATAGACCGACCCCCCCGACACCTGTAAGACTTGTGACTCGCACGCCAACTTCTTCAATCCAGATTGCAAGAAATGTGTAAAAGTAGCCTCCGTCTCGGCCTCGGTCGGCCATGATCCTCCAAGACTGGTGGTATACCACGCTTCTGGGGATGTCCGCTCCCATCGAACCTCCCCTGAGGGGAGAGACCACCGCAGACGTTGCCATAGCTGGAGGAGGGGCGGCCGGGCTGGCCGCGGCGCTCAGACTCATGGACTCGGGCAAGAAGGTTGTCCTGGTAGAGAGGAACATATGCGGGGGGAGTTCGACCGGTCGGAGCGCCGGCTTCCTGACCCCCGACAGCGAGCTCGAACTCTCCCAGCTTATGCGAAGGTACGGCGTGGAGGGGGCAAAGGATCTCTGGGCGGTGCCGGTCAAGGGAATCGACATAATGCTCGCGGCCACTTCGAAGTACGGCATCCAGTGCGACCTCATCAAACAGGACAGCCTCTTCCTCGGGAAGGGGCGCGGCGGGTGGAAGGACGTCGTGGACGAAGCGGAATCGAGGAAGAAGCTGGGCTTCGACTACCGGCTATACGACTCCGAACAGGTCGGCGAGATACTCGGCTCCGGCGGCTACTCGGGAGCGGTCCGTTATCAGAACACCTACGGGATTGACGGCCTCCGCTATGCGCAGGCCCTGAAGCGGATCCTGATGGATCACGGCGTCAAGATCTACGAGTCTTCGGAGGTGGTCTCGATCGGAGGGCACTCGCTCAGGACGCATATGGGGAACGTGACCGCCGACCAGATAATCTTCTGCGCGGACAAGATCAAACCGAGTCTTTCTGACTACGCGTGGAACGCCTACCATGCCCAGACCTTCCTTTCGGTCAGCGAGCCGTTGAGCGACGGCGAAGTCAGGGCCATGTTCCCCGACGAGAGATTCCAGTGCTGGGACACCGACCTCGTCTACACCTACTTTCGGCTCACAGGAGCGAACCGTCTGCTGGTCGGAGGCGGCTCAGCCTGGTCCACCTACGCCAAGAACGACACGACCTCTCCCCATGTCATCGAGCACGTGCTGAGCGGGTTCAGAAAGCAGTTCCCCCTGTTGAAGAATCTGGAGTTCATCCAATACTGGCCGGGGAGGATTGACATGACGAGGGACCTCCTGCCGACCATCGTCAGAGTGCCCGGCGCGCCTTGGATACACTTCGTCCTAGGTTGCGTAGGTCTTCCCTGGGCCACCTTCTGCGGCGACTTCGTGGCCGAGCGGGTGCTCGAAGGGAACGCCGAGTCTCCCGACGCCCGGAAGTACTACCGGTACTTCGCCATCGACAGAGGCTTCCTACTTCCGCTTTGGGCGGAGAGGATCTTCGGCAAACGCGCCGTTTTCATGATTAACACTGCCTGGGCCAAGTACTACCAGGTCGACAAGAACCGGAACACGCCCTACAACACAGACGACTGGTAGGGTGGCGGGGGTGCTACCCACCCAAGATCTTGTCCACAGTGGTAACTATGGCAAGCAGCATCGGGAGGGGGAAGCTGCGGTCGACCAGGCTGATTGCGAACCTCCTGTGCTCGAGCGCCGTCATTTCCTGCATCAACCCGTCGCCGCCCGAGAGCGACGCGCTGAAGGCCACCATGCCGTCCGCCTTGACCGCGGAGAACCCCAGCACCCCGTTGACGAACTGAATCGAGCCCAGCGCGTTCCCGCTCGCATCCACGAACCAGCACTTCGGAGGAATCCGCTGGCTGTACAAGCCCACTCGACGAGTGGACTCGAAGTTGCTGTGCTGGACGCTGCCCTGAGGCACGTGGTTGGCGTCCTGCAGGGTAACCTCCGAATGGGTCAGATGCGTCTTCGAGGTGAGGAGGCCTGCGGTGGAGCCGCTCCCGTCGACGATGGTGTAGTCTCCGTGGAGAAGCGACGGCTTCTTGGCGGCGAGGAGGAGCTCTCCAGAAGCGTTCCGGAGGTAGATGTCAGTGTACACGTGCTGGTGGGCACCTGGTCCACGCTCAGCCATAAGCTGCAGTCCGAACATCTCCTGGCTGACGGGCTGAACCGTCGGCGAAGGCTGGTCGGGGAACCTTTGGCCGCACGCAGTGCAAAAGCCGGCCCGGTCGTCATTTTCTTTTCCGCAAGCTTGACAGAACTTCAACCCGGTCAGAGAACAGTCCACGAGCTTTATCCTTTCTCGGTCGTGCTAAGAGGAATCCCCCGAAGTTCCCGGGGTCGGTCCATGCCGCTATGATTATCCCGCCGAGCCAGCCCGGGTAGGCCGATGACTAGGCCTGTCGTCCGGAGGCACGAGAACACACCCTCGAGTTCCTCTCCGTGCCCGGCATCGACAGGGACGTGGCATGCCTCAACGCGGAAGACATCGAGCACCACCTTCGCCCGGCCACAGTCCGCAAGTTCGAGCGGCAGGTCGAGTTCCTGAAGAGTCCCGCGTATCTCGGGAGGATCAAGGAAGCCGTCGAAGAGGGGTGAATCCTAAATTTGCACCAAACAGATAAGGCGCTTCTCCCCCGAGTCCGGGGGCTCAGATGTCCTCCACGACTGCGGCGACCTGCCCTACCTGCGGCTGCCAGGAGACCTCCTGCGCCACCTGCTCGGCTCCCGACGAGTGTTTCGACTCCTCGTCCTGCTGCTGCAGCGCCGCCCACGTCGCGTGGAGGCAGGGCCGGCTCCGGGGAGCCCAGAGGCTGGAGTACTACAGCCTGGCCTGGATGAGCGTCGAGGTCGTCGGTTCGGTAGGGGTTGGCGTCCTGGTCGGCAGTCTGGCGCTGATAGCGTTCGGTGGGGACAGCCTGGTGGAGATGCTTTCGGCCTTCGTGACAATCCGGCATCTGGAGGCCGACATAAGGGGCACCCGGACTATGGGGCTGGGGACGGCCCGGCTGAGCAGC
>DATJAJ010000029.1:0-38973 GCA_035516335.1 Nitrososphaerales archaeon
TCAAGACCTTGGTGGCCTAGAATGGACACTGCAAAGCTCAACTCTAACATCGCCACGATGCGGCAGCCAAAGAACTTCCTCCCCGCTCTCTCCGCACTGGTCCTTGCGGCGGTGTTCGAGGTCCTGAACCCGAACTTCTTCTCCTACACCAATCTGGTCTCGCTGAGCAATACCTTCGGCATCCTGCTTCTCCTTTCTGTGGGGGGAACCTTCGTGATAATGATGGCCTCGATTGACCTCTCGATCATAGGCACGTTCGCCGCGGTCGGTGTGTTCACCGCCATAGCGTGGCTGCCGTCCACAAACGGGGGGTGGGGGCTGGGCTACCTGGCGATCCTCATCGGTCTGGCCATGGGGCTGGGACTAGGCCTGATCAACGGAATCATCTTCGCCTACACGAACATTCCTTCCTTCATCGTGACGATCGCAACTTCGATTGCCTACGGCGGACTGGCCCTGGAGCCCACGGGAGGGCTCGGCAAATGGGTCTGGGATCCGAATTTCAGGGCGATTTCCATCAGCACGGTCGGAGGAGTGCCCCTGCTCATCGTCTGGGCGCTGATCGTCTTCGTGGTAATGCTGTTCCTCGCATTCAGGACGACTTTCGGCAGGCGGACGTACGCCATCGGTGCGAATCTCGAGGCCGCCAAGCGGGCCGGCATCCTCGTGGCCCGTCACCGGGTGATCGTCTTCGCTATCTGCGGATTCATCGCTGGGCTCGCTGGAATACTCTTCGTGGGCTGGGGGGTCCACGCCGGGCCCGACGCAGGGTCCGACCTCTTCCTGCCCGCGATCGCCGCCATGGTGGTTGCGGGGAATCCAGTGACCGGTGGTCTGGGTGGCCCGCACAGGACCTTCGTGGGGGCGCTCCTACTCTCGATACTCTCCAACGGGCTCGCGCTGCTAAGCGTCCAAATCAACGCGCAGACGGTAATCTTCGGAATCGTGGTCGTCTGTGCAATCATGGCGACGACGGACCGCTCCCGTGTGAAGTACATCAGATAACACAAGAGCGTCCGAACGCCCGGGCGCGCAAGCCTCAATCGTGCGCGTCGTTGGCCCGCCGTTCAGGCGCGACGTCTGGTCTTGGAGCCTAACGCGTCAGAGGGAGCCTTCTTCCCTAGACCCCTTGCGACTTCCACGGTGTCGAGTGCTATCATCTTCTCCTCGTCGGTTGGGATTACCAGCACCCTGACCCGCGAATCCGACCCGCTTATGTCCGCCTCTCTTCCGATCGCCGCGCGGTTCTTCGCTCGGTCTAGCTCAAGGCCCATGAAGGAGAGCCCGCTGCAGGCCTTCTCTCTGATGAGCGGCGAATTTACTCCGATGCCAGCGGTGAAGACGAGAGCGTCAATCCCCCCAAGGACCGCGGCGTAGGCACCGACATACTTCTTCAGCCGGTGGGCGAACATCTCCACGGCCAGCTTGCACCTCGGGTTGCCCTTCTTCGCTTGTTCTATCACCTCTCTCATGTCGTTGCTGACGCCGGATACTCCCAGGAGCCCGCTCTCCCTGTTGAGGATGTCGTAGATCCTCTCCAGCGAAAGGCCCGCGGCTGTCGAAAGGTAGTAGACTACGCCAGGGTCCACGTCCCCGCTCCTTGTCCCCATCATGAGGCCCTCCGTCGGGGTGAGCCCCATGCTCGTTTCGACGGACTTCCCGTTCCTGATCGCGTCCAACGTTACGCCGTTCCCCAGGTGGCAGACGACCATCCTGAGGCTGTCTATGGGCCTGCCGAGAAGCTCGGCAGCCCTCGCTGACACGTACCGGCATGACGTCCCATGGAATCCGTACCTCCTGACCCGGAACTTCTCATACATTTCGTAGGGAATCGGGTAGGTGAATGCTTTCTGTGGAAGCGTCTGGTGGAACGCCGTGTCGAACACTGCCACGTGGGGTATCTTTGGAAAGTACTTCCTGGCTGCTTCTATTCCAGCCAGGTTGTGCGGGTTGTGGAGGGGAGCGAGGGGAATGCACTCGCGTATCTTCCGGATGACACCGTCGTCAATGAGAATCGAGTCTGAGAAGCCCTCGCCGCCATGCACGACCCGGTGTCCGACGGCCGAGACCTCTGAAGCGTCTTTGATGACTCGGCCCTTGCCGGCCATCAGGTGGGACATCATTATCTTGAATCCGGCCTCGTGGTTGGCGACCTTCACTTCGTTCCTGATCTTCGTGTTGCCCGATTCATGCTCGATATAGGATCCGTGTTCGCCGATCTTTGCGATGGTGCCGCGGGCTAACGACTTGCCGTTGTCCATGTCCATCAATTCGTACTTGATCGACGAACTGCCGCAATTCAGGACTAGAACCCTCACGACATATCCCTCTCAGAATAGGCTTGACCTTCGCCGCGTCTGGTCGTATATAAGGAAGCGAACAACTTTCTGCCAGCGCCGAGGCAGCGGCCGGCCCCATCTTCGCGAGTTAGGCGTCTCGCTTATAAGACGTCCAGGCAGATTTTTCCCCATTGAATTCAAACGATTCTCTAAAGCGCCATAGCAAGCTTGTGACCACGGGAATAGAGCACGCCAACCAGAGGGCGATGCTCAGGGCGATTGGGCTCACGGACGAAGACTTCGAGCGCCCCATGGTGGGTATCGCGAACACCTGGTCGGGGGCGCAGCCCTGCAACTTCCACCTCCGCGAAGTGGCCGCGAAGGTCGCCGAAGGCGTGCGGGCGGCCGGCGGGACGCCGCTCGAGTTCAACACGGTTGCGGTGAATGACGCGATAGCAATGGGACACGAAGGAATGAAGGCAATTCTGATCAGCCGCGAGGTCATCGCGGACTCGATTGAGCTCGCGACCATCGGCTACCAGTTCGATGCGCTTGTAACCATCGGGGGCTGCGACAAGACCCAGCCTGGCTGCGTCATGGCCATGGCCAGGCTGAACATTCCCAGCGTGTACCTCTACGGCGGCAGCATACCCGCGGGCGTCTGGAACGGCAAGAGCGTCACCATTCAGGACGTCCTGGAAGCCGTGGGGTCAGTCTCCCGCGGCACCATGACTCTCGAACAGCTGAAGGACTTGGAGTGCAACGCGTGCCCGACCTATGGCGCCTGCGGCGGGATGTTCACAGCCAACACCATGGCCTCGGCGTTCGAGGCGATGGGTCTCACGGTTCCCAACTGCGCCGCTCCCGTCGCTCCGAGCTCACTGCGCGGGGAGAAGGCCTTCGAGTCCGGGCAGGCCGTGATGAAGACCCTGGGCGCCGGCATTCGACCGCGTGACCTTATAACGAAGGAGTCCATAGAGAACGCGATCTCGGTGGTGGCGGCCATGGGCGGGTCGACGAATTCGATTCTCCACCTGCTTGCCATAGCGTTCGAGGCCGGCGTGCCGCTGTCGCTGGACGACTTCGAGCGGGTGGGATCCAGGGTCCCGGAGCTGGCGGACCTCAGGCCCGCTGGGAAGTACGTGATGGCAGACGTGGACAGGATCGGGGGACTCCCCGTCGTACTGAAGCTGCTGCTCGACGGAGGACTGCTGCACGGGGACCTACCGACCGTCACCGGGGAGACTCTGAAAGCAAGGGTAGCCCAGACGACATTCCCAGCGAACCAGGACGTCATTCATTCTCTTGCCAATCCGGTCCGTACGTCAGGGGGCTTCGTCATCCTGAGGGGGAACTTGGCCCCTGAGGGAGCCGTGGTCAAGGTTACCGGCACCGCGAGCAGGCGGTTCGAAGGCCGGGCTCGGCCCTTTGACAGGGAGGAAGACGCGTTCCAGGCGATAGCGGAGAACAGAATCCAACCAGGGGACGTAGTCGTGGTCAGGTACGAGGGGCCCAAGGGTGGACCAGGCATGCGCGAGATGCTGGCCGTGACGGCGGCCCTCGTCGGGCAGGGAATGAAAGACAGCTGCGCCCTTGTTACGGACGGTCGGTTCTCCGGTGCGACCCACGGCCTCATGATCGGCCACGTCACGCCCGAGGCCGCGGTGGGTGGGCCCATAGCTCTCGTGCGAGACGGAGATCCGGTCACCATCGACATCGAAATGAAAGAGCTCAGAGTCGGCGTAAGCGACCAAGAGCTTCAGAGCAGGAGAGCCGCGTGGCGCCCCAGGCCCATAAGGTACACCCATGGCGTGTTCGCAAAGTACGCTCGGCTCGTTTCTTCGGCTTCCAAAGGCTGCGTCTGCCTAACGCCTTCACAGGCCTAGCCGGTCCCGTAGACCTCAGGGTTGACGCAGCTTGGGAGGCGCTTGCCTTCTAGGCCGGCCAACAGGTTGTCCGCGGCCAGCATCGCCATCTTGGTTCGGGTCGCCCGGGAGCCGCTCGCTATGTGGGGCGTCACGACGACGTTGTCCAGAGACAGGATAGGGTGGGTGGGCGGGAGCGGTTCGGGTTCGGTAACGTCGAGGGCCGCTCCTCTGATGTCACCCCTCTTGAGTGCCTCGTAGAGTGCCGAAGTGTCAACAATCGGCCCCCGGGCCGTGTTCACGAGGATGCTGGTCTTCTTCATCAGCGCAAGGTTCTCCGCACCGATGAGATGGCGGGTCTTCGGGTTCAGATCGGTGTGAATCGTTACGAAGTCGGACTCCGAGAGAAGCTTCTCGAGGCTCGCGAACTCGACACCGAGCTCCCTCTCTGTGTCAGGACGCCTCGCGATGTCGTAGTAGATTATCCGCATCCCAAAACCCCTGGCCCTCTTCGCAACGGCGACCCCAATCTTGCCGAAACCTATGATCCCGAGGGTTGCTCCGTGAACGTCCTCACCGAGAAACCCCAACGGATCCCAGTACCTCCACTTGCCAGCACGAACGACCGAGTCTCCCTCGACTATCTTGCGGGCGCACGCGAGCATGAGGCCGAACGCGAGGTCGGCGGTCGTCTCCGTAAGGACACCGGGCGTGTTGCCGATTGGAATCCGGCGCCTCGTCGCCTCGGGGACGTCGACGTTGTCGTATCCCACCGCCATGTTGCTGACCACCCTGATTCTGGGCGCCGAGTCCATCAGCTCGCTGTCAATCCTCTCTGACAGTGAGCACAGCACTCCATCGGCGTCGCGAACTCCATCCAGCAGCGCCTCTCTTGACGGGGGCTCTCTGCTGTTCCAGGTGTCGACCAGACAGGACGAGTTGATCTTCTCGACTGCCTCCTGGGGGATCTCTCTGGCTATGAACACTCTCGGCCGTGGCAACTCGCGACGCGACTGCCGATGTCACGATGTAAGGCTATCGGTGAAGTCGTGTCTCAAAGAGTGTGCCAGAGCACACAACCGAACATGTTAGGTCTAAACACTAAGAGCAGACAATGCGTCCACCTTCTCGTAATGACGGCCAGGGGAGAGAGGGTCGTGAAGAGCACATGCGAGCTCTGCTACCAAGGCTGCGGGGTACTGATCCACATGGAAGGAGACCGACCCGTAAGGGTCACCGGCGACCCGGATGATCCAGTGAGCAGAGGCGCCATCTGCATCAAGGGCGCTTCGTCGCTCGAATACCTCACGAATCCCCTCCGACTCAGGCACCCCCTGAAACGGGTCGGACCGCGAGGTGAAGGTCATTGGAGAGAAGTCACCTGGGACGAGGCCCTGGACGAAATCGCCTCAAGACTGGGGGAGTTGAAGGCCGCTCACGGCCCAGAGACCGTCGTTTTCATGAGAGGCGCCGCCAAGGGCTATCAGGACGTGTACTCGAGCCGGTTCGCCAACGCTTTCGGCTCGCCCAATGTGTCGTCCACGTCTCACCTCTGCTTCGTCTGTCGGGCGAACGCGCAGATGCTCACCTACGGCGCGCTGGTGCTGCCAGACTACGAGTATCCCCCCGCCCTCATGCTGATGTGGGCCGTCAACACGCACAACACGGCCGCGGGGGAGTGGAAGCGAACGATGGCGGCCCTGGGGAAGGGCTCCAAGCTCATAGTCATCGACCCATGGCAGTCTGAGCTGGCGAAGGCGGCCAGTCTCTGGGCCAAGCCGAGGCCAGCTACCGACCTCGCCCTGGCTCTGGCCATGATTCACGTCATCATTGCCGAAGAGCTCTACGACAGGGGATTCGTAGACTCGTGGACTGTGGGCTTCGACAAGCTGACCGAGCACGTCAAGGACTGCACTCCGGAGTGGGCCCAGGAAGTCACCTGGGTCCCCGCTGAGACCATCAGGGAAATCGCGCGGGCCTACGCCACCACGAAGCCGGCGACCCTGGTCCTTGGCAACGGCATCGACAACAACATAAACAACTTCCAGACCGGAAGGGCCGCGGCAATTCTGCGCGCGGTTACGGGGAACCTAGGCATACCCGGCGCCGACATTGAGTGGTCCCAGGCCGGGGCAACTGCGAAGGGATCGCCCGAGCTGAACGCCCAGGCTGCGGTCCCCGCAGGCGTGAGAGCGAAGTGGCTGAGCGCGAACGACGGGCTCATGCCGATAGTCCACTACGCGCTTCCGCAGACAGTCTTCTCTGCGATCCTCACCGGCGAGCCCTACCCAATCAGGGGTGTCTTCGTCCAAGGCGCCAGCCTGCTGACGACCATGCCAGACTCCAAAGCCACCCGAGACGCTCTGGAGAAGGTTGAGTTCCTGGTGGTGAGCGACCTCTTCATGACGCCCACCGCTGAACTCGCAGACTTCGTGCTGCCTGTAGCGTGTTTCCTGGAGCTCAACAGCGTCCACGAGGGAGAATACGTCCAGGCGGCGAACGTCGTCCAGAAGGTGGCGGACACCCCCGAATGTCGATCTGACTATCAGATCTTCGCAGGATTGGCTCGACGAATGGGTCTGGCCACCTACTTCGACTCCGAGGAGAAGATGTTGGATTCTCTCATCGCTCCATCAGGAGTCAGCTTTCAGGAGTTCAAGAGAATCGGCGCGGTGGCGGGGTCGAGACAGTACCGAAGGCACGAGGGCGCCGGGTTCAATACGCCGACAAAGAAGGTCGAACTTTACTCTGCGAGGCTGGCTGAGTGGGGGTTCGATCCCCTCCCGACCTACCGGGAGCCTCCGGAGTCTCCCATGAGCGAGCCCGAACTTGCGGAGAAGTACCCGTTCGTTCTCACGAACCACAAAGTGCAACCCTACCAGCACAGCCAGGGACGGATGATCAGCTCGCTTCGCAGGGCGCACTCGGAGCCTGTGGTTCACATTCAAACCGGAACGGCCGGCAAGCTGGGCATCAGCGAAGGGGATTGGGTGTTTATCGAGACCCCCAGAGGGCGGATCAGGCAGCGCGCGAACCTGGTGGACTCCATCGACCCGAGGGTGGTGATTGCCGACTACGGTTGGTGGTTCCCGGAGAAAGACGCCAGCAGCCTCCACGGCTGGGCGGAATCTAACTTGAACATGTTGACGTACGCCGGCCGACCGTGGGGGAAAGAGATGGGCACGCCTACCCTTCGGGGCCTTGTCTGCAACGTACGCAGAATCTCCGAATAGTTCGCTCCGTGACACGTGTTCAAGGCGCAGCCGTCCATGGTACGCCGCGCTTCATTCGCTGCTCTTCGCTTTCCACTTGCCGAGAAGCCTTCTCTCCGCGTCGGTCACCTTCGGGCCTACTCGGTCCTCTGAGGAGAGGAGGCCGCCTCGGGAAGGAATCCTCACCTCCATCGGGTAGGTCTCCTTCTTCTGGTCGTAGTACCACTCTCCCCTCTGCTTGTCGAATTCGACCTCCCAGAGCTTCAGCGACGCCACGCGCTCGTATTCGAACTCTATTCCAATAATAGAGTAGCCGGACGTGACCGTAGGGTCGTTGGCTTCGTCGAACACGCAGCGCGCGCAGCTTATCACCGGCGGGGGCCCTCCACGCGCTCGCCCCAACATCCTCGCCGTGTACTCCACAGACACTCTCGGGGAGTGCACGTGGCCGTTGAGAATCACATCCGAGAATGAGAAGAGGCGCCGTTTGGTGTCTTCCTGGGCTGCAGGCACGATGGCTTCCAAGGGGTGGTGAACGAGCGTGATGTTAAACGACGGGTCCCTCCCTTCGCTGACCAGTTTCTCTGCGGAGCCCATCTGCAGGGCTCCAACGTAGCCGTGGTAGTTGTACTTCCTGCTGAAGACGTAGGCTGAGTTGAGGCTGATGAGGTTCAGCTTAAGGTTCGACACGGCGACCTGCTTCAGATAGTACATCTCCTGCGTCGACCTGACCCCGTGTCGTTCCAGGAACGAGTAGTATGGCCCCATCCCCGCTCTAAGCGCCTCCCGGTCGGTCTCCCTCGCGAAGGTCGACTCCGCTGAGGCCACGCCGCCACTCTTCTCTACCATCTCGTTCATCAGGTCTGAGCTGAATGGCGCCAGCAGCGACCAGTTCACGTCGTGGTTGCCGCCGCAGAACGTCACGCTCCGGGCGCGGAGCTCCTCTGCGAGGCTGTCCACGAAACCGTCGACTATCGCGTACTCCTCTTCCCTTCCCCCGTAGGCCAGGTCTCCCGAGAGCGCTATGTGCGGGTTCGGCAGATCAAGGTCCTCGAGCCTGGCCTTCAGGTCCCTCGAAAGCGAGCTCAGCAACCTGTCGGTCTGGGTCTGCGTGGACGTGCGAAGGTGGAAGTCTGAGAGATGAATCAGGCAGAAGTCCAACCGGAGACCTGGCTCCTCTCCTCAGTAGACCTCTTCCGTCGCCAGCACTTCGAGCCCCCTGCCTGTAATGACGTAGGGCCTCGGATGAGTGTCCACCTTCGAGCCTCTCATCTTCAGGATCTGCACTGTCCTGACCCCCTTCCGAAGCGTCCGAAGGAGCAGGACGCCTTCAGCCAGGTACTCCTCAGGCTGCAGGAGCCTCTCCTCCCCGGTCGAGAGCAGCTCGCTGGTGAGGAGCGAGGTGGCACTGCTCGATTGCAGGGTCTCTATGAGGTCGAGGACGACCGGTCTCCTTTCCTCCACGGTGGGAAATCGGAACACTAGGTCAGACATCGAATCCACAGCGATTCTTGACGGTTCGAACTTGGCCATCGCGTCTTGGATTGTCTCGAGCAGGTTCACCAGCCCGAGCTCGCGCCCGCCGACAGCGATGCGGCCCACCTTCGTCTGCTCCGGGATCTTCCTGACTTCAGTTGCGTCCACGTACTTGAACTTCCCCTCGCCTTCGAGCTTGGCGAAATCCATCCCGAGTGCGAGCATCTCCTTCAGGAAGCGGGTCTTGGGCTCGTTCATACCGATGAACATGCTGTTCTCCCCCATTACGGCCGCTCCGTGGTGGAGGAACTGTGAACAGACTATGGTCTTTCCGGTGCCAGGTTCCCCCAGGACGAGGATTACTCGACCCCTGTTGAATCCGCCGTCCAGCATAGAATCCAGACCGGGAAGCCCGCTCTGATGCTTGATGTCTTCCCCTGGGGCTACTGCCACTTCGGCCGTCGGGGCCGATAGGACGATTATTAGCGTTTTCCATGGTCCCTTACAAGTTAGGGCGCCCAGTCGAGGTCCCGGGCAACAGCGCGCTGCGTTAGTTCCCTAGCCTGAATTTCTGGGCGAGTCCCTGGAGAGAGCTCTGGACCGACTCGAATCCCGACGAGACCTTCGGCGACTGGGCTGACTCAGCCATGCTTGCGGCATACGCAGCCAGTTCGCTGAACCTTTCCTGAAGGACCATGAACGCCTGCTCCCGGTGCGGCAGGATGTACTCCCGGTGCTGTAGTTCGAACGAAGGTCCTGCCGTCAGGCCTGGAAGCCGGGCCCCCACCGGGAGAGTCGTGAGCATCTCTCCTATTGGTTCGATCGCGCCTGCCATCAGGCCGACGGCAGCATCGGCGAGGATCTGCAGCTCGACTTCGTTCTCGGCTTCGTGGACGTAGAACCTGCTCAGCGTACCTATGGCAAGGCCGTAGGCCGCATTGAATAGGTCCGCCGCCTTGGACGTGTACGGGTCCGTGATTTGCGGCGCTTCCTCGACCCCGCCAGGTGGTCGAACGTAGGCCGCCACCACGGGCCTCGTTGGCCGGAACTGTGGGTCGGCCCGCTTCATGGCAACGAAATCCTTGAAGACCCCGAGGAACATGCCGAAGTGGGCACTCTCCCAATTGCCGCGAGCGCCCTCGCCCATTTCCACTATGCCGTCGATGGCCTTGCAGGCGGAGTCAAGGTCCGCCACCTGGAAGAGGCTTGGCAGGCCGAATCTCTCTTCCGTGGCCTGGGCATGCTTGGCTCCGACGAAGAGTCCATCTTCCCCGTGGATCTTCGCGAGGTCTCGGAACCCTTTCTCGATTCCGCGGTAGAGGTTGCCGACCGTTGTGAAATACTGGGTCTGGGGGAGTATTCGCCCCTTCAGCTCGGGCGGGTTGAGATCTCCAAGTACCTCGAAGCCCGGAACTCCCTCTATGGACATCCCCTCAGGCCTTTCAAGGTACAGGAAGTGCCTGAGCGCCTGCTCGCCGAAGGGGACAAGGGCGAGCCGGACGTTGGGAGAGAAGTACCTGGATGGCTGAGGAAAGTTGGCGTGCTGGAAGTAGGGCCCGCAGCCTATTGAGATCAGCATGTTGTTCACGAGAGCGAGGTGGGTCATCTCTTGGACCGCGACGGTTTCGATGACGCGCTCCCAGCTCAGCACCTTCTCCAGCTGGGTTGGGTTCAGGCCTTCGTGCTCTCCCTTCTTCAGACTGAAGGCCGCGAAGAGGTACTCGCACATTATCATGTGCTCGAGGGTTGAGGCCTCCGAGAGCACGAATGCGAGGTCCTCCCGACTTTGGATCTTGATCAGATACGGCGAGTTCGTCACGCCTTCCGCGCTCGGAGGCTCTGCAGACAACTGTTGGGACCTACCTCACGACCAGCACGGGGCAGCTGGCGTTGCTCGCGACGCCGGAGGCGACGCTGCCGAGCATCATCTTGGTGAGGGGAGACGCATTGGCCCTGGTCCCGAGCACTATGAGGTCGACGCGCTCCGCGTCTGCCAGGCCGCACAACGAGGTGGCGATCGAACCGCCCGTTTCAAGGATTCTTGGTCGGAAATTCACCGCGGCGTTGGCAGCGAGCTGCTGGACCTCTTCGAGGGTCCTCTCACTCTTGTCAAAGAGTTCCTTTCGGAGGCTCGCCCGGGTGTTCTCGTCGATATATTCTGGTATCTGCACCACACAGGCTGCGACCAAGTCTGCCTTCGCCACCGCTGCGAGTTCTAGTGCGTATCCGGCGGCCTTCAGGGACGCCTCCCTCAGCGAAGGCTCGGACCCCTCGACGGCTACGAGGATTGTTTTCGGGAGCTGCGTTTTGATGGCCTCCTCAATGTGTTGAGTCATGTTTCAACTAGTACCTGGTCGCCCTCGATGACCACCTTGTACGTCTTCTCAGGCGGCAACGGACGAACGAACTGAACTAGCATTCCGGTCCTGACGTCCCACTTCGAGCCGTGCAGCGGGCATGTGACCACACTGCCCTCCAGCTTGCCCCTGTCAAGAAAACCCCCTCTGTGGTTGCAGACCGCCCCGATAACATAGAATTGGCCCTCGACGTTCGCCAACAGTATTCTGTGACCTTCGACCTCCGCGCCGATCATGCTCCCGGGAGGCGCATCCGTCACCTTCGTTATGGGATAGCTTGCCAAGAAACCCGCTTCGGCCTCCTATGCCGGCGCCATGTCTGGTGCTACTTCCTTACGATTGCCTCGTTCGGCGCCCACAAGGAGCAGTACCCGTGCGGGGCGATGATCTTGGAGAAATTCCCATTGCAGTCCTCTCCCTGGCTCTTCACGATGGCGCACTTGCCGCCCTGGACGTCCACGAAGTACACGCAGGCCTTGCAGAAGTAGCCCTTCCTGAGGTCCGAGCTCTTGAATTCAGCTACCTCGATGTAGCCAGCCCGCTTCTTCGGAATACGGGCCTCCTTTGCGATGTCGATTAGGTGCTTTATCCTCGCTGACACTTCTCTTCACTTTCCCAACATCGACGTGTTCTTCCAGAGAGCGCACATTCCGTGCGGGGCTATGCGGTTGGAGTTCTGTCCGTCGGCGCTCTCCCCCCCGCTTTGCACGATGGCGCATTCGCCTTCTCCTTCGAAGTAGTAGACGCAGCTGGCACAGAAGTAGCCCTTCTCCGTGTCGGCCGTCGCGAATTCTGAGAACTCAACGTACCTTGCCAGGAGCTTGGGGACCTTCTCGAACTCGGTCCCGGGGATGTGGTTTGAATCTCTGGGCAATCCCGCAAGATGAAGCCCGCGGAGGGGTCGCTTTAAGCATTCCTAACGGATTAGGAGATGACTTGTGCCATGCTCCTGAATCCCCTGCGGCTGCGGGCCTCAGACAGCGTACAGTCTATTGTTCTCAGACATTTATACCCTCTTCGCCCTCGTCCGCCTGACACATGTCTCTCGATCAATTTCTGCGAGAGGAGAGGTTAACCTATTCAATATCGCAGGCCGAGCTTGAAAGGAGATGGAACGCTGTGCGCGAGAGGATGGCTTCGAGCGGCATCGACTACCTGATTACTCAGAGCCAGCAGCGGTTCTCAAGCGGGTACCTCAGGTGGTTCGCGGACATCTCGCCAAGCGGATACCACACTACCCTCCTCTTCCCGCAGGAGGGGGAGATGGCAATAGTGGCCCACGGTCCGAGGAGCCCCGCCCCTCCGGCGTTCCCTCCCAGGTGGATGCAACGGGGGGTCGGGACGGTGATCAACGTGCCTTCGACCCCAAGCGTAGAGTGGGAAGACGACTGGCACGCCAAGAAGGCTGCGGCGGTAATCGAGGGTACGAAGAAGAGGTCCGAGGTAACCGTAGGGTTCGTCGGCCTCGGGAACATGTCTGGTGCTCTTACGGAGTACATCAGGAAGGAGCTGCCGAGTGCGAAGTTCGTGAACGCGAGTTCCCTGGTGGACGACGTCAAGGTAATCAAGAGCGAAGAGGAACAGAGGCTCCTCAAGATCTCGGCTCAGCTGCACGCGAGGAGCTACAGCCTCGCAAAACAGGCGGTCCGCCCAGGCCGGAGGGCGATAGACGTGATCCAGGAGATCAGGACAGATCAACTGAGCAACGGCGGAGAGGACGGCCAGGTCTTCATCTGGTTCGGTCCCCTGGGTGGCCCGAAGTACGAGCAGATGAGTCACGGAAACGGGTTCATACGCCGCCCGTTCAAGGATGACGACGTCGTCGATATTCTGATTGAGTGCACAGGCCCCGGAGGCTACTGGTACGACTTGAGGAGGATCCTGTACATCGGAGGGAGCCCGCCTCCTGAGCTTGTGAAAGCGCACGCCATCAGCAGAGAGGCCCTTGCCCTTCTGGTCTCCAAGTGTGCTCCAGGGGCTCCCGCAGCCGCGGGAATGGAGGCGGTCAACTCCTATTTCAGAGAGAAGAACATGCCCGAGGAACTACGGATACTGGGCCACGGCCAGGGGACCGACATGGTGGAGACGCCGATGATAGACACAGAGGAGCCAAGACTCGTCGAACCAGGGATGTGCCTGGCGCTGCATCCGACTGCCATAGTCGGCGGCGCCGCTGTCTCAATCTCCGACGACTACCTTATCACGAGCAATGGGGCCGCCCCCATCCACAGTCGACTTGCGAGCGACGACGAGATAGCAATCGCGGGTTAGACGAAGCGGGCCGACGGATTCGCTGTCTGACTGCAGACCGTCTGCGGAACCGACGCTCGGCCGCAGATCAGACGTATTCCGAGCGGTCCACGACATTCTTGGGCGTCTCTCCTCTTAGGTAGCGGAGGAGATTCTCCACGGCCAGCCTCATTGGCTCGCCCGTGGGGGATTCGCTAGGACCCGACACGTGCGGCGTCCCAACGAAATTGTCGAGGCTTAGGAGTGGGACGCTAGACGAAAACGACTCTGCACCGTCGACCAGTCTCCAGACGTCTGTGGCGTACGTGAAACCTGGGTTGGTCTTCAGGTGCGTGTACAGGGCAGGCTCGTCGACGATTTCCTCTCTGGCGACGTTGACCAGGATTGCGCCGGGCCGCATGACTCCGAGCTCGCTCGCGCCGATGAGTCCGGCGGTCTTGTTGGTCAGTGGAATGGAGAGGACGACCGCGTCCGATGTCCGGAGGACATGAAGCAGGCCCTCCCTTCCCTGAAAGATCACGGCGCCCGCGTCCGCCTCTGGATGCCTGGAGAATGCGTTCACTTCCATGCCGAACGCCCTCCCGATCGAGGCGACGCTGCGGCCAATCCCGCCGTACCCGATGACTCCGAGCGTCTTCCCCTTTAGGAGGAGCACTTCAGCTCCGACACGGGCTCTGAACTCCCGCGAGAACTTGCCCGCCTTGAGGTTGGCGTCAAATACGACCACCCGCTTCGCCGCTGCGAGTAGGAGTCCCCAGGCATATTCCGCGACCCCCTGGGAGAATCCGCCCGCGTTGCTGCAGATGACAACGCCTTCGGGAATGAGCTTCACCGGGACATGATTCGCGCCCGCGAGCCTCAGCTGAATGAAGCGAAGCCTATTCAACCGAGACAACGCGTCCCTTCCGAGCCGCTCGGGCCAGAGCCCGGCGACTAGGAGGCAGTCGACGGAAGGAGCGAGTGATTCCAGCTGCTCGGGGCTCAGGGACTCCAGGAGGTGAACCTCTGCGAGCCCCTCAAGTGCGGGAAGCGCGTTGGCTTCCGTATAACCGGTCACCAATACGACTCGTCTCCCTGTCATTGACTCGCGCCCCACCTGGAACCGTGCCCTTCCGGGCCGATGGGGCCCTCCCAGGCCGATCGTCTTGCCGGCTGGAGACTCGCTTTCGGAGATTTTGCCGCGTTCAATTCTTCAGGTCTGGACCGCATTTCGGGCCGTCTATATGTTTGGTGATGCGGAACGCGGACTCGGTTGTTGGTCCCTGTTCGAGCCTGCTTCGGGCGCTCCTGGTCTCCCAATCGAATCTCAGAGGTACCCTTTCGCCCTGTACCAATCGAAAGTCTCCTTCAACCCTTCCTTCAGCCCTACTATAGGTTCGTATCCGAGTTCCCTCGCCGCCTTGGCCGAAGAGAACGACCTGTCGCTTGTCACAGCGTCCACGGTGCTCACGTGCCACATGAAGCTAGACCTCCCAGTGACAGCGTTGATGGCCTCGACGGGTGCTATCATCGCCTTTGCCAGGGTCCCCGGGATGGAGATCCTGGGAGGCTCCCTTCCGCAGAGCTCTGCCATCATCGAGTAGAGTTCCTTGTAGGAAACGGCAGGTTCGCCGCTGACCAGGTACGTCTGCCCTGCTGAAACCTTTGGATTGTTCAGTGCCAAGACGAATGCCCTTGCCGCGTCTCTGGCATGCACGAACTGAATGAGGTTCCTCCCTCCGCCAACAAGAAACCGCGTCGCCAAGGCGTTCTTCGCGAACGAAACTATGAACCAGAAAGCGACGTCATCAACGTTGCCGGGGCCGTAGATACCAGAAGGGCGGACAATGGTCCATTCTATCTCGCGAGCTGGCGATTCTCTGACGACCCTCTCCGCGTCCAACTTCGAGCGGCCGTATTCGTAGGTCGGGTTCAGGCGCGTATTCTCGTCCGCCGGCGGAGTTCCGACCGGGCCAATGACCTCCGTGCTGCTGCAGTAGACGAACCTCCTTACACCGTTGGCCCTACAGGCCCTCAGCAGCGAGCGGGTCCCCTCGACCGTCACCGCCTTGTAGAAATCCTTCCGGCCGAAGAAGGTGTAGTATGCGGCGAGGTGGACCACGGCGTCAATACTCTTAGTCGCCTCCAGTAGACTCGCTTCATCGGTGAGGTCGGCGATTCTCGTCTCCATCATCTTCCCCAGGTCGGGACTCGGCTTCGTGCTGTGCACCATCCCGGTCACCTCGTGGCCGCTCTGGGCGAGCGCGGGCGCAACGTAGGCGCCCAAGAAGCCGGTGGCTCCGGTGACCAGCACCTTCATTTGGTCCACGCTGAGAATGGCTGTACTAGTCGGTCTCTGGCGACAAGGGCCGTGGTATTTTCCCCACGGAAGCCGTCGAACGCCTCCACCGACCCGCTCGCGATCAAGACCGCTGCCCTCACCGCTTCTCAGGTCGGAAGAGCACGATCTCATGCAAGGCCGTGCCTTCTTCTCTGCAGGTAACGCCATTGCGAACCACTTCTATCCCGAAGTCCGACTCCAGCCTGAAGTATCCCGGTTGAATGCGCAGCAGGTTCTTTGCGATGATCCTTAGCGGAAAGCTGAAGACCTCGAGCATGTCCTGGCTCTCGAGAATCCTCCTGACTTTGAGGCCCATCTCAAGTTCCCCTGGAACCGAGACGACGATGCTCCTCGGATAGCTGTGCTTGGCACCTGGACTGTACTCGTAGTCCTCCTTTCTGAATTCGAACTCCCCCGTGCTTAGCACAACCTCTCTCCCGTCGGCCAGCATCAGGACCTTGACTGCGTGGTTGTCTACTTTGTCATTGCACTGGATGAACGCGTACGACACCGTGTAATTCTTCGAGTAAATCCTTCCCCACATCCAGTAGTCGATGATTCTCTGGAAGGCGAAGTCCAGCCAGTTGTGGTCGTGGTAGCCGATGCCCTTGAGGTGCGACACACGACCGCCATCGACAGCGGTCCCCTCCACCGTGGCCCGGGCGAACGGGACCACCCAGGCGAACGTGCCCAACGTCCCGAACTCGGTGATGCCTCTCCCGGGTTTCCAGCCGTTCACTTCGGCCTTGAAGGTTAGATGGCACTGCAGGTCCTTCTCATCCACTCGGACCTCGTAAACCGGCAATTCACCCGGTCGCTGTGCGGCCTTCAGATAGCTGTCTCCCATCCTGACATCCGCTCCCGTGTCCGAGGCGACGAAGCTGGACCTGTCGTGTGGCACGAACCTTTGGGTCTTCTTGCCATCCGGCCTTAGGAGGACCATCTCAACGCCGGGCTTTCCTCCTGCACCAGGATTGGGGTTCGCGGCGTAGAAGAAGACGACGATCGTTTCGCCTGTTTCCATGCGCGCGTCGAAGTACCACCACTCGTACGCACCCTTCCTGTGGATGTCGATGTGGACGCCGTCTTCTTCGGGAGCGAGCGGGCTGATCAGAGCGTCACGCCTGCCGGGCCCTGTCCATCCCTCCTTCACGACTGCTCCGGTCATGTCAACATCATGCCTCGGGCTCGGCGTAGAAGAACGGATCCGAGGCGGTGTTCGGATCCAGTGCTTTTTTTATCATGCTCATGTACCTGGGGTAGTCGCCGCAAGCCGGACCGAACCGCTTGTTCATTTCACAGCCATATCCTGCGATTGGGATCCCCATGGCCTCCTCGATGGTCGCCCTACACCCGTCCTCTATGATCTCCCTGGATGCCCTTACTGCCTCGGGACTTCCGGCACCATACATGAAGATTCCTTCGATGTACCCAAGATGCGAATTCTCGAAGGTGCCGCCGCACCCCATGTCGCCGCCATCGTCTAGGAAAGTTCCACTTTCGATGTACTTTGCCTTCGCCCGGGCTACCCACTCCGATTGCTTGATGCCCAGATCCCAGGTGTCAAACGAGCCCAGCATCGTCGACATCCCCTGTGTCGGACGGAAGGTCGCCTGCGTGTTCACGGCGTTTCTGATCAGCAACCAGAACAATCGTGACTCTATCTGCAACCTCTGACGCTTTCCCAGCGGGATGCCGTTTACTACGTCCTGCAACCGCGGGAACCGGCGGAGGATTGCAAGCGGGTCCTTCATGTGTTTCAGGATGGGCTTCATCATGCGGAACATCCGAGGTGTTAACCTGACATTCATGGGAACCCTTACACCGCCAGTCTCCTTCATGACCTGCTTCATTGCCGCCATCTTCCACCGGAATTCGCCATCGGAGGAGCCGACCACCGCGTTAATCAGCACGTGGTGCATCGACTTCTCGAAGAAACCGCTCTCCATGGCGACCTTCAGCTCTTCGTTGTTCTCGGTCATCCCGAGAGCGGAGAGGAAGAGCGGGGTGCGGAAGCAGGCGAACTCGATCTCCGCCTCGCCCAGCATGTAGCCGGCGTCTGCCATCGCCTTCGCCGTGGGGAAGGCATGCACGTTCAGAGCCATCCTTTCAGGCAGTTCATCGAGGACGTACGTAGGAGACCTGCCTAGGACCTTCCAGTGCGCTGGGCCGCTCCATTTGTAGAGTTTGACGGCGCACTTCGTGAACACCCCGAGACCTCCGAATGTCCCCTGGAAGCCGCGCATGATGCCTCGCAGAGAGGGACCCGGCCCGTCGGCCGTGAACCAACCTGTGCCGACTCCACCGCTGCCCAGAGTCAGGACGTCGCCGGTGGGCAGAACCCACTCAACACCGAGCAGGTTGCGGCCGCTGTAGCTCGTTGCCGGACCGCTCATGCCGTACCCCCAGGCGGCAGCGGTGGACGCGAGAATGGAATGGTTGGAGCCAGCGGAGACCGTGTGAACCGTAAGCCCCGACTTGAATGCCTCGGTCTGCAGGTCGATGGCACGCACGTACGGTTCCACGATCGCTACCTGATTGCTCGCGTCTATGCTGACGATTCTGTTCATGCGCTTGAGGTCCAGGATTATCACTCGGTCCCTTGAGGCGGCACAAACCGCATGGAATCCCGTTGAAAGCGGCTTTGCCATGAGGTGGTTCTCGTTGCAGAACCGTATTATCTTTTGGACCTCCTCTGTGCTCTTTGGCATAGCTACGGCGACCGGACGCGGGAGCCAGATCGACCCGTCCGTCACGACCGTCTCCGGGTTCATGTAGAGAGAGTAGGTGTCCAGCATGCACGGGGAGGTCGATACCCACTCACGACCGACAATGTCGGCGAGTGCCTCGGACTCATCCATGGTGATCAAGGATTGCCCCTTCCTGATGGCCCCACGGCTCGAAAAGAGGACATCTCACAGCCCCCATTTGCCCCGGTTCAGCACCCTCTGGGGGTCGAAGATGCCCTTCATCTTCCTCAGAACCTCGTAGCTGAGCGGATTCTGCGCGAACACGACCTCTCCGGCTGACCCGTATGGCCTACTGAAGAACGCCCCACTCTGAGCTAGCCTCGCCACCGCCGCCTTCTCGAGCCCGCGCAAGGACTCGACTCCGTCTAACGCCTCGGGACTGAAGGGGCACATCAGTTCCACGTGGCAGGCATGGTTCTGGACCACGGGTTGGACATAGACGCCCACGGACTCCCTGCCTACGGCGCTGCCGTCCGCGAGATCGGTGAAAGCATCAATGAGCCCAGGCGCCCTGTCGAGGGTGGTCAGAAAGAACACTGAGAGGCAATCTCCCTTCAATCGCTGGCGCCAGTCCGCCTCGCCGCAGGTGTGCGTCGCCGTGTCCAGCAGAGCCTGGGCCTCTATGCTTCCTTGAGACGTCGTCATGGCGAGCTTGCTGGCTGTTGCGATGGACTCTATGTCCTTCAGCTGGTATTCGAGCCTGGCCCCGGGCATTCTTCCGAAACCCGCTATGTTCACCAGGCAGATGTAACTTGGAAGCGAGCTGCGTATCGCTTCATATTCCCCTGCCCCCTGCGTGCTCAGCAGCATGGCCGCCGCGGCGCGGTTTAGCACGAAGGATTGCTCTCCGAGGGACAGCTTCTGGACTTCGTAGATGAACGGAATCAAGGAAGGGAGCGAGTCAGCTCCGAGTAGGAGAGGGTGCTGGACGGTCGGTTTCAGCTCCGCGCGGATCGTGATCCACGTTACCACTCCCATAGTGCCCTGGGAACCTTGGACGACCCGATGAAAGTCGGTCTGAGACGGCCCAAGTGGGGATTTTTGTGCCCCGCCCACGGCACGCTGCTGTTCAAGAGTCCCCGGACCTCCCGCCGCGCCGGTCCTGAAAGCTTCCCCGTTCCCGAAGATGAACTCCGTGCTGGCCACCGGGTCGCTGATGTCCCACTGCCTATTCGGCCAGGTGGAAGGCTCCCTGTCCATCACTGATGCGACGACGCTCTTTCCGTTGCGGGGAGCGATGGGCATCGGAACGGTCAGTCCGTACGGCTCCAAGGCCTTCAGAAGCTCTCCGTAGGTCACTCCGGGTTCGATCAGGCATACGCGGTTTCGCCTGTTCACCCACGGGATCTGCCTCCAGTGTGACAGGTCTATCAACAGGTGATCGCGCCCTGCCGCGATTCCGCCCCTACGATGGACGCCGGTTGACGAGGACACAGTCAGATTGAGACCGATTTCGTTGGCAAGTCTCAGCAGTCCCTGCAATTCGTCCACGTCTGAGGGACGGACTATGGAAGAGGGGCTCGCTGCAGTGTCTATGATGGGGTTAGATTGGCAAAGAGCACGGATGGCCGCGGGATCGCTGGTGACTGTACCTTCGCGGACGACCGATTGCAGCCTCCGGTCAAGTTCCGGATCCAAGCTCATCCTTGGCCGCCTCCGAGTCCAGCGGCCTCGTAGACGAGATCGACGATGTCGACCACCGGGAGTAGAGGCTTCTCCACAGATGCTTGGCTCTGGGAGAGGTTCGCCCTGCAGTGATGGCACGCTGTGACAAGACACTCGGCTCCGACATCCGCAGCTTCCTCCAGTCGGTCAAGGGCAGCAGACCGGGCCAGTTCGGGATACGCCAACGGAACTCCGCCGCCGCCGCCGCAGCAGTACGAGTACTCGCGGATGCGGTACATCTCGACGAAATCAATCCCCTTGATCGCGCGGAGCAGCTGACGCGGAGGGTCGTAGACACCGTTGACCCCTCGGTTGATCTCTTTGGGGGGTTCGTTGTAGGTCATGCAGCCCCTGGTAACCTTCTGCTCGCCCTTCCATGCGGTGGGCGGTTCGCTCTGACGGCCAAGGTAACATGGGTCGTGATAGGTAACTCTGCGCCTGACAGGCGCGTGCAAGCGCAACCGTCTGTCGGCTATCAGCTGGGCCAGAAACTCGGTGATGTGAAGGACTCTGGCCTTCGGCGCCCTCGCGTATGCGGGATATTTTGAACGGAGGGCTCCCAGACAGGACCCGGAAACGACAACGACCGTCTCGACCCCTGTTTCGTCAAGCGTGTCCACCAGGTCGCCAGCCAGACTCGCAAAGACGTCTCTGTGTCCTGTCCAGTATGCCGTCAGTCCGCAGCTTGTCTCACTCTCCCGCAGCACCCCGAAGTCAACCCCCGCTTGCTTCAGCAGTTCGGCGCACTTCCGGACCACTTCTTTCGCTCCCGGGTCGCAGCTCGTGCACCCGGTGAACAGGAGGACCCGAGCACGTTGATCTGGCAGAAATTTCAGTCCCAGGCCTTCTGACCAATCAAGCTCCTGTCCTCGCGCCCTTCCCTCCGGGTTTCCATGCTCCTGGAGGTTTCTTATCATGGTCCTGTGGGCCGGCACTGCGAATCCGCTGTCCACGATGTGCTCTCTGAGCGCCATGTTCACGAGGTGGCGCTCCGCGTCCATGATGAATTTGCAAGAAACGTCGCACAGACCGCATGCAGTGCAGGCGAACGTTACGTCAGCAAGCGCCTGGTCGACCCTGATGCGTCCATTGACCAGTGAGAGCGCCATGATGCTCTTGCCCGACCCTGAGAAACCATGGAAGTGGTAGAAGTGGCTTGCCGGGCATCCATCAGCGAATCTCGGGTTCAGCACCGTCGGCAGCGGCACCATTTTGCAAAGTGAGCATCTGAAGCATTTCTGCATCTCCGGCGCCAGATCTCGGAGTCTAGAAAGGGACAAACGTTGAAGTCCCCACATTGTGAGAGGAGCTTGCGACTAAAAGGATTCGCCTAAAACTACGCGAGGCCCGGCTAGAAGCTCTCCGTTGTGCCCGTCGGGGTTGTTCGGAACGGAGCATGTAGGTGACGATTCCCGGTTCGTGGTGACAGGGAGTGGGAGCGATGGCCGTTCTCCTCTGGGCGGGACTCGCGGGGTCCAGAAGTGCGATGCCGCTCGACGCTTCGGCCCACGGGATTCACTTCTGAGTCTGTTGTGAGCCAGGCAGTCCCGAGGTTGTTGAATCGAGACTATGTGAGAAGAGCTACCTGAGCTTGAGAAGCTTCCTCGCGTTCGCCCCGAGGATCATCCTTTTGTCCTCTTCAGGGATGCTCATGGCCCTCACGCCCGTCAGGTTATCTCGCATGAATCCTTCTCCCGCCTCGGGTCCGAAGGGATAGTCCGTTCCGAAAAGCGTGCGCTCTCGTCCGAAGTAGGAAAAGCCGCAGGGGTAGGCAGCCGTGGTTCCATCGAGGGCAGTGTCGCCGTAGATCTGACTCCAATAGTCAACGTAGGGTTTCTTCAACCCTTCTTGCAGGAACGATTTCACATTGCGGCTGACCCTTTCGCTGAAGTACGGGAACATTGCCCCCAGATGGTGGGTCACCAATTTGAGACTTGGGAATTCGTCTAGCACCCCGCCGAAGATCAGGCGCCAGACTGCCTGGGTGGTGTCGAAGGGCCATCCGAAGATCTGCATCATTCTCCAACCCTTCTTCATGCCAACCGGCGGGTAGCCTCCCCAGTGTGTGGGGTGGAGGAATATGGGAACATCGTACTTGGCCACCTTCCTGTAGAACGGGAAGAACTTGCGCGAGTCCAGTCCCCTCCCCTTCTGGTTCGTGGCTATGGTGACGCACTTGAATCCCAGTCCTCCTACAGTGCGGTCAAGTTCGTCTAACGCGGTCCCCACGTCAAGCAGGGAGACGATGGCGGCGCCTGCAAAACGCGAGGGGTGCTTCTCGCACATGTCAGAGATAGCGTCGTTCGAGAGCCTGCAGATCTTGGCGGCCGTAGCCGGCCCAAATCCCAGAAGGACGGGCGCCGTTTGACTGAGAAGTTCCATATCAATACCGTACTTGTCCATGAGGCCCAGCCTCACTTTCGGATCAGCGTTCTGAGGGGGATAGGGGAGTTCGAACCTCCTCCGGTCAGGACCGTAGAACCCTCGCGTCTCCAAGATCTCTCCAACTGCTTCTCTCGGGAGAAGATGAGCCGAGAAATCAACTATCAACTCAGGTCTTCTCCCACTTCTCAAGGTGCTTGGCGACGTCCATGTTCGACGCACCGCGGTAGAAGACCAGAAGCCCGGTCTCAGCGGCTCGCATGACGAGTGTCGGGATGCGTTCTTACTTAAGGACGCAATCGAAGCCAGGCCTGGCGAATGTGCCTCGGTCAGTTGTCCCGAGGAAGCTTCGATGACCAGTCAACGATTGTCTTGGTGAACAACTGGGGATCGTCACCGTGCATGTGGTGGCCCATCTGAGGGAAGGATAGATACTCGAAAGGTTGGCCCGCCCCTGTTATCAGCTCGCGGACTCGCCTGGCCTGCACGTCAGACACAGTGCCTATGGCACTCCCCGTCTCGCTGTCGATTGCCCGAAAGTGATGAGTAAACAAGACTGGTACCCGCACGCTAGCGAGCATGCGAGCGTGGTCGCAGCCCGCGGTAACCGTGCCTGTGGAGAATGCGCGCCCCCATTCCGGGTCGTACTCTATCATGTTCTGAGGGGGTTTGTCGACGCTGGTGAGGGACGAGGCGATGTGCATGGTCTCCAGCGCTGTCTTCACATAGCGCGGAAGTTCTTTTGGTGCCGCGGCCTGCATCCCTTTCCAGTCGCCGATCGACCATTGGTCGCCTAGCCACTTGTTCCAAAGAGCGAACAACGGTCCGAGCCCTTGGCGGATCGACTGCCCGCACGAGGGATTGACCTCGGAGGAGAACATCGGCGGGTCTTCCAAGACGGCTCCTATCACCTGGCCGGGCTTTGCGTAAGCCGCCAGCCAGGCCGACAGGACTCCTCCCGAAGAATTCCCGCTCACGATGGTCTGTCGTCTGATAACGAGGTCGATGAACCGGACGAGGTCGTTGCCCATGTTGTCGAGGGTGTAGCGGCCTGGCGTCCACGTCGACCGGCCCTGGCCGCGCAGGTCGACGGCAAAGACCTGGAAGTGTCTCCCCAGCAGACGTAGGGCTTCCTCATACCCCCACCACGACTCCGATTGAGCGGGCATGAGCAGCAGCGCAGGAAGGTCCTGCGTCCCTACCATGGCGTAGTTCATTCGGATCTCACCAAGATCAACTATCTGCTCTTGAAAGGCGTGGGGTACGAATGTTTCAGCTCTGTCCTGAGCCTCGAGAATAGTCATCGACGTCAGAACCATTAGTGCGCTAATAAGGCTGTAACTCGGATCAAAGCGGGTCAGGGGGTCCGCCCCCCTGACAGGTCCGGGAAGTGCATTCGCGAGGTCCTGGAGGTGTCGCCGGTCGATGCAACTGCATCGTGTGGCGTTCAGTGGCGGTACTGGCCCGGTGAGGAGGAAGGGAGGAACGTGCTCCATGTCTGCCTGAGCGAGCAAAGTCAACTGCTGAAGTTGCGGCCATGGTCAGCACCGCCGTGGTCGGCACTCCCGTCTGACGCATCCACCTTGACGTTGCTCCTGCCTCACGAAGCGAGAGGATTGCCAAGCTACCCCGCGCCAGCGCATTGGGACGCTGATGACGGGTCTTCTCCCACTTGCGAGCCCGTGACGCTCATACATCCGTGCTTCTCCATGGCGTCCCGAGATCGGGGCCGAAATCCTCGGGGATTGCCAACGAGTGAGAGTGAGTCTACCGACCAGGTAGTCTTGCAGTCGTTTGAGCTAGTTCCCCTTCTCCGGAAACACGAGGTAACTGTCCTTTCCTAGATGTACGTCGATGGTCGCATCCACCATTCTATTCAGGAAGTACAATCCACCGATCTCGCGCTGCCCGAACATGTCGTCCTGTGTTCTGATGACGACACCAAGTGCGTGGCCTCTTTGCACTACGTAGACGATTGGCATCAGGTTGATTGCGTACTTCACGCTCCTTCCTGTCGGTATGGGCACTGGGTCTTGGCGCATGTGAACCGGAGACCAGGGTTTTGACCTTCCTTCGTCCAGCGCCCTAAATGAACCTTTGAGCCAACCTTCTGACATTAGTTGCATTCCGCCTTCCGGGTCCACGTCCACGACCTTTATCATCCAGTTGATGTCATCTTGGTCGACGACTGCTTCCAGATGGAAAGCCGCCGGACCTATGATCTCTGTATCCTTTTCGAACGTCTCTGTGAAGTAATTCAGCGAGTAGACTACGGGGCTCTTCAAAGGCATGGGTTGGTGAAGATGATCTGGATTTTGGGGACCCTCGATAGCCCTAGAAAGCCTATTCCCTGCGTGCAGATAGAGCCTTCCCCACGTGGTGCCAGCCGGTGGCCATTCCTCTTCAAACTTGTACTTGTTTATGCCCCCGACGAATAGTTTGATCGGAGGTTCGTCCATAATCCCGTTGTCCTTTCCCTTGAGCCAGTGGTCATACCATCTTAGTATCTCGTATTGCATCTCGACGAAAGGTCTTGCAAATTCGCCGGGGTATGTGATCAAGAACTTCTTGTGTTCAGATTTGATCTTGTTGTACGCTTCATACCCGCCTGAGTACAGTCTCCCTCCGCCGCCTCCTGGGGCTGGGAGGCCGACGTAGAACGGGAGTGTTATTCTGTCCAGTCCATCGTCCGCTGGCCTGGGGTGGTATGCTCCCATCAAGTAATCGAACACCATAGGCTCCTGTGGATACACCAATTTTGACCTCCATTTCGGATGGAATCTGATATCGGGGTTCTCTAGTAGTTCGGTGAGCCTCCTGTCATACTCCTCCTTGGGCAGGATCTCGGGGGACATGGGCGGCCCCCACTGGAAGCACGTTCCGCTGTCATGTACGTGCCCGCCGTGTATGATGCCGTTGAGCATCATGTCTATCATGCCGGTGAATGGGTCCGAAGGGGGATAGAATGCTCCTATCGGGAACAGTGCGGCCAGGTGCGGTGGCGGATTGATCGCAGCCACGTACTGGGAGAGGGAATACGAACTCGGCCCGATCATCCCGACCTTGCCGTTGCTCCAAGGCTGACTGGCTATCCACTCGATAGTGTCCCATTCGTCTTCAGTCTTGTGGAGGTCCCAAAGACTCCTTGGAGCCTGACCTTCCGACTTGCCTACGCCCCTTGGATCTGGGATAACAAAAGCGTAGCCCCTCGCAGCAAAGTACCCTATGTCTCCGACTTCGAGATTTCCGTCCCACCAAGGGCCATCATAGCGCATAGGGTAATCCTTGAGCCAGAAGACGACTTCATTGTTGTCTTTCCCCCACATGCCGTAGGCCAGGATACATGGGAATCTCTCACCCTTCTTGTCAGGCAAATAGACGTCTACCGCTAGATTCACTCCATCTCTCATGTGCGCCTTGACGTCCTTCAATGTCTTGAGTTCGTAGTTCGGTTGCGACTCCTCCTCTTTGACCACTGCTGGGTAGCCCTCAAAGTACTCTCCCTTCACATTCGTGCCGGGTTTGATCTTCTCTGGTTCGGTGTTGTAGTACTTCGGAGCGATTTTTGCCTCGTCTGCGTGGTAGACGGATACGGCTGACAGCAGTGTACTCTTTCGGTTCAGCGTTTTGATGGTCATTGGCGCTAAGTTACCTTCCCGCTGTTTACTGTGGCGTGTGATAATTCAATATTTCCAAGGCGTTCATACTGCGCGCGCAAGATTGTAGCGGGCCCGATGGGATTCGAACCCACGGTTTCTGAGATCTCTCTTCAGCTTCGGAGGCTGACGCCCTGATCCGTGCTAGGCTACGGGCCCCTGCTTCCCGTCGGTAGGGCAGGAGTAAAAGTCTTCCCAGGGCGACTGCGTGGCTTCAAGCCCACTTCTGGCAAATCGATGGCAGCGTTGCAGGCCATTCTTTGCGGTCCGTCTTAAATCAGCGGCGGTCATCTGACCGAAGTTTTTCGGGGTAACGCACAAATATGTCCCGACGGGCATTCGATATCATGGCGACACCGGAGTCAAAAGAAACATCAGGCTCAGAAATGGATGTTTATTGGAAAGAAGAGGAGAAGATCAACCCTCCTTCCAAGTTCGTGGGGCAGGCGAACATGTCCGACCCTGCGATATTCGAACGTTTCAGCGAGAAGAACTTCCCAGAATGCTACCGAGAGTACGCTGACCTCCTTTCGTGGGACAGCTACTGGCACACCACCCTGGACACCAGCAACCCACCGTTCTGGAAGTGGTTCGTCGGCGGCAGGCTGAACGCAAGCTACAACTGCGTCGACAGACACCTTGCCAAGTACAGGAACAAGGCGGCAATCATTTTCGTTCCCGAGCCAGAGCAGGAGCCGGACGAGGTACTGACGTACCAAGAACTCTACGCGAGGGTCAACGAGTTCGCCCTGGTCCTCAAGGACCTGGGTCTGAAGGCAGGAGACAGGGTTACGTTCCACCTGCCCATGGTCGCCCAGCTCCCGATATCGATGCTCGCCTGCGCCAGGCTGGGGATCATCCACAACGAGGTGTTCGGAGGCTTCAGCGCGAAGTCCTGCGCCGACAGGATTGTGGACTCCGGCAGCCACGTGCTCGTGACCATCGACTCATACTACAGGAGCGGTCAGCTCCAGGACAAGAAAGTCGACGCAGACCTCGCCGTCGCCGAGTCAGCGAAGGCGGGCGTGACCGTCGACAAGGTTCTCGTCTGGAGACGGTATCCGGGCAAGTACACGTCGAAGGCTCCGATGGTTGAAGGAAGAGACTACTTCGTCGACGACCTCCTCAAGAAGTTCAGAGGCCAAAGAGTCGACCCGGTCCCCATGGAGTCGGAGGCGCCGCTCTTCATGATGTACACCAGCGGCTCCACCGGAAAGCCCAAGGGCTGCGTCCACAGGACTGGCGGGTACCTGGCCTACGTCGCCGGCACGACCAAGTACGTGCAGGACCTGCACCCCAACGACATCTACTGGTGCACAGCCGACATCGGGTGGATTACCGGCCATTCCTACATTGTGTACGGTCCGCTTTCACTCGGCGGAACCACAGTGATCTACGAGGGAGTGCCCACCTATCCCGACGAGGGAAGGACCTGGAGGATAGCGGAGAGGCTCGGTGTGAACATCTTCCACACGGCACCTACGGCGATCAGAATGCTCAGGAGAGCGGACCCCGAAGGCGCCGCGAAGTACAACACCCACTTCAAGAACATGACATCGGTGGGTGAGCCGATAGAGCCGGACGTCTGGAGATGGTACTACGAGAAGATCGGCAAGGGCGAGGCTGCCATCACAGACACTTGGTGGCAGACCGAGAGCGGCGGCTTCCTCTGCAGCACCGTCCCCGCGGTCCAGCCCATGAAGCCCGGAAGCGCCGGCACCGGGATGCCCGGAATCTACGCGGCGGTCTTCGACGAGGAGGGCCACGAGCTGAAGCCAGGTGAGGGCAAGGCAGGCAACATCTGCATCAAGAACCCGTGGCCAGGCATCATCCAGACGATATGGGGGAACCCCGAGCGGTTCGTTTCCACCTACTACGGCAAGTACAACAAGAACAAGGACAGCAAGGACTGGCACGACTGGCCGTACTACGCCGGCGACGGCGCAATGGTGGCGGCCGACGGCTACATCAGAATACTGGGCAGGGTCGACGACGTGATTAAGGTGGCCGGCCACAGGCTAGGCACGAAGGAGCTCGAGAACGCAGCCCTCATGAACGAAGAGGTGGCCGAAGCAGCCGCCGTCGCAATGGCCGATCAGCTCAGAGGGCACGTACCCATCATCTTCGCGGTCCTGAAGCCCGGCTATCAGTCCAGCGCGGCGCTCGAGAACAAGATCCGAGAAAGCGTCGCCCAGGGGCTCGGACCGATCGCGAAGCCCAAGCAGGTCTACATAGTGCCCGATCTGCCGAAGACCCGCTCCGGCAAAATCATGCGCAGGGTGCTTGTGGCGATCTCCGAGAACAAGGACTACGGCGATGTCACGACCCTCTCCAACCCGAGCATAGTCGAGACCATCAAGGAAACGGTGCAGGGCAAGGCCCAGGCACCGAAGTAGGAGAACGGCGGGTCCGACCCGCCCTCCCTTTGATTTTTCCGAACCAGCGGGGGCGCTGGCTCGATCAACGGCACCGGAGCCTTCCCCGGCCGAGCCTCAAGAAACGGCGGAAATTAGGCTCAGGCCTTAAATGGCGTGTAGCATCGCGCCTGTTTGAAAATGACGATGTCCGCCACAAGCATGGGCGAAAAAGCGCTTACCGCTGATCCCGCTCCGCTTGGTTTGGCCGCTTTCGCATTCACTACATTCCTGCTCAGCTTCCAGAACGCAGGCTTCCTTCCTGCCTCCACCGCTGCGATTGTCATGCCGTTGGCGTTCGCCTACGGGGGCTTCGCTCAGATAATGACCGGCGCCTTCGAGATGAGGAAGGGGAACACCTTCGGATTCACAGCCTTCACTAGCTACGGCTCGTTTTGGATGTTCTACGCAATAGTGGTCCTCCTCGCCAGCCTCAACGTGATATCAGTCCCGGCAGCCGCAATGGGCACCGCGCTGATACTGTGGGGGTTCTTCACTCTGTACATGTGGATTCCTGCGATGACTTCAAACCTCTCCTTGAACCTCACCTTCCTGTTCCTCTGGCTGGCCCTCTTCTTCTTGGGCGCCGGAGCCGTCTATAGCAACACCATGGTCACTCACATCGGAGGCTACTTCGGCTTCCTGACAGGTTTCTTCGCGGCCTACACAAGCTTCGCAGTCGTGACGAACTCGGTCGTGGGTCCGGGGACCATCCCCTTGGGTCCAGGGCTGAAGTGGAAGAAACAGTAAGATCAGACCGTGGGATAGAACCCACGGCCCTCACTTTCTTGTGGAGATCCCGGAGTCAACAGGTGCCACGCTGGGCACAAGCGATTCGCGGAACAGCTTTAACGCACGTCCTTTCGGTGCTGAACCCAGATGAGGTTCAGGGAGTTCGAAGGGGAGGTAAGGGGTCTCTTGGCAGACGCCCTGGTCACACTCGGCCTAACTCCTACCGAGGTCGAGGTCGGGCCCCCCGCGAACCCAAGCTTTGGAGACCTCTCCAGCCCCGTGGCAATCCGGCTGGGCGCGACTCTGAAGAGTAGGCCGGGCGAGATCGCCTTGCAGATCGCGGACAAGATCATGCTCCGGAAGGAGAGCTATCGATACGTGTACGGCGTCTCAGCGCACCCTTCGGGGCACCTGAACTTCACGATCAACTACCCAAGGTTTGCCCTGGACGCGATTGCCGAGACCATGAGCTCGGACACAATCGGCGAAGTCGACGTGGGCGAAGGCAGGACGATAGCGATCGAGCACACCAATGTCAACCCCAACAAGGCGCTGCACGTCGGCCACGCAAGGAACCTCGTGCTGGGAGACTCACTGGTGCGTGTCATGCGCCACCTGAACTACGATGTCCAGGCGCTCAACTACATCGACGACTCGGGGGCACAGGTGGCGGACATCATCGTCGGTCTGAAGTTCATGAGCATCAGCGACGCTCCGCCGCCGGGGACGAAGTTCGATTCATACTGCGGAGATAGCGTGTACGTGCGCGTAAACCAGGAGTACGCCCGCAACCCCGGCCTGAAGGAGAAGCAATCACTCGTCCTCAGAGAGATCGAGAAAGGCGAGGGTGACATCGCAGAATACACCCGAGGCATCGTGAAGAGAATACTGGACGACCAGCTTAGCACCTGCTGGAGAATGGGGGCGACCTACGACCTCCTCAACTGGGAGTCGCAGATCGTCCGCTCTGGGATCTGGGCGAAGCTCTTCTCCGAGATGAAGTCCAAGGGACTAGCGAAGTTCGAATCGGAGGGCGAGAACAGCGGTTGCTGGGTCACGACCGACCCAGACACCGGAGAAGAGAAGGTGCTCGTCCGCTCCGATGGGACGACAGTCTACGTGGCGAAGGACATCCCCTACGCGGCGTGGAAGGTGGGCCTCGTAGAGGATCCGTTCGAGTACGACATCTACACCGAACGGCAGCCCGGAGGGAGCCCCCTGTGGACCACCTTGGCGAAGGGCGGTTCGGAGCATCCGAAATTCGGATCCGTCGACCTCGCGATCTCTGTAATCGATACGAAGCAGAGCTATCTCCAGCGCATAGTAGGAAAGACCCTCGAGGGTCTCAGGGAAGGGTCCGCGGAGCGGTATGTGCATCGCGGCTATGAGGTAGTGGCCCTCTCAAAGAAGGCCGCGTCGACCCTCGGAATCGAGCTGGACGGTGAATTCGTCCACATGTCCGGAAGGAAGGGACTCTACGTCAATGTTGACGTGATGCTTGAAGCGCTCAGGAAGAAGGCGATGGTAGAGACCCGGAGGAGGAACCCGTCCGAAGCCGACGCGTGGGTGGAAGAGGTCTCCGAGGCCGTTGCCGTCGCGGCGCTCCGATACGAGCTGGTGAGGCAGGACCCCGACAAGATGATAGTGTTTGACATCGAAGACTCCCTACGATTCGAGGGAGACACTGGCCCGTACCTGCTCTACACCTTCGCGCGCGCAAGACGCGTCCTCGAGAGGTCGGATTCAAAACCGTCGATCAACCTCGGAGGGGCTTCCAAGCTTACGAAGTATCTGGAGAGGGCGCTCGTCACCAAGCTCTCGAAATTCGACGAGGCCGTGATTACCGCGGGGACCTATCTTTCTCCGAAGGAGGTCGCTGTCTACGCTCACGAGCTCGCGGTCACCTTCAATGGCTTCTACGAGAAGATCCCGGTGAACAAAGAGACTGACCCGGAACTCAAGGAGGCGAGGCTGGCATTGGTGGAGTCGGTGAGCCGGGTTCTGGCGCAGGCCATGAGACTCTTGGGGATCCCCTACAGAGAGCGCATCTGATTGGGGCAGTGTTCGACGCTTCGGTTGAGGGGTCCAGCGCGGCATGGATAGAAGGAAAGAGGGATTTCTCCTCGCAGCGTTTGACATGGACGGGACCCTGCTGGAAGAGGATAGCAGCTGGGCTGCCATCCATCGCCACTTCGGAACGACGGAGAGCAGCCGAATCTCACTCGACCTCTATACCCGCGGAAGGATCGACTACCGAGAATTCATGAAGAGAGACATTGCTTCATGGCCCAAAGGGCTCACGAGACCAGACATCGAGCGCATCCTTTACAGATACCGCATGAGGCGAGAGGCCAGAGAAGTGGTCAGCGAACTCAGGAAGAGGGGGATGGACGTCGCAGTGGTCACCTCAGGAATCGACATTCTAGCGGAACACGTGGCCCGTTCCCTGGGCATAGAGCGCTGGCTGGCCAACGGATTGAGGTTCGACAGGGACGGTGTGCTGATGGCGAAGGGAATTGGAAGGGTCGACCCCCGCCGAAAGGACCTCGCCTACCTCCGAATGCTGCGCCGCCTGGGGATAGATAGCAAGCGAACCATCGCCGTCGGTGACACCATATACGATCTGGAGTTCCTGAGGTCCGCGGGGAGGGGTTTCATGCTTGCCCACACGACAAGGGTGGACTCGCCCGAGATCATCCACATCGAAAAGCTAACCGACATTTTCCACCACATCTAGGCAAGACTTTAATCCCGCTGCGAGGGAGCGTTGAATGACAAACTTGCAGGAAAATCTGTTGTTGGTTCCAGGCCCAACCAACCTCTCTGTCCGGGTCAGGGAGGCAATGGCGGAGCCCCAGATGTCGCATGTCGGTTCGGAGTTCTATCAAAGCTTCACCGAGATTGTACAGTTGGCGAGGTACGTTTTCAAGAACGAAAACGGAATTCAATTCGTGTTTACGGGATCCGGCACGGTCGGCATGGAGTCGGCCGTGGTGAGCACCGTCTGTCGAGGCGACAGGGTCCTCATTGTTGACACCGGGTACTTCGGGCGTAGGCTGACTCTGATCAACCAGGCTCATGGGGCAAAGGCTGACGAGCTCCTCTATCCCGACGGGGCTCACGCGACTCCCGAGGACCTCAGGAAGAAACTGGGAGAGAATAGGTACAAGGCCGTGTTCATGACTCATGTCGAGACGGCGACGTCTGTCAGGAATGACATCGGGTCTCTGGTGGAGGAGTGCAAGAAGGCTGGCGTATTCTCCATCGTCGATTCAGTCTGCGGGCTCGGCGGGGAACCTCTGGACTTCGATAGGCTGGGCGCCGACATCGTGTTTACCTGTTCGCAGAAGGCGATAGCGGCACCTCCGGGAGCCACCCTGCTGGCGACATCGCGCGAGATACAGGATTATTTCGAAAAGAGGACCGAGCCGATTGAGTCCTACTACATGAATCTCCTTCGCTGGAAGCCCGTCATGGACGACCCCAAGATCTACCTTGCCACTCCGGCTGTGCAGGTGCTGAGGGCGCTAAGGATCGCGCTGATGGAATTGAAGGAGGAAGGCCTCGAAGCCAGATGGGCCCGGCACCACCAGCTTGGGGAGATGGTGAGGAAGAGACTGTCGGACCTGGGTCTGCCGCTCGTGGCAGATGCAGGGTACAGGGCCGACACCACAACCGCGTTCAGAGTGAAGAACGGGACCTCCGCTCCAATGCAGAAGACTCTCGAACAGCAGCACCATATCGTCGTCGCCAGGGGCATCTCAGAAGACAGGGATCGCATAATCAGACTGGGACACTTCGGAATCCTGTCTCTCGATACCCTCAGCAGGGCTCTAGACTCGGTAGCGGAAGTCGCTGAAGGCGTGGGCGCTGTGGAGAGAGCTACAGTCGGTGTCCAGAGCCAGCACTGAAGCGGCCCTATAATCCTAATAACCAGGGAGAACCGGGCCGAGTTTAGCCCGGAAAAAGCCCGGTCGTCTAGTGGCCAAGGATGGGCAGGTGCTCCTTGAGTACCAGGCTCTGGATCTCGCTGAAAACGAGAGGCGCGACCTGGTGACCCTGGTTCGAATCCAGGCCGGGCTACCTATTATCGGCTCCAACCAAGCTTTGTCACCCAACCCGAGCGACAGCTGGGCCACTTCACAGGGCGGCCCGCCCGAGCGCGGCCAGACCAGAAGCCAGAGCGGGTTTACGCGAGTTGTCGCTTTCATCGCTTGGAAACCGGTTTCCTGCGATCAAGGCACCGAGCGCGCTGAACCCGGAAGTCAGGGACTCGCGCACAGGGCGTGAAGGTGGGCCCTGCGTGGACGGTCAGGGCCCTTGTTGGTCTTCCGCACCTTCCTCTCCTAACGTTTATTTCAGAACCGGCTTGACCCGCGATTGCTTGGTATCTAGCGGGATTCCGGCCCTCGACCCGCTGCTCGGAGACGGTTACCCGGACAGGTCGACGGTTCTAGTCGTAGGGCCACCAGGCATCGGCAAGGAGGCCCTTGGATACTGGTTCGCTCAGTCGGGGCTCACTCAGGGCGACTTCTGCATCTACGTGACAAGGCTCTCCGTGAAGGAGGTGCTCCAGGACGAAAAGGGGTTCGGGATAGACGCGCGAGATAGGGTTCCGCTCTGGTTCGCCTCCGACGGCGGCCAGCTCAAGTACGACGTAAACGACCTGGCGGGCCTCTCACACAACATCAAGGAAGTCATGAAGCAAAATGCAAATCGCCGGGTGAGAATCGTAGTTGACGCTGTTTCGTCGCTACTGATGCTCAACCAGCCCGAGACCGTCTACAGGTTCCTGACACAGCTCTTCGCCGACGTGAAGCAGCACGATGCAGTGCTTCTGGCGACGCTCGAGGAAGGCATGCACCAGCCCCAGGTGATGGCGGCCATGCAGCAGCTGTTCGACGGCGTGGTGGAGATGAGACTCTATGAAGAGGGACTGAAGGTTCTCCCGCTTCTGCGCGTCCGGAAGATGCGGGGCGTCCCACCGCAGCCAGGTTACTTCAATTTCTCGCTGACCAAGAGCGGAATGGAGGTGAGCGCGTACGTCAGGTAGCATTGACATTGCGGGCGTCATCGAGGCATTCTACGCTCTGGGCATCTTGTTCTGCTTGGTCGGGGGGTTGTACGCGGCGTACTGGTCCTTCCTGATCCGGCGGAAGATGATGACCGACCTCTACCGAAGGCAGACCTTCATCGTCGGTTTGATCTCTCTCTATGGTGCTGTCTCGATCGTGCTCTTCTACGCCGCCTATTTTTTCGCCGCAGACCTGCCCACTGCATCAAAGTCAATACTGGACGGTGTCCAGGATCTTCTCTACGCGAGCATTTTCACCATCGGCCTAGCTTGGGCAGATTCAAGCATACGCGTGGGCCGTAGGCTAGACCCTCTTCTGAGAGACTCCTTCAGGTGGTCCCACTTGAGATGGGTCCTATGGCCGCTCATGATCTTTTCCAACATCGCATTTCTCATCGGAAGTGGTCTGACGCAGACCTTCGACAGTTTGGCCACGGCGGGTCTGGTGCTCGAACTCGGCCTGCTGGGGATCTCGGTCGCGGTGGTGTTTCGAGCCGCAGGGAGGGCGGCCGAGAGGAATTATCGTATGAGCCTGAAGTGGTTTGTTGCATTCCTGGTCTTCTTCATAATCTACAACGCTGGCTTTTTCCCGCTGATTCTCGTGCTTTCGGTCAAAAACCTCTTTGTCTTCACCCCCGTTGACTTCATATGGGGACTCCTCGCCAATCTCGTGATAGTCCCGATGCTCTTCTATTGCATGTACCGGTGTTCGAGGTCGCTTGTCCCGCTTTCAAAGGCTTCATTGATTGAATCGAACCTGCAGACTGACCAGGACCGGTTCGGGCGCCCGCTCGCCCAATCCTCTTCTGTCCACGGGAAGGGACCTCGCGTCGGCGCCGATTCCATCGGGCCTGACCCCACTCTGTTCTTTCAGGGCGAGGACTCCGACTGCTAGAATTGGCCGAACCCAGGCCCGGTTACGACAAGCTTGATCCGAGCACTGTCGGACTGCCTGTGTAGTATCGGGCTCTCTCGCTGACCGCCCGTCAACACGTCATCGCCCCGCTCAATAGGTGTCGAGCTTGCGAGACGTGAGTCGCGCTGTCGCTCTACTCTTCTATGTGATTTCGTATCGCACGAAGCGTCTTCGGGTCTTTTCGGAGGAAGTCGACCAGCCCCTCTATCTTGCTTATGGTCAAGGGTTGGAGGTGGTGCTCTATCCCTTCGGTATCTTGGTAGGCTGCCTTGTCTTCGACGCCGAGCATCTGGAGCAATTCAAAGACTATGCTGTGCCGCGCGATCACGGATCTTGCGATCTTGGTTCCCCTGTCGGTCAGCCTGATGCCTCGATAGGGTTCATACACTAGGTAGTTCCTTGCCGCGAGCCTCTTCAGCATGCTCGTCACAGTGGGGGGTTTGACTCGAAGACTCTCTGCTATGTCGACCGTGCCAGCATACCCCTTCTCGTGGACCAGATTGTAGATCGTCTCGAGATAGTCCTCTAGCCTAGAAATCCTTTCCTGCTGCTCGGTCTGGATGACGTCTGGCAAATCGTCCTCGCTTGGGAGCAAGCAGTTCGTTACTCATTAAAAAGGCTGCTCAAATAGATTTAACCGCCTACAAAATGATTACTCCTCTAATCATATTAGATTCATCTAAGTTTAAATATCGAGTGAGCCCTCGCTCGTGTGAGCCATGCGCGCCCCCTGGAACAGATCTCTAAGGTCACCTGAGGACCTCGAAAGAGAGAAACAGCAGCGGGTGCGCGATAGGATTTCTTTGCGCAACCTGTTCCTCTACCTCGGTCCTGCCCTCATCGTGAGCATGGCATACATGGACCCGGGGAACTACGGAACCGACATCCAGAGCGGGGCGTCCTTCGCGTACGACCTCCTGTGGGCGGTCTGGATGGCGAACCTGATGGCCATGATGCTGCAGTACCTTTCTGGGAAGCTGGGCATCGCGACCGGAAAAGACCTGGCGGAACTCATCCGCTCCTCACTGAAGTCCAGGAGGTACACCGTCCCATACTGGCTGGCCGCCGAGGCTGCCGCTGCGGCCACGGATCTAGCCGAGTACCTGGGCACGGTCATCGCGCTCAACCTGCTCTTCGGAGTGCCTCTCCTCTACGCAGCCATCTTCGGCGCGGCAGACGTAATCATACTTCTGGCACTGACGGCAAGGACGTTCAGGGTCGTCGAGTACTTCTTCATGCTCTTCGTTTCCGTAATAGCCATTGGCTTTCTTTACCAGGTCATTTTGATAGGACCGAGCCTAAGCGAGATGGTCTACCACTCCGTTGCCGTCTCCTTGAGCGGCCCCAACGAAGTCCTCCTGGTGGTCGGTATAGTGGGCGCAACGGTAATGCCGCACGCGCTTTTCGTCCATTCTACACTGACTAGAGACAAGCTGACCACCAATACAATCGAGGAGAAGAGGCGGCTCAGGAGATTGCACCTCAGGGAGGTCATCATCACGCTCACCGTCGCCGGCCTCGTCAACGTCGCGATTCTCGTCTCGGCTGCGGCCGCTTTCTACCCCAAGTACACTGGAGTATCCACCATCAGCGAAGCCTACAAGATAATGGTGCCCCTCTACGGTGGCCTGGCCGCTTCCATATTTGCCATAACTCTGCTCGCCTCTGGCCTTGCTTCTTCGACCACCGGCACGCTGGCGGGCATGGCGATGATGGACGGACTGCTCGGAACGCATGTCAACAAGAACCTTCGGAGGATAGTGACGAGGCTGGTAAACGTCTTCCCCACTACGGTTGCCGTCTTGATCGGGCTCAACCCTCTGTCGCTGCTGGTCTACAGCCAAGTTATCCTCAGCCTAATGATACCACTGCCGATGATTCCTTTGATACTCTATACGAGCAGGAGAGGGGTGATGGGCGAGTTCGTGAACAGGAGGATTACCACGATACTTGGGATACTCTGCGCAGTCGTCATTCTATCGCTGAACGTCCTGCTACTCTACACCGCTCTTTGAGCGCCTCTCTGACGCAGGAACTTCGGCGTTCCAAGCCGCTTCTCCCTAGAGGCCCAGGCGGGGTTGAAAGCCGTGCAATGTGACCGCGCCTACGGGTAGCATTGACTTCTCCCACTACCATCCGGCACAGCGTCCCCCTGAACGTTGCGTACCATACGAAGCCAATTCGTGCCTCAGATTTAAATAAGGAAACGCACAAAAAATTACAATGTCACACTCAAAGGAACTGCGCACTTTTGGGGACGAAGAGATAGAGGTTCTCTACCGGAAGTCGCGACCTCCGGCCGTTGGCGACACGAAGCTAACCTATCCGCCACCGTTACCTTCAGTGACTGTCGAGAACGGGATGCGCATCGAGAGGGATGTCTCACTGCCCCTCCGCGACGGCACGATCATCTACACGGACATCTACCGGCCCGAAGGCGCGACCAACGTTCCCTCCATCATCAGCTGGACGCCCTACGGCAAGCGCAACTACGAGTCAACTCCGCCATGGCAGAGTTTGGTGCAGGCTGGCACTGTGTCCCCAATGGCCAAGTTCGAGTGCGCGGACCCAGCCTACTGGTGTCAGCATGGCTACGCCGTGATTAACCCAGATCCGCGCGGCGTAGGCTTCTCGCAGGGGGATATCTCAAACTTCGGGACCCAGGAAGGCAGGGACGGCTACGACCTGATAGAGTGGGTGGCTGCTCGAGAGTGGAGCAACGGCAAGACCGCCCTCTTCGGCAACTCTTGGGCGGCCGTTGCCCAGTGGTTCATCGCCGCTGAGAAGCCTCCCCACCTGACGTGTATCGCTCCCTGGGAGGGTCTTTCCGACGTCTACCGTGAAATCATCTGCTGGGGAGGTTTTCCTGAGGTCGGGTTCCAGGGCTGGATCTTGAACTGGATCGGGGTCGGGCCCGGCCGCGTAGAGGACTTTGTCGCAATGGCCCACAAGTACCCGTTCATGAACGGCTACTGGGAGGACAAGGTCCCGAAGTTCGAGAACATCGAGGTTCCTGCCTACATTACGGCCGGTTGGTGCCACTTCCATCTGCGCGGCGCAACCGAGGCCTTCCAGCGCATCTCCTCGCCGAACAAGTGGCTGAGGATGCACAGGGACTTCGAATGGTACGACGACTTCGTACCGGAGAACATTGCGGACCTTCAGCGCTTCCTCGACCGGTACCTGAAGGGCATGCACAACGGCTGGGAGATGACTCCGAGGGTCCGCATCGACGTGATGGACTCGGGCGACATCGACTACCATCACTGGCGCCCAGAGAAGGAGTTCCCGCTCGCGAGGACGCGATACGAGAAGCTCTTCCTGGACGCCGATAAGGGGCGTCTCACAAGAGACCGCGTGGAGAAGGAGTCCTGGGCACGCTACGAGGCAACCGGCGGAATGACCAGCTTCGCAATGAGCTTCGAAGATGAGACCGAGCTGACCGGTTACATGAAGCTGCGACTGTGGGTCGAAGCCGAGGGGTCGAACGACATGGACCTCTTCGTCACCGTCCAGAAGCTCGACGAGAAGGGCGAGCAGATGCCCGCCCGGTTCCACGCCGGCGACCCAACCTCCTATCCGCACCCCGGGTTCCCAGGCAAGCTACGCGTCTCTCTACGAGAGC
>DATJAJ010000030.1:0-5806 GCA_035516335.1 Nitrososphaerales archaeon
ATATTCGCCGCCCCGGGCGATCCGGCTCGTGAAACCGCTACGGCTGGTTCTGATAGCACTCGGAATACTGGTCTTCCTCGCAGGCCTGACCTTCACGCTCCAGGGCTACGGCGCCGTCGGCCCCGGAAGCAGCTTCATGTATCAGAACAAGACCTGGGTCTATACAGGCGCCGTGGTTCTGGTGGCCGGGTTGATCCTTGCCTACGCGGGTGTCCGACTGAATGAGCGGCCGGCGGCGGCCGCCACGAGTCCTCAGCCCTGACCGGTTCTGTCCCGCTCAGCCGGGGTCTTCCTGCGTCTCTCTTCCGCTTCTTCGATGATCTCGACGCCTTCTCTCGCAACCTGGGAGAAGAAGGGTCCGAAGATGAAGAGCAGCGACCCGATCACGGCCCCCACCGAAACGAAGGCCATGACCCCGACGAAGACCTTCCCTGCCGCGGTTACCGGAGCCGTGTTCGGGCCCTCGCCCGTGGCAAGCATCGCCGTGAAGTAGAATGCATTGAGGTACGAGAGTCCCTCCAGATAGTGAAGGCCCACCATCGTTACGACAACGACCACTACGATTCCCATAACGGAGTACGCCCCCCTGACCAGGACGGAGCGGGGAAGTCGGCTGCGGGGACGGGCTGTCAAGCCGTCACGCCTCAACAGCGCCTTTGATCGGAGTCCCTAGGGTCATCGCGCCGCAGACGCGCCTGCGGTATTTCACCCTTAAGGCTCCGTCCGCGCTCCGGCTGCCCGAACGTTCCAAGCCCTCCAACAACCCTTTTAATGCGCAGGGCGAGCGGAGCGCGACCTTGCGGGGCAGCGTCCAGAACGCGCTGAAGGACGTGATGCGGGGATATCCCCAGGGGGTCACCGTAGTGACGACCAAGGACCATGGCGTGCTGAAAGGCATCACCGTAAGCTCATTCATCAGCGTGTCCCTGCAGCCTCCTCTCATCCTCGTCTCCATCGCCAAGGATTCGGGCTTCCACGAAGCGTTCAGGAACTCCACAGAATTCGCGGTGAACTTTCTGGCGGAAGACCAGAAGAGCGTGTCCGACCGTTTCGCGGGAAGGCTGAAGCTGGCCGATCGGTTCCAGGGCCTCGACATCAGCTTCGATTCGACCAGCGCCCCCATCATAGGCGGGGTCAAGGCCTTCGTAGAGTGCAAGACCAAGGGTTCCTATGAGGAGGGCGACCACTCGTTGATCATAGGCGAGGTTGTGAACGCCGTAAGGCTGAGCGAGAAGAGCCCGCTGGTTTACCAGAACCAGCAGTACACTACAACCTTCCCCTCGGACTATCCTGCGCCGCCTTCGGACATCGTGTACTAGCGGCTAGCGAATCTCGACGGCATAGTCCGGCTTCTCCTGCAGCTTCGGACTCGCAATCGGCACGAACGCCCCCGACTCGAAGTCGCGGACCTCCATCGCGTCGTTGAACCAGCTCTGAGGGGGGATGGCGCCCCAGAAGGTCTGCCTTTGGGGATCGTTCAGCTTCCACCTGATTGGCTCCCAGTCGGGGTCGGCGCTGAGGTAGTCCCCAGTGTAAAGCTCAAGCCTGTTCCCGTCGGGGTCGCGAAGGTAGAGGAAGAACGCGTTGGAGATCCCGTGCCTGCCGGGTCCCCTCTCAATGCTGGACGCGTATCCGGTCGATGCCAGAACGTCGGCACAGTCCATTATCGCTCCTCTGTCCGTCACGAAGAACCCCGCATGGTGGACCCTGGGACCCCTCCCCGTGGTCAGGGCGACGTCGTGACATGTAGGCTTCCTCCTCAGCCACGCGGCCCACAGCTCGGGCTGCGCTCCTTCGGTCTCTGTAAGCTCGGTGCATCCGAAGCCGAGGCCTTCGCTGTACCAGCTGTAGGCGGCTGCCACGTCGGGCACGAGCAGGTTGAAGTGGTCGAGCCGCATGACTCTCCCCCCTCTGTGCTCCTGGAACTTCCGCACCAGCCACTCCTTCGGCTCCATCCAGCCGTAGAACTCGACGGGGAACCCCAGCGGGTCTTGGGCCCGCACCGCCCTCCCCTGCCCCGATTCCTCGTCCCCCTCGACCCATCGGGTGGCGCACCCCTTCGCCTTCAGCAGCAACTCCACGCCCTCCAGGTCGCTCTGACCTCTCAGCCTGAACGAGATGTGCCCGACTCCCGGTGTGTCGGACCTCGTCAGAACCAGGCAGTGGTGGTGTCTGTCCTCAAGGCCTCGAAGGTAGAGGTGGTTCGGGTCGGACTGCGTCAGCACGAACCCCAGGGTGTCGACGTAGAACCTGCGGGCTTCGGCGAGGTCCCTGACGAGGAACTCGATGTGACCTGACCGCACGATGTCGAAGCTCGGGCTCACTCGGATCCTGACCTCGGTCCGTCCCCTCTGCTCAGGAACTGCCTGACTCTCTGCCTGTAGGGTTCCTTGTCATACCAGTTGTAGTAGGCGCTGGCCATTCGAACGGGGTCTCCGAAGAAGAACCTCTCGTACAGCTCCTGCCTCCCTCCGAAGGAGCTGCCCGTCACGTCCCAGGCCAGCTTGAAGAGCCTTATCCTTGCGTCCGCGTCCGCCAGCTTGGACTGGTAGTACTTGTCCACGTCCGGCCTTATCGGCGAGCCCATCGTCTTTTCGGGGGGCATGGCGATCAGCCCGCTGGCGCCGATTTGCTTGACCACAGTCACGAGGGAGGGAGCTACCCTCGGCCAGAGGTTCCGCGCGGTGTTCAGCGGGGCGAAGTCTGGCGCGAAGAGTCCCCACTCGTTCAGCCGCCCGTTGGCCGTGCTTGAATTCAGAAGAGCCTTCATGGTCTCCACCGTCATCATGGCTTCGGCGATCTTCTCCTGGACCTGCGGGAACTGGTCCACGCCGATCGTCTCCGCCAAGAGTGTCACCAGGCCGAGCAGGAACTCCCCCTTCGCGACTTCTCTCACGGTGGCCTGCTGGGTCATGTAGACCACGGCGTTCGTCGCTTCGTTGAACCTGTTGGCCCTCTCGGGGTCCTCGAGGAGGAAGACCCTCTTCCAGGGCACGAGCACGTCGTCGAAGACCACGACCGCGTCCTGCTCGTCGAACCTGGAGGCGAGCGGGTGGTCGTAGTGCGAGTCCTCGGAAACGGTCTCCCTGCAGATCATCCGGAGGCCCTTGGTCCCCACCGGGAGTGCGAACGACATGGCGTAGGGCAGATCATCCTGGCCCGTCCGGAGCACGGTCGATGGCGAGACGAGGAGCTCATCGGCCATGGGCATGGTTGCGAGCATCCTCGCTCCCCTCACCAGGACACCGTCCTGCGTCTTTTCCACAATCCTCACGGCTATGAACGGGTCAGACTGGTTCGCAGGTCCGACGCCCCTGTTCACCTGCGGGTTGACGAGCGTATGGGTCAGAAGCAGATCGTTCTCCCGCACGTATTCGTAGTAGTCCCGGACGTTCTGGGCGAAGTCGACGGTCCCCTTCCCGAAGAAGCTGCTCGCGGCCGCCATGGCCATGAGGGCGCCGTTGAGATAGTCCGGAGTCCTCCCGAGCGTTCCGCCGGAGTAGTCGGCCCAGGCCTTCATCATGCCCATCCTCCTCAGCAGATCCTCCTTCGTCTTCGGCTGGAGGAAGCTCATTCCCACGCGCTCGCCCGACGACGGTGAGACGTACGTCATCACGTCGACCATGTCCGGACGGTGCTGCATGTCGTAGAGCTCTGCTATGGTGTGAGCGATGCTCCTGAAAGCTGGGTGTTTGCTCACGTCTCTGGTGATCTTCTCGTCCCCGTACCAGAGCTCCCGGGTGGTTCTGTCGAGTGCTTCGAGGTATTCCCTGCCTGTGCGGGCGCCCAACTGGACCCCCGTCCCCCGCCTGAGCTACTTTAGGTTTCTGCCCGGGAACCTGCTCGCGGGCTCTAGGAGAGCCTGTTCCTCAGCACGCCTATGGCCTCGACCTCCAGCTCCAGGTAGCCCGCAGACGGTGTGCAAACGAATTCGGTCGGGTCCCGTTCGCCCAGCGCTTCCTTCGTCCATCCCACGCTGCCGCAGGACACCACGTCGCCGGGCTCCAGGGTGAGAAACGACGAGATGTAGGCCACCAAAGCCTCAGGGGAGAAGATGTAGTCTGAGGTCCTGCCGTCCTGCAAGAGGCGTCCCCTGAAACGAGTCGTCATCCTCAGATCGGGCGAAGGGCCCAGTTCGTCGGCCGTGACGATCCAGGGGCCCATGGGGCAGAACGTGTCATGGTTCTTCGACCTGAAGAGCGGGCCCCTCAGGGTGACGCGCCTGAGCTCCTTGGTCTTCGGGTCTCGGCGGTACGCTTCGTAGGCATCCTCCCGAGAGTCCTTGGGCGCTGTCATGTCGTTGAGAATGGTGTAGCCGAAGATGGCTCCTCCCGCCTGCCTCGGTTTCGCGCCCGACACCCTCTTGCCGATGACCGCAGCGAGCTCTACTTCGGGCCTCACGCCCGATCCCCTGGTCTTGACGGTCTCCCCCGGACCTATGACCGCGCTCGGCGCCTTCATGTCTATTCGGGGCCGGTCCAGGGAGACGTCGCTTCCCCCAAGCATCCCCTTCGTGTTGACGATGGCCGCCAGTATCTTTCTCGGCCTCGGAAGCGGCGCGGCGAGCCTGACGCTCGAGAGGCTTCTCGGCTCAGAGGCCCACTTCACCTTCTTCTGGAACACCGCACCTCCATCCAGCAGGTCCTGCATTGAAATCCCCTCCGGGGCCTCGAAGACCCCTTCGTCTGTAACGGAACCGACGCGCGTCTTCGACCAGTCCCCGCCCCGAAGACTGAACGTGCAGAACTTCATGCCTCGCCTCGAGGCGGATGAAGCCTTTATACATTTGAGCGGTCCCCGGCGATCCGTGTCCGACCACACGCTCGACCTGAGCGAACGTTCCGCCGTGGAACCAGGGCCCTGGCACTACGGCGCCGACTACGTGACCGTCTACTTCAAGGGGGAGAGGTCGAAGCTCGAGAAGCTCGTCCCCGCGCCCTTCATGCTCGCGGACGGGACGTGCATGGCCTACGTGTGCGAGATAGTTTCTGTGAGCGACGAGAGGCCGCAGCTGGCCAGCGAATACCCTGAGCGCACCCTCTACCGGGAGGCCGCCGTAGGCGTGAAGTGCACCCACCGGGACTCGCCGGGCATCTACTTCCCTGTCATGTGGGTCGACACGGAGTGGTCTCTCCTCCGCGGGCTCTCGAACGGCTACTCGAAGCGACTGGCGGACAGGATCGTGATGACAAGACTCCACCCGCTCAACCCCGCCCAGAAGCCGGTCTCGGGAGGGACGGTCTTCACGGGGTTCTGCGTCAAGGGCGACCAGAGGACTCTCCGTGTCAAGGTGACCGTCGAGCGGCAGGGCGGCGTGTCGGACCTCGTCTCCTTCGGCAAGACCTACGGCATCAGAAAGTACCCAGCCACCGATTCGAGCCAGTCCAGGGTAGCCGAGGCGGTCGACATTCCGAAGTCCAATTCGCGCTCCTCCGACATCTGGGTGGGGAGCGGCGTCGTGGAGACGACCCTGGACGTGGGATCAACCGAGGTCACCCGCGGTGCCGTCTACAGATCTGGCTTTACCATAGGCGGCTCCAAGGTGCTCGCGCGACTCTAGTCAGGCAGGCAGAGTCTTTTAATCGCCCCGGGGAGGCCTTTCATTGGATATGGAAGCGGGGCACGAAGTCAGAACATACCCTAACCTGATCGACGGCGAGTGGAGAGAGTCTGCGGGCGGGCGCGTCGCGAGCCTGAACCCCGCCAACGGCGACGTCGTCGCTCGTTCTCAGAAGTCCACCAGGGAAGACGTCGCGGCCGCGATCGACGCGGCCAGGACTGCCTTCGACGAGGGGACCTGGAGGGC
>DATJAJ010000031.1:0-31561 GCA_035516335.1 Nitrososphaerales archaeon
GAGTCCCTGGTCCCCAAGTCGGTCGTCCTAAGGAAGCTGGAGCATATGGCCGAACTCGTCGTGTCGATGGGGATCGAAATCGAGAAGGAGTCCGGGGTCATCTCGACGATCGCCTCCGAGCTCGCCATGAACGACGTCAACATCAGGCAGCTGACCTCCGTGGGCCCGGGGCGCATCTTGGTCCTGGTCGACGAGAAGGACGCGATGGAAGGGTACCGTGCGCTGGAGTCTCTGGCTCAGGCGCCGGAAAGATAGTCGGGAACCAAGCAGCCGCCCGCGAAGCTCGGGCTCGCCGACAGATCGATTCCCGCCAAGGCACCGCAGGCTGGAGCGAAGGCGGGAGCCGGCTACGAAAGACGTCAAAGAGGTCGTCTTCCTTCTGACGGTGAGAAGGATTTGATGCGCCTCTGCCGGCCGGGGCTGTCTCGGCAAGCCCGAGTGACTAGAACACTTGCGTGGAGTCGGCCACCTGGGCTGGTGGAAGATCCTCGGTCAAGGCAGCCCTCCGATGGTCAGGCTTTGGTCAGAGCACCGGGGGTTCAGGCCGCTGTGGCCGGCTTGATGTTTTGGTTCAAGTGGAAGAAGTTCGCCGGATCGTACTTGGCCTTGAGCTTGCGAAGTTTTGCGTACTTCTCGTCCCCATAGGCCGCTATCACCCTTGCGTCGCCTTCCTCGCCAAGGAAGTTGACGTAGACCCCTGAGGCAAACCGCTGGAGCGCCGCGAAGAGGTCCCTCGTCCAAGCGATGTTCTTCTCGTCATCCTCCGCCGCACGCCAGGCGGAGACCAGGTTCACGGCGAATTGGGAGTCGCGGTTGCCGAACGCGGTGGCGTCGTCCCCGACTCTCCCCATTGCTCCTCCGAGCTGGTGGATGTGAACAGCTGAGAAAGGCGAGGGGATGGCCTTCACGTGCTCGAGAATGGTCTCTATGACCCCGTCGCCCAGTCCGGCGAGGTAGGCAGATTTCCAGTAGTTCCTCATCCCGGCGGGCGCTGCCGCGTCCAGGAGCGATTGGAAGGCCGTATACGGCATAGGCTGGAAGACGTCGGCCACCGGCTTCCCGAACTCCCTCAACGGCGACAGCGCTCGTTCCCCAGACGAGACATCGCCCGAGTAGCACCCCAATATCGCGACCAGATGGGTCCCGACGACCTCGGCCGGAAGGAACGGCAGAGGAGGGGCCGTCAGGAACACGACGAGTGTCGTCAGCTCGTCCGGCGTTCCTTTTGCGAAGTCTCTGTAGAACTTCAGGAGTGCAGGACCGTCCTCCGCTCTGTGCAGCACCATGCCTGCCATCACGACCGGCCCGACTGGATGGAGTTGGAACTCGAAGGATGTGGCGACGCCGAAGTTTCCTCCACCGCCTCGCACCCCCCAGAAGAGGTCCGCGTTTTCGCTCTTGCTCGCTGACACCAGCTTTCCTTCTGCCGTCACCAGGTCCACGGAAAGAAGGTTGTCCAGTGCGAGCCCGTGCTTACGCACCAGCCACCCTATTCCTCCTCCCAGGGTGAAGCCTGCGACCCCCGTCGACGACACCAGCCCGCCGGTGGTCGCCAGACCGAAGGCCTGAGCCTCGAGGTCGAATTCCCTCCATGTCACGCCGGGCTCCACTCGGGCGGTCCGGCGGACCGGGTCGACCCGTACGCTCCTCATGGGCGATAGATCTATCATCAGCCCGCCGTCCGGGACGGCGTTCCCTGCGACGTTGTGCCCTCCTCCTCTGACAGCGACCACCAGGTTGTGCTCGTGCGCGAACCTGACGGCCTTGATGACGTCGCTCGTTCCGGCGCACCTCACGATGATTGACGGATGCCTGTCTATCATCCCGTTCCAGATTCTTCTCGCCTTTTCGTAGCCCTCGTCGCCGGGGAGCACGACCTGCCCCCTCGTGTCGGCCTTCAGAGCACCGATGGCTTCGGGCGACCATCCAGAGTCGATTGTCGATTGCAAATCGTTCGCGCGGCCCTCATCGGTTAGGTTCGTATTTTAGTTGGCCGCTCGCTGCTTCATTCCCGCCTGCGAACAAGCAGGCTGCTCTCGGCCTGCCTCCCTGTAGGAGTTGGCCGGGGAAGTGGCCGACGCGTCGATGGGCCCTCGCTGCCTTGGCAGGTTCCATTGCGACTCTGCTCCCACGTTCCGAATTCGTCTGCTTACATAGCTGTGGGAAGAATGTCTAGGTGGGTGATTCTCGGGATTCCGTTGAGAGATATTGAAAACCCGAGCTCGCATCCGTGAAGGCGGCATACGTCCGAGTTGCAGCAAGTGCCAACTGCGTTCCGTCGGCGCCAGGGCAGATTCCACGATTCGTGTCGGTCTGGAAGCGACCGCTCCCTGAATCAGGGCTTTGGCTCAGTCAATGACAGTCCCGCAGTATGGGCACTTCAGGAGCTCGCCTTCGAAGACGGCCGTCGTCTTGAACTTCTGCATGCAACTCGGACACGTCTGACTGCTGCCAGTCTCTCCGGGGAACCTGCCTTCCTGAATAACGACTACTCCGCGCGTACGCTCTGTTCTTCTACGTCTTCTCCGGCTCGAGTACGCAACCGGCAGCGCGACAAGGAGGAGCAGCAACACAATGACAATGAGGACAAGTTGGTACGGAGGAGTGGTCATTCGCCACACCACGCCCTCCTCCCAGTCGTCAAGATCGTTCGTCCCCTTCCAGCTTGCCTAGTAATGCAAGACGGAGGATGAGGGCCTTCCTGATGAAGGCGCTCTTCGATTCATCCAGTTCTTTGGCGGTCTGAACGATCAACTCGTCCAGGTCCTCCCGAAGCGGGAAACAAGCGGTGGATAGTGCCTCCCGCTTGCTCGGAGTCCCAATCAGTTCAACGCGGAACTTCCATACCTCGACACCCGGATAGGAGAACGAATGGCCCACTTCCTCCGGGAGTGCCATGATGAACCTGCCGATTCCCGCGTCCTTCGCTGCAGACAGTTTCTTCTCCAGGTCTGTCGGGAAGATATAGCATTCGACCATTGCCCGCTCTGAACCCTTCCTCCCAAGGACGTCTGCGATGTTTTGGTCGCCGACCGGCTTGTCAATCTCGATGTCCTTGTATCCCTCGGATACGAGCTTCTCGATAGCGTGCCTCCTTAACTCCTTGTGCGTAAGAGATTCTGGCAAGACCCCTCGCCTCATTCGAGACCGGGTACTATTTACGCTTATATCCTCACTATGAATTTAGTTTTTGAAAGATGTATAAGTCAGGATATAATTGTATCCTCATGAGGTGAGAGGGAATTGACAAGCGTCTTTGATCCGGTGGTCCTTACGGCGATAATCATACCTTTGCTGGTTGTCGCGTGGGCTGCAGTATCTTCGTTCCGACGTGTGAGGCCGACTGAAAGGGGTTTGATTGAGCGGTTGGGCAAGTACCACAAGTTCGCCAGCGGTGGCCTCACGTTCGTCCTGCCGTTCATCGACAGGATAATCAAGGTCAACATCACCGAGAGAATGACCCCTGTGGAGCCTCAGGAGATAATCACGAAGGACAAGGTCTTCCTCAGAGTGGACGCCGTAATCTTCTACAAGATCAAGCCCGATGAGGACTCGGTCAAGGCGTCCGAGTACAATGTGGCCAATTTCGCCGCCCAGATTGATACGCTGGCCAGGACGGTCCTTCGAGACATCATTGGCGGGATGGACATGGTCGACGCGAACACGTCGAGGGCCTCGATTAACTCCAGACTTCTCGAGCAGCTGGAGCAACTGACCAACAGCTGGGGCATCAACATCACGAGGGCCGAAATCAAGGATATCGTCCCTCCGGGCGACCTCGTCGCGTCAATGGAGGAAGTTCTGAAGGCAGACAACGTCCGCCAGGCCAACGAGAAGAGGGCGATAGCGGTCAAGGTCCTGGCTCAGGGCGAGGCAAACGCCACCATCGCGACAGCCGAGGGTCAGAAGCAATCCGCCATCCTCCGGGCAGAGGGAGAGAAACAAGCGGCGGTTCTCGTTGCCGAGGGTCAGGCGAAGGCCACGGAGCTCACGCAGAGCGCAATCAACAGGTACTTCGTCGACAACGCCAGAGCCTTCAAGGAACTCGAGGTGACGCAAGCTTCGCTGCAGAACAATACCAAGTTCATCGTGCCAGAGGGCAAGTCGCTGACGTTGATCATGGACGAGAGGAAAGGCCTCTCGGACACGATCACGCCGATCGCTGCAGCGCAGCCAGACACGCCGAAGAAGATGACAGAGAGCAAGTAGGGAGCTTACCGACAACGCCCTGCTGGCCCAGGGTCTGGAGCCACTCAGTTCAGACCCGCTCTTCGCTGGTATGCCGGTCGGATTGGAGCGGGTTTGAAATGGCTCCAGATGGACTCCGCTCGAACAATCAGCTGGCCAAGAGATTCTAGACCTCGCTGGCCCTCGAAGACGCCTACTCCATTCTAGAGACCGTAGTTAGGCGGTCTGAACTCAGGCACCTTCTCCTTCAATCTTCCAAGCGAATCCTCGATCAGCTTGCTCTCTTCGGGGACGCTCGCGAGGAAGTCCTTCAACAGCTTGAGGTATCTCAGCTCAATCGCAGGCAGCCTCAGCCGGACCGACTCCTCGTCGATGATTGCCACGGCCTCCCTCGCGGCCGCGACGGTCCTTTCGTAGTCCGTCTTGGCGGAGACGATCGCGGTGGCGAGGCGGACGGCGCTTTCTGGACTGAGAATGAGCGCCTGCGGGTCCCTGTACTTGTCGGAATCCACGTACAATCGCTTCAGCGACTCCCGCGTTCCCGATGAAATCGACTGGTTCATCAGTGCCGCGTCGTAGTTCAGCATCTCGAAGATCACGGCTGTGGTCTTCCCGCCGAACGCGTCGTCCATCACTATCGTCTCGTTGGACCACATGTCGCAGGCGGCCGCCGCCACGTTGCCGACCAGACTCGAATGCGCCATGGCAGACGTCTTGCCCTCCATCGACATGGGATACCCTGTGACTGCCTTCACTATCACGTTCTCATAGGCGCAGTCCTTGCCGGGGCCCCGAGCCCCCTCTTCGTAGCAGGCCAGGGTCCTCACGGCGGTCATCGCCCTGATCACAGCAGACAGGGTGTGCGACAGCTTCCTTCCCGACAGTCCGTCGGCCAGGACCATTGCGCTGTTCGCCAGAGCGCAGCCTGTGTCGCCGGCGGGGATTGCGCTTTTGATCCTGACAATCTCCCGCCATAGGAACCTCACGTCGGCGGGAGCGAGCACCCCGACCGCAAACAGAATCCCGGCGAGGTCGTTCCTGATCAGGGAGTAGGAGAAGACCTCCTGACCTCCCCGCGATTCGATGGAGAGGAGGTCGGCGCCCCCTGCCGCGGCCGCCTCGAACGACTCCATCATCCTGCTGTAGTGCCCGCCGCCTCTGAGGCCCTCGCCGAACCTCCTTACGTCCGCAACGGTCGCCCTGAGCGCGGTCCTGACCCCGTGCTCGTCGTGGTACCTGTGAAGCAGGTCCTTCTGGGTCCTCGCCACGGCCTCGCTCCACCCCCCGTTCAGGACCACTGGTTCGACGAACTCCGTCTCCATCTGGACGTCGGAGGCGCCGAGGTTGATCGACCTCTCCATTATGGAGAGGGTGACGTTCCTGTACTCGCCGAGGAGCGGCTCGAGGCTCTTCTCGAAGCCGGGCTTCAGCATGTACTTGACTTCGGGGACGACCTTTCCGTCTCCGACCGAGAGCCCGAGACCGTAGCTAAGCGGCGTCCGCGCCGACCCGAAGGTGAGCTCGTCCTGGTCGTTGTATGCTGGCTGGTCGAACCTCAGCTATGACCACCGCGGGAGACCCAGGCCCACGAGCTCGTTCCACTCGCCGTCGTACATGGCGGCCCATTCCGCAGAGGGGCGGAGGGTCCTAAGGTCGGTGCACTCCGGGAAGCTCTTGCCCTTCGGCGGGTCCCTCAGCTTGTCCTCGTACTTCGGGAGCAGGGCCTTGACGATCTCGTTTGCGTCCGGCAGCTTCAGGTTGCGGGCGGACGACTTCAGGACTTCGGCGAAGAACTTGTTCTCCAGCGCGCTGCCGTAGTCCTTGTACCTGCACGCCGCGGGCCGCGTGCCTATCTCCAGCGCGACCCCGGAAACCGAGTCCGCGATCGCTATGGCGGCGGTCTCCCGCAGCAGCATCTCCGTGCAGGGTCCGCTCACCTGGCTCGTGATGCCCAGGTTCATTATTCTGTTGCTCGACGACCGCGCCTGCATGCTCGTGCTCGAAGCCCAGAGCGCCTCCCGCCCCGTGTTACCGAAGTACCTCGAATCCACCACCGTGCTCTCTATGACGGTGGGGAACATGGACGCCTTCTGCAGGATCTGCGCGGCCACCGTGCCCACCACCACCCCCTCGGGCGAGCCGAAGTACCCGCCTATGGTGGAAACGTGCCCAGCCTCCAGCGCCGCGCCGACGAGCTGGTTGACCGTGACCCTGTGCAGTATCTGGTATGAGAGAATCAGGGGCTCCGGCACGAGGGCGATCCCGATCGTCCTGTCCGGCTCGAAGCCTCCCGGGAGGTAGCCGCCGAAGTAGCCGTATTCCGTCGGGGCCCCTTCGACGCCGTGGAGAGGAAGTCCGGGCCTTCCGACCCTGGCCAGGGCCTCCTTGACGTACCTCGCTTCATACATCCCCATTATCGTCTCATAGGGCGTCCTCGCCCTGATTTCGTACCCCTTGATGACGTCCAGAGTCGGTGCCAGAATCATGTCGATCACGTCGTACTGGGCGATGGCCATGCAGAGCGGCACGAAGTATTCCTCGCTGATGGACATCCCGAGGGCTGCCCCATCGGCGACCGGCGGACGTGGGTCCTCCGGCGTCCGGCTCCTGATCGTCGCCGCGTCCTTCCCGTAGCCGAGCCTCACCTCGGTCGGCCCCCTGGACACTGCGGCGTCTAGCTCCCGCTCGTCGAAGAATATCCTCCTGGCGGTGTCCGGGCAGAACATCCCTATCTTCAGCGCGAGCTCGCGGCCTGCGCGGTAGAACTCCTTGGCGAGCCCCAGGTCGGTGTTGATGGGGTTGTTCGGGTCGAAGGTCTTCTCCAGCCCATGCTCCTTGAGCGTCTCCCGGGTCGCCTGGGGGACCAGTTTGAGCTCGAATTCCCGCTTGGTTATGGGAGGGCCGGTTATCGTCCTGTCGAGGATGTCAAACAGGAGGTCCACTCCGCTCGCCCCCTACCGCCATTCCCCGACGACCAGAGGCTTCTCGTGCTCCACGTTCTCCTGGAGCAGCATGTCGCAGAGCTGGACCGCCCGCTCGGCGTCCTTGGCCCATCCGTCCGCCCCGATCTCCTTGGCCCAGCCGGGGTACACGGCCGCGCCCCCGATTATGACGTGGAACTTCTCCCGAATCCCTTCGTCCTTCAGCCTGCGGATGACGTCCCTCATGAAGTACATCGAAGGGGTCAGGAGGCAGGACATGCCTATGATGTTCGCACCCTCGTTCTTCGCCGTCTCAACGAACTTGTCGGGCTGGGCGTCGTTCCCTATGTCGACGACCTGGTAGCCGTTCGCCACGAGTATGGCGGCCGTGATGTTCTTTCCGATGTCGTGAATGTCGCCGTAGATCGTTCCGAGCACCACCTTGCCCTTGGCTATGGAATCCATTCCCTCTCTCGTGAAGAGCAGCTTCAGCGCCTCCTGGGCGGCGTCGCCGGCCAGCACGAGCTCGGGAAGGAAGACCTCGAGCTTGTCGTACCGCCTGCCCACCTCGTCCATGGCCGGCCTCACGGCCTGGCTCACTACGTCGAGCGGCTTCACGCCCTGGGCCTTCAGGGCGGTGGCTGCGGCCTTGGCCAGCTCCTGATCCCCCTCGACAATCGCTTTGTAGAGCTTCTCGAATTGGTCCTTAGCCAGCGGATCGACGCCGGCAGGTGAATCCTCAGTCATGCCCGAACCTGAAGCGGACTGCTTTTATCGTTTGGACGCGTGCTTCGCATAAGCCCGTCTATTTCTCAAGCAGATGTCAAAACATCCGAAGACCACTTAACAGACTTCTGTGAGAGACCGGGCCAGATGTCCCCTTCTCGCCTGACGTTGGGCATCCCCGAGGCGGGTGGTGCACAGTTCCCTTCGTGAAGTTCCTCCCGGAGGGGAAGACGGTCAGGGGGAAGGCGGGAGAGAGCATCCTGGATGTGGCCAGAAGCGGCGGCGTCGATTATCTCGGCCCTTGCGCGGGAACTGCGCTCTGCGCCAAGTGCACTATCAGAATCCTGGCCGGAGGCGAGGCGCTCTCCCCGGTGAGCCCTGATGAAAGGGCGGTCCTGGGCGCCATGGAGATTTCGGATGGGTACCGGCTCGGCTGCAGGTGCCTGCTCGGAGCCGAGGGCGAAGTCACCGCGTTCACGCCGGCGGAGAGCAGGCTCGGCACCTACGTGCTGCTCTCCGAGTCCAGGGCGAGCAGCGGCAACTTCGACCCTGCAGTCTCCGCCGCGCTCATGCCGCTCTCCAGGCTCGGTGCCCTAGCCTCGGGAGCGAAGCGGAATCTGTCTCAGGAAGAAGGGAGCCTCTCCTTCACCGCGCAGGCGCTGCGGAGCTTCTCGCAGATTGAACGGTCGCCCGATTTCGACGTCGTCCTGGTGAGGCGTGGCCAGGAGGTGCTGGACGTCAAGAGAGAAGGCGGGATCTTCGGCTTCGCCGTGGACGTCGGGACGACCAAGATGGCGGGGCTCCTGGTCAATCTCGAAGACGGAAGGACACTCTCGACCGTGACCGACGTCAATCCCCAGATGATCCACGGCGAGGATGTGATTTCGAGGCTGGCGTTCGCGCTGCAGGGCGGGAGGGACCGGCTGAAAGAGGAAGTGGTAGGATCCATCAACGCCCTCCTGGCCAGGGCGTGCGACGGCGCAGGCGTACGCCCTGAGGAGGTCTACGAAGTAGTGGCCGTCGGGAACTCCGCCATGCACCACCTGCTGCTCGGATACGACACCCGGACCCTCGCTTACTATCCGTACGCTCCAGCCACCACGGCCCCGCTCGACCTCAGCGCGTCCGAGCTTGGCCTGAAGGCGAACTCGGCCGCGAGACTCTTCACTCCTCCCCTTGTCGCCGGGTTCGTGGGAGCGGACGTCGTGGCGGACGTAGTCGCGACGGAGATGCTCGACGACGGCGGGCCGTCCATTCTTGTGGACATAGGGACCAACACCGAGGTGGTGGTGAACGCCAGGGGCCGGCTCCTCACCTGCTCAACGGCCTCCGGGCCGGCCTTCGAAGGGGCGCACGTCGCCTTCGGGATGAGGGCCGCATCCGGGGCTATCGACAGGGTAGAGATCTCGGGGGACTCCAAGGTCAGATACAGCGTGATAGGGGGAACGAAACCTCGGGGTGTCACCGGCTCGGCGGTGGTGGACGCCATCGCCGAGCTGTTCAGGTCCGGACTGCTCGACAAGAGCGGCCGCCTCCTCACCGCGGACGGCTCCGGGCTCGTCAGGACGGGCGAAAGAGGATACAGGGAATTCGTGATCGCGGACAGGAGCGAGACGCTCGCCGGTGCGGACCTGACCCTGAACCAGAGGGACGTCAGGGAGATACAGCTCGCAAAAGCGGCGATCAGGGCGGGACTGAACATCCTGATGGGCGAGGCCGGCGTCGACCCCGGCGAGGTGCAGACCCTGTACATCGCTGGGGCCTTCGGGTTCTTCCTCAACCCGGTGTCGGCCGAGGCCATCGGGCTCTACCCGGAGATCGACGTCAACAGGATTCGGCTGGTGGGCAACACTGCCGCCAGCGGCGCGCGGACGATGCTAGTTTCCGAATCCACCAGGGCGGCGGCTCGGCGCATGGCCGAGAGGATGGAGTACGTCGAGCTGGCGAGGCATCCCGGCTTCAAAGGGGAGTTCATGAAGTCCATCGCGATACCCTACGACCGGGGGGCCCCGACTCGCGGTCTGGCGACCTCCTGACAGATTGGCAGTTCGTCGCCGCGCAGGTGGATCATTACACAGCTGTCGAGACTCGGTCCCATCCTGCCTTCGGTCAAAGATGGCGGGGTCAGAATCCGCCGAATATCTCGCCCAAGATCTCCTGCTTCTCTCCGTCGTCGATGTCCAGCTTCTTCACGCGCCCGACTCATCCTTCCAGGTCGCCGACCTGGCGCGGGTAGTCGCTCCCCATCGCCAACCTCTCCGGCCCCCAGAACGCCAGCGACGACGCGAAGATTGACCGGGAAGGAGCCAGCAGACGTCTGAGGAACCCGGCGTTCTATTACAGAAAGGAGGCCTGCGACGTCTTGGCCTTGCGAGTCAGACTTCGCCTAGCGGAGCGCGCTCTCCCAGAAGTCCGGGACGGGGCCTCTGTACACGACCTCCTTGGCCCCGACGAAATCCGCAAGCCTTTCGATTGTCTCCCCGATTCTGGATGAAATCTCCCTGCCCCCGGGCGCGCCGGGTTCTGCGTGCACCGAGTTGATTATGAGCTTCTCCTCCTTCTTGTCGAGCTGCGGGTCTATCCTGCCGATGAACCGCTCCCCCCACAGGATGGGGAGAACGTACGTCCCAAACCTCCTCTTCTCCTTCGGCAGGAACTGCTCGCGGACGTAGTCGAAGCCGAACACCTGAGAATGCTGTCTGAGCATGTTGTCGAATGGGGGCAGGAGGGACATGCGCGGCTCCCAGTCGCCGGTGGTCACCGACTCGAGGAGCTGAACGTCCTGGTCATGGATGTACCGCTTGTCCTTCCCCCCGAGCCCGCCGACGCTCACCGGATGTATCACCGATTCCTCTTCCAGCCGGGCCAAGGTCGACTTCAGGTTCTGGTAGCGCCCCGGCGGGAAGTAGTAGCGGACCTCGCGGAGGACGGCGGTCCCCAGGCCCCGGATCGCCCTCTGCGCTGCCACCCGCTCGTATTCTTCCTCGGAAAGCTCCTTCCTCACTGCCCAGCTCGGAAGGAACCCTTCTGAAAGGCCCCAGATGTTCTGGTTCCCCTTTCGGCCCACGACCATCACGTCGCCGCTCATGTGCATGTGGAACAGCATGTTCGAGACCTCGTTCCCGCTTCCCCATCCGTCCGCGCTCCTCTTCGTCCGGACGTAGTCCCGGAACTGCGCGGGTTGCAGAGGGCCATTCTTGAGCTCGGCCAGCATTCTCTTCCGCAGCTCACGGTGCCCGGCAAGGAACTGCCTGGCCCTGGGGATGTGGTTCCCCCAGGACTTCGTCAGCGACTCCGGGTATCTCTTCATCAGCGAGTAGTACATGGGATAGTCCTCCGTGAGCACCAGGAACGCGATGGGGGTCCAGTGCAGGAACACCTTCTTGTCGTTCCACATCAATCTTTCAAGGTCCGAAATCCTGAAGGCGCCGAGCCTGCTCCAGAGCGAGATGATGTGCGACGGCGCGACCACTGTTACCGGGTCCCACTGCACGAAGGGAAGGTCGCGGATGAGTTGTACGATGTCCTCCGCCGACGGCCTCTTCGGAAGCATCCCCGCGAGGTGCTGCCTCGCGACCGCGAGCCGCCTGACTCCTTCCAGGCTGCCCGAGATGGTCTCTCTGCCCAATCAGGTCGGCTTCGTGCTCTGCCTATCTATCGGTTTCTGAGGCGCCGCTGCAACGAGTCGCCGCGGGGAATCTGGATATGGGAGCCTTCGTCTCCTTCTTCCAAGACTTCTGGTCGCTCCCGCAGGACGACGACTACACCGTGTTGGACATTCCCCCGATTCTCAAACCACGGCCGTCATCATTATCGAGATCAGGACGTTCGGGACGTCCACCCCGAGTCTTGCCACTGCCCGAGTCGGCTGATCCTTGGAGAAGATTTGAGGGTGCGCCTTGTTCATCGAGTCAAGGCTTCGCCGGAGATCTCGGGATCGTCGACGGAAGTCAATGACCTCCCCCATACATCCAGTTAGACCAAGCAGATGTCGTTCACGACGCGAAGGCTTCTGTTAAACGTGTGGTGCGCGCACTGCGTTCAAGACTCTCTATGCGGCTTTCGAGGAGTCTTTGGCCGGAATCTCGGCGAAGTCGCTGCTCCGTCGCAGCCGGCGCATCAAATCGTCCACGTCTGAAGGGGGTGCCCGAGGCCGACGTCGCTCCAGATCAAACCACACGCCCTCCGACGTCACCGTTGCCGCGACGTCCTTGGCTGCATTGCGGAGCGTGTTTCTCACCCGGAACCGCACCCCGTCGGCGGATATCCCTGCCAGCTCAAAGTCTACGGTGAACTCGTCCATGAGCCTGAGCTCCTTACGGTACACGAGCTCGTCGCGCACCACGACGGGGCCGAACTTCTCCGCGGCGAAACGCGCCACGGTGAAGCCGTGCTGTGCGAAGAAGAGTATGCGCGTGTTGGACGCGTGGTCGAGGAAAGAGGAGTTGCCCATGTGAGCGTTGCCGTCTATGTCGCGCCAGCCGACGTGGGAACGCTGCTCGAAGTGGATGGCATCGGCTGCCGTGCTCAGCGGCCTCCCTTCGAGGCCCGCGTTGAGTAGTCCATCGTTCCGATCCCTAGGTCCCCAGCTTTATTTGTGTCGTGGGAGTCTATCGGCCTTTGGCGCCGTGGTAGAGGGGGAGCGCCTCGGTCAGTCGCCGGCAGCACGGTCCAGCACTCCCAGATCCCTCTGATCGGCTCCCCGGCCGGGTGATAGAGTAGGTGATCTGACAGCCAGATGCTGTCAAACTCGTCCGCTTCGGCCTGTTGCGCTATCGCCTTGATTGAATCGTAGGAACGAGCGCCGTTGTCTTAGCGGTTGTTCGCCGTGAACACCAGCAGCCCGACTTTCATGGCCGGTTCTTCTGCCTCGTGGCGGCCATGACGTTGGAAGCCGCACCAAAGGATGCCGCACCCCGCAATGGCAGCCGCGGGAGCGACGTCAAACTGACCCGGGGTCGCAGAGGCGCTCGTTACCATCTCCTTTGATCGCTTGCTCAAGATGTGTAGCGAATGGATTGGCGCGTCTGCGCAGTAGACTCGCTGCGCCTTGCGGGCTGCCGTCAAGTAGCGGCGTGCTGGGCGGCCAGGCCCGTCATGCGCTCGCTCAAGCTCCACAGCCTAGCAGCCGCGGCCTCATCGTACGACCGTTCGGACGACCTCTTCGGTTTGCACTTTTCGAAGTACTTCCCCGTGATTCCGTCGACCTCGGGCGAAGACGCCAGGTAGACCGAAGTCTTCGCCCCCTCGTCCGGGCTGAGCATGAAGAGAGCCGCGAGCCGTGTCAGAGGGCTGAAGACCCCCGCGTGGGACCAGATGTTCGTCCTCACCGCCCCCGGGTGGAGGCAGTTCGCCGTCACTCCGCTCCCCTGGAGCCGGCGAGCGAGCTCATAGGTGAAGAGTATGACGGCAAGCTTGGACCTGCCGTAGGCGCCGAGGCCGCCTGCCCCCATCCTTCCCCTGCCGTTGATGTCGTCGAAGTCGAGCGAGGCTCCGTAGTGGGCGACGGAGGAGACGTTGACGATCCTCGACGGCGCGCTGTTCCTGAGCGTGGGGAGGAGAAGGTTGGTGAATAGGAACTGCGAGAAGTAGTTCAGGGCCATCGTGCGCTCGATCCCGTCCTCCGTCTCCCGGTAGCTTGTGAAGTCGGAGCCTGCGTTGTTCAGCAGCACGTCCAACCGGGAGCGCGTCGAGAGGAACTCGGTTGCCGCCCTCCGCACCTCCCTCTGCAGGAGCATGTCGCCGATGATGAGGTCTACACGCCTGCCAGACGAGGAGGCGATGTAGTCGCGCGCCTTCTCGGCCTTTTCACGGTTCCTGCAGAGCAAGACCACTTCGGCGCCCATTTGAGCTAGGGACACCGCGGCGGCCCTCCCAATCCCGGAGTTCCCTCCTGTAATGAGGACGGCCTTCCCATCCATGGGCGAGGTCATTTACGTCACCGAGGCTGTGCCGATGATAAAAGGCGAGCGCGAGCTCTTTTGAGAAGTCCGCTCTTGGTTTGGACGCGGCTTGTGAGGCGGTACAAGTGGATCGTAATAAGAACTGGGGATTCAAATTGACCCTCGGTTGGTAATTCTATTTGGTGCGCGCGGTCTAGTGCGTGGTTCTGTCCAGGCGGGTCAGACTGCTGAACGGGTCACCAGGAGCTTGGACTCTATCACTTCCATGGACTCCCTGTACGACAGGCGGTAGAGCGCCTCGGCGTCCAGAACGGTGACGGGCGCCCGCCGGTATCCCTTCATGAACTCCTTGAACGCGGCGTTGATGCCGTCGAGGTAATCGAATGTCATGTACCTCTCGTAGTCGCGTCCGCGCTCTCTCACGCGGTCCATGAGGAAACCTGTGCTGGCGTTCAGGTAGAAGACCTGCGTCGGTGCGGGGATCCTCTCCTGCAGGGACCTGAGAAGCGGCAGGAACGCCTTCCGGTCGTCCTGGGAGAGCGTGTATTTCGTGTAGGCTTCGACGCCATCGAAGAACAGGTCGCAGACCACTTCCTGGTTGAACAGGCCCTCCTTCGCGGCCCTGGCGATGTCGTGGTAGTGCATTATTGTGAATATCATCTCCGTCTCCAGCGCGTACGTCACCGGGTCCTTGTAGAAGTCGCCTATGAGCGGGTGATTGGCCACCGCTTCCATGAGCGCCCTGGTTCCCCGGTGCTGAGCGAGGCGGCCGGCGTACGTCGTCTTCCCCGCCGCGAGCGGCCCGCCGAAGACGATGAATGATGGCATGGCCTCACGGCGTGTCCGAGGGGCGCATATTTCAACAAGACCTTGGTCAGCCCGACGGCCCGTTCTGGCGCGGAAACTTGAATCGCGGCCGACCGTGAATGTGGGTTCACTCCGCCTCGGCTGTAGTCTCCGTTCTAGGTCGCTTAGATTGGTCGGAGGCGAATCGGCTCCAATTCGTGATCAATCATCAACTGGATGGACTCTGCGAACTGAACCGTGTGTGGGAGACCGATGTGGGTCTCGAACGCTGCGTCGTCGACCCAGTGAGATTCGATGAAGAACAGCCTAGGATTGCGCACGGAGCGGTAGGCTTCGTGGGACAGACAACCGGGGTCGGCTCGAGAAGAAAGGACTTCGGAGCGCAGCGCTTCGGCGACGGCGCCTTCCTGTCCCTCCCGGGCATGGAAGCGCGCGATGATGAAGAGTTCTTTGCGTTGTCTGCCGTCCTGCTTCATGCTGATGGCTGTTCCCGAATGCCGTTAGATTAAGGCCATGGTTCGGGTTGACAAGAGGAATTAGGACTCGCTGCGCCGGAATTCATCGGGTCGTCATCGAGTGCGTTCTCATCCTGCGTTGGGTCGAACAAACCACCGCCCCTCGATTATCCGCTGCAGAGCGCCCGAATCTGGCACCAACGTTAATAGAAGTGACGACTGCGAATGCGAGTCATTGATCGTTGTCGACCTTCAGACCACGGGCTGGAACGAGCGGACGGACAGAATCGTGAGCATTGGAGCCGTCGACTTCCTCGACAAGGAGAGGACGTTTTACGAAGAGTGCCGGCTCCCTCCAGGAGCGAAGATTGCCGCAGAAGCCCAGCGCACGTTCAAGTTCGACGTCAGGTCGCTGTTCGAGCCGGGCAGGCCGGGCGCGAAGTCGTCAGTGCTGCGCTTCATGCGATGGGCGGAGCCAGCCGACGACAGAACACTCGCGGGGCAGAACTCCTGGTTTGACGCCGCGTTCCTCAAGGAGGCTGCAAGGCGATACGGCCTCCCTTGGGCATTCGGTTACAGACAGGTCGACCTTCACTCCGTGTGCTATGCGAGGCTCCTCCGATCAGGCGATGCCGTTCCGGTCAGAGAGCACTTAGACGCGCTAGGCCTGGGTGAAATCCTGCACTACGTCGGAATAAGGTATGGGGACGGAAGACACACCGCCATAGAGAACGCGAAATTGGAGGCCGAAGCCTTCTCGAGGTTGATCCATGGAAGGGCATTGTTCGATGAGTACCGGGAGTTTGAGGTTCCGCCGTCGCTCCTGCCAGGTTGATAGGGGGTTCATCGCGCCTCCGCCGGAGCCAAAGCGCTAAATCGGGAACCGTATTTCAAAGATCTGACGTGAGATGCGCCGCAGATTCGCGATTGGAAGCCGTGCCATCGGCTTCCTCCTCATCCTAATCATCCTGCTTGGTTCGTTCGCCGTGCTTGTCGTAATCGTCATGGCTCCCCCGGCTCGAAACGGGACGACTTCTTCGAAGACTCCCGTGGGGGCTTTCTACTACCTCTGGTACGGCAACTCCACGGGAGACGTGGGAGGTCTCGGCTCGCCCGGCTGGAACAGCAGCAGCTACCCCGGAGGAGGCGCCGTGGTGGACAGGCCCGGCATAGGCTATTACGTCTCCGACAGCAACCAGACGTTCGCCAGGCAGGTAGGCCAGATGCAGAGTGCGGGCCTGAGCTTCGCCGTGGTCAGCTGGTGGGGGCCGAGCAGCGCGGGCGAGACGGGGGCTATCAACAAAGCCGTGCACGACCTCTTCCGCTACCTGGCCGCCGCGCGGTCGGGTTTCAAGATAGCCGTAATGGTGGACGCCTACAACGGCACGTCAAACCTCTCGAACTCCACCCTCGCAAAAGACTACGGCTACGTCTACAGCGACTTCGTAGCCCCTTACAGCGGCTCGTACTTCCAGTGGAACGGAAGACCGCTTCTCCTTTTCTTCAATCCAGTCTATCCCAGTTACAACGACCCGCGGTTCACTGTCAGAACTGTGGGCAACAGGCCGAACCCGGTTGAGTGGACCTTCTGGGACGCGCCGCCGCAGTACTTTGCGGGTCAGGGAGGGAGCGGAGTCAACGCGACGAACGATGAAGGAACACCTCTCATATCGTCTGACGGCGAGGTGACGGTGGTGCCGAGGATAGACAGCTTCTACAACAGGGGATCGCTGGGGGGCTCGTTCCTGCGGTTCGACCCCGACCTATCGACGGGGCTGTACAACGAGCAATGGAGTTTCGTGCTGAATAACTCAAGAGATGTGAAGTTGGTGCTCATCTACAGCTGGAACGAATACCACGAGAGGAGCGAAATCGAACCGCACCTTGATCTCTCAGGCATTGTGTCAGATTCTTACTTACTGAGTCTGACGAGTTCGTTCACCAGAGAATTGGGATGAGGTGGAACAGGCCCATTCCTATGCAAGGCTCAATTAGACTAGGCTCCTGCCGCAATTCCGGCAGAACTTTGCGTCACTGCCGACTTGCTTGCCGCATTTGGAGCAGAAGTTCGCCTTTCCGTCTCGTGGGCTCACGCTGGGGAATTCTCGTCCGAGCACCTTCCTGAACTTTGCCCTGAAAACCCAATCGAGATTGTTCATGTTATCTGGATAGATGCTGATGAACTTGATGTTGTTCTCGTGGTATTGGGCCATCTTCCATTTCATGATTCTCCTGTAGTCCTTGTCCACGCCGACGAGACCCCAGTACTCAATGTACACGTTGTAGTCTGGCAAGTAGAAATCGGGTCTTGCGAAGGTGGTCTTGAAAATCAGGGCGTTGGTCTGCGCACCGTGCTCATACTCGTACCGCACGCCGTTCCGCGTCAAGTAATCTGCAATCTTCTGTTCGGCGTGGCTCTTCACCGTCTCACCCTTCAAAGTCTTCGACGGTGTGCCGTACTCGTTCTTCTTGGCGAGGGCATCTCCTAGGAGATCCTTCAACAGACCCATGAGAAATCAAACAGTGAGATTCTATTTATTGTTGAGGGGTACTGCCAAATGCTATATGGTCAAAGTCCGATTGGAATCGTATGAAATACTACGCAGATAACATGTTTAACGGCGTTGCAAAAGAACTGGCCAAAGCTGGAATCGAAAGCGAGATGGTTATTCAGGCCATCTGGGGAGATAGAGATTCCAGTGTAAAGGGACGGTATGATGCGAAAATCTTTCGTTTCTTGCTTGAGAAGAAATACAGAGTGAAGCCTCTTGAAGAACCAACCGAAGATTGCATTGTTATCACAGCCGACAAAGACCTCGCGAGATACTGTAGCGAATTCGACATCCGTTGCGAACTCGTAAATCGAACCGCGCCGCCTACCAAAGCCGAATCAGAAGAATTGGCGAAGAAGATAATCGCCAGACACAAACCGAATTCGACGTGAGGACACTACCACCAGTGCAGGGATTGATCCCACGAGTCGAGAGACGGCTACGGACCGGCGGACCGTTGCAAGTGTGAAGGAGCAGCCCGAATGTGTTGTTGACTCCAGTGCTGAGACTATTCGTAGCGACAGAGTAGATGTGCGCTCTCGTCCTGCTGGAGTGTATGTGTTGACTTTGCGGTGCTAGAGTTCATTGCGCCTCAGCTAGGAAATATGCAATCTACGCCGCGACCATGCAGACGAGGATGGCTATCAGAAGGGCCAGTCCGACGCCCGTGGATATCTTGAGCCTCATCGCGAGCTTCGGCAGGAACGGCGGCGGAGGGGTCTTGTTGTCCACCATTTCTCGGGTCGTCCTGACGATCCTCCTGCCCGTCGGGAAGACCACCCCGAACGCCACGACCCACACGAGCAGGGAGAGGACCGCCCCGGCCGATATGTACAGCCCGAAGGTCGTGCCGGGCGAGAAGACGCTGAAGCTCCCGTTGGAGTAGGAGAGCGCGGTCAGCAGCCCCAGGATGGGCGTCAGGCCCGTGAAGACCATCATGTACCTCATGTACTTCGGCAGGAGCTTCACCACCACCTCCCCGCTGGTCGGGGGCGTGAAGTCGCCTATGGTCGGGCCGACGATCAGCGCGAAGAGCATCGCGGCTCCGAACCAGCTCGCAGCGCTGAAGACGTGCAGCCAGAGCAGGATGGAGTTGAGGGCCAACCGTACGTCCTCGGCGAGAACGGAGTAATAATCGTGGTGGACAGTTCAGCGGCTTCGCGTTCTTCTGTCTGGCATTGGCTATCAGGCAGCCCGCGTCAGGAGACCGCAGAGGGTTCAGTCCAGAAACCGAGTGCTTCCCTATCGGCCGTGTGTAGGGTTCATTGCGGTTCCCTAGGATTGCTCACATCCTCGATAGAAGCCATCCAAGAGAGCCCGGTGGGAAAGAGGCATTCACATGATGTAGGCGCTGCCCGCAGCGACAAGCCCAGCGGGGGTCTCGCTCGGCGCACCGACGATGTCCACGTTGCCTCGCGCATTTACCGAGAATCCGAAGTGGCCACCGGCTTGCGCGTTCGGGCTGGAGAGCGTGGTGATGACCGCGCCTGACGTCGCGTCTAGGTCGTAGACGTGGCCCGCGGCTCCGAATCCTCCCGCGTCCTCGAACGGCGCGCCGACCAGGACCGTGCTGCCCTCCAAGCCGACCGAATAGCCGAATTCCCCTCCCGCCTGGGGCTTCGGAGGCGAAAGGCTGGCTACCAGCGATCCCGTCGCCAGGCTGTAGACGTAGGCGTTGCCGGCCGAGGACTGTCCGCCTGCGGTCTCCGAAGGAGCGCCTACGGCGAAGAGTCTCTTCACGACCGAAACCGACCAGCCGAAGTGCCCTCCTGACTGAGCCCTCGGACTGCTCAGCGTCTCCGTCAGCGTCCCCTTCGAACTGAAGAGGTAAGCGCGGCCCGCTCCGCCGCCTTCACCGGGCGCCCCGACGACGATGGTCTGACCGAATGCGGCGACCGACCAGCCGAAGTGGCCGCCCGCGGCCGGCCCGGGACTGGAGAGTTCCATGAGCGGCCGGCTCTTCATGAAGTTGAAGGCGTAGACATTCCCCGCGGCAAGAACACCGTCATAGGGCTCGAATGGAGCGCCCACCAGCACGGTGTCGCCCTTCAGTTCCAGCGAGTAGCCGAACTGACCACCGGTCTGTGGGTTGGGGCTCGCAAGGGTGGTGAGGAGGACGCCCGTGACGGCGTTGAAGACGTAGGCGTTGCCGGCGTCGGCATGCCCTCCCGAAGTCTCGTCCGGCGCACCGATGACCGCGATCTTGTCCCCCGTCGACGTCGACCCGTACGCGACCGACCAGCCGAACAGGCCGCCCGCCTGCGGATTGGGGCTAGTCAGCGAAGCGATCAGGCTCCCGTTGTTCGTGAAGAAGGCGTACGCGTTCCCCGCCTTCGAGAACCCGCCGGCGGTCTCGTTGGGGGCGCCGACCGCGGCTATCTTGCCCCGGGAATCGACCGAGAAGCCGAAGGAGCCGTTCGTTCCGGGGTTCGGAGAGGAAAGGCTCAGGTGGGAGGCGCCCGAGGCCGCAGACGCGGAGACGACGAAGAGCTGGCACGCCAGGATCAGTGCCAGGAGCGACAGGGCGCGGACTGCCCGACTGCTTCGCCCTACGGTGCTGATGCCCAAATTTCAGGGAGGGCCGAGGCGTGAGTGAATTAAGGATTTGGAATAGAAACGCCCTCTCGTGGTCGCGAACTCCCCATGCGGACGCTTTGACGAATTGAGCTGTGATTGTTTGACGGATAGCATCCGTTCGTATGAATGGACAGAAGTTCGTAGGGCCATCGTCGCCGTGCGTTGAGTTCACTGCGCTTCCATGAGGACAGCCTGCGGCGTTTTCCATTCCAGAATCCTGCATGGGCACTGCCTAAGGCAGACAGGTTCCATGTGGCAATAGGCCGGCGTCGACGTAGGCCTGGCTCAAGGTGCCCGGGAGGCTGATTAGGTAACCGACGTTCTCATGCGGCCCTTCAACCGTTACATAGATCGCGGTGGTCGAAGGATTGAATGCGACGTACTGAGCGCCCGCTGTGACGTTGACCATGTTCGCTATATTGCCCGTTGAACCGTCTATGAAGAGCAGGTACCGCTGACTGTCGAACGAGGCGTAGATCTGGTCCGAGCCCGCGTTGACCGCGAGGATGCCGCCCCCAGCACCGGCGCAGGACCCGCGGAGCCCCGCGACATACTGAATCCTGCCGGAGGTCCCGTCCATTGAGACGAGGGATATGTTAGACCCGCCTAATCCCATTGTGTACACGGTGTCGGTCGCCTGGTCGATCACGACGTTGAAATTGAGCGCGTCGAAGTTCAGCGGCGTCGTCCACTGCACGGTGTGGCTCGTCCCGTCTACCGCTACCACCTCTGCCCCCAAGCAAGGAAGCGGAATCTGCTTGCAGGCCTCTACATAGATGGTGCCTGTCTTCGCATCGACGGTCAGGCCCAGAGGGTCAGCGCCGAGTGAAGTGTTGGCGAGCACCGAGCCTGTCTTCGCGTCGATTGCGAGAAGTGAGCCGGAAGCGTTGTAGTTCGTGCCGAGAAATGGGTAGCCCGTAAGACCGTACAGGACTCCGGCGCCTGGATCGACGCCCAGGTGCTCTGCATCGACCGGGAACTCGGCGACCACCGCGTCGTCTCTTCCGTTGATTTCGACTATCCCTCCCTTCCCCGTGCTGCCGCCCGTGCAGCTGTTGTTGGCGCCTGCCATGTTGGTGCAGCCGTACACGGGGACGTAGATCACGTCTCTCTCCTGGTCTATCGCCATGCCGAACTGGGCGGTGCCCGGAAGGGCGATTGTGTCCACCACCGAGTACGACGATGCGTCGACCACTGTCAGCCTGTTCGCGAACAGGTCTGCGACGTAGATTCTGCTCGTGTTTGCGTCGACCGCGATTTCGCCCGGGTAGCCGCTGAGCGCCACGCTGGCAAGGGCTACGCTGGAGATCTGCGGTAGCGTGGTGCTCGAACCGCAAGTCTCTCCGAATTCGGTGATCGTCATGTTGGTCCTCCCGGACGGGAGGTATACTGTGGCGCAGGTCAGGGAAACCGGTCGGAGGTCGGCCGTGAAGTTGCTGGTCTGACCCGAATAGACGACCGAGATGTTGTACCCGGCGTCGTTCTGGCTTGGAAGCCCGACCCATTCGCTCCCGTTGGTCGTGAAAGTGACGGTTGTCTGGGGCGCCGCCTGCTGGCCATCGCAGTACGCGGGCTCACTGACGGCGGCGACTTGGGCGCCGCGAACCGGCCCTCCGCTCGAGTCGTTCAGAACCCTCAGGTAGAAGCCGGCTGGCTGGCCCGTGATCAGGCATATGGTAGAGTGAGAAGCCGAGCTCGATGTCGACAGACTTCTGGTCGGCTGATTAGGATTCGCAGCAGGCAGAAGCAAGACCACGGCGACGGCCGCCACCAAAATGACGATGACAACCAGGACGGCCGACAGCGTGCCTTTCAAGCTTCTTCGCGAAGCATTGTGACCGGCTGTCTATTTACAACTAATGTGGAGAACACCAAAGAGTCGGACATTGGCGGGCCTTTCGGTGCCAGGGTTCGTCGCGCCTCCGCCACGATGCGCTCTCATCCTGCGTTGGGAAGTAGTAAGCTCACTGCCCTATCAGTATCGACAGCACCGCGAGAAGGATTCCCATGCCGATAATTGTGGAACCCATTACGCTGAAACCTCTCCTGATCTGGACATAGCCCAATGCGAGATTGAAAAGAAAGAAGAATGGGACGAAGAATGGCTGCGACAGGCCGAAGTTCTGGCTTGCCAGACTGACCGCGAACACGGAAAAGAAGAACGCCGCACCGACCCCAGCTATCCAGTCGAGGGAATCCCTCGCGAAGCTCGACCTGGAGGCCATGCCTGAAAGAACGAGGTAGCAAAGTGCGAACCAGAACCCAAAGTCCAGCACGGCCGGCAGGAGCTGGAAGTGGATCGGGCCGAGCCCGTTCATGTCCGTCCTGAAGGAGAACTGGAGGGGAAAGCCGGTATCGTCGTTCTCGAAGGCCACCCCGCCCTGATAGAAGAAGGAAACCAGGGTGAGGAACACCCCGGCGATCGCGCCGTTGGCGAACCTTCCCAATCGGAGAGGCTCAGGAGGTGCCGCCCGGGTCCTGAACAGCCGAGCTATCCCGACGACGACGAGAGCCACACTGACGACTACAAGCGCATAGAACCCGGCGACTATGATGGGACCGGTCAGCTGGGCGCCGTTCTCGCTGAAGAGCAACCACCTGTATGTGACGGACGCGACGAAGACCATGGCCGCGCTGCTGAAGAAGGGCAGAGGACGCGAGGAGACGACCCCGCTCGGCAGCTCGCCCGCCTTCGTTCCGTCGGAAATCACGCTGTGAGAAGGGAGCCTCGCGGTAGTTAAGCCTGATTGGGACCAAAAAGAGATTGCCCGCTATCGCCGCGATCGCGCCTCCGACGAGACGCGCTCCCACCCTAGAACCCGGGTCAGCGGCGAACGAGCCGAGATGAACAGAAAGGAAGCCTTCCAGTTTCTGGAGACTGCCGACAGAATTAACAATCCCGGGGGCCCGATCGCGGCGATGCCGACCCCTCGCGAAAGAGTCATGGCGGCTGTCGACCTAAAGTCGGCAGACGCCGCCGTTCCCGTCGTTCCGCAGATCACCTACGCCAACGCCCGGCTGACCGGAATCTCCTTCGAAGATGGGATGCGCGACCCCGAGAAGATGGCGAAGGCTCTCGTGGCCGGGTACAGGGCCTTCGGCTACGACGGGATCTACGTCGGATGGGAGTCGTCGTTCAACCTTGCAGCCGAGGCCATGGGGTGCACGCTGAGGCCGGGAGGCGGAGGCATCCCCTCCGTAAGCGGGGGGATCGTGAACGGGCCCGACGACCTGGGGAAGGTCCTCGCCGCAGACCCGGAGCGCGACGGACGGCTGCCTCTGCATCTGAAGGCGCTGGAGCTCGTCAGGAGCGAGGTCGGCGGAGACGTTCCGCTCTTCAGATACGTGCCCGGACCGCTCACTCTCGCGGGCCTCCTGCGCGGCCAGGACAGGTTCCTCGGCGACCTCATCAGGAACCCGGACCTCATCCGCGACCTGCTGAAGCTGGCCACGGCGGCTTCGAGGCGGTTCGCAGCGGCGGTGGCGGAGCGCGGCGCGGACGTGGTGGTCGTCGCAGACCCGATGGCGTCGTCCTCGGTGATCTCTCCGAAGATGTTCGAACAGTTCGCGCTTCCCTACATCCGCGAGGTGCTGGCGGAAGCCAGAGGGGCGGGCTGCGTTCCGTCGCTCCACGTATGCGGAAGGACGGGCCCGATACTCAGGAAGATGGCGGAGACGGGAGCCAGGATCGTGGAATTGGACTACGCCGTGGACCTGAAGGCCGCAAAGGAGGAGATAGGGAGGGCAGTATGCATCGAGGGGAACGTCGACCCTGTCTCAATCCTGCTGCACGGCCGGCCGGAGGACGTCGAGAAGGAGGCCCGGGGCTGCGTCTCGAAGGCCGGGCAGGGCGGAGGCTTGATCCTCAGCTCCGGTTGCGAGGTGCCTCTGGATACGCCGGCGGAGAACATCAGAGCGCTGGTGTCGGCCTCGGGGAGAGACAGGCAGTCGGCCTGACCGGAGCCGTGGAATGCGAGAGCTGTTTCGGCGATTCGGACCCGCGCGTGGGGTTCACTGCGCCTCCGCCGAGATGCACTCTCATCCTAGAGTTGGGCGACCACGACCATCGTCTGCTCTAATCCAGGGGAGAGACCAGCAGGAAGACCCGCGGGTACTGCCCGCTTTCGATCAGGATGCCCGCTCTAGGCCCGATGTGGTGCGACAGGAAGTAGGCGTAGGACAGGTCCCCGATGACGCCGCCGGCCGTCTCGTTGAAGCTGATCGGGAATGTCATGTTGAACATGATCGCCCCCGCCATTACGATGGTCTTGACCTGGCTGGCGGTGCCGCCGGGGCACCCGCTGTAATACGGCGGGCAGATGGTCGCGAACCTCACCCCCTCGAAGGCGATCGACCCGTTCACGAAATAGGAGTATCCGGGGTTCTGGACCACGGTGTCGTTCGACACGTCGTCCACGTTGTAGAGCGACCCGTTCACTTCCATCACTAAGGGCTGAAGGTGCTGGCCGCTCGTCGGCCTGTAGAGCGTCTCGGTCACCGTCCTGCTCTGAATCACCCCTGCGCTCCAGACGTAGCCGGTGCCTGCGCCTATGACCAGGGCTATGGCGACCAGAGCGACGGCTACGCCGTTTCTCATCAGGCCTCGGTCAGGGTATCCGCAGACTCGGAATTAGTTCTAACTATGAGAACACCGCACCGAGACAGGCCGCTAGGATGCCCAGCTTGGCCAGGGCGACCAGCCAGACGAGCGCGATGCCGGCCACGGGCAGAAGGATCTCAGGCTTGTGAATCTTGTGCCTGAAGACGAAAAAGGCCAGGAGGACGCCGGCGAACCCGCCGACCGCCGTGAGAAACAGAATCGTCTTCTCTGGTATGCGCGACTCGCCGTAGACGGCCCTGGCCTTGTCGATCATGGTGGCGAGGAACCCGACGAGCCCTGCCGCGGCGAGCCAGTAGACCAGCAGGCGAATTGGGACGCTGTTCAGACACTCGAACATGATTGAACAGAAAGTCTGAGCTAATCAAGACCGCTGAAAATCGTTTTGGCCCTTGTCTCCGTGCCAGGGTTCATTGTGCGCCGGCTGGGATATCTCCCGTCGAGGAACCAAGACGCTCTTGCTTGGCTCCATTGCTGATGCGCTACGCCTCGGCCTTGCGCTTTGCCAGCTCTCTGTCCAGATAGAGCAGTCCCGTTGAAACGTCCTCGACTCTCTTGATGTCTTGGATTATGTCGTGCGCGCTCTTCTCCTCTTCGACCTGCTCCTTGACGAACCACTGGAGCATCTCGTAGGTCGCGTAGTCCTTCTCCCTGGTGCTCAGAGATACCAGCTCGTATATGGAGGATGTGACTTCCTTCTCGTGTTCGTACGCGTCCTCGACGGCGGCCAGAGCCGACTTCCATTCCGTCGGAGGCTGTTGTACCTTCGTCAGCTCCACGGTTTCGTCTCTGTCGATTATGAAGTCATAGAACTTCATCGCGTGCTTCATCTCTTCCCCTGATTGGACCCTCATCCAGCTCGCAAATCCCCTGAGGTCTATCGTTTCGAAGTACGCAGACATGGCCAGATAGAGGTAAGAGGAATAGTACTCCGCGTTCAGCTGCTTGTTGAGCGCGCCCACCATCTTCTTTGATGCCAAACTCTCACCGTCATGTTTTCCCGCCCGACTAAAAACCTACCGAATCCGGTCACCATAATCCAGAACGCGGAGTGATGGCACGCTCTCCCTGATCGAGAAGGAGAGCCGGCATGAGAGACTTTGGAAGCGGCTGGTCGTTGCCGTGCTAGAGTTCGTTGCGCCCCACCAGGACTCCTAGGGAGACTCGGTCGAGTTCGTGAACGTGATGCTGGCGACCGCGGACTGGGCACCGAGCGGGACTTGGTACCCCGTCGCACCACTAATCAGGTCGAAGTGGTAGGACGAGATACCGGGTGCATTGCAGAAGGTGTCCGGCTCTGAGAAGTCCTGGGAAATCGTAAGGCTGCCCGAGGTGACGGCGGGAGTCGGATAGGCGCACCCTGAGGAGTTGAAGTCCAGCTGAACCTGCAGGACGACCTGGTTCGCGTTTCCCGAGCCGCCGTTCGGCAAACTGACTTGGCACGTGGCCGTCGCCCCGTCCGGGCTTATGGAACAGGAAGCTGATTCCGCCGACGTCTCCCCCTGAAGAGATACGCCCCGGACCGGTATCACGGCAGGGACGCCTTTTGCTATAGATATCGAAAGCTGGACATTCACAACGTCGACGTGGTTCGTGTAATAGTAGTACCCGACCACCGCGATTACTGCAATCGCTATGATCAGCGCTATTGCAACACGATGCCCCTTCTTCTTGGTCGCGCCAGACATGCTGCTCTGCCTTGGTCTCGTCGTCGCATAGTGATTAGACGAGCAGTGCCCTTTATGCATTCGCAATTGCGTCACAATCGGAGTCAGATTGGCCCCTATCACCGTGCTTAGGGTTCATTGCGCCTCCGCCGGGACATCTGGGTCGGAAATTCAGCAAGTTGTACGAACTGTAAAATGCCGTTGTCTCAAAAGCAGAAGAGGACTGCCCCGCGTGTTGGAGGTCTGAAGGCTGCTCACTCTTGAGCTACTCATGAAAGGTTAAACTGCTGGGACACCCCGCTAAGAAGATATCAAGAAATCATGAACCGGTCAGATGATACCGCAGTCCGATGGCTCCTTCGGTCTAAGGATCCCTCTGTGCGCTACCTCGCAATGACCGAACTCATGGACAAGCCCAAAGACTCATCGGAGGTAGAATCCACCAGGGAACTCATTCCCACCGGACCAAGGGTCCGAGCGCTACTCACTGGACAACAAAGCGACGGAGGTTTCGGTGTTCATCCATATCAGAAGTGGACCGGTGCTCACTGGCGCCTAGTCTCTCTCGTCGAACTGGGAATCACGGGGGAAAATCGGCAGGCGGTGAAAGGGACCGAACTAATCTTGAAATGGCTGCTCGGTGAGTCTCACCTTCAGAACATCCCTAGGATCAACGACCTGTATCGAAGATGCGCGTCCCAAGAAGGAAATGCGTTGGCCGTCTGCAGTAGGTTGGGGATGGCCAGAGACCCCAGGGTCGTCAGACTCGCCGAGTCCCTTGTAGAGTGGCAATGGCCAGATGGTGGATGGAATTGCGACAGGAGAGCGGACGCCTCGCATTCATCATTTAACGAAAGCCTCTCCACATTGTGGGGTCTGACTGAGTTCCATCGGGCCGGCGGCGACACGGGCTCCCTGAGAGCGGTAGAGAAGGCGTCCGAGTTCTTTCTAAAGCATCGCCTCTTTCGTTCCTGTCGGACCGGAGGGGTGCGCCCGCCTGAAACGTTTCACTCCCTGATTCACAGATCGGTTCATCCTTGGACGAGCCTTCACTATCCTCTGTACTGGCACTTTGACATTCTGCAAGCGTTGGTGGTGCTCTCTCGAGTAGGGAAACTTGACGATCCGAGAACCAATGACGCGCTGAATCTAATCGAAGCCAAGAGAGGTCACGACGGCCTATGGCGGCCAGAAGCATACTACTGGGCCCTGCGACGGAAGCCAACCAAGGTAAGAGTCTCGAATGTTGATGTTGTAGATTGGGGACGAAAGGGGCCAAACGAGTTCATAACGCTAAATGCACTGCGAGTGCTGAAGGCCGCGGGCCGATTCTAGGATTAATCGCGCGCCGAATCCAACGCAGAATCACGCTGTCACCATTCCATTTGACACTTTGATATGATGTCGAATGGTTTTCGGGTTGTGAATAACGCGCGCCTGAGGAAGATGCGCTGCCAATGCTTCATGGGTGCGGTCGCCGGGACGAATCTCGGTTGCGTAGCGACCGATTCTACCGTGTATAGGGTTCGTTGCGCCTCCGCCTAAGAGAACCTTCTGTATTCCCGGAAATCTGCCCGTAGCTACCGACCCGCTACAAGGTTCTCCTTACTCTGCGCTCTCCAATCTTCCTAGTCAGCCATTCTGAAAGATGTATTCCGAGTTGTTCGTTGACCGGGTCGTTGAATATCTCGAGCGTGTTTCTCGGGTCGTTATCAACCTTGAAGGAGTTGTCTTCCTCGCTCTCGAAGAGGGCTTGTTGCGAGGGATACAGGGTAATCACCAATCTGGGCTTCACAATTGGAGGCCTGCTGGGAAGAGCGCGGAGCAAGCTCTTTTGGGGAATGAAGATGGAATTGATTTCCTGATACGAAAAACTGCCGTTCTGTCCTTGGTTGTGGTGCTTCGCCACGAAGCCGTCTTCATAGAATGCGATTCTCGGCGTGCGAAAGACCACCAATAGAGAACCTCCAATGCCGAGCGCCACAATCGCGAAGCCGACGGCCATCAAGGCACCCTCCGCGTACAGAACGAATGGAAGACCGAGCGCCGCGACCAGAACCATCCCCAAAGTCGTGCCAATCATCCTGGATTTGGTGTATCCTCCAACGAAAAGAGGTGTTCCCTTCGAAGACGACTCACCAGCCCGGAGGGCTTTCGGCATCATATGCACTCGGCGGGGTTCAATTCATAACACTACCTCCCCTGTCCTTGCGCGGCAAGGAATTCAGCGAGTCTGGTCCGAAAGCCGTTCCTGCCGTGCATGGGGTTCATTCCTACTCCGTCGAGGTGCTTTTGGATTGGTTGCCAACAGTCGACATACACCGAACCCGTCCGAACGGCTTCCAATCTTCACTCCTTCAGGTATCCGAGCTTCACCATGAGCCAGTGATGCATCTTCTCGTCGCTGCCTCTCACTTTCCCGTCTGTGGCGTCCCACCAATCCCGCGACGTGAAGAAGGACTTCTTCGCGTTCTTCACTGAGACACTGAAGTGGCGGCCTTGCCAGCGACCGTTCTTGAGCGCGCCTACCTCGATGGATGGGTATCCCAATTCGCGGCTTTCGCCACCTATCACCGGCGCCGAGACACGGATGAAATCCTCATAGAATGTTATTCCGCTCGATCTTAGGAATCCCCAGACATAGGCCGCTCCAATCCCGCCGAAGAAGACGGCAACGACGTACATTTCGATGACGGAGCTGCTTGCTGCGTCTGCACTTGCCCTGTCCAGCGATGGCACGGCCGCTATTCCCAAACCCACTGCCAACAGGAGAGCTCCGTAGATCAGCGAACCCCATTTTCGATGACTTACATAGATCGGGGCGGCCGTATCCATTTGACTGCTAGAAACGGATGCGTCTCATAAACGCTTCAGTTGTTCTGTGGGCCTTTGTTGCCGTGCTAGGGTTCATTGCGCCTCCGCCGAGATGCACTCTCATCCTGCGTTGGGTTATAGGTGCCGGACGGGCTGAACTGGTCGCCCTTGCGGGCTTCCAGCGTACACCCCCGGTCCTTCAACGCCATCTTCTATGGCCACCCTTCCGAGTTCGCAGGCCCCCCTTGCGGAGAGCCCTTGGACTCGCGGCTCACTATTCTCGGGAGTGGCTTCCCGCTTAGATGCTTTCAGCGGTTATCCACAAAAGCTTAGCTGCCCGGCGGCGCTCTCTCGAACGACCGGTACGCCAGAGGCTTCGCCCCGCTGTTCCTCTCGTACTGGGCAGGGCTTCCCCTCAGTGAACCACCGCTTCCATCAGGTAGAGGCCGACCTGTCTCACGACGGTCTAAACCCAGCTCACGTTCCCCTTTAATGGGCGAGCAGCCCCACCCTTGGCCCCTGCTGCAGGACCAGGATGGGAAGAGCCGACATCGCAACCTTATCCGAAATTTCTTTCGGGGTCAGACTCTGTCTTCACCCTCCCGCACGAGGAGGGGTCGGCGTGTTATGGCTTGCTTAAATATCGAGTTTTCAACTCCTCGGCCGAATGTCGAACAGGTCGAACTGGAAGCTGCTTGAAGGTCTTTTCGAGATTTTGGCGCTGTTGTCTATCGTCCTGGCCCTTATCTTCTTCATAGTGGGGCCGTTCACGATAAACGGTACTCTGGTGGACTCGAACACCATCGCGGAGATTCTGTTGTTCCTGGCGATTGCTTCCGGTCTTCAGGCGATCTACTTCAACACGCGGTCGAAGGAAGAAGTTAGCTGAAACTCGCAAGCCATCTCATTGCGCGGCGCACAAGGCCCGAAGTTTTGAAGGCGCACCCGAGTAGACTTTTTGTCCCGTCGCGTCGGAACGCAGCGGGTCCCTTGCGGGATTCCTCGAGCTTGCCCTTCGAGCGGTCATGCGTCATTCTGCGCGCTCAGTCGTTACGGGGTCACAACGGTTAGGTCGTTTCCTCTATGACTGATCAATGGCCTCGGTTCCGGGCGACCACCAGTCAAGCGACGCCGTCCCGGTGCGGCGAGCCCCCGAAGGAGCAGGCCGGACAAAGACATTTGCTTGCCGCTGGCCGCGCTTTTGCCGAAGTCATTCTTTTCGGTGGCATCCGGGATGCAAAGCAACGCGATAGAGTCCTGAGACTCGGTCACGCTGCTTCCGCCGTAATGCCGCCGTTTCGTCTTGTCTTCCTGATAAGACGCATCAACTTTAACTGATTGGCTTCGCTGAATGTCTCTGTGCAACAACCCCTCTCCTTCAGGAGAAGGCTGACCGAGGTTGTCGCCACGATCGTGGTCTTCTTCGCAGTCGGTGTTGTGCTTGCGATACTGATAGGCGACTACAGCGGACCCCCGACGGGGACGTATTTCGACGTCCTTCTCGCGAGTCCGTTCTTGATGGTCGCCGCGTTCTTGATAGTCGCGAACCTCCAGCTGCGGCGTTTCCGCCGTTCGCGGAGGCTTCAACTTCAAATCGATGCGTCTTCTTGAGGAGTGCTTCGTCCCGTTGGACTTCCCACGGCGTTGCCCTTCTCCCGCTCTTCCCAATGCGCCCCTTTCGAGGCGTCCTGGTTTCAGGAGTGAGGGTTTCGCCGTTATAAGCCGATACTCGTTTTTCTATTCGGAAAACTTCAATCGCGTTACCACGATTCTGCCCCACGGCCAACGTTAGGCCGAGGTACCAAACCGCGGGGTCGATTGGAGCTCTCGCCCGCGACGAGCCTGTTACCCCTGGGGTAACTTTTCTGTCACCTCCGGCCCCCAACAGTGAGGACACGGAGGATCGCTAGGCCACGCTTTCGCGGCTGGGCGCTCTGCGTTTAAGCGTCCAGTCAGGCCGGCTTTTCGCCTTGCCGTCAACTCCGGAGTTCTGACCCGGATGAGCCGACCTTAGGGCCCCCTCGATATCTTTTCAAGGGGGTGCCGCCCCAGCCGAACTGCCCACCTGCCGTTGTCCCTCCGAAGAGGTTAGCGACGCAGTCGTGAGAGGCTGGTGTTACATTGACGCCTCCACGCCACCCGAAGGCAGCGCTTCGAAGGCTCCCAGCTACGCTCTGCAACCACAACCGCACCGCAGCAACAAGCTGCAGTAAAGCTCCACAGGGACTTCTCTCCCCGATGGAAGTTGATGGACTGTTCGTCCACCTTACGTAGGTTCGCCGGGTCGTAGATAGGGACAGCGGGGCCCTCGTTGGTCCATTCATGCACGTCGG
>DATJAJ010000032.1:0-3211 GCA_035516335.1 Nitrososphaerales archaeon
GATCAGCGTCGACTGTTGCGCGATGGCGGCCGACTGCTGCGCGATGATCGCGGACTGCTTCGAGATGGTCGAAGACTGCTGGGCTATCGTCCCCTCGATCGTCTGAATCCGTAGACTGAGAGAGCCTATCGAGTCGTTCTCACTCGCCAGGCTTGACATCAGCGTGTCGTTGCGTGAGTTCTGCACAGCGAACTGCCCCGACTGCACGTCGAAGGCAACCAGGAAAGCGGCGCAGACCAGAACGACAACAACGATCAGGGCGACGGTTGCTCCGGTCGATTGTGCCTGCCGCGCTTTCCGCGGCCCCAACGCGTTTCTTCCGTTCGAACCGTGTCTCGTTCGCAGTGGACGCTTTGAGAATGAATCGGTACCAGCGCCTGCCGGACCAGCGGCGGCGGAAATGGAAACTACACCTCTTCCTGGTGCGATTTCTCGACGCGGTGTTACTTAACTCTTGTATGGAGTCGACGCATCTTCGCCCGGTTCAGGAAGAGGAATCCTTCTGCAGCCCCTTCTAACGGAGGCGGAAACCACCGCTGTCTTAGACGGGGTGCGCCGGGTCAGAGCTCACTTTTCGGCAGCCCGTTCGGTGTAGGACGTGTAGCCGCAGTTACCGCAGGTGAGCCTGTTCTTGTGGACCGCCATGAAGTATCCTCTGCCGCATCGGGGGCACTCCTTTCTGAGCTTCGTCAGCTTGTCGCCCTCCAAGTTGTAGAGCTTGTGGACCTGTATCCTTCTCTTTGGCGCCTTCGGCTTCTCCTTCTTCTCCGGCTTCTTCTCCTCCACCGGGGCAGCTGCCGGCATTGGAGCTGGGGTCGCAGCGGGCGCTGGCGCCGAAGCCTTCGCTTGTGACATGCCTACTTCTTAGCCTCCGTCGGCGCCTCAGCCTGTGCGGGCGGGGCCTTCTTTGCCTGTTTCAGCTTCTCCCTCTCCTCCTTGGTCATGAGCCTGACGTCCAGGTACCCGGGGTGCGCCTTCTTCTTGGACTCTGCGGAGCCGTAGACATTGAACTTCCCGAGAACGTCGGTCGTGCCCGACCTCTCCTCCAGCTTGACGAGCCCGACCCTTTCTGCGTCAACCTTCATCTCGCCTGCCACCAATGCGATCGCGTCTTTCCTCGAGAGCTTCCCGCTCTTGCCCTCAAAGAGCACCTCGACGTAAGTTCGGTCTAGTAATCTCGAATCGCTCTTCTTCTGTACCTGCAAATCTTGCGACCCTGAATTTACGTCGGTTATTAAGTTGGCTCCGACTCGTCGGCGACGGGAGAACGCATCGACATCAGGAGCCGTTTGTTCCTGGCTTTCACGGCTCCATCTACCTGCAGCATCACGATCCCTTCATTCGGCTGGCCGTAGTACACCCGTGCCCCAAGGGGGGCGAATATGACGGCCGGGATGGCCAGTAGGTCTTCTTCCCCGTCGACCAGCACGCGTGCCGGCTTCCTGCCCCGGAAGGCCCGCCTTACGGCGTCCATGGCCTCCACGGTTATCATTCCGGGCGGGTTCTTGACGCGTATAGAGACCACGTGCTTCACGCTCGGAGGCACCCGCTTCCTCCTCTTCTCCAGCCCGTCCACGATGTGCACGTCGGGGACCCTCCCCAGTTTGGCGACGGTCTCAGAGACCTTGTCGCCGACTGTGACCACGACCTTCGCGCCTCTGACCGACGCTGCGAAGCTCTCGGCGTCGTTTGCGTCCATCCTGTACAGGTGCCCGAGGGGTTTCGCGAGCCTTGACCGAAGTTTCTCCGGAAGCGGGATGTCTTCGGGCAAGCCCGTTAGCTGACCTTGAGGGCGTACCTGCCAGGCTTAGTTATCGCCAGGGTCTTGGCCACCTGAGACTTCGCGGGGTTGATTATGATGATCAGCCCCGACCATTCGCTGCTCAGCTCGGTCGAACCGTCGTTCGGGCAGGCCTTCTCGTTGGTCAGCATCTTGCATTTGCGGCAGGCTAGCTCTCTCATTGAAGCGTTACCTACTTCTCCGGTCTCGACTCGGCCTTCTTCTGCTTCTGGGCCTTGGTCGTGTCCTCTTCAATCCACTCCAGCGCCCCTAGGAACGGCTGCCTGCAGGTCACGCCGATCTTCCCCATAGAGATTCCGTGACCGAGGCTGACGGCGGTGATCCTGACGCGAACCTTCGACCCCACTTTCAGGGTCCTTCGGCTCTGCGAGGCGGTTATGACCCCTGACTTCACGTCGCTGGTGAGGTAGTCGTCCATTATCTGGCTGAGGTGCAGCAGGGCGTCCGCCGGCCCGATTCTGACGAAGGCTCCGAAGTCCGTCACCTCGACGATCTCGCCCTCCACGAGTTCCTGCTTCAGGGGGAAGAACGAAAGCACTTCGAACTTCACCTTGTGGTAGGTCGCCCCGTCGCCTGCGATGATCTTGCCGATGCGGTCGACTTCGACCTTGGTGACGAGTATCAGATAGCCGTAGTCGGGGTTTATGGTGCTCTCATACTTGAGCTTGAGGAGCTCGAGCGCAACCTCCTCGAGGGGTGTACCGAATTTGTCGGGTGGCACGCGAACAACGTCGTCTAGGTCAACAAGTTCGAACAAAGATTGGCTGTCGCCCGTTTTAGCAGACCTATATTCGTATCGGTTCGCGACGTCTATGCCGGTCCCTCTCATGCAGCTGGGAGACACGCGGAACCTTGGATCTCCACGCGCACTGATTGGGTCCAGAGCCTGTCCGCATCCGCTTATCTAATCATGCCATTCATGGCCTAGGCGAGGGCGCGTTGAGTTCGACCATCAGGCCCCGGCGGACGGGGGCACTCGTCTTCGGGGCGAGAGTTCTCAGCGTCTTCACAGGTGCCCTCTTCCTGGTGATGATCACCAGGTCCTTGTCCACTTCACAGTTCGGGCTCTGGGAGGTCATCGCCGACATCGCTGTCTTCTCCTCCTACCCCGCCGGCCTGCTGACATACTGGGCCACCAGAGAGGTGGCCAGAGGGAGGATGGTCGGCAAGACCACTCTGACGCTCAACCTCCTTGCCAGTGTCCTCGGGATTGGCATCTTCATCGCCTTCGCGCTCGCGAGCTACTCCACAATCGGCGCGAGCTTCGGGCCATTCATCCTGGCCATCATCCTCGTCCCGCTCACCTACTGGAACCAGGCGACCACGGCCCTGGTCTCGGGGTACGACCCTGGCATCGGCGCCTACTCCCTGGTCTCTTCGGAGGTAGCCAAGCTGCTCGCCGCCTACCCG
>DATJAJ010000033.1:0-2493 GCA_035516335.1 Nitrososphaerales archaeon
TTACGCTGCGGTGGTCCTGATAATCTTCGAAATCATCCTGGGGGCGGCCGTGGTCGTCACGGTTGAGCCGGCCTGGCTGGTGACCCTGCACCAGGCGGACGCGCTCCTTGTCTTCGGGCTCACGGCTGTGGCCAGCGCCACGGCGCTGACCGAGCACTGAATGGTTTTAACATCAGAACAAAGGACGCAAGGGGACGTTGGATCTCGAGTCAAGGCTGAACCTGATAAGGGGAGTCGGCGAGGAGATAATCACCGAGCCCGAGCTCCGAGCGCTGCTCGAGAGGGAAGAGCACCCTTCTGCCTACGACGGCTTCGAGCCCAGCGGGCCAGCGAACATCGCCTTCGGGGTCCTGAGGGCCGTCAACATAGAGGACCTTCAGAAGGCGGGCGTCCGTTTCAAGCTCTGGATCGCCGACTGGTTCGCCTGGCTCAACGGGAAGATGGGCGGCGACCTGGACACCATCCACGAAGTTGGGAAGTACTTCATAGAGGTCTGGAAGGCGGCGGGGGTGGACGTCAGCAAGGTCGAGATCAAGTGGACGAGCGACGCCGTAAGAAGCGACGAGTACTGGAAGAAGGTCATAACGGTGGCGCAGAACGTCACTCTGTCCAGGAGCCGCCGAGCCATCAGCATAATGGGAAGGACGTCCAAGGAGCTGGTGCAGACTTCGCAGCTCTTCTACCCGATGATGCAGGTCGCGGACATATTCTGGCTCGACGTGGACATCTGCCAGCTCGGCCTCGACCAGCGGCGCGCCAACATCCTGGCCAGGGAGGTGGCCGAGAAGCTGAAGTGGAAGAGGCCGGTGGCCGTTCACCACCATATGCTGATGGGCCTCGAAGGTGCAAAGGAGCCAGACGGATACGACGAGAACAAGGCCTTCGACAGCCAGATCTCCAGCAAGATGAGCAAGAGCAAGCCCGAGACGTCTGTGTTCGTCCACGACGACAGGGAGACCATCCTGAGGAAGATCGGGGGCGCGTACTGCCCGCCCAAGGTTGTCGAGGGGAACCCCGTCATGGAGTACTCGCGCTACATGGTCTTCAAGAGGCTGAAGTCCCTCACCATAGAGAGGCCCGACAAGTACGGCGGGACCGTCGAGTTCACGTCCTACGGGGAGCTCGAGGCCGCCTTCAGGGCGGGCTCGCTCCACCCGGCAGACCTCAAGAGGGGGGTTGCCGAATCCCTCGACCGCATCGTTTCTCCCATCAGAGAGCACTTCGAGAAAGACCCTTCTGCGAGAAGGCTCTACGAGGAGGTCAAGGGTGCCAGGGTCACCCGCTAGCGCTCCGGGCTCCACGAATAAGGCGAGGCCCCACGGCAGCGGCTCCGACGGGAACGAGTTGCGGCTCCTGGCAGACGGCATGTTGGGCTCTCTAGCGAGGAAGCTGCGGGTCTTCGGCGTCGACACGGAGTACAGCAGCGGAGAAGACGACGGAGAGCTCGTCCGTGCCGCCAAGGCACAGCACAGGACGATAGTGACGGCGGACAAGCTGCTCGCCACCAGAGCATCAAAGGCGGGCGTCGGCTGCATCCTGGTCCGAGGGCGCACCGACGCTGCCCGCCTGAGAGAGGTGATCTCCGGAGCTCAAGGGCTCGGCGCCACCCCCACGCGCGCGAGGTCCAGATGCTCCCTCTGCAACGGCGTGCTGAGGTCCACTTCGAAGAAGGGCCTGCAGGGGGTCCTCCCTCCCGGGATCACCGAGCACCACAGGGTCTTCTACGCTTGCGGCCACTGCGGCCAAATCTACTGGAAGGGGACCCATTGGAAAAAGTTAAGGGGGCTTCGGGCGCGGTCCTGGCTCAAGAAGACGCCGACGGATCAAAACAGGCAAACGCCAAATGTCTCTCAGTTCTAGCGAAGGGCAAGCAATCGTCGGACTGGCCAGGAGCACTCTGGACAAGTTCGTCGCAGGCGGCAAGGTCGAGCGGAAGTCATGGGACTCCGGCTACCTCTCCGAAAAGAGGGGCGTCTTCACCACGTTGGAAGTGCTGGAGTCGGGTGAGAAGCTGCTCAGGGGCTGCATAGGATACATCGAGCCGGTGCTTCCGCTGGGGGAGGCTGTTCAGGAGACCGCCATACTTGCAGCGTCGCAGGATCCTCGCTTCGAACCGGTCCGGGCCGCTGAGCTCGACAGCATAGTGGTTGAGGTGAGCGCCTTGACCGTCCCGGAGGTCGTAGAGGTCGCATCCAGGCGCGAGCTGCCGAAGAAGGTGAAGGTCGGGCGGGACGGGCTGATAGTCTCAACCCCGTTTCAGAGCGGCGTCCTCCTGCCTCAGGTCGCCGTCGAGTATGGGTGGGACTCTGAGGACTTTCTGTCAGAGACGTGCAGGAAGGCAAACCTGATGCCCGACTCGTGGCTCGCTGCCGGGACCACGGTCAAGAGTTTCCAGGCGGAAGTCTTCGGCGAGGTCGCGCCCAGAGGCGAAGTGAAGCGCCTTGCAGACTGACCAGGACGGGGCGCGGAGGGTCTACATCGGGTGCTTCGGGT
>DATJAJ010000034.1:0-22860 GCA_035516335.1 Nitrososphaerales archaeon
ATGCGTATAATCGCTAGGGCGTGGGCAGGGTTGGGAGATCCATGACCGACGCGAAGAGCCAGGCGATGCAATCCGCCTCTCTGACACCCATAATCACGGTTGACAAGGTCTCCCTCGACTTCACCAAGGAGAAGGAGCTCATGCCAGTCCTCGTCGAAGTCTCCTTGGTCGCTCCCAAGGACCAGTTCGTCATGATAACCGGCCCGTCAGGATGTGGGAAGTCGACTCTCCTCAGAATAATCGCAGGGCTCACGCCGGCGTCTTCGGGGGTGGTGAAATTCAGGGAGGAACCAGTGACTAAGCCGAGGAATGAGATCGCCATGGTCTTTCAGAACTTCGTCCTCCTTCCATGGAAGACATCCCTGGAAAACGTGATGTTCGGCCTCCTGGCTAGGAAGGATCTGACCGACCAGGAGAAGCTCGCGAGGGCGACCCAGGCGCTGGACGACGCAGGCCTTCGCGGCTTCGAAACGGTCTACCCGGGCGAGCTCTCAGGAGGGATGAAGCAGCGCGTCGGGGTCGCCAGAGCACTGGCCCTGGCGCCGCAGGTGCTCCTGATGGACGAGCCCTTCAGCTCGCTCGACGACCTGACCGCCGAGAACCTTCGGAGAGAGATCTATTCGCTCCTGATAAGCTCGTCTTCGCCCATTCAGTCTGTCATAATGGTCAGTCATAACGTGGAGGAGATCATAGAGCTGGCGGACAAGGTTGTCGTTCTCTCGGCGAGGCCGGCGCGGGTAGTTGGCGAGCTGAAAATAGACTTGCCACGCCCCCGCGACAAGAAATCGAAAGAGTTTTTCGACTGGGTGGACAGGGTGTATGCGCTGCTTGCATAGTCTTTCTGGAGGGGTTGCCGGACACGGCTGAGATCTTCAAGGGCGGCTCCGAAGACAGGTTCTCGCATCGCCCCATGATGCCCGCGAACGTAAGGGCTGGGCAGGTCATAGGACTCGTCGAAGTCACCGGCGGTCTAGGTTCGAAGATCGACGCCAGCCAGCTCGCGGACGAGCTTGGCGAGGACATCGCGGTCCTCCTGCCAATCCTGGAAGCCGCCGAGCTCCTGGGTCTGGTCGTGACCAACAAGGGCGAAGTCACCCTCACCGAGTTCGGGCACAAGTTCCAGAAGACCCTAAAGAACAAGGTTCGGCTTCTTAGGGACAAGCTGGCAGAGATCGAGCCGTTCAGGACGGCCCTGGTTATCGCCAGCCACAGGCGAGACGTGAACACCGAGGACATCGTGGAGGAGCTCGAAACCGAAGGCATCCGATGGCACCACCAGCGGGACATCAACTACTCGTTGGTGCAGGCCCTCCTGATTCACTGGGCTCTGTATTCCGGGATGCTGACCTACGACGGCAGAACCGGGAAGTTCAAGCGCGCCGCCTAGGGCTTCACTGAGTCGAGCCCTTCGAAGGAGTAGACGATTCGCCCCTCCACGAGGGTCGCCGCCACCCCCACCTTCCTCAGAAGGGCCGGGTGCATCCCTCGGACGTCCGAGTCGAGGACCGTCAGGTCGGCGGCGCCCCCCTCCCTTACGGCGCCCAGCCTCTCTTCGTCGAAGCCGTTGGACGCCGCGTTGGAAGTGTAGAGCGCGATTGCCTGCTCCAGCGAGAGCCTCTCGTCGAGAGCGTAGTCCGACCTGGTCATCGACGCCCACATGCCCAGCAACGGGCTCATCGTCTCGACCGGCGCGTCCGAGCTCCCCGAGAGGATGATCCCCTCCTCGAGCATGGACCGGAGCGGGTAGAGGTCGCGGACCCTTTCGTCTCCGAGCCTCGCCCTGGCCCAGATGTCCGACACGATGAACTGGGGTTGTACGGCGGCCCGGAGCCCAAGCGACTTCATCCTGGACCTCAGGTCGCGCGGGACCAGGCTCGCGTGCTCTATTCTGTGCCGCCGAGGGTTTCCTCCTGAAGCCAAGGGTGCGAGCGCGTCTGCCGCCTGCTCGACCGCCCTGTCTCCTATCGCGTGCACAACCACCTGGAATCCTCGGCCAGCCGCGTCCGAGACCAGCTCTTCGAGCTCTTCGTCGGAGTGACGCAGGAGACCGCTGTTCGCCGGGTCGTCCGAATACGGCTGCCTGAGCGCCGCCGTGCGCGCGCCCATGGACCCGTCGGCGAAGATCTTGACGCCGTTGATTCTCACGCGGTCGTCGGCCAGCTTGGCCTGGATTCCCTCTTCCGCGAGATAGTCGAAGGACTCGGGCGGCAGGTAGAGCCGGTATCTGAGCGCCAGTCTGCCTGCCGCCTTCAAGCCCAGAATGGCATTCAGCTCCTCCCTGTAGCCGTCGGGCGATACTATGCAGTGGAGTTCGGTTAGCCCGAGCCTCACTGCCTCCTGTTCGACGGCAAGGAGGTCGTCCATCCTGGTCTCGGCTGTCTCACCCGGGATACCCGCGAGGGCCCGTTCGAGAGCCCTCTCCTTGATTATACCAGTCAGCGCCCCGGCCTGGTCTCTTTCGTACTCGTCGCCCACCCCGGAGCCGAGCTTCAGGGCTTCGAGGGCGGGACTGTTGGCCAGCGCGATGTGCCCGCAGACTCTCGTAAGTACGACGGGGTTGTGGGGAGCCACGGAGTCGATGTCGCCCCTGTTCGGGAACCTGCCCTCGCTGAAGCCTTCCTGATCCCAGCCGGCTCCGAAGATCCATGCGCCAGGCGGGGTCTGCTTCACCCTCGCCTCGAGCCGCAGCCGCATCGATGTGATGCTTGAGGTCCCGCGGAGGTCCACGATCCTCCTTGCGGCGCCCCTTCCGAAAGGGTGGCAGTGGGTGTCGACAAGCCCTGGGAGGACCGCGCCCCCGCGGGCATCTATCCTGACGGCGCCCGAGGGCGCTGGCTGGGTCTCGGAACCCGAGAGCTTCGTGATGACTCCGCCCTCGACCAGGATGGACCGGGCGGTGCCCCCGGGTACGACGCAGTCTTCGATCAGAACGCTCATCGGCCGCCCACCATCCGCTTCAGGTACGCGATCGACTTACCCGGAGTCCCGCTCCCGGCCGCCAACTTGGCGTCGGACTCTGTGTCAACGTCGAGCATGACTCTCTCGCTCGCCAGGACCGCGACCGAACGGCGGTCCCTGCCTGCATTGGCCAGGTGGTTCCAGAAGCTGTTCTTGTCGTAGCTCAGCCCGATCCTGCGGGAGGCAGTGAGGATCAAAAGGTTCGTGCCGTTGAAGGCTGCCGATGGAGAAATCACGACGTCCGCCCCCGCCTTCCAGAGACCCGCGGCCCGCCTCAGGTCCGAAGGCCTGAGCAGAGGCAGGTCAGCAGGCAGGACCAAGTAGCCTTCGTAGCCGCGGAGGCTGGAGAGGGCGAGCTCTACGGCCCCGTTCACGCCGGTTTCCCTCTTCTCGCGGAGGCCGCGGGCGCCCAATCCGCGAGCCAGGGAGAGGATCTCGGCGCTCGGGGAGACGACGAACGTGCCGGACGAGACGCCGGACCTATCGACAGTCCGAAGCAGGTCCTCCAGCAGCAGCCTTGTAAGCTCGCTCCTCTCGCTTTGACCCAGCCACGGGGAGAGTCGCGTCTTCTGGCCGTTCCGCTTTACCGGGACCACTACGGCGAGCCGGTTCAGATCGATGCCAGCTCCCTCGCGAGCCGAACCTCGGAGGACTCGTCGCCCATGATCGTGTCCGTCGCGACGGCGGTCATCCCCATCCTCTCGATCTCGCCCTTCATCGACGAATCCGCGGGGTGTATGAAGAATCTGTCCACCAGCCCCTTGTAGAGCCCGGCCACCCCAACAGAGTCAGGCCGAGCGCCAACAGCCTTCAGGAAGACTCCCGCCGGCCCGGACACGGGCGCGGTCCCGACCATTGGAGAAACCGCAAGAACCGTCGAGTCGATGCCAGTGAGCAGCTTCTTCATGCCCCTCAGCGAGAGGATCGGCCCGATGCTCGTCACCGGGTTGCCGGGACAGATCACCACGACTTCGGCCCGCTTCAACGCTTCGACCACCTGGGTCGAAGGTCGGGCGCGTGGCGCGCCCTCGTACCTGATGCCCATGACCTTGGGCCTGCCGGCGTTCTTCACCCAGAAGTCTTGCAGGTGCATCTCGCCCTCGTCTGTTAGTATGTGCGTCTCCAATGGCTCGTCGGTCGCGGGCAGGACCTTCTGAACCACTCCGAGGCGATTGCAGACCTCGGAGGTGACACTGGTCAAGGAGTGGCCCCTCCGGAGCAGTTCCGTCCTGACGATGCTGATGGCAAGGTCCCTGTCCCCGAGCCTGAACCAGGCCGGCTCGCCCATGGCTTCTAGCTGGCCCAAAGTGTAGAAGCTGTCGTGGTCGATCCCCCAGCCCTTCGACCGGTCTGCGATTCCCGCCAGCGTGTAGGTGACGATGTCGATGTCGGGGCAGACGTAGAGGCCGTGCATCCACAAGTTGTCGCCCGGATTCGCCACCACCGTCATCTGAGGCACGACGGCGGCCAGACCCCGGACGAGCTTCGCCGAGCCGGTCCCGCCTGAGATAGCGACGAGCCTCAACGCATCACCTGAACAGGTCTAGGTCCTTCTCCATGATCATCGTCGAGGCGCCGCCCTCTCCCTTCTCGTAGTCCAGGCCCCGGACCAGGGCCAACGGCACCCCGGTGAGCTTGCCGGTCACGAGTTCCGCTGCGCTGGCGATCTCGTCCACGACGGCAGGCTCGGTCACTCGGAGGTTGTACCCAAACTTGTCCTTCTTCCCGATGTATGACTTCAGCGGCCGGATGCCCGAGCAGCCGATGGCCACGTCGGTCTGTCCTTTCCTCCAGGGCCTCCCGAACGTGTCTGTGATTACAACCGCTACCTGGCGGCCAGTTCGTCGCTCTATCCCCCGCCTGAGGTCTCGCGCGCTCCGATCCGGGTCTTTTGGCAGGAGCGCCGCGTAGCCATTCTGTACGTTCGACCTGTCCACTCCGGAGTTGGCGCAGACATAGCCGTGCTTTGTCTCGGTGATGATTACTCCGTGGCCCGACCTCACTACTCGGTTCGACTCCCTAAGTATGAGCTCAGCTATTCGAGGATCCTTCCCCTGCTCGCTGGCGATCTTCCTCGCCAAGGGGCCAGGCTTCACGGACGAAAGCCTGACTAGCCTCCCCTCCGCCTTCGATACAATCTTCTGCTTCACCACCAGGACGTCGCCGTCTCGGAGCACGAAGCCGGAACTTGTCAGGGCCCTCAGCGTGAGCTCGACAAGGTCGTCGCCCTTCCTGACCTCTGGGACGCCCGGCACTGGGAGAATCTCGAGCGGCTTCAAGGCGCACCGCTGGCTCGACCTCCGCTTTAACCGATTCCCGGGGAGCATCAAGACTCGCGTGGAGCCGCCGGCTGCACCCGCGCGGCTCCCACCAGATTTATAGTGCCCTCGGGCGCCGCTTTGTAGGTTTGACAGACGAGAAAGACGTGCTCAAGGCGCTGGGCACGGTAGCCGACCCCGAGCTCCGCAGGGACCTCGTTTCACTTCACATGGTAGAGGACCTGAAAGTCGAGTCGGGGGTCGTTTCGTTCACCCTGAACCTCACCACGCCGGCCTGTCCTCTCCGCACGCGTCTGGAAGAGGAGGCCAGGCATGTCGTGGAGACCCTTCCCGGAGTGAGGGAAGTCAGGATGAAGGTCACCTCCAGCGTCGTTTCCACCATGCCCACCGACGGCTCCGGGGCCATCGGCGGTGTGAAAAACATCATCGCGGTCGCCAGCGGAAAGGGGGGCGTAGGAAAGTCCACGATCTCCGTGAACCTTGCGGTCGCGCTGGGCGCTTCGGGGGCGAAGGTCGGGATACTCGACGCCGACATCTACGGGCCAAACGTTCCGCTCATGATGAGCGTGAAGTCCGTGCCGGAGATTCGCGAGGACAAGATCGTCCCGCCGGTCTCCAACGGGGTCAAGGTGGCATCGCTGGGGCTCTTCTACCAGGACGAGACGCCCATGATCTGGCGGGGCCCCATGGTCGCCGGGGCGGTCAAGCAGCTGCTCACTCAGGTGGAGTGGGGCGAGCTCGACTACCTCGTGATCGACCTGCCCCCAGGCACCGGCGACGCGTCCCTCACCCTTGCCCAGACGGTCCCGCTCAGCGGCGTAGTGATAGTGACCACGCCCCAGGACGCGGCCCTGAACATCGCCGCGAAGGCGCTTGCCATGTTCCGGAAGCTCAACGTTCCCATCCTAGGCGTGGTCGAAAACATGAGCTACTTCGTCTGTCCGAAGTGCGGAGAGAAGTCGTACATCTTCTCTTCGGGGGGCGGCAGACGGGTCGCGCAGCAGCTCAACGTCGACTTCCTTGGCGAACTCCCGCTAGACATCACCGTTCGCGAGCAGACTGACCTGGGCGCGCCGGTGGTTTCCGCCAAGCCGGACTCCGCCCAGGCCGCCGCCTTCAAGGAGTTCGCGTTCCGGGTGGCAGGGATGGTCAGCATCGTGGCCTACGCCAAAGAGAGCCAATGACCGACGAGGAGGGACTAAGGACCGAGTCGGCCCGGCGGAAGAAGGCGCGCCGTAGGACCAGAGGGCCGTATCGGAAGGCCAGGGCCTCAGGCTAGTCTCGCTTGACCGCCACTGCCTCGATCTCGACCCGGGCGCCCTTCGGGAGGGCCGCCGCTTGCACCGTGCTCCTCGTGGGGAAGGGGGCCATGAAGTGTTTCGCGTACTCCTCGTTCATGGGGCCGAACTCCGCCAGGTCGACCATGAAGACAGTGGTCTTCACGACGTCGGCAAGGCTCATGCTTGCGCTGCTGAGGACCTGCTCGAGATTACCCAGAGCCCTAGCGGTCTGGGCGACGATTCCTTCGGCGAGGGCGCCTGTCGACGGATCTGCTCCCACCTGGCCGGAGCAGTAGACGAAGTGGTCTGTTTCCAGCCCCTGTGAGTACGGGCCGACGGGCTTCGGTGCCCTATCGCTCTTCAGCTCTCGCTTCATGGCGACGGGTTGGCGGCCCAGCCTATTTTAGATTGGTGCGGTCGCTGAGGACCGAACTTAGGTTCGTGATCAGGGACGGGTCGTCATGGTACTCGACCACGTCTTTCGGCTGCATGTGCATGAGCATCCGCGAAGCCGCTCGCCCCTTCCGCATGACCAAGATCACTCTCTTACCAGCCTTGTGGGCGGCCATTATTTCCATGCCGACCCCTATGCTGGGCTCGGTCACGTCGGCGACGATCGCGTCGCTTGATTCGGCCCCATGAGTGTCTCGCTGGAACACGTCCGATACGGACGGCCTGTCAGCCTCGGGCGCATCCAGCACCCAGGGAGACGTGACCTCGTGCCCGGCGGAGACGATTACTTCGGCGATGAGCCTGGCGCGATCCAAAGAGCGGTTGGCGATGATCGGGACGGAGAGGTATACCTTCAAGTCGCTAGAAGCCGTCCAGCGGATGCCCTCTCCGAGTATCGAACACTCGTGAGGTTACTCGGGACCGGTGTATATTCTCTTCTGTGTTCCTGGGTGCCCGCACTTTACGGGCATGTGAGCATAGCAATAGGCCGCCCCGCAAACGTGGCAGAGGAAGTAGTAACCTTTGCCGAGCGCTCGACCGCAAAGGCCGCACCTGGCCTGTGCTTTCTCCAGAGTGCTAGTCGAGAGCCGACTGCTCATGTCTGACTTAGTAGCAAAGGGGGACTATTAAGCACATATGCAAGAATTTTCTATATCCATCATATAATACGTCAGAATATGGTTCCATATTTCACCTTTCTTCCTTTGAGAAGTGAATCCATCGCCATGCGAAGTCGACCTTCTCCAGCTCCTCCTCGGCCAATTCGACAGGGCCCTAGGGTCGGGTCGAGCGAACGGTCGAGTGACCGCTAATGCATAAATAACGTCCGATGGGGATTTCGGCGAGTTGAACAGATCCGAGGTCGTCATTGGGCTGGCCATAATCGTCCTTAGTGTGATATTCTTCTATCCGGTGCTTCTACTTCCACTCGTCGACCTGATGATCGCGCTCCTGATAATCGGGTTCGTTCTTCTCGTGGATGGTTACGGCGGACTGGCCGCGCTTAGAAGCGCCCCGTCCCCCAAGGAGAAAGCCGTTCCGCTCTCCGGCCTGGACTTGACCGTTCTCCAGATGATGTCCGAAGGGAAGAACCAGGACGACATCGCGAAGGCCACGGGCGTCTCCCCGGCCATACTTTCCGACAAGGTGGCGTTGCTTGTGACGTCGGGCTACGTTTCTGGGAGCTACCTGACGGAGAAAGGCTTCGAGACTCTTCGGAGCGCCAGGCCCAAATAGCGCCACGCAAGCCTCCCCGACCGCTTCGTCTCGCGGCTGCCTGCGCTCGCTGCGAAAACGATTCCTATAGTTTATTAACGCACGACATGGTCGGCCCGCTGAACGCTTGGCACCGACCAACAAATGTGCGCTCGTGGTCGCGGACGGGACGGAAAGCAAGACACTGCCAAGCAGGTTCGGGGACTCGCCCATTTCCAACCTTCTGCAGTATGTCCTTGACTCGGTCTGGACGGTTGCCGACGACATCCTGGTAATCTTCGCCAAGGAACCCAGCCTCCCGCTCATCGAGAGCATCGCCCCGTTCGGGGTGAAGGTCGTGGTGGACAGGCAGAGCGGCACCCAGCTTTCGCGCATCATCACCGGGTTCCGCGCCAGCACGTCCGAGAACTGCCTCGTCGTGCCTTCGTCTGCGCCGTTCGTGAAGCCCAACGTGCTCTTCGAGCTCTTCGAAGGAATCCACGGCTACGACGCCGTCGTCCCGAAGTGGAAGAACGGGAAGACGGAGCCGCTGCTTTCGGTCTACAGCAGGAAAGCATTCCTGCGGGCCGCGTCCAGCCTGAAGAAGAGGACCATCGGTGGCCTGGTCGACGACCTCTACGACGTGTCGTTCCTGGAGGTCGAGAAGTACCTGAAGCCGCTCGACCCCGAACTGCACTCTTTCTTCCGCGTCGAGAGCCCGGCCGACCTCAAGAAGGCCGTCAGGATTGCCACTGCTGAAGCAAAGTAGCGGGCCCTGAACTCACTTCTTGTAGCCGATGTCCCTCAGGAACTTCCTTCTCTCAGCCGCGTCTGACTCCGACTCGACTCCTTTGCTCCTGACGCCGTCGGCGACTCCGAGTATCGCCCTCCCTTCGGCTGTGTCTGCGACGACGACGGTCACGGGGTTGGCGGTGGCGCAGTAGACCGTGGCCACTTCCTCGACCGCCTTCACCCGGTTCAGCACGTTGATGGGAAACGACCCAGCCAGGACCACCACGAAGCAGTGCCCCGCGGCGAGCTGCTTGGCGAACTCCTTGGCCAGGCCCGTCGAATCCACGTCGGTGCCCTCGGAACGGATGAGCGCCTTGCCTGAGGCTTCGCAAAAGGCGACGCCGAACCTTATCCCCGGCATCGAGGTCGCCAGGGTCTCGTAGAGGTCCTCGACCGTCTTGATGAAGTGGCTCTGTCCGAGTATCAGCTGGCATCCGTCGGGCACCGCCAGCCTTATCTCGCGAATCTCCAACCGGCTTCCTCCTACGGGCCGAGAGACCCGGCCAGGGATTATAAACAGATGGAGCTAGATGTCCTTTGCCAGGCCTGAGATCTCCGCCCTCAAGCCGTCTATCCCCTTGCCCATCGATTCCTTCTCCCTGGTCAGACCCAATCCTGTGACTATGGACCCTCCGAGCATGCGCCTCTCGCCTTCTGAGAGGAACGTCACGATCTGCGAGGGATCAAGCTTCTCCCCGAGCTCGCCAGCCCGGATCTCCGATATCTGGGAGAGGGCGGAACACACCTCGAGGCCCAGGAATGCGTAACAGTCCGCGTGCATCATCGCCTGGTTCATGAAACCGGCCTTCGCACGGACGATCTCGAAGGCGGCCCTGGACGTGTCGGCCCCGGTCCCCTCGGCGTCCCTGGCTTTCGCGTTGACGGCGTCGTATACCACCGAAAGCGACTCCAGCCTCTCCCCGCAGGAGGACTTCGAGGCCTTCTCCAGCCCAGCGGCCCGTGAGAACGCCTCGTAGCTTCCTGGGCTTTCTGCGGAGTGGGCCCTGAGCTGCTCGAGGAGGTGGCTGGGGGCCGGCTTGGTCCCCCCCAGGTAGAGCCAGGCGAACGCGAACTCGTGGGCGGAGGACAGCAGCCAAAAGTCGGCGTCGACGAGCGCGCCCTTGGAGAGCGCCGCGTCCGCCCGCCCGAGAGACTTCAGAGACTTGGCCAGCCTTCCTTCGGCCGACTTTTTCAGGTTCTCGTGCAGGACCGCCCTTGCCGCCGCGGAACTGGTGGAGAATATCAGAGAACTGTCCCTGACAGGTTTCAGCTGCGCGAGCGAAACTGCCAGCTCAGGGTCGGAAGGACCCAGGACGTCCTTCTCGCTCGGGAAGAAGAGGTCGATGTAGGACTCGCCCATCACCATGGTCGACCGGGGAGCCGGCTCCTTCGAAACGATCACGACGTCGTACTCGCAGCACGCACGTGCGATGCCGTAGGAGTGGCACCCCGTGATCCCTACCGGAGCGCTGAGATAGGTGTCGAGCACCGGGTGCAGCAGTCGGGTGGGAAGAACCTCTCCGGGCTCCACGGCTGTGGTTCTCAAGGAGTGAAGATAAACAGATTGCATCGTTCTTTCATGTAATTATTGCAAGAACCGGGTGACCCAGGGAATCCGATGGGTAAAGTTAATATAGCCAGTCCGTTTGTATCACCAACTACTTAAAAAAGTTTCGGCCATAGACCATGTTTTCGGACAAAGACTATTCGCGGCTGATAAAATTCCAGAAGTCGCTGGACAAGTGCCCTAGGTGCGGGAAGGGCCCCATGATAGTGGACACTGCCGGCGGCGAGCTGTTCTGCGGCAGCTGTGGCTTCGTGGTGAAGGAGAAGATCGAAGAAGTGGGCCCGGAGTGGCGCGCCTTTTCGAAGGAAGAGAAGGACGACCGCAGCCGCGGCGGCATACCCACCTCGATCGCCATGCACGACATGGGCCTGGCGACGGTCATCGGAGGGATAAACAAGGACGCTTCAGGAAAGTCGCTGTCGGCTTCGATGAAGGCCACGGTTGACAGGCTGAGGACCTGGGACAGCAGAAGCCAGGTGCACGAGCCGGTCGACAGGAACCTTCGGCAGGCCTTCAGCGAGCTCGACAGGCTCTCCGACAAGCTCTCGGTGTCAGACGCCGTGGTCGAGAAGGCGGCCTACGTCTACAGGAAGGCCCTCGAGCGGGGTTTGGTGAGAGGGCGGTCGATTTCGGCCATCATCGCTGCTTCACTGTACGCGGCCTGCCGAGACACCCAGACGCCAAGGACGCTGAAGGACCTGGCCGCGGTGAGCAATGTCCGCAAGAAAGACATCGCCCGCTGCTACAGGCTTCTGCTCAAGGAGATGGACATCAAGATGCCCGTGGTCGACCCCACGAAGTGCATATCCCGCATCGCGTCCAAGGCGGGCCTCACCGAAAAGACCAAGCGGCGCGCTCTTGAGATATTGAAGAGGGCCGAGGAGACCAGGATCTCCGCCGGCAAGGACCCCATGGGCCTCGCTGCGGCGGCGCTCTACGTCGCCTGCACCCTTGAAGGTGAGGACAAGACCCAGAAGGACGTGGCCGAGGCGGCCGGGGTCACCGAAGTTACGATAAGGAACAGGTACAAAGGCCTAAGGTCCGCTCTGGGTATATAGAGCGTTGTTCGGCGCGCCAGCACCTTCGGAGCCCTTCCACCCCGGCGACGGTGTGGAGCGGAGGGAGAAGGGCTAGATGCCAAGAAGCTCACGGATCGCCGTACCGGTCGAGATCAGCCACGAGCTTCCGCAGACGTCGCTGCACCCCTTCTCCGAGTACTTCCATGGCTTTGAGAAGGTTGACGCGGTTCGGTCGGTCTTCGGCAGGAGCACCGCGGCGGTGCTAGAGAAGCAGAAGGTCGAGTTCATCTCTAGCAGGTTCGCATACATGGGCGTAAACAACGACGACGGGCACATGATCGTGGGGACCTACCACCTGCGGAACAGCCAGCTCAAGATTCTCTACCTGGACGTCGTCCACGAGCTTTTTCACGTCAAGCAACACATGGAGGGGAAGAACCTGTTCCCGGAAGGGTACGAATACGTAGACAGCCCGATCGAGGTCCCGGCGTACCAGCACACGGTGGAGGAGGCCAGGAGGATCGGGATGTCCTACGGCGAGATCGAGGAGTATCTGAAGGTGGAATGGATAACCGCCGCCCAGCACGCCCGGCTGGCCAGGGCCTGCGGCCTTGACCCATCGGTGCGGGCCGGGCCGGAACTGCCGCTCGATTTCGTCTCGATAGACCGGGAAGCGCCGATAGCCCTGCACCCGTTTGTGAAGTACTTCGGCGGGTTCGAGAAGCTCCCTGTCGTCCAGGGGCTGTTTGGCGCCCAGGCGGGGGCCCTCTTGAAGAAGCTGAAGGTCGAGTTCTTCTCGGCCAGGTTCGGCTACATAGGCGTGAACGAGGAGGACGGGCACATCATAGCGGGAGCCCGCCACATAAGAGAGAGCAAGCCTGAGTCGGTGTATCTCGACCTGGTCTTCGCGCTGCATCAGGTCAAGAGATTCCAGGAGGGCAGGCCGCCGTTCAGCACCCGGTGGGCATCGGCTGAGAACCCGGCCGTCGTGAGCGCCTACAAAGCTGCGGTGGATGAGGGCAGGCGGATCGGAATGACCGACCGGGAGCTGGCCAGGTACCTGGACAACGCCTGGATAACCCCGTCCCAGCACAGGAAGCTCGTGAAAGCGGTGGGGCTCGGGCCCGCAAGGGAAGACAAGAGCACCTAGGTTTCGGAGACCAGCCTCCCCTTCTTGATCTCCTCAAGCGTCTGCCTGGGGAAGAGCCGGGGGAAGTTTTCAGAGAGGATTCTGACGTACATCTCGGTCTCCTCGTCGTTCATGAACTGGAACATGTAGCGACCGGAGTACGGCGAGGGCTCGCCTTCCCTGCGAAGGAATTCGATGTGGATGAGCGGGTCTCCCTGCTTGATCGTTATGGGCGTCCTTTCGTTGCTGAGGTTGACAAGCTCGAGAGCGAGGCGACCCACGAACCCGCTGTGGACCTTCACGGAGTTTAGAAAGGAGAGGCCCAGCCTGCCGAACTTGCTCTTGGAAGTCAGGTGGGCAACGCAGTCGGGGGGCGTGAAAACCACCTCCCTTGAAACCATGTTCCTGTGCTCCAGGTAGTTGAGGGTCTTGTCCTCCCTGACGGTGAGCACGTACCCGTCGCCGTCGAAGGCGGCGTCCGCCGCCGGGTAGATCACCCTATACTTCGTGACCATGTCCTTCAGGATCGAAGCGCCTAGGACTGTCATCGGGTTCGCGCCAGTCCGTCCCGCGGCAGGCTTATGAAACCTATGCCGCGGGTGCGATCTCTGAGCTTGGCAGGTAGGCCCGCCTGGCCGCCCGCCACTTCTGCATCCTCTGATACCCCAGGTACAGGACGATCAGGAAGCTGGCAAAGCCCATGAGGTAGACCATGTCGATAGAAAGGAAGTTGTCGAGCCAGTTCCCAACGTTGGATGCGAGCGAGCCCGAAGGGGCGCCCTGACCCATGTATGCGAAGGCGGTGCTCAGATAGTCCGTTCCCCAGTGGGCGAGCACGGCCACGTGAAACCCGTACTTGTAGTATAGATAGCCGAGGACGTAGCCCGCGTACACCGCGACCGGGAGCTTCCCTATCTCCCATCCGCTGTTGGAGAGTATGTGCGCAAGCCCGAACGTGATCGCGCTCACCGACATCCCGACCAGCAGGATGTAGGTCGTTACCCTGTCGCCCTCCCTTCCTTCGTAGGCCACGGAGGGCCTCCAGAGTGCCTTGAGCACCGTCCGCCACGGAAGTCCCACGCAGGCCACGACGGCCAGGAGTCCGATTATGACCATCCTGAAGCCCAGCTCCTCCCTGAGAGGGGCCAAGGCCAGCTGCGTGAAGAGCTGGAGCGCGTCTCCCGAGATGTTCCCTATGGGCACTCCAGAGCTCGTCTCGAACTGGTCGAACTCGACGACGGTGAAGATCAGGAAGGAAATGGCTACGGTCGAGGCCAGCAGCGTGTTGGAAAAGAACGCGCCAAAGCCCTCCTTGAAGGCGGACTTCAGGGAGGTTATGATACCCCGCCCCTGGTATGCGGCCAGCACGAACATCAGCGCATAGACGACGGTGAGAAACATGAAGATCGCTCCCAGGGTTGTCTGGACCGGGAGAAGCACCACCGACGGGCCTACGAAGAGGTAAACGCCCGCGACCGGCGAAGCCGCGCTGAAGTTCGCCGAGAGCCGCGTGAAGTAGTATGTGTAGACACCGGCCGGAAAGGCAAGAAGCATCACCGCGAGGGTGACCACCGTGAGTATGGCGAAGACCGCAACCAGCAGCTCGAAGGCTGGGTCTCGGACGTCTCCGTCCTGCGGATCTATCTCTTCTCCTCTCCTGATGGGCCTTCCGGCTGAGCGTCCTGCTCGAGGAAGACCGTCCCCTTGTATCCGCAGGACTCGCAGTAGAAGTCCTGCGGTACCAACCAGCCGCCCAGCTGACTGCCCTTCTTCAGCGGCTTCAGGCATCGGGGGCAGAGCTTCGTCGATGGCACCAGGGGACTCCTGCGTGCCATCCTGGGCTTCCCAACCTCGAAGTCTGACGTACCCGGCACCTGGGTGGCGTGCCTCGTCTCCTGCCTTAAAATCATTCATCTCGGAGCGGACGGAACCGAAGAGGAGAGTCAGAGCTATTAGTCGCCTGCCGCCGCAGGTTTCACGATGGGTGCTGAGTACTGCTACGGTTGCGGAGCGAAGATGCTCTCCGTCCAGACCTGCCGATATCAGTGCCCGAACTGCGGGGCCATACTCGATTGCGAGGACGCTTCAGGACTGCCGCTCTGAGCCTTGCGGTTGGGAGGCGGGGGAGTCCGCGACGACCTCTAGGTTAAAATCAGTGGCCGCTCCGGCGACTACAGTGACCGGGATCACCAAGAATGGGCGTACCTGAGAAGATAAAGCGCATCGAGGAGGACCTACACAGGACCCAGGTCAACAAGAAGACAGAGCACCACATCGGCCTCCTCCGCGCGAGGCTTGCCAAGCTCAAGCAGGAGCAGGAGGAGCAGCAGGCCAGGCGTTCCGCCGCCGGTGGCCCCGGGTTTGACATAAAGAAGTCGGGGGACGCGACGGTGGTGCTGATCGGCCTTCCCAGCGTGGGGAAGTCGACCCTCCTGAACAGGCTCACCAACGCCAAGTCGAAGGTGGCTGCCTACCAGTTCACGACGCTGGAAGTGGTGCCTGGCGTGATGGACTACAAGGGGGCCAGGATACAGGTGCTCGACCTGCCCGGGATCATCGAGGGGGCATCAAGCGGCCGGGGTCTGGGGAAGCGGGTACTCTCAGTGGCGAGGAACGCGGACCTCGTACTCTTCGTGGTCGATGTCTTCCACCCCGAAGGCCGGAGCATACTCGAGAAGGAGCTTCACGCCGTGGGCCTCAGGGTGGACCGTGGCCCGCCCAACGTCGTCGTCGAGCGAGTAACTTCGGGAGGCATAAGCGTCGCTTCGCAGGTCAAACTAACCAGGATGAGCGAAGCCCTCGTGAAGGACATCCTGAGGATCTACAACATCAACGGCGCCCGGGTCGTCATCAGGGAGGACATAGACGACGAGCAGCTCATCGACGTACTTCACGGCGGCAGGACCTACGTGTCATCTCTCACAGTGATGAACAAGATCGACCTGGTCAACGCCGGGTTCACGAACGAGCTTACGTCGAAGCTGAAGTACAGTTTCGTGCCCATCTCGGCGGAGGGCAACGTCAACATTGCCGCGCTGAAGGAGGAGATCTTCAAGAAGCTCGACTTCGTACGGATCTACATGCGGCGGCGGACGGGCGAGACGGACTTCGTAGAGCCCATGATCGTGAGAAACGGCTCCACGGTGCTCGAGGTCTGCAACAAGATACACAGGGACATGAAGGGCGAGTTCAGATACGCCCTGATCTGGGGAAAGAGCGTGAAGTTCGGCGGCCAGCGCGTCGGCATCACCCACAGGCTCATGGACGAGGACATCCTCACGCTGGTGACGAGGTAGCGGGCTGCCCGGGCCACTCGGCCCTTCACGGGCGCGTGAAAAGGTGGGCTCCGCGGGAATACAAGTATATTTGGGGGTCAGAAAGACCCTCCCGACTCCGATGAAGTACGTCAATCTTTTCAGCGAGGCGAAGGGGCTCGACAAGTTCGTCCTCGGGGGCAAGGGGTTCGGGCTCGTCGAGATGACCCAGATTGGGCTCCCGGTGCCTCCCGGCTTCGTGATTTCCACGGACGCGTGCAAGGCCTACTACGCCAGCGGAGGCAAGATGCCCGAAGGCCTGATGGACGAGGTGGTGGCCGACCTGAAGGCACTCGAACAGAAGACGGGGAAGGTCCTGGGCGACCCGGAGAGGCCTCTTCTCGTGTCGGTGAGGTCCGGGGCCCCCTATTCGATGCCGGGCATGATGGACACGATCCTGAACCTCGGCCTTAACGATGCGACGGCGGATGGCCTGGCGAAGGCGAGCGGCAACCCCCGTTTCGCCTACGACGCCTACCGGCGCTTCCTCCAGCTCTTCGGGAAGGTCGCCATGCAGGTCCCTGGGGCCCACTTCGAGAAGATCCTCCAGGAGCGAAAGGACAGGCTCGGCCTCAAGAGGGACGTCGACCTCTCGGCGTCCGACCTCAGGGCAATCGTCGAGGAGTTCAAGGCTGCCATACGCAGCGAGACCGGGAAGGACTTCCCGGCTGACCCCAGTGCCCAGCTGAGGATGGCGGTGGAAGCCGTCTTCTTGTCCTGGAACAACCCCCGGGCCATAGAGTACAGGTCATACTACAAGATTCGGGACGACGTGGGCACGGCCGTCAACGTCCAGGCCATGGTCTTCGGGAACATGGGGGCCGACTCGGGCTCCGGCGTGGGGTTCACCCGGGACCCATCGACGGGGGAGAAGCGGCTCTACGGGGAGTACCTTTCCAACGCCCAAGGGGAAGACGTCGTCGCAGGGATCCGCACGCCCGAGAAGATAGAGGCCCTTGACCCCAGACTCGCCGAGGAGATCTCAGCCCTGGCGAAGAGGCTGGAGGGCCACTTCCGGGACATGCAGGACTTCGAGTTCACAGTCGAAAGAGGCAGGCTGTACCTCTTGCAGACCCGCAACGGAAAGCGCACCGCCCAGGCGGCGATCAGGATCGCCGTCGAGATGGTGAAAGAAGGGCTCATCTCAAAGGAAGAGGCGCTGGCCAGGGTCGACCCGGGCGATCTTGACCAAGTTCTGCACAGGAGGCTTGACCCGAGGGCCAAGGCCTCGGCCATCGCCAAAGGGCTCAACGCCTCGCCGGGCGCCGCCTCCGGCAGCGTGGTCTTCGACACCGAAGAGGCCGTTGTGCTCGGCGGCAAAGGCCAGGCGATAATTCTCGTGAGGCCGGAGACTACCCCTGACGACATCAAGGGCCTCGTAGCCTCGAAGGGCGTGCTCACACTGAGGGGCGGCATGACCTCCCACGCAGCGGTCGTTGCGAGGGGCATGGGGAAGCCCGCGGTGGCTGGATGCAGCGAGATCGAGCTCTTCGCGCAGCAGGGCTACTTCCGCACCGCGAAGGGCGACGTAGTCCGGAAGGGAGAGACCATCACCATAGACGGCAGCACTGGCACCGTGATGAAGGGGGAGATCCCCACCGTGGACCCGGAGCTGAGCCGAGACTTCCGCGAGCTCATGGGCTGGGCTGAAGAGAAGAAGAGGCTCGGGGTATTGGCGAACGCCGACACCCCTGAAGCCGCGAAGAAGGCGCGGGAGTTCGGGGCAGAGGGAATCGGACTCTGCCGGACCGAGAGGATGTTCAACCTCGGAGACAGGCTGCCGATCGTTCAGGAGATGGTGCTGGGCTCCAGCGAGGCCGAGTTCACGTCCGCCCTTGAAAGGCTCTTCCCGTTCCAGCTCAACGACTTCCGAGAGATATTCAGCGTCATGAAGGGCACGCCCGTGATTGTGAGGCTGCTCGACCTTCCCCTCCACGAGTTCCTCCCCTCGATGGAGCAGCTGCTCGACGACATAGAGACCATGAAGGCCCAGGGCGCCCCGGCGCGAGAGATCGAGGAGAAGACCAAGACGCTCGCCAGGGTCAAGCAGATCAGCGAGCACAACCCGATGCTGGGCTACAGGGGGTGCCGCGTCGGCATGCTGCACCCAGAGATATACAGGATGCAGACCAGGGCCATCCTGAAGGGGGCCATGGACGTGCTGAAGAAGGAAGGACAGACGGTGGAGGTCTACATCATGCTGCCGCTCATAAGCGAGGCCAACGAGATGCGGTCTCTGCGGAACGTCGTAGAGAAAGAGGCCGAGGCTGTCTTTGCGGCCGAAGGGAGCCGGATAGCGTACATGGTGGGGACCATGGTGGAGACGCCGAGAGCCGCGCTTACCGCGGCCGAGATTTCCAAGCACGCGGACTTCTTCTCCTTCGGCACCAACGACCTAACTCAGACAACCTTCGCCTTCAGCAGGGACGACGTCGAGGCCACCTTCATGCCGAAGTACCTGGAGATGAAGGTGTTCGAGGAGAGCCCCTTCGAGGTGGTCGACTCGGCCGGGGTGGGCCGCCTGATAAGAATCGCAGTGGAGGGGGCGAGGCAGACGAATCCCTCGTTCGAGGTGGGCATCTGCGGCGAGCACGGAGGGGAGCCACGGAGCGTCAAGTTCTTCCATCAGGCGGGCCTCGACTACGTCAGCTGCTCGCCCTACAGAATACCGGTCGCGAAGCTTGCGGCGGCCCAGGCGGTCCTTGAGACCGAGCGTGCTTCGTCGACGGTCTAGCCCGCGATCGGCCGGTCCGGCATCGTCGCGCCTAGGGTCTTCCAGCGGCCTTCAGGAATTCGCGGGCACCGACTATCAGGTGGCGGACGTCCGAACCGAGCGATATGAAGCCAAAGCCCCTCTCCACCGCCTTCTTCGCCTCGTCCGTGGTAGCGGCCATAACCCCGGCCGCCTTCCCGTGCTCCCTGCATGCACCTACGACACGGAGCATCGCGTCCACGACCCTCGGGTTCGTCCGGTCGTCGATGAGACCCAGCGACATCGTAAGGTCCGAGGGCCCGACGAACAGGACGTCGACTCCATTTACGGCAGCGATTGATTCAAGGTTCGAGAGCGCGGTCGTGGTCTCAATCTGCACGATAACCATGTTTTCATCGTTTGCACTCCTCAGGTAGCGGGCGCCGTCGAGGCCGTATCTTGCCGCCCTGCCCATTGCCGTCCCTCTGATGCCCAGAGGCGGATACTTGCACAGCCGGACGGCCCGTTCGGCTTCCTCCTTCGAGTTGACCAGGGGGATCACGATGCCCTCGCTCCCGGCGTCGAGGACGTTCTTGATGAGCGCCTGGTCGGCCTGGCCCACCCTCACGATGGGAGCGACGTTGCTCCCGCCGAGGGTGCCGATCATGGTCCCCACGGACTCGACGCCCGTGGGCGAGTGCTCCATGTCAAACACAAACCAGTCAAGAGGGAGGAACTTCAGAACGTCAACTACCGCGGGGCTGGCGGTCGATATCCAGGATCCCAGGCAGACCTCTCCTGCCGCAAGACGTTTCTTCAGGTTGGTGGTCAATCTAACGGACGGGACTTCGACAATCGCGGATAAGGTTTCCCTTCGGGACGGCCACTATTCAATCACGTGTATGTTCTTCTTCTCGCAGATTTCTTTGAGCTTCCTCGGCCAGACGCTCACGCTCACTTCTCCCAGGTGGGCCTTCCGAAGCAGGAGCATGTACGTTCGGGACTGGCCGATTCCGCCCCCGACGCTCAAGGGGAGCCTGCCTTCCACGATGCCCCGGTGGTAAGGGAACTTGAGGAAGTCCAGCTGGCCGCTGAGCTCGAGCTGCTTCCTAAGGCTCGCAGCGTCCACGCGGATTCCCATGGAAGACAGCTCGTGGCGCCTCTTCGTCACCGGGTTCCAGACGAGGATGTCGCCGTTCAACCCGTGCATGGCTCGCCCGTCCTCAGAGCGGGTCTCGGTAACCCAGTCGTCGTAGTCCGAGGCCCTCATTTCGTGCGGGAACCCGTCCTTCAGCACCCACCCTATCCCTACGATGAAGACTGCCGGATACTCCTGAAGGATGGCCGTCTCCCGCTGCTTGCGAGGGAGGTCAGGGTACCTGTCCAGCAGGTCCTCGGCGTGAATGAACTTGATCTCATCAGGAAGCCCAGGGTATCTTGCCGAGGTAAGCTGGGGAAAGAGGGAGTTGACGTGTGACTCCGCCCCCTTCAGAACTTTCCAGATCTTCCGTACGACGTCTTTCAGGTATCCAAGATTGCGGTCCTGGGCGGTTATCGCCCTCTCCCAGTCCCACTGGTCCACGTAGGCGCTGTGGTCGTGGTCGAGGAAGTAGTCCTTCCTTACCGCTCGCATGTCCGTGCAGAGACCAGAACCGGGAGCCATGCCGAACTGCTCCAGGGCGAGACGCTTCCACTTGGTCGCCGCCTGGACCACCTGGGCCTCCACCGGGTTCTTGTCATGGTCGTTGGAAATGTGGAACTGGACGGGCATGCGGGAGAGGTCCCTGTCAAGCAGGTCGTTCACGCCGCTTTCCACGTCGACTATCAGAGGGACCTGTACCATCATCAAGTTCAGCTCCTTGCACAGGTTCTCCTCGATGTACCTCTTCGCCTCGAAGACTGCCTTCTGAGTGTCTCTGGGGTTCAGCAGGGAGCTGTAGTCCTTCGGCAGCACCCGCTCCACTTCTTCGTAGGTTCCGATGCCTGGCCCCGCAAGGTCGGCCTTCTTCGTACTCTCTGTTGACATTGCTCCGCCGCCAGCCTTCAGGGGTCTTCATTTAGATAAGCTGAGCGATTGCGAGCCTGGGTTTCTGAGGCGGCCGCCTTGGCCCCGACCCCCCGCCGCGTGGTGACGGAAGATTCACAAACTTGGGTGCGTCTTTAGACTCCCGGCGACATAAGTCTGAAACGGCCACGCTCAAGCTGCATTTGAAGTCCCGCAGGAGCCGAAGGACCAGGTTCGTCGTTCGAGAGGTACCCCACAGGGCCCAGCGATACGAGACCGTCGGCGACTGGTTGCCCGGGAGGCCGGTGGAAATCCGGGTGAGCAGGATGCGGGACGAGAGGTACGTCTTCCTGGTCGCGCTTCATGAGATGATTGAGTTCGAGCTTTGCAGGATGCACGGGGTCACCGACAGGGAAGTGGTGGCCTTCGACAGGGGGTTCGAGTCCGAACGGGCTTGCGGACTGCACAGCGCCTGGGACGAGCCAGGCGACGACAGGAGGGCGCCCTACAGAAAGGAGCACGCTTTCGCGACGTCCGTCGAACGGCTCGTTGCCCAGAAGCTGGGCGTGCGCTGGTCACACTACGAGGCGACGATAATGAAATTGGACACGAGGAAGAAGATACAGCTGTCACCCATGGTGGCCCGGAACCGGGTAGCCGGAGCGGGACGGCTGTAGGCAGTTGACTGGGCGGGATCCCTCCGCGCGTCCCTCCCGGCCGACAAGAACGACAGCAGCCCCGGATTTCGCGGCGAAAGCTTTTATAGAGCTACCGTCAAAACTGGTTCAGGAGGCCAGCACAGTTGGGTCCGGACACAGCGGCCATAGATGAGATCCTGCAGCTCATAGGCGTCTTTGTGTCCTTCTCCATTGCGTTCGTCTCGTACAAGGGCGTGCGTCGGACCGACAGCACGACCTTGATGCGGCTCACCACCGCTTTCGTCTTTCTGGGCCTAGGATTCCTGGTGGAGGGGCTGGTGGGCCTTAGCGGCGCTCTTCCATGGCTCCCATCTGTGACAGCGACGATGGTGGTGCTCGGACTCGTGCTCGAGACCACGGGATACTTCTTCCTGGCGTTCTCCCACGCCATCGACGTGATGCTTTCGAAGCGGCTCGCCCTGGGAGTGCTGGTCTTCCCCGTTCTGGCGTTCAACGGGACGGAGATGAGCAATCTGCTCAGCATCCTTTCGTTCTACTTCGTGCTCTACGGGGTCGTCGAGACGCTTTACTCTTACAAGGCGACCAGGAGGCCGGACACGCTCCTGATAGCAGGGGGGCTCGCGCTGCTGGCCAGCGGGATACTCGCCCAGTGGTTATCAATAATGTACATCTCGGTGAATCTTCTTCCACTAGTCGAGATTTTACTCAAAGAGATGGGTTTGATGATGCTGTTCGTACCGGTGCTTGGATATGTGTTTGGGAGGGAGAAAGTGAGTGGCCCAATATAGGACTCAGGTCAAGATAATAGCGGACGTCCTGTCGACCGCGCGGGACATGAACACCGAAGGGAGCGGAGTGGGGATCACGATGCTCCTGCGCAGGGGGAACATGTCCTACTCCAGGATGTCGAAGCTGCTTGGGGAACTGGTGGGCTCGGGCCTCCTCGTGGAACTCAACGCCGAGAAGGTCTCGAAGTACAAGATATCCGACAAGGGCATACAGTTCTTGGCCGCCTACGGACACTTCGAAGACTTCGCTCTGTCCTTCGGACTAAGGCTGTAGCCCCGCACGCAGCCGGGCCTCAGCGGGATTCCCATAGCCCAGCGAAAGCTGTTATAGAGAGGCGTTGCGAGCCCAAACGACCACATATGATAGGGATGGTAGGTGCGGGGAAAGTCGGAGCGCAGGCCGCGCTCGAGATCGCGTCAGCGGGCATCGACGACCTGGCTCTGGTGGACATAGTCCAGGGCCTGGCCGAGGGCGAGGCGCTTGACATCAGCCACAGGCTGTCGGACGCCGGAGTCGACGTCAGGGTCACCGGATCGCAGGACTACTCGGCTCTGAAGGGGGCCGATCTGGTGATAGTCACGGCTGGCCTGGCCCGCAAGCCCGGCATGACCAGGATGGACCTTCTCTCGAAGAACGCCGGGATCATAGCCTCCGTGGCCAAGGAGGTGGCGAAGAACGCCCCCGACTCGGTCCTGCTGATGGTAACCAACCCCATGGACGCCATGACCTA
>DATJAJ010000035.1:0-184365 GCA_035516335.1 Nitrososphaerales archaeon
GGGCCGGTCGTCTAGTCTGGTAGGATAGAGGAGAACGTCCAATCCCTTGGCAAAGAAATCCAGATTGGGACAGGTCGGGGGTTCGAGACCCAACGCCTAGTCGACGATGGGCGAATTTCCCCCCCGGTCCACATCTGCGGACACCTAGTCTAGGCGCCGCATGGCCCCGCGAACCCCCGGATGGCCGTGCCGTGTAGGCTGAACTCTGCTTCGTGTATCCAAGCACCAACCCGCCCGGCGCGAATCCGAAACGGTGGCTTTCAAAAAAAGTAAGGCGTGCTTCTACGAATGACTTGAGGTCACTTGTAGCAGCACGAGGTACTCTTGGCCGCCGGACTGAAGGTCTATGGAGAGGATGCTGAAGTTGCCGAGAAGCGATGGACGTGCCTGCGCGTGAAGGATCATGGAACCTCCTGCAAGCGTCCCTGAACCCATGATGGTACCCTGCCTCGAGTCCATGACCGCCGACCCGCCCGTCATTGAAAGAGTCGTGTTCCCGAGAGCGACCGACCCTGAGGTCAATGAGAGGGTGTAGCCCTCACGCAGCGCAGCGGTTACCGTGAAGGTCACGGTTCCGGCCGCAGTGCCGGCGGGCTCGACATTGGTGAAGTTGCTGTACCGGCCTTCGGTGCTTGTGAAGGTGATTGTCTCGCCAACTGCGAGGGCGGGTGGAACTGCGAGTGCTGGCGGGCTCGAAAGTGCGGCAGATGCCGCGAATTTGCCCGTCGCGTCGGACGGGATGTGGTCTCCGGCTGGAGTCGGGAGGGTTGTGGCTGCAACCTTTCCGCTGCTGGACACAGAACTAAGGGCGGGTGTGTTGGTTGCAGTGGCTGGTATGGAACTGGCTATCACTGGGTAGACGACCATCAGTGCGAGGATGGACAGGGCCACCGCCGCACCCAGTACTCCGGCCTTCCTGCTTCGATTGCTCAAAGCCATTTGTCTTCTCCCTAGGGATGGCGACATCCTTAGATGATGCTATACTTTTGAACTTGCGTACAACAGTATTGAACGAACCGGGCTGCGCGAGACCTCCCCCGGGGGTGGTCCGCGAGCACGACCGAGGGCGCCCCGGCAGGGTCCTAGGAAGCGACTTCCGCAGCGGCGGGGTTCTCGAGCCTCCGGAGCCGCAGAACCACCCAAATCGCGAGAATCAAGAGCACTCCGCCGAGGCTGAACGTTGCGTAGAACCCGAGGTATATGGATATGAACCCGGAGAGAATCGAGCCCACGAAGGTCGCCGACCCCACAATTGCGCTGTAGACCCCCAGGGTTGACCCCGGATTGCCCTTGACCGAATTGAAGACCATGGTGTTGGAGGCGGTGTAGTACATGGCGAAGGCGATCCCGGAGCCGAGCGGATATAGAATCAGAGCCGGCAACGCAAAGAGCGGTTGGGCCAAGACGAGCGCGAATAGCCCGCACCCGAGGTAGGAGAAGGCCCTTATGATGAGTCCCACCGCCGTGACTCCGGAGAGCGAGCGCTTCCCCAGGTACCGTCCGAAGTACTGGAAGGCCAGGGTCTGGACGACGATTCCCGACAGGATGACTCCGAATATCGCCCCGCTGCTCATTGCGAAGCTGGACATTGCCGGGACGAATGAAGTGTTGAAGATCCCGCTTGAAAGGTAGAAGAATATGATAGAGATGTACAGCAGCGGGACGTAGCTCGTAACCCCGTACTTCAGGCCCCTGAAGGCCCGCTTGAAGTCTGAGGTGCTGGGCAGCCCGATGAACATGAGCGGGAGAGCGAGCAGTCTGCTGAAGAAACTCGGTCTTCGGAGAACTATCGTCTCCCTCTCCAGGACAAATTCCGTCTCGCGGATCATCACCAGCGACAGCACCGCGGATATCAGTGAGAAGATGCCGAAGGGGATCGACAACAGAATGAGAGGGAAGGCCTGGACCCACAGCGTGCTCAGGACAAGCCCCAGAACGTTGCCAATGCCTGAGGCCATCGACAGCTTGGCAAAAGTGTCCGCCCACTTGTTCTTGGGCTCGCTCTCCATTATCAGGAGGTTGAGCGGCGTGGCCGCGGCGGCAGATATGAAGGAGTAGACAGAGTACTGAGCGATCGTCCCGACGGTGTCCTGGCCGTAGAAAGACACCAGGACGGTTGCCATTACGAGGTAACTCGCGAATATGACCGCCTTCCGTCGGTGCAGCTTGTCTGTGGTGTAACCCCAGAAGATGGCCGCCGGGATGCTCACGCCGTTGAAGAACGCGACGGCCAGGCTTGCGTACAGGGTTCCGTTGGCGATTCCGTTCAGTTGGATGATGTACAGCTGCACCATCGTTCCGATAGACCCGGTTGCTAGCGAGACGGGCAGGGTCGAGTACACCCAGTTGACGCGCTTGGTCGATGCACCGGTCACGGCCCCTGCCTCCCCATGCTGCGCTTGCTCTTCTCGCTCTGTTCATCTACTTTTTGGGAGCGGAAGGCGTTGCCTCTGCGCGGCACCCAGGTTTCCAAGCCAGGGTCATTAGAAAAGCTGAACTAATCCGTGGTCGCAGCTAGGCTGGTTGGGAATCCTAGGTAAGAGGCTCGGGGTAGCCATCCCTGATACCGTGCTCGAAGAGAACGATTCGCTTCGGGAGAAGACCGTGAAACTCGGCGTCATCGCCAGGGCCTGCGCTATCTATGGCGTGGACGTGATAGAGGTGTTCAGAGACGAAAGAGGCAGAGGAGAGTCTAGGCTCATCAGGAAAGTGCTCGAATACCTGGAGACGCCCCAATACCTGAGGCGCAAACTGTACCCCCTGGACGAAGCGCTCAGGTACGCGGGCCTCCTCCCGCCGCTGCGCATCCCCTCTCACAAGCCCAAGGTCCCAATGGACAAGCTTGCCGTCGGGGAAATCAGAGAAGGTGTCACCGACGCGGAGGGGAGGGTGGACGTCGGGCTGGACCGGCCGCTGATTCTCAGAGAGAGGGTTGGGTCGAAGAAGCGCGTGACTGTGAAGATCGTCTCGAAGGACCCTCTCACCGCAGTGATGACCAGGAGGCAGGACGTTCACGAGTATTGGGGATATGAGGTAGAGTCTCTCACCATCGATGAGGTCTTCGGGGACGCGAGGTTTGGCCTGAAGGTCGGGACATCCCGGTTCGGAAACAGTCTGCAGTCCCAGGTCTTCCTCCTCAGGGAAGCCCTGCTGAAGGGCAGTTCCGCCCTGCTCATCTTCGGCTCGCCGGCAAGGGGCCTGTTTGACATAGTCGGCCCAGACCTGACCAAGCGAGTGAACTTCATACTCAACATCTTCGTCGACCAGCACGTGGAAACCGTGCGCACGGAGGAAGCCGTCGCCGCGGCCCTCAACCTGGTGAACACGCTGGTGATCTAGCGCCTCGGGCCGTCCGGCATGACCGGCATCGCCGGGGCGAGCTGTCTAGGCCGGAGACGCGCCGCTTCGAGATGCGGGCGTTCTGTGAGAGCGCGGAAAGAAAAGCCTTTTGAACTGTTTGTAACTGGGTTCTTCGAAAATGGGTCACCGCAAGCACTCTGCACCGCGCAGGGGCAGCCTAGCATACAGGCCGAGAGGGCGAGCCAAGAGCCTACTGCCTAGAATAAGGACATGGCCCAAGGTCGACAGCCCCAAGCCTATGCTCCTGGCATTCCCCGCCTTCAAGGCAGGAACGATTCACGTCATAACTGTAGACGACCGGCAGCGGACCCCGAACTCGGGCAAACCGCTCTTCAACGTGGCGAGCGTTCTTGCAGTGCCGGATGCAGACGTCAAAGGCGTTAGATTGTACGGCCGCGAGAACGGACATGACGTGGCTCTCGGAGAGGCCCGAGCCGACCCTCAGGAGCTGATGAAGAAGGTCCCCCAGGAAAGGGTGTCGCGTGTGGCTGCATTTGTGTCCACGGTTCCCAGCCAAATCGGGCTGTCCCAGAACAAGCCGATTGAGTTTGAAGTTGGAGTAGGAGGGGGCGACCCGAAGGCACAGGTCGAATTCGCGGCTGGCCTGATAGGGAAGAAGGTCAGGTTCGCTGAGATCTTCAAGCCAGGCATGCGCGTAGACGTGCTAGGCATCACCAAGGGGAAAGGATTCGAAGGTCCTGTAACGAGGTTCGGAGTCAAGAGAAAGCAGCACAAGTCGAGGAAGAGCGTCAGGGCGGTGGGAGTCATTGGTCCCTGGCACCCCGCCGCAGTGATGTATACGATAGCCAGAGCCGGCCAGAAGGGATTCAGCCAGAGAGCTGAGACTGGCAGGAGGATAATCACGATAGCAAACGCCAAGGACAGCCCGATTACTCCCGCTGGAGGGTTCCTCCACTACGGGGAAGTGAAGGGCGACTACGCGGTCTTGAGAGGAACGGTCCCAGGTCCGGCAAGCAGGTTTGCCGTTGTAAGGCTATCGGTGAGGGGGAGCCCCCTCGCTGCCGCTGCGCCTCAGGTCCTCGAGATAAGCACGAACGTGGGGCGTGCCGGTAAATGAAAGCCGACGTTTTGGAGGTCGACGGGACATCATCGCGAAAGGTGGATCTCCCACCGGTGTTCGATACCCCGTTGAGACCCGACCTAGTCAGGAGGGCCTACTGGCTCCTGAACTCCCACAGACTGCAGCCGAAGGGACGGGACCCGATGGCAGGGGAAAGAACGACGGCAGAGACTCACAGCCCTCCCACAGGCACCGGACAGTCGAGAATTCCTCGAGTCAAGGGGGAACGGTATCCACGGTCTGGTCTGGCCGGTGGGGTGGCGAGCGTGGTGAAGGGCAGGCTCGCGCATCCGCCAAGGTCTGAGAAGGTCGTTCACCTGAAGATAAACAAGAGAGAGCGCCGGCTTGCAACCAACTCGGCCATAGCGTTCACCTCGAGCGTCGGGTCCGTGCAAGCCCGCGGTCACAGGTTCAAGGCGATCGGCCTTCCTGTGGTCGCCACCGACGACCTCGAAACCGTCTCGAAGACGTCTGAGCTGGTGACATTTCTTGAGAAGGTGGGGCTGGGCGATGAGGTCGCCCGCCTCTATGACGGCGTGAAGAGGAACTCCGGTAAAGGGAGGCGCCGGGGAAGAGTCTACAGGGAGCGGGTGGGGCCGCTCTTCGTCGTGACAAACGACCGCGGCATAGGCAAGGCAGCCTCCGCGATTCCAGGCATCGAAGTCGACAGGGCCGAGAGCCTGAACCTTCTGGAGCTCGCCCCCGGTGGTGAGCCGGGGAGGCTCACAATATGGACAGAGTCTGCGATAGCGTCGATCTCGAATCCGAAAGAGGAGGCGGTAGCACAGGTTGCGGCTTGAAGACGCGCAGAAGCTTCTGATCCGGCCCTATGTCACCGAGAGGACCTTCGACCAGATAGAGAGGGAGAACAAGCTGTGCTTCATCGTCGACGACAGGGCTACTAAGACTCAAATCGCGAGTGCGGTCGAGGCGCTGTACGAAGTGAAGGTCCGTGACGTCAACACGTCCCGGACAGTGAAGGGAAAGAAGGCTTTTGTGCGCCTCGAAGCGGAGAACTCGGCTGCGGACCTCGCAACCAAACTCGGGTTGGTGTAACAATGGGCAAGAGAATTCTGCAGCGCAGGAGAGGAAAAGCAGGCATCCAGTTCAGGACCCCGAGCAAGGGGAAGATCGCTGACACGAGGTATCCGAATCTGCCCCCCAGCCATCAGGAGAAGGCGATGGTGAGGGCCATAATGGATGAGAGAGGCCGGAGTGCACCCATGGTGCAATTGCAGTTCGAGAGGGGAGCGTATGCGTACCTCCCTGCGGTGGCTGGGCTCTCCGTTGGCAGCGAGATCGCTCTGGGGCCGTCTTCTTCGGCCGTTGGGGGCAACATAATGCCGCTTGCGAGCATCCCCGAGGGGACGCGAATCTGCAACATAGAGTTGAGGCCCGGTGACGGCGGGAAGCTTGTGAAGGCGTCGGGTGGGTCTGCGGTGCTCTTCTCAAAGGCAGGAGGCAGGGCGACACTGAGACTCCCATCCGGGAAGAACGTGCTGGTAAGCGACACCTGCAGGGCGACAATCGGCGAGATCGCAGGTGGAGGTCGGAAGGAGAAGCCTTTCCTCACCGCCGGGGCAAGGCACCATGCCATGAGAGCCGCAGGCCGAGTCTACCCGCGAATGAGGGGTATCGCGATGGCGGTCGTGTACCATCCTTTCGGCGGTGGCAGGCACCAGCATCCTGGCAAGTCCACGAGCACTTCACGGAACGCGCCTCCAGGTAGGAAGGTAGGGCTAATAGCCCCGAGGAAGACGGGTCGAGGCAGATTGCCGAGGGCGAGCATGGAGGTCAAGGAGTAGTTGCCAAAAGAATTCAGGTACAGGGGTCACACCCTGGAGCAGCTGAATTCGATGTCCACGGAGGCGATGCTACAGTTGCTGCCGTCTCGGGCGCGACGGTCACTGAACCGCGGAGTTTCGGAGGAGAAACGGAAGCTTCTCGAGGACGCGAGGGCCTCCCGGGAAGGGAAGCTGCAGGGCGAAATCAAGACCCATGCGAGGGACATGATCGTCCTCCCGTCGATGGTCGGCCTTACTCTTGGCGTCCACAACGGCAGGGAGTTCGTATCGCTCCAGATCAAGCCCGAAATGATCGGAAGATATCTGGGCGAGTTCGTGATTACCAACAAGAAAGTCGTTCATGGTACGCCCGGAATCGGCGCCAGCCGCTCGAGCCTTTACGTCCCGCTGAAGTGAGCTCGCAAAGGTCAGAGCCCATCCGCGAAGAGCGCTGGGGCTCCGCCTTCAGAGCTAGGAGACCACGGTCTGAGATTGGTCCCTCGTGAAGTTGAGGAGGTAGCCGGAGCTCCCTATGCCCCTGCCCGTCGCGCCGCTGGCCTTCCATCCCGTGAATGACTGAGGCCCCGGCCAGGCGCCCGTGGTGGCCCCCCCGGACCTGTTCGAGTATACGACCCCGAATTCCGTCCGGCCCATGAACGAGCGGATATCCCTGGCGTCCCCCGAGAAGATGCCTGCAGTCAAGCCGTAGTCCGTGTCGTTCACTTTCGCTATTGCTTCATCCAGCGTCTTGAAGGTGTCCACGACTACGAAAGGCAGGAAGAGCTCATCCCTGAAGAGCCTGTGAGCCGCGGGGAGGCCCGCGACGATGGTGGGGGCGACGTAGTAACCCTTCCTCAGCTTGCCTGACCTTAGGAGATTCCCGCCCGCCAAGACTTCTCCGTGAGACTTCTTCGATTCGGCTACTACCTTCTTGAACTTCGAGACGGCTTCGCCGTTGATTACCGGCCCCATGAAGACTTCCCTGTTCCTCGGGTCTCCGACGGTGAGTTCACCCACCCGCTTCTGGAGCGCCTTCAGGAATCTTGACCTTATGGCGGTCTGGACGTACACCCGCGACGCGGCACTGCATTTCTGCCCTCCGTAGCCGAACGCGGCCCTGACCGTGCCCTCGACTGCCTTCTTCAGGTCAGCGCTTGACGTCACGACCACGGGGTTCTTGCTGCCCATTTCGAGCACCATCGGCTTGGGGTAGGGCTGCTGGGTGAGGAAACCCCTGTAGAGCCTCATTCCGACTTCCCTGGAACCTGTGAAGGCTATGCCCGCGACGTCCGGATTGGAAACGAACTCCTGCTCGAAGTTACCTCCCGGCCCGGTCACGTAGTTCACCGCTCCGACCGGAACGCCGGCATCCCTGTAGACCCTGTAGAGCATCAGCCCGGTGAGCGGGGCTTCGCTGGTGGGCTTCAGCACCACCGTGTTGCCTGTGACGAGGGCCCCAAGGGCCATTCCGTTGGCAAGCATGAAGGGGAAGTTGAAAGGGGACACGACCGGCCAGACGCCCAGAGGCTTCTTCACCACCCTGCAGTTCTCGCCCGGCCCTCCTGGGCCCGTCCGCTCTACGTAGCCGTCGTTCTCCTCGAGGAGTCTCGAGTAGAGTCTTATGGCGTCAACGGCCTCCCAGCACTCGGCCAGCGCCTCCAGCCTGTTCTTGCCGACCTCGTAGGTGATTGCGACCGCGATATCGAACTTCCTCTGGTCGATCAGCTCCGCGGCGTGGCGAAGGACCTGAACCCTGTCCCGCCAGCCCCTGGCGCTCCACTTCGGGAAGGCGTCCTTCGCCGCCTGGATCGCTGCCTTCGCGTGGGCCCGCTGGCCGACTTGGAACCGACCGACCGATATGGATGTATCAAGCGGACTTCTGTGCTCGAATTCGCCACCCTTCGACCAGACTTCCTCTGCCCCTATGTACATCGGATAGCGCGCGCCCAGCACGTGCGCGAAGTCTCTCAGGGCGGCCTCATACTTCGGGTGGATGCTTTCGTCGGCGAACAGCGTGACGTAGGTTATCTTCGGCGGGGCCTTTGCCATCAAGATAGTCGCCCTATTCGCGCTACTTAACGGTTAGTCGCGACTGCGCTCTCAGCTTTCCAGGCAGAAACGCTTCTTGACAGGCTGCCGCGAATTCAGCTGAGATGGTTTCCTTCACCTCGCTCATTTCGGCCTCCCTTCCTAGGACCCTCTGCATGGAGGTCATGGTGCTGGGGTCGAGCCCACAGGGTCGGATGAGCTCGAAGTAGCCCAGGTCCGTGTTCACGTTGAGGGCGAACCCGTGGTAGGCAACCCAGTTGGTCACCGCCACGCCTATGGACGCGATCTTCCTCTTCCCAACCCAAACACCAGGATGGCTGGGGACTAGCTCCCCCTCTATCCCGAACTTCCTAAGGGTGTTGACCAGTGTGGCTTCGATTCTGTTGACGTGCTTTCTTACGTCGTGGTCCTCGAGCCTGACGATCGGGTAGCCCACCAGCTGACCCGGTCCGTGGTAGGTGGCATCTCCGCCTCTTTCGACCTGATAGACCGGGACGTTCTGTGGCCTGAAGTTCTCGGGACTGGTCTTCCTGCCAAGGGTTATCACGTGGTCATGCTCGAGCAGGAGGAGCGTATTGGGGATCTGGTCGCGGGACCTCTGCTCCATGAGCTGTCGTTGGAGGTCCCATGCGTCCTTGTAGTTGATCCTCCCCAGGTCTATAATCTCGCCGGTCATAGTCTCAGCTGGTGTATTGGCCTCCCCGCTGCCGATTCCGCGGCCTCCATCAGAGCTTCGGGGAATGTTGGATGAGGATGGATGGTCTGCGCGATGTCCTCGATGGTCGCCCCCATTTCTATCGCGAGTGCGACCTCGCTGATCATGTTGGACGCCTCGGAGCCCACAATCTGGACTCCGAGTACGCTGCCGCTGTCGGGCAAGTAGACAACCTTCACGAAGCCCTCGGTCTCGCCCGCTGTCAAGGCCCTTCCGAGTGCTGCGAAGGGGAAACGCACCGACTTCGCCTGGAAGCCTGCCTGGGCCGCCCTATCGGCAGTGAGACCAGCGCTTGCGACCTCGGGGTCGGTGAATATAGTCTCGGGTATGACCGTCCAGTCTGCCGCGCTCGGCAGGCCCGCGATGCATTCGGCGGCGACTATCCCTTCCTTTGAGGCTTTGTGGGCCAACAGTGGCGGTCCCCTCACGTCACCTATGGCGTAGATGCCGCTGACGCTGGTCATCATCCTCTTGTCGGTGACGACGTATCCCCTTTGGTCGGTCCCCACGCCCAGTCCGGAGAGATTCAGGTCCTCGACTCTGGGTGCGCGCCCCACGCTGAGGAGGACCTTGTCCGCGCCGACGCTGACCCGCCCCTGCGGCGTCTCGATCTCGACCGTCGCCTTCGTCCCTCCCTTCGAGACGGAGGAAACCTTCGACTTCAGGTAGACTTTGGCGCCGCGCTCCTCGAGCTTGCGCTGGACCACCCGCACCACTTCGGGATCGCCTCCGGGCAGGAGCTGTTCCATCAGCTCGACGATCGTGATCCGACTCCCCAGCTTCTGGTACATGCAGGCGAACTCGAGACCAATGGCGCCCCCGCCGATGATCAGGAAGTCCCCCGGCGCCCCTCTAAGCTCGAGGGCCTCCCTGGAGCTTATCACGACGGAGCCGTCGAACTCCACTCCAGGAATCTGAATCGGGTGGGTTCCTGTGGCTATCACTATGTTCTTGGCTGCAATCTCTTCCTTCCCTGAGCCGGTGGTGACGACCAGCCGGTTCCTCTCCGCGATGGTCGCCTGGCCCGGGACGACTGCCACGTGGTTGCCCTTCAGGAGCGACTCCACGCCGGAGACCAGCTTGGTCACGACGCCTGCCTTCCACCTCTGCAGCTCGTCGTAATCAATCGAGACACCAGAGACCTTGAGACCAAACTTCTCGGCGTCTCTTGTCTTCTCGTAGAGCTTCGAGATTGTTATCAAGGATTTCGAGGGGATGCAGCCGTAGTTCAGGCACTCTCCTCCGAGCCTGTCCTTCTCGACGAGGATCACTTTGAGGCCCAGCTGGGCCGCCCTTATGGCGCAGACGTAGCCACCGGTGCCACCTCCAACTACCGCGACGTCGCATTCTAGCAAGAAGAGTCGGAACGACGCTCCTGTGAGCCCGCTTAAACTTTCTCGAGATGGTGGTCGCTACAGGACCTCGGCCAAGAGCTTCTTTGAGTCCTGCAGGATCTCTATCACCCTGCTGGTGAACCTGGCGGCATAGGCCCCGTCCAGAATCCTGTGGTCGAAGCTCAGTGAGAGATAGGTCATGTCGTGAATCTCGATCTTGTCTTCTCTAACGACGGGTCGCCTGGTGATCTTGTGGACGCCGAGGATCGCGGCCTCGGGCAGGTTGATTATGGGAGTCGAGAAGATCCCGCCTATGGCGCCGACGTTTGTTATGGTGAACGTCGAACCTCGCACGTCGTCGAGGGACAGCTGCCCGCTCCTGGCCTTCCCTGCGAGCTGTTCGATTTCGCGGGCCAGCTCGAACACGTCCTTCCTGTCCGCGTCCTTGACCACCGGTACCACCAGCCCCTGCTCTGTGTCGGTCGCTATCCCGATGTTGTAGTACTTCTTCAGGACGATGTTCGCGCCCTGCTCGTCGATGGATGAGTTGACGTACGGGTACTCCTTCAGCGCGAGAATGACTGCCTTGATGATGAACGGCAGGTAGGTGAGCCTCACACCCCGTTTCTCGCCGGTGCTCTTCAGAGCCTCCCTGAGGAGCACGAGCTCACTGACGTCGACTTCGTCGACGTGAGTCACATGGGCGGCCGTGTGCTTCGACCTGATCATCCTGTCAGCGATCGTCTTTCTTACGCCGTGGATCGGCACGAGTTCTTCCTTTCCTGGGGTTGACGGCCTGCCCGGTGGTAGGCCCGTCGGCTTCTGGGTTGCTGCGGCTGTTCGAGAGACCGCGGCCCTGACGTCTTCGTCGGTTACGCGCCCCCCAGGTCCGGTTCCGACCACGGTCGTTATCTCAACACCGAGCTCGCGTGCCAGCTTGCGGGTGGCTGGAGTGGCCGACGCCAGGCCCTGGGGCTGCGCCTGCGCTGTCGCCGGGCTTGGGGCAAGAGCAGGAGCCTGCGCCCTTTCGGCCGTGGTGGCAGTCGAGGCGGGCGAGGGAGTCGACGCGCCGTCGTCGGCGATGACCATGATGGTATCGCCCACTTTCGCCGTCTCCCCTTCCTTTACCGCGATTCTAGACACGGTGCCCGTCCGGGGTGAAGGAATCTGGACGTTCACCTTGTCCGTCATTACCTCGACAAGCGGCTGGTCCTCTCTTACCTTCTCGCCTTCCTTCACCATCCACTTGATGATTTCAGCTTCTGCGACGCCTTCGCCAATGTCCGGAAGCTTGAACTCGTACACCATTTCTAATCCCAGGTTACGCGCGATCAGGAGTTTTTAGCATTTTCCCGCGTTGTCAATACCTGGCGACCTCCAGCGCAGCCTTGACGACGCGACCCGCGTTTGGCAAGTAGTAGTCCTCGAGCTTCGCAAGCGGGACGACGGTGTCGAATCCTGCCACTCTCTTGACCGGTGCCCTGAGGTAGTCGAGGGCGCTGTCAGCCAGTGTTGCGGCCACCTCGGCCCCGACCCCGAGGTTCTTTGGCGCCTCGTGGATGATGACTGCCCTCCCGGTCTTCTTCACGGACTCCAGGATTGTATACCGGTCAAGAGGGGATATCGTCCTGAGGTCGATGACCTCGGCGGAGATCGACTGCTCACTCTGCAGCGTCTCAGCCGCCTGAAGCGTCGGGACCATCATTGCCCCGTATGAGACCAAGGTCAGGTCTGTGCCGCCCCTCACCACATGCGCCCTGCCGATGGGGATCGCGTACTCCTCTTCTGGAACCTCCATCTTGGGCGAGTCGTAGAGCCGCTTGGGCTCCATGAAGATGACGGGGTTTGGCTCTCGCAGAGCCGCGGCCAGAAGCCCCTTGGCGTCGTAGGGATTGGACGGAATCACCACCTTGAGGCCGGGCGTGTGCGCGAAGTAAGCCTCGGGCGAATCGGAGTGGTGTTCAGGTGCCCTGATGCCCCCGCCGAAGGGGAACCTTATGACCCCGCGCGTTGTGTATCTTCCTCGTGTCCTGTTTCGCATGCGGGCGATGTGACCGAATATCTGGTCCAGCGCGGGAAGCGTGAAGCCGTCGAACTGGAACTCGGCCACGGGTATCATCCCGCCAATCGACAGCCCGACGAAGAGGCCCGCTATGCCCAGTTCAGCCAGCGGGGTGTCGAAGACACGATCGGAACCGAACTCGTCCTGAAGTCCGCGCGTGACCTGGAAGACGCCGCCGTTCTTGCCTACGTCCTCCCCAAATACCGTGATCTTCGGTTCCGCCTGCATCTCCTGCCTCAGGGCCATGTTCAGTGCATTTCTGATGTTCACGCCGGGCCTTCCGCCTGCAAGCTTGGACTCGCTGGGTAGCTGCCCCGTGGGACTTACGTCGGCAGTGCCGAAGGCCTCCTGCATTTCCTGGAGCAGCAGAGGTGTCGGCTTGTCGTACATGTGCTGGAAAATGACGGTCGGGTCGGGAGTCGTCTCGGCCCTGTAGGCCCTCACTGCCTCATCGACCTTTGCCTGGGCGGACAGCGCCATCCGCTGGAGCCCCTGGTCGTCGAGGAGGCCGACCGACTTCAGGTACTTTTCGAGCCGGCTCAGAGGGTTCTTCTTCTCCCACTTCGCGACCTCTTCGGGCGCCTTGAGCTTGTTCGAGACCAGCTCAGCGGTCGTGTGAGGACCCATGCGGTACGTGTAGAATTCGAGCAGGGTGGCGCCTCTCCCTCGCCGGGCTCTCTCGACCGCGTATTGCGTAGCCTCGTAGGACGCGACAACGTCGTTGCCGTCGACGAGTATCCCTTCGAGCCCGTAGGCGGCGGCCTTCTGGGCGATGGTCTTCGAGCCCGTCTGTCTCTCTCGCCTGACGGAGATGGCCCACTGATTGTTCTCCACAACGAAGACGACCGGGAGGTCGAAGACGCCGGCGAAGTTCAGCGACTCGTGGAAGTCGCCCTTGGAGGTCCCGCCGTCCCCGGTCGAAACCAGCACCACCGAGTCGTCGTGCTGCAGCCGCCGGGCGAGGGCTAGCCCTGCCGCGTGCGGGAGTTGGGTCGAGACCGGGACGGCCAGAGGCAGCATGTTCAGCCCCTCGGGAATCTGCATTCCTCTCTCGTCTCCACCCCAGTATTCCAAGAGCCGTTCGGCGGGGAGGCCGAAGGCGAGCATGCCGGCGCTGTCGCGATACATCGGGACGTACCAGTCGTTGTGCGCCAGTGGAAGGGTGAATCCAACCTGGGCACCCTCCTGGCCTCGGCAGGGCGCGTAGGTCCCGATCTCCCTCAGCGTGGAAAGGTTGGTCGCTTTCTCGTCGAATTGACGTCCGAGGAGCATCAGCTCGTACATGCGCAGGAGCATCGATGGGTCGATCGCGGGCTCCTTCCCGACCAGAGCCCCGTCAGGCGTGAGTCGCTGGTAGACCGCGTCTTCGACCCTGTCAATCTTGAAGTCGGCCTCGCTGAAGATCTTGGGCTTGGCTTCGCTGCCGGATTTCAGGCTGTCAGACTCGGTCAATTCGCGGGTCGCTCCCGAAGTGTCATAGCAAACCCCCATCCGGTCGGCCGCCGGCCTCCAGAGCGGAACGAATGTAGAACTCGCCTGCCCGATAGCTGCTCCTGACCAGCGGCCCTGAGGCGACGTATCTGTATCCCATCGACATCCCCAACTGTTCGTATCGCTTGAACTGGTCCGGCCTCACGTACTCTACTATGGGGAGATGCCTCTGCGACGGTCGCAGATACTGCCCCACGGTGAGAAAGTCGACGCCCGCGTTCCTCAGGTGGGCCATGGCCTGTACGACCTCCTCTTCGCTCTCTCCCAGCCCGACCATGATCGAGGACTTCGTGTACATGCGGCTGTTGAGCTTCTTGACGTTCCGAAGCACGGACAGGGACTGCCAGTATGTCGCCCTTGGGTCCCTTACACGAGGTGTCAGGGACATGGTGGTCTCGATGTTGTGGGCGATCACGTCGGGGCCTGAGTCAACCACCGTCCTAAGCGCATCAAGGTCGTTCTGGAAATCGGGTATCAGTATCTCCACCAGGAGGTCGGGCAATCTCTCCTTTACCAGCCTGACGGTCTTGGCGAAGTGGGCAGCCCCTCCGTCGGGGAGATCATCCCGGTCCACTGAGGTCAGTACGACGTAGCTGAGCCCCATCTTGGACAGGGCGAGAGAGACGTTCTCCGGCTCCATCTCATCCAGGATCCCGTTGGGCTTGCCTGGTGTCACCATGCAGAACCTGCAGGCCCTCGAGCAGACATCGCCCATCAGCATCAGGGTTGCCGTTCCGCCCTTCCAGCACTCATGGAGGTTGGGACAATGGGCCTCTTCGCAGACGGTGTGCAGGCCCAGGGCGCCGAACATGGTCTTGAGGTCCTCGTAGCTCGCTCCTCGTGGGGGGAGAACGGTGAGCCAGTCCGGCCGTGTCTCAGCTTGCATTGGACTACTGTCCGACTACCAATCTCAGCCTATCAAAACTCTTTCCAGAGAAGGTGCCGTTGCAGGCCTCGCAGCCATCCACCGTGAACCCAGGCTCCAGGTCACCGTGCAGGCCGCACATCAAGTGGTTGAAGCGGATGTAGTCACAGACGTCGGTCATGGTCCTCAGGGCCTTCCTCTGGTCTGGGTTGTCCGAAGCGAGTATCTCGGCGATCTTGTCGGCCGCCTTCGCCACCATCTGGTCCCTCTCAAGGTCGATCATCACTCCCCGGGCCTTCCTGGAGTAGTTGCTAATCGAGGCCTGAGTGACCCCGAGGCGGGTGGCAACCTGCTGTTGGGTCAGGTCGTACTTCTCTCGAAGCCTCCTAGAGACCATGGCCCGAAGCGCAGGAAGGGCAGACTTCGACACCATTTCGTATGGGTTAATCATTTGGTCTTATCACCTATGTTATAAGGCCCGTTATATAAGGGTAGTCGAGCCGCAATCTTACATAGAGGCCGAGCGAATGGCGGTGACAGGCGAGGTCCCTGCCAGAACAGAGCGTTTTCGAGCTGTTTTCACCTCCACTGATCGAGGCGCTGAAGGAAAGGGGCTTCACTTCGCCGACCGACCCCCAGATGAAGCTGGTGCCCCTCGTGGAGCAGGGGAGGAACGCGCTGCTGATGGCTCCCACAGGGACGGGCAAGACCGAAGCGGCTTTCCTTCCAATCCTTGACAGATTGATCAGGGAAGGCGCGTCCCGGGTCAAGGGGACGAAGCTGCTCTACATCACGCCATTGAGGGCGCTGAACAGGGACATGCTGGAGCGAATGCAGTGGTGGTGCAAGAGGTTCGACGTCAGGCTCGGCGTGAGGCACGGCGACAGCACTCAGGCAGAAAGGACGAACATGAGCGTGGCACCGCCCGACATCCTCATCACAACGCCCGAGACTCTCCAGATTCTTCTGGTCGGAAGGAGAATCCGAGAGAACCTGTCTACGCTCAGGTGGGTGGTGGTGGACGAAGTCCACGAGCTAGCGGAGGACAAGCGCGGGACCCAGCTCTCCGTGGGGCTCGAACGGCTGAGGTCGCTCGTGAGTCGAGACGTTCAGGTCATCGGGCTTTCGGCCACCGTGGGCTCGCCGGAGACGATCGCTCGGTTCCTGGTGGGAGAGGGGAGGGCCTGCGAGATAGTGAGAGTTCCGGTGGAGAAGAGCCTTTCACTGAAGGTCGTGGCGCCCAGGGCCACCGCGGAGGACCAGGCGCTGGCCGAGGCAATCTACTCTTTCCCCGAAGTGAGCGCCAGGATGCGGACCATCAAGGAGGTGGTCGAGCAGTATCGCTCGGTTCTGATCTTCACCAACACCCGCACCGAGGCCGAGGCCCTGGCCAGCAGGTTCAGGGTCTGGGATCCGAAGTTCCCAATCGGCATACATCACAGCTCCCTTTCGAAGGCCACCAGAGAGGCCGTGGAGAGGGAGCTCAAGGACGGCAGGCTCCTCGGAGTGATCTGCACCAGCAGCCTTGAGCTAGGGATCGACATAGGATTCCTCAATTACGTCGTGCAGTACAACTCACCTCGACAGGTCACTCGCCTTATTCAGAGGATAGGAAGGAGCGGGCACAGAGTGGGCGAGGTCTCAAACGGCTTGATCATAACGCAGGACTCGGACGACATCCTCGAAGCCATGGTGCTGTGCAGGAAGTCCGTCGACGGGGAGCTGGAACCCCTGGAGCCAGTGGAGGCTCCGTACGACGTTGCAATCCACCAGGTCGCCGGCCTCCTGGTCGAGCGCGGGTCGTGGAGCATCGACGATATCCTCGCCATCATGCGAAGGAGCTACCCGTATTCGAAGATGGGCGAGGAGCAGCTCGTCAGAGTTCTCACCTACATGCGCGAACGATATCCGAGGCTGGCCATGTTCAGCGAGTCTGAGAGGAGAATCTTCAGGACGAGAGACCTGCAGCCATTGTTCGGCTACTACTTCGACAACCTGTCGATGATACCAGACGAGAGGCAGTACCTCGTCATGGAGGGCGACCGGTTCGTCGGGGCCCTGGACGAGGCGTTCGTCTCGGAATACGGCGAGGTGGGCGTGAAATTCGTCGAAGCCGGGAGGTGCTGGAAGATCGAACAGATCTACGGCAACAAGGTGTACGTGAAGGCCGAGGAAGACCCAACGGGGGCCGTGCCAAGCTGGGTGGGAGACGAGATTCCGGTCCCGTTTGAAGTTGCGATGGAGGTCGGCCGGATAAGGCGCCGATATTCCGAGGAGCTGGGCGGGGGTGACCCGGAGAGGTACGTGGGAGAGCTGACGGAGAGCTACCCGGTCACCAGGGCGGTGGTCAAAGACGCGCTGAAGGAGGTGTCCGAGCAGTTCACCGCCCGTCTCCCAGTTCCGTCTGACAAGCGTGTCACCATAGAGCGATGGGACAGGTACGTGATCATCCAGGCCTGCTTCGGCCACAGGGTGAACAGGCTGCTCGCCAGAGTCGTCGGGCACCTGATCTCCGAGAGGATCGGCCAATCAGTCGCGGTCCATCAGGACCCCTACAGAATAGTCATAGAAGCGGACGTCTCACTCTCGGCAGTGACTTCTGTAATTCAGGAGCTCTCCAAACTGGACCTGCGCGAGGTGACGGCCAAGGCCGTGGAGAGATCGGGGATCTTCAAGAGGCGCATAATCCACGCGGGCAAGAAGTGCGGGGCCATCGCGAAGGACGCGGACTACGCTAGCGTCTCTATTTCGGGGCTAATCGAGGCCATGAAGGACACGCCGGTCTACGAAGAAGCCATGAACATGATCTTCCATGACGACTTCGACCTGCGGAAGTCCCTCGAGGTAATCGGGCTTATGGAGAGCGGGGCTATCGAAGTGAAGCCGATAGAGTACGACGCCCTCTCGCCCGTGGCGAGGATAGGCATAGAGGAAATCAGCAGGCGAGGAGAGATTATCTCGCCAGAACGGCTGAGGGCGCTCCTTCGGCAGTCAACTCTGGGGAGGATACAGGACACGTTTCTGGTCGCGGTTTGCGTGAACTGCTGGAACTACCTCGAGCTTCGGAAGGTGGCCGACCTTGACGACCTGAAAGCCTGCCCGAAGTGCGGGAAGCAGACGATAGGCTTGTCCACGGAATCCTATGAGAACGTCTTCTCGCTGGCCATGAAGGCGAGGAGCAGGACTCTCGTGAAGGGGAGGAAGCAGAGGCTCGTAGAGTCGATCAGGAGGTCCGCGGAGCTCAGGAGCCAGTACGGCCATTCCTTCGACCTTCTCATGGCTGGCCGGAACGTCAGAATCAGCGACGCCGCGACCCTCGCCGAGAAATGGAAGAAGGAAGGCAGGGACTTGGTCGATCTGATAGTGGAAGGCGAGCGAGAGGCGCTAAGGCGCCGCTACTTCGTTGCTACCGCGTGAGAGGATCATGGTCATCAGAGTCTTCTCGTCTATCTCGGCCCTGGTTCTCCAGCCAACGTGAATCAGCATCTTGTCGTCTTGCTCGAGGTAGCCCCTCTTTACGTATCTGTCGAGCGAATACTCCACCCTCCACTTCGGGAACTTCTCGCGGAGGAACTGCTCGAGCTCCCTGCGGCCGACACGGCCCTGCTTGGCGTTCACGAAAGCGACCGATGCCGCGAGCACGGCGAGGTCGTCGATCCGAATGCCAGAGGTTTCGGCCTCCGATATCGACGGCGGCTCCTTGAAGCGCAGGAGAAACCGAGAGGTGTCGTCCGTCCCTTCAGGACCCTTGACCTCGTAGACCTCCAGGCCGAGAGGCGCGATGTCCTCTGACAGGACCTCGATTATCTTCCTGTAGTCCCTCCCGAGATGCCTCTTGAGTTCCCATCCCTTCACGCCCGGGTTCCTGCTTCTTTGCAGAATCAGTGTCTGGAAGGCCTTCCTGACCTTCCTGTCAAGAAGGGCTCTGTCGGTGGATTCCATCAGTCGTCCCCCACAATCGAGACCGCCACCGACTTCGGAGTGCCACCGGCCTTCTTGGACAGCGGCGCGACCCAGATCTGCCCGGTCAGCGCGTCGGTCTTCATCGTAGCCCTACCCTCGCTTATCAGGAATGCAAGGAGGTAGGCGCGTACGACCTTCTCTTCGAAGGTTTCTCTGGCGATGAAGCCCCTGTAGTCGACCCAGTCCCCCTTGGACTTCGAAAGCAGCTCCTCCTGAAGGCCGCTCAACCTGTCCTCGAACTGATCCTGAGTGAATATGCGAAGCTGCAGGAGATCATCGAAGTCGATAGTCCCCGGCCTCACGCCGTAGTTGCCGAACTCCGACTTGAACCGCTCTGACATCGGCGCCAGGTCGTTCCAGTACACGAAAGCCTTCTCGAGGCCCTTGGGCGAGAGCTGGTCAACCTGGACCAGAGGATGCCAGCTGCGGACGAAGGCTTCGATGAGCGCATCCTTCGAAATCAGCTTGATCTTGAACTGAATCAGGAGGGGATCGATATAGAGCGAGGAGGCCCTGTGCTTCAGCCATTCGTCCTGGAGCTTCAGTATCTGGGCTAGCTCGAGCATCGCCTCAGAGTCGAGGAGAAGTTCGTCCAGGAATTTCCATTCCGGGAGATGCTTGCGAAGGACGGCGATCTTATCGAGGATGTCTACCTCGAAGGGGTTCGCGCTGCTCGACTTCACAGACTCACAGAGCGCAATCACCCTCATGAGGTCTTGGACCTTCTTCTCGTCCAAGCTAGCTCGCCTTCAGCTCCTTCACTTCGGAGGCGCCGTGGACCGCCTGGACGGTGATGACGTGCGCGCTTCTGTCGAAGACCGTCAGGATCGAGGGAGTAATCACGATGTACTGGGAGGACTCCTTCTTCATCTGAGTGAGTATCATCCTGAACATCGCTTCCCTGTTTCTGGGGTCCATGTGGATGTCGAACTCGTCCATGCCTCGGATGGGTGAGACGATTCTGGACTGCAGTGAGAGAGTGAACGCCATGAGGGCCACAGACCGTTCTCCTCCACTTTGGGTGAATGGGTCTAGCGTCGTTGGAGCGCCGCCCCTGAAGCCTACGTAGAGGTCCATGCCCGCATCCTCGATGTCTCCTTCTTCGTCAAGTTTGATGAAACCGGTGGCGTCCGCGGCCGCGAGGATTGACTGGTATGCAGGATCTATGGACTCCACCAGGTCGTGGATCGCGTTCTTCCATACGCCCTTCCTGAGCTCCAGTTCGGCCAGAAGTGCCTTCTTGTTGTCTTGGAGCTTCGCGAGCTTGATCTTCAGTTCTTCGATGTTCCCCGAGTAGTCGTTGTATATCTTCTCCGCGTCGTCCGGTATGTCCTGAAGCTTTTGGAGGTGCGCGGAGACCAGCTTCAACTCCTCCGAGACCTCGTACGGCTGCCGCTGGGTCTCCACTTTGGGAGAAACCCTCTCCAGATCCGGCCTCAGCTTCTCTAGCTCCTCCTTGTACTCCCTCGCAGACCTCTCCAGATCTCTGAGCTCCGACTGGGTGACCTTTATCCTGTAGGAGAGGACTTCGAACTTGACCCTGAAAAGAACGTAGTCCTCCGTCATTCGTTTGATGAGCTCCTCCGTCCTCGCTATCTCGGGTTGGAGCGTTGAGACCTCCCTGTCGAGGTCGGTCTTCCGTCTGGCCGAGTCCTCGGCGCCTGAAGAACTCTTCTTCGTGATGTATTCGACGACCTCCCGGAGTCGCCTCGCACCCCTTGGGAATCCCTCCGTAGCGTCCTGAATCGCCTTGTCCAGGCCACGGAGGTCTTCGGCCAGCGTCCTCAGGGCCTCGTTGGAGGCTTCGTCCTTGGACCTCTCCTTCTCCGCGCGGACGAGGGCGTAGTACAGCTTGTGAAGCTCGACCTGCTTGTCGAGAAGCGAGGCGTGGGTCTTGTCGGCGTCGGAGCCGACATCCGACTGCTCCTTCTTCAAGTCCTCGAGCGTCCCGTTCTTGCCGAGGATCTTCTCCTCGACGGCCTGAAGCGACTTTGAAAGCTTGGCTTCTGTGCTCCAGAGAAGCTCCCGCTCGAGCAATGATCTGTGCTCAGTCAGCTTCTTCTTCTCGAGAAACCTGTCGTAGATTTGCTTCCAGTACTCAAGGGCCTGGTTGGCGTTGTCAATCAGCTGCATGAGGGAGCTTTCCTCCCCTATCAGGCCGCTCAGGTCCTCCTCGGCCTGGAGGATTCTCTCTCTGAATTCAGAAAAGCCGACTGCGTCCTCGACCATCTTGAGGCGCTCCTGCGGGGTGACGGCTCCGAGCTCTTCTATCATACCCTGGTGCATGATGATCAGAAGGTTGTCGGGGTTGATTCCGAATTCTCCGAGGAGTCTGACCACCTCGCTCTTGTCTATTTCCTTGTAGTCCGCTTCGAACCAGTACGAGCCGTCATTCCTGAGGTACCGGCTCAGCATGAACGTATCAGACTTCGAGTAGGGGATGGGCCTGCGGCCGTTTGCGGCTGTGTTGTCGAAGACGAGCGAGACCCTTGCGATGTCTTTGCCTCTTCGAATGAGGTCGGAGAGTTTCCGGGACCTTTCGGTGTACGCCTGGCCGAAGGCCACCGATATCGCGAGGAGAACGGACGACTTGCCGGCTCCGTTTGGTCCCACGATGAGGTTCAGCCCTCCGCGGAGTGGGATTCTTGCGTACTCGTAGCTCATGAAGTTCTCCAGAATAATCTCTTTGACGTTGGTTAGAGGAGCCTCACTCTGCTTGGAGACTTCGGCGGTTCTCCTAGACAATTTGCCGAAGAGCGCGCTGGTGTGAGGCATTTAGATATTGCGCATGTTTAGGATGAAATCTTGGACGTAAGGGCTTAAATCGGTCGCAACGTTTCGGAGAGGTCCTTGAGTGGAGGTCTGGGCTTCGAGTATCTCGCCGAGCCGGTTAGGGAGATTCTCGGCGAATCCGGAATCAAGGAGCCGACCCCGCCTCAGGCGCAGGCATCGCCCCACATAGCCAAGGGCGAGAACGTCCTGGTCATCGCACCCACGGGCTCGGGCAAGACAGAGGCGGCGATACTTCCGCTGCTCAGCAGAGTTTTGGCCGAGGGTCACGGCGAAGGGATCTCCGTCCTGTACATCACGCCCCTCAGGGCGCTGAACAGGGACATGATGCGCCGCCTGAAGCTGTGGTGCGTGAAGCTGGGGCTTACCATCGACATCAGGCACGGAGACACCCCCGTGACCCAGAGGAACAGACAATCGCAGAATCCACCTGACCTGTTGATCACGACGCCCGAGTCGCTGCAGGCGATTCTCCCAGGGAGCAGAATGCGCCAGAACCTCAAGCAGCTTAAGGCTGTAGTGGTGGACGAGCTCCACAACCTCGTCGAGAGCAAGAGGGGCGTCCAACTCTGCGTCGGGCTGGAACGGCTTAGGAGAGTGGCCCCCGACTTCCAGCTCGTCGGGCTTTCGGCCACAGTGGGTACGCCGGAGGTCGCTGCAAGATTCCTTTTCGGCGACCTGAGGCACTTGGTGGTCCGGACCGAAGCCTCGAAGGTGTTCGACTATTCGATAGAGTACCCTGTCCCGGACCCCGCGACGCAGTCCGCGGCAAAGGCTGCCTACGCTGCTCCCGACCTTGCGGCGAGGCTTGACAGGATCAATAAGCTCATTGATGCCCACAAGTCCACGCTCATCTTCGTCAACAGCAGGACCCTGGCTGAGATGCTGGGTGAGAAACTCGGAAGGATGAGAGGAGACGTAGGGGTCCACCACGGGTCTCTACCCAGGGACGAGAGAGAAAGGGTGGAGCAGGCGTTCAAGGCGGGACAGATCAGGGCCCTCGTCTGCACCTCGACTCTGGAGCTTGGAATCGATGTAGGCTCGGTCGACCTTGTCGTTCAGTACATGTCACCCCGACAGGTCACCTCGCTTGTCCAGCGAGTAGGAAGGAGCGGTCACAGGCTGAGCGAGGTCTCCAAAGGGGTGCTAGTGGCCGTTTCCGCCGACGACATCTTGGAATCCTGCGCGAGCATAGCCGCAGCGGGCGAGGGGGCGCTCGAGCCGACCCGCCCGTACGTGAACAGCCTCGACGTGCTCGCCCACCAGGTCGCCGGATTCCTGATGGACCTTGAGGCCATGGAAGGGGAAGATATGCTGGGGAGCATAAGGAAGGCGAGCCCCTTCGCCGCCTTGGGCTCCGAGAGATTCTGGAGGGTTGTGAGGTACCTCCAGGAGCTCGGGAAGCTAAGGGTCGCGGACGGGAGGATCGCGAGAACTGGCGCGACTAGGGAGTACTATTTCCAGAACCTGTCGATGATCCCCGACGAGACGAGGTACATTGCACTCGATGTGACGACGAGCCAAATGGTGGGGATACTGGGGGAGGAGTTCGTCCTGCTCTACGCGAAGGTCGGCGTACACTTCGTCTGCAAGGGGAAGGTCTGGCAAATCGAAAAGATCACGGACGACAGGAAGGTCTACGTAACGCCGGTAGAAGATCCGCTTGCGGCAATACCTGGCTGGGACGGAGAAATGCTTCCAATCCCCATCGGCCTGGCCATGAGGACGGGCGAACTCCGCCGGCGGATTTCTGAGGCCCTTGGCACCGGCGGGGGGAGGCTGGACAAGGTCCTGGAGGAGATGCCGTCCGACTCGGCCGCGAAGGCTCTCGTGGTGGACGAGATCGAGGAGCACATGAAGCGCGGAGCGGCAGTTCCCTCCGACAGGGAGATTCTCATCGAGGGCTTCGAAAGGTTCTTGATCGTTCATCTTTGCTTCGGCGAGGCAGTGAATCGCGCCTTTGGCTACGTCTTCGAGGAGATACTCTCGCGGCGGGGGCTGGTCCAACTTTGGTGGATGGACGGCTACCGGCTCCTCTTCGAACTGACGGAGGACACCAACGGACTGGACCTCGCCTCGCTTGGAAGGGAGTTGTTTGGAATCACACCGGAAGAGATGGAAAGGACCTACGCGGTCGCCGTGCAAAGAAACTTCCCTTTCCCGGCTCGAGTCAAGGTCGTGGCCGAGAGGTTCGGCGCCATCAAGAAGGGGAAGCGCATCTCCCATCCAAACCTCTGTTCACTCCCCACGAGGTTCGAGAAGACCCCCGTCTACGAGGAAGCCATACAGGAGACGGACCGCGACCTCGTTGACATGGCAGGGGCAAAGGAAGTCCTGACCAAGCTCTCAAGGGGGAGAATCAAGGTCAGCCCGTTCCAGGCCGGCGAGCAACCGACCCCGATAGCCTATCACCTGCTGTATCGCTACCTGGAAGTGCCCGAGGCCGTGGCGCCCGATTCACTCGGGAAGTCCTCCTTCCTACGGATGAAGGCCAGCATCTTCGGGACGAATGTGAGCCTCGTCTGCGTCAGGTGCGGGGCGGATCAGGGGTCAACGACCGTGGGCGACCTGCCCGAGGAGCCCCGCTGCTCGGCCTGCGGCTCGGGGCTGCTGACGCCGTGCTTCTGGGCGTCCTGGGAGGTGGTCGAGCTCCTAAGGAAGAAGAGAGAGAAGGCGGAGCTGAACGAAGAAGAGCGAAACAAGCTTACCCGCGCAAGAAGGGCCGCGGACCTGGTTCTGTCCTACGGGAGGAAGGCGGTGGTCGCCCAATCGGTCTATGGAATAGGACCCCAGACGGCCTCTAGGATACTCGCCGAGATGCACGAGGACGAAGAGAGCTTCTACAGAGGACTTCTGGAAGCCAAGATACGGTTCATCACCACCAGGCAGTTCTGGTCAAGCTAGAAAACGCCTTTAACGAGAGCGATCCGGGGCCCGGTAGTTTGGTTCTAGCAGCCAAGGTCTTCCTCGTCAGAGAGAAGTACGAGTTGGACCTGCTTGCCCAGAAGCTGAAGACATTCAAGGTCGAGCAGGAAACTACCGTGGAGGGCCAAGACTTCGATCTCGTGTCCGAAATCAGGGACCTCGTTGTGGGCAAGGCCGAACTTGAGGGCGTCTTCTCGTTCGACGCGGTCTTCGTGGTGAAGCACAGGGGCAAGCCTCAGCCAGTGGCGAGGACATACGAAGCCCCGTTCAGGTTCGACTTCTTCAGGGACCGCCTTCTCCTGACAGTGTTCGAGAAGAAGGCGAGGGCCAATAACGTGGCCAACGAAATCAGCAAGGCCGTCTTCCTTAGCCTGGGCCAGGTGGTCGAGGCCCGCATCGCCCCCGAGACCCTGAAGAGCTTCCATGAGGACAATTTCGACGACACGAAGATCGTCTTCTACGACGATGTCGACCTGCCCAACATCAGCAAGCTGTCGCTATACGGAGAGGTGCTCGGGCTGACTTCGCTGTATGCCGACTACCTCACCCATGGTAAGCTGTGGTACATTGTATTCAAGAGCAAGAAGTTCGGGTATGTCATCGGTCTTACCCGCAACTGCGTGGTCACGGCGTTCAGCAGGATGGAGATGGAGGAGTTCAGACTCTTCGTAAAGGACCAGGTCTTCCCGCTGATCGCCTAGCGCGATTCAACTGGGCAAGACGAGCGGCCCTCCCCGCTCCGGAGGGAACGGGAGGTTTAAACTCGGTCCTGGTGCGGTCCGAAGGGTTGCTGAAGATAATCCCCGGAGAAGCCGCGCTGATTCTCTCAACCTCTGGGAGCAACACTCTACTGATCTCCGACCTGCACCTCGGGCTCGAGAAGGAGATGGCCAGGAAGGGATTTCGAATCCCCTCATATTCCGTCAAGATGGTCGACCGAATCAAGAAGATCGCTGAGGAAAGGGGGGTCGACAGGATAGTGATACTGGGAGACGTCAAGCATTCTGTGGGGAAGGTAGAAGACATCGACTGGGGGATACTGCCGTGGTTCTTCGAGACCATGCTAGACCTCTTCCCAGCCGTCGAGGTGGTACCGGGGAATCACGATGGCAGCATCAAGACGTTCATTCCGCAGAGGGTACGACTGCACCCGTCTGACGGGGCAGTGCTAGGAGAAGGACGGGGCCGAGTCGGGGTGGCCCACGGTCACGCGTGGCCCTCCGAGGCTGCAATCGGGACAGGAAGGCTCGTGATCGGACATTCGCACTTCACCTACGAAATGAGAGACCGCTTCGGCGCGAGATCCCGCGAATCCGTTTGGATCTCCGCCCACTATAGAATCGAGAAGCTGCTCTCAAGTGCCGGCTATAAGTCAAAACGGGCCGGTGACGGAGAGCTGATTGTCATGCCCCCGTTCAATCGGATGGTGGGAGGGCATCCAATCAACAGGCCGGGGTCGTTCAAGTTCGGCCCCGTAATGTCGTCCGGTTGCGTGACGCTCGACGGTGCGGACGTGTTCCTTCTGGACGGAACGAGAGTCTCCTAGACGCATTAGCCGCGACGGTTGTGCCCGTTCAGAACTCTTTTCACGAACTGCTCCAGGGCGGCCTCACCCACGGCTCCTATGACCGCGTCTGTCGGCTGTCCGTTCCTGAAGAGCATGAACGTTGGAATCGAGAGGACCTGGTAGCGTGAAGAAAGGCCCATCTCCTCGTCGACGTTGATCTTCCCAAACACGATTCTGTCGCCGTATCTCGCCGCCAGCTTCTCGACCACTGGCTCCATGGTCTTGCAGGGGCCGCACCAAGTCGCCCAGAAGTCGACGAACAGCGGCCTGCTGCCCGTGCTGTAGCTCTCGAAGTTGGCTTCGGTTAGCTTGACTGTCAAAGAATCGACCCTAACTTCCTGGTCCACCATCTCGGTCATCTCGTGATATCGAACTCCACTGGGTAAGCACAATCGCCGATGCGTATTTAAGATTGTGATGCAAAAAAATCCACTAGCCATGATGCCCGGGCCCGCAGTCCTTTCATTGGCGAGAAAACTGAGCAAATCAGAGCCCACGCCGGGGTCGGTGAGGTTCGCCAGCGTGGCTGTGATTCTGCGGGGAGTAGGTCCCTCGATCCTCCTGATAAAACGAGCAGAAAGGGACGGCGACCCTTGGTCAGGTCAGGTGGCCTTTCCCGGGGGGAAGATGCAGAGCGGGGACGGCAGCGTAAGAGAGACCGCGGTGAGGGAGACGAAAGAGGAAGTAGGATTCGACCTGAACGAGTCGGCTTCGTTTCTTGGGTATCTCGGCCCGTTCAGAACCCACACCGGTAACATGGACGTCGTTCCTTCGATCTTCACCCTCGAGAAGGAGGTGGCCGTCAAGCTGAACGGCGAGGTGTCTTCATATAGATGGGTCGATTTCGGCGTGTTTGAGAACTCGCTGGCCGGAGGCACGCACCAAGTCGTGCGAGAAGGGGCGACCCTTGACATGCCGGCGGTTGTCTTTGAGGACTACGTCGTCTGGGGTCTGACGTACAGGATCCTCCAAAGCATCGTCGAGAATATTGTATGATGACCCCGCGCCCTGCCGATCAGTTCTCCACTCTCCCCCGTGTCTTTGATTTCGCGCGTTTCTGTTCCTCGAGGATGCGAGCGACCTCGCCGCGCTCCCACGGGAACACGATCCATTCTTCGAGCGTTTCGAGATAGAAATCCGGGCTGAACTTTGTCCACGGCTTCTTGAAGAGCACGCCGGTCTTCACAAGCCTCGGCTTCTGGCGGCGCAGGTGACTCGTTACGGTGCGCATGGTCTCCCCTTCGTCGACGAGGTCGTCGACGAGGAGGACCTTCTTTCCCGTGACGCTCTCAGTCAGCGTGGAGACTATCCGCGGCTTCTCCCGCTCCGCAATCCCTCCGTAGGACTTCACGTTGATGATGTCCAGCCGGACATCCAACTGGTCAGAGACCACCATGGCCAAGGGAATGCCGCCTCTGGCGATCCCGATCACGAGGTCGAATCTGGGAGATTCGCGAAGCATTTCGACCAGTTCAGCCGAGAGCCTGCCGTACTCAGCCCAGCTGATGTATCTGAGCTTGACCAAGGAAGTGGCATCCTGAGTTTCCGTAGATAACCGTTCAACCAGCGATTCGCAGGTTCGTGTTTCAGTGATTGGTGGGCCGGGAGGGATTTGAACCCTCGACCTTCGCCGTGTAAGGGCCTAATGGAGTCGGATCTGACATCCTAACCGGGCTAGACAACCGGCCCGTTGGCGGCTTGGTTTCTCCCATTAAAATAGCGTCGCTAATGGGATTCCGGTCAGCGACCCGACAGGATAGTGTTCGTCTGGGCAAGGCGCCGCTTGCTCGCAGGGGCTACCCCCAGAGAGGGACATCAACTTTAATTGGCAAACAATGGCAGCGGGCACAGAGTCAGGAGTGCCTGTCAGCAGAAACGACGCGGTCATAACAGAAGTGCGGGCGAGACAGATACTCGATTCTCGCGGCAATCCGACCGTGGAGGCTGATGTGCATGTTGGGTCCCGCCTTGGCAGGGCCAGCGTCCCTTCGGGCGCTTCCACAGGCATGCACGAAGCGCTTGAACTGAGAGACGGAGACACGAAGGCGTTTCTGGGCAAAGGAGTCCTGAAAGCGGTGTCGAACATAGAATCGATCATCGGGCCACGATTGAAGGGCCGCAATGCGACCGATCAGAGGGAGATCGACAACCTGATGATAGAGCTCGACGGAACGCCGAACAAAAGCCGGTTAGGGGCCAATGCCATCTTGGCAGTCTCCATGGCGACTGCCAGGGCGGCTGCGTGCATTGAGGGGGTTGCGCTCTTTAGGCACCTCGGGCGTAGGAATCGGTACCAACTACCCGCGCCTATGATGAATGTGATTAACGGGGGAGAGCACGCTGGCAACGACCTCGCACTGCAGGAGTTCCACATCGAACCGGTCGGCGCGGCAAGCTGTGCCGACGCCATAAGAATGGGAGCCGAGGTGTACCAGTGCCTCAAGAAGGTGCTGCGGGACGGATACGGCGAGTCAGCGATAAATGTAGGTGACGAAGGGGGATTTGCGCCTCCCCTCGGCAGGACGAGGGACGCGCTTGAAGCCATCAGGAAGGCCATCGGGAAGGCGGGATACACAGAGGAGGAATTGAGGATGGGAGTTGATTCGGCCGCTTCGACCTTCTACGACGCCAAGACAAGGCGCTACAGCCTGGACGGCAGGACGATGCCAGGCGATGAGCTGGAGGACTTCTACGCGGAGCTCGTGGACGAATACGGTCTCCTCACTCTGGAGGACCCCTTCAGCGAGCAGATGCCGGGTGAATTCGCAAGCATCACGAGGAGGCTCGGCCGCAGGGTGAAGATCATTGGGGACGACATCTATGTAACCAGCTCGTCCCGAATCAGGCAGGGCATCAGACGGAGCACTTCGAACGGGGTGCTCATCAAGCTGAATCAGGTGGGAACTGTCTCGGAGACCATCGACGCGGTGAAGACGGCCGCCGGCGCGGGCTGGGTGGTGGCGGTATCGCACCGCTCGGGGGAGACGGAGGACCCGTTCATCGCGCATCTGGCCACGGCGCTACATGTCAGTTTCATTAAGGCCGGGGCCCCCGCCAGAGGCGAGCGCACGGCGAAGTACAACGAATTGTACCGAATCGGAGAGGAGCTAGGCCCGAAGGCGGCGTTCGCCGGATCAAGTCTCGGCCGCTAGCGGTCCCGAAATGGACCAGGGGCTCACTGCCCGTGGAGCTTGTACCACTGTGACGCGTCGATCGAGGCGCCGTTGAGTTCGCCGGGTGCGAGGCCTCCGAGATGGATGGCCAGGCCGTTTACGAACTCGGGCTGGTGGAATTCACCGATGGCCTTGCTTATCCTCTGAATCTCCTCCTCCGAAACGCCATCGAAGAAGGCCGTTCGGATCGGGCCGGGCTTTATGGCGTTCATGTTGACCCCCGTTCCTTGGAGCCTGCAGGCGCCTGCGTAGGTGAGTCCTTCCACGGCGAACTTTGACAGGTTGTAGAGGATGCTCCGGACGTTTACAAGCTGGTCGTGTCTCTCTCCTGCTCCGGATGAGATGTTGATAATGTTCCCTGACTTCTGCTTCCTCATTGTGGGGAGGACAGCCCGAGCGAAAAGGAAGTAGCCCTTGACATTTGTGGACATGACTTCGTCCCAATCCGCTTCTGATATCGCATCAAGATCATTCGTAGAGCCCAGGATCCCGGCATCGTTCACGAGGATGTCAATCCTCCCGAACTGCTTGAGCGCCACTTCCACTGCCTTCTTTGCATCTCCTTCTCGGCCGACGTTCCCCGGCACGGCCAGCGCCCTGCCTCCGGCGCTCTGTATCTCGTCGGCTAGTTTCTTCAGCTCATTCTTTGAGCGGGCGAAGAGTACCACCTTCGCTCCTTCCTCGGCGTAGGCGCGCGCAATCGAGCGTCCGATCCCCTTGCTCGCGCCGGTCACCAGTGCGACGCGTCCTGCCAGCTTCGAATTGTTCTTGGACATTCGCGGGTGAACGCCCTTGCTGGTCAATGTAAAGGTTTTCACGAATCCGGCGCCCTTCGGAGCGGAGCGGCGATTCCAAGTCGCGGATGCCGCTTGAAGCGCCAGGCGCCCGGCGGAGAAGACGTGCTTGTGGAGAAAGTGAGCGCCGGGGGTGGGACTTCCGTCCGAGGGAAAAGCCCGCGTGGGGGAGTTCCCCCGGGATTCGAACCCACGAGTCCCGTGAGAGACACAGGCTTAGCAAGCGTGCGCCCCTGAGGCTGCGCCTTACCAGGCTGCCCGTGCGGGTCTCTAGGCTACCCCGGCTCGAGTTGTGGCCACGTTTTCAGAGTTAAAAAAGTTGAAAATGGCGGCGGCCCCTTCGGCGTTCGCCAACCTTCTCCGCTCCCTTCTCATCGGATCAGGGATCCTCCACGTAGACGATGCAGCGTGGCCACGCTGCCATAGGGCTGCTCCCTCCCGGACCTCGCCCGATTCGGCAATTAGGGGTCAGGACCTCTCCTTCGAGAGGACTGCTCCTCATGACCGCCCGCGTCGGCGTGAATTCGTCTCCCCGTCCCAATGCGGGTAACGAGGAAAGCGGTTTTACCCGAAGGTTCTGGCCACTGCATGTAGCCGGTTTCAGCCTATCGGGAGACGGCTATCCTCCCAGCCCTACCCGCCGCCAGCGGCGAGGAGGCTAGTCCGTGTAATTAAGGTGCTGGTCGACTAGCTCACGGATCCTGCAGGAACCGCAGAGTCCGTTGGAGGACGGCCTGCCACACCTTGCGCAGGGGACGGACCGCTTCGCCGAGGTGCTCTGCAGCCGAGAGACGACCTCAAGGCTGGACCGCAGGAGAACGTTCTTGACTCCCGGATGGCCTGCCTCCAGCGAATTGAGGTAGTCGCGGACTTCGCTTCTCAGGCCCTCGTGCATATAGGGGCAACTGGTGCTCTGAAACGGTATGCCAGAAAGGTAGGCAAAGAGCGCGATCTCCTCCTCGTAGATCTCCATGAACGGCTTGATCCTCCTTACTGGGAAGCTCTCGTCGGCGAAGGATGGGTCAAGCCAGCCGATTCTTTCGACATCGCCGTGCATGAGGTTCATCAGGAAGGTCTGGACGTAGTCGTCCAGGTTGTGCCCCGTCGCGACGACCGTGACTTTGGCCCTCGTAGCAACCTCGTCTATGGCCCTCCTCCGGAAGACGCCGCATAGGCTGCAGGACGAAAGCTCTCTCCCCCCTTTCCAATCGAGCGCTTCATCGAGGGAGTGTCCGAAGAGCTCCCTATAGGAAACCGTGTGGTGCTCCACCCCTAGCTGCTTCGCGAGGGCCATGGCGTGCTCCAGAGCCTCGTCCCTGTAACCTTCAACGCCTTCGTCCACGGAGAGCGCGACCAGCTCGGAACCGTTGCGAGGAGACAGGTCGCTCAAGACCTTGAGCAGGGAGAGGCTGTCCTTCCCACCCGAAACGGCCACACCTACTCGCTCATGGTATCTTAGCATCGAGTAACGTGAGATTGTGCGCTTCGTTTTTTCGAGGATCGAGTCCTTGAAACACTTCGAGCAGAGCGACTCGCCCGAGTACCGTCTCGTGTAGACGACGTCTTGTCCACACCTATTGCAGCCCGTCAGTCAAGCCCCAGCTCCCGCGTCGTGTTTGTCCTCCAAGCATATGAACACTTAAAGCGCCATCGGATTCGACGAAAATGAGGAGCCCAGTTGTCCGACTCGAAGGATTTCCAGCGCGTACAGCGCACGGGTGGGATTTTCTTCATGGTCAGGACGAAACGGTTCCAGCACATAATGGACGTGCTCGGGGCCAGGAGAATCACCAGGCCGGCCAGCTGGTTTCTTCTCTACCTGATGCCCATCGCGGCGGCCATAGCATTCTATCTGTTCCTCACGGAGCTTGGGATCTACCTCTCTCCGAGGGGGCATGAGATCGCCACGGGTGTGAGGACCATAAACATCCTCGCAAACATAGGGATTCCGGGAATCAACCCCTACATCCCGATCGTGTATGGTTGGATTGCGCTTGTGGTCGCGCTGGTGGTTCACGAGGGCGCCCACGGTGTCATCAGCCGGAGCCTCAACATCCCCGTGGAGTCCTCTGGGCTCGTCTTTCTGCTCTTCGTGCCCATCGGTGCGTTCGTCGAGCCCGACGACGCCGCGATGAGGAGCGCGCGGGCCAGGGACTCCCTGAGAGTGCTTGGGGGCGGACCGGGGGTGAATCTGGTTGTGGGAGCAATCTCGCTCCTCCTTCTCATCGGAGTGGTCTCGACGATGGTTCCAGTGAGCAACGGGATATTCGTTAACACCGTCTTCGCGAACACGCCCGCCGCCTCGAGGGGACTTCAGTATGGCGATTTCATAACTGCGGTGAACGGGGTCCCCATCACGGGTCAGCAATCAATCGTCAACAGCAGTTGGTACAAGGCTGGCAATGTGGTGAACATGACCATTCTGCGAAGCGGCAAGACGATCCAGCTCCTTGACTTCAAGCTGAACAGCACGGGCATCCTGATAGGCATCGGCGATGGCGACTTGAGGAGCACGGTCTCGAAGTACTCAACCCTTACGCTCGGGAACATAGTGCAGTATGCGTGCATCCCCACGCTGCCGTTCTGCCAGTCCGTGGTTCCATTCTCGGACCAGCTGGGGGGATTCTATACGTCCCCACTGGGTTCCTACCTGCCAATCGTGGCCAACCTCCTTTTTTGGATCTACTTCCTGAACTTCAGCCTTTCCATAATCAACGCGCTTCCCATCTGGCCCTTCGACGGGGGCCAGGCATTCCAAATCGGGGTCAAGGCGCTGGCGAGGGACAGGCTAACGGAAAAGGGCGTCCAGAACATAACAGTCGTCGCCACTCTGGCCGTTGCGGCCATATTGCTGGTGGTCGTTCTGGGCCCGTATATCGGAATCTTCTGACCCGAGCGCTGGTTAAATATCGCGACCGCATCATCGGGCAATGATTGGGGCAATAGCCAGGGCGGCAGCCGCCCGCGTTCACGCTCTTGGCGTGCTGGATGTGCCGCAACCGCCCAACTTCGCCTCGATACTCCAGCAGCTGGCCCAGCAATTCACCAGCTTCATGACGTCTCTGCTGACCACCATAGACTCTACGATAGTGATCATCGCTCGGCTCGCATATGTCACGGTCCTGCTCTTGGGAATCCTGCTCTATTTCACGCACGCGGAGAGGAGACTGGGGAAGGACCTGATAAAAGGAGGCATAATCCTTGCCGTGCTCTCGGAGTTTGTGTTCCCCCTGATCAGTAGGATTTGAGGGCGTAGCGCAGAAGGGCGACTATTCCACCGAAGGATGAGATCTGCTTCCCCAGCTCCAGCGATGAGTCGGCCAGGAAGACCCTCCCCCCCTGCACTTGCACCGTGTTGAGAGTGTCGATGAGTTCTTCCTCGTCTACGCTGACAGAGAAGACGTCGTTCGACACGGCGCAGGACTCGACGGCCCCGCTCTGGGCGGCCCGCCTGACGTTTGCAAGGGCGTAGGCTATCCGAGGGTCGCCCACGGCAATCCTTCTGATTACCTCGTTGACGAGCCGCTGCATCTCGATCAGTGATGAGTCTTTTGCCAGGTCCTGAAAGGCCTGGAACTTGACCAGGGCCCTGACGCCGTCGGTGCCTGAGAGGTCGAAGCCATCGACCATGCGGACGGGGTGAGCCCCTTTCAGCTCTTGGACCAGCTGGTTCGCGACCGCATTCTTCGTGTTGCCCGGCCCGGCCACAACAACCACGTCCCCTTCCCTCAGGGTCTGCTTCATGAGCTCCACGATCTTGCCTATGAATGGCTTGGGACTCTGCTCCTCACCTCTCTTCCCGCCCAGACCGGAGTCTATGGACGAGACCACGGAGAGGTGGGCCCCACTCAGAACTCCCAGCCCCGCCTCTCGTCTGTCGACCGCCAGGACCGCAAACCGGGTCGAAGAATCCTTTGTCGAGTTCACGAGCTGGATGTCGAGGGAGGACCACTGATCCTTCCTCAGGGTAATCGCCTGACCCGGGGACAGGGTCACGGAATGGGAGCCGCTCTTGTTCACGCTCTCGTCGCTGGCCTCGGTGATGGTCCCCTTCAGCCTAAGCTTCTCGATGCTGCTGTCCAGGTGGACCTCGTCCACTCTGAGGGCTATTGTGACCTTGACCCGCTCTCCCTTGTCCGGTCTTGAGTACTCGTCCTCCCTCTTGACCACTCGGGAGCTGCGGGTTACGACGATGTCCCCTTTGGATATCAGGCGGCGGAGGGTCCAAAGGTCGTCGGCGGTTTCGAGAGTAAGCGCGCAGTGACCGTGTTTAGGGCTGAAGCTGTTTACGATCAAGCGTCCGTTTTACTCGAGCCCCAGGTCTCTGAATGTTCCTATTCTCATGTCGCTGGGGACGCTGCGGAACTCTCCAGTCCTGTGACCGAGTATGCCCTTGACCCCGACCTTGGCAGCAGAATCGACCAGCCTCTGTGTAACGATCCCATCAAACACCAGGAAGTGGGCGCCGCTGGTTGATTCCATCTTCTGGACCAGCTCGCTGATGGGGAACCTCCCCACCTCTTGAAGCTGTTCGTCCAGGAGTATCGCTTCCAGCGTACCATTGAGTGTCGGGAAGATCTCCTTCGTCTTCGCCACGATCGGCTCCTCGGGGGCCTCCGGAGCCTCTGGCGGGCGTTCAACCTGTTTCTCGGCTGCCCTCTCCCGTCTCGGGGGGCTGGGCGGGCTCTCGGCTCGCTCGGCGCGGAGCATGTTAATCACGTCTATCGGAGTGAGGTCCTCCACCTCCTTTCCGCTGGGGGCTCGGATGACCTTCTCGACCTTGACTACCTGCGCGAGCTCCTTCTCGATTAGGTCTCCGCCTCTGTCCCCGTCCAGCACGGCAATGAGCCTCCTCTTCCTTCCGAGCTCTATGATCGAGTCTGGTACGCTGGTGCCTTCGAGAGCCACCACGTTCTCTATGCCGGCCCGCAGGAACAGGACCACGTCGGCTCGCCCTTCCACCAGGTAGACCAAGTCTGAAGTGTAGACTCCAGGTCCAGCCGGGAGGTTCTCCATTCCGAAGTTGATTACCCGGGCCCTCTTTGTAGACTCGGTCACGTCCTTGAGCACATTCTCCCCTTCGCTCGACGTCTTGGAGCTCCACTCCCTGACAATCGACTTCGCTCTGTCGACTATCTGTTTCCTCTTTGTTGCCCTTACGTCCTCGATGGTTCCAAGCGAGAAGCGCGCGCTGCACGGTCCTACCTTGTCGACACTTTCCACGGCCGCTGCGATCAGGGCTGCGGTCCCGATGTCCGTGGACATTGGGATTATTACCTCGCCGCGTGTCTTGTCGTTCTTCGACTCCAGGTTGATCTCGATTCTGCCTACTTTCCAGCTCTTCTGGAGTTCGTTTAGGTTCATTTCGGGACCGAAGAGGCCCTCGGTCTGACCGAAAATGGCGCCTATGACGTCCGCTCTCTCTACTACCCCGTCAACTTCGAACCTCAGTCTGATGAGGTACTTTACTATCCCCGACTCTGGCAATTGCATTCATCTCGTTTTAATCAGCTTAACAGTGATTAGCTTGACTTGAAATTCCTCCAAAATTGCAAGGTTATAAATGCTTGGTTTGACGAACAGTTCGTTTCAGGCGGAGGAGAGGGCTCCAACCCCCTCCAGCGGGTGGGTTCCGGTTATCGCAGACACCAACGCCCTTGGGTCATTCCGGCGACTGGTCGGCGAACCTAGAGAGGTTCTCAATCTGACGGAAGACGCCGTTGGAGGCGACCAGCAGCCTCTTTCGTTCGGCCAGTGTGGTCTGGATACCTTCATGGGAGAGAAGCTTGGCATATCGGGCCGCCAGCATTCTTCCCTCTCTGTCGAGGTCTGTCAGGATCACAACGCCTGTCGCATTCCCGATGCCTCTCCCCAGCCCGACCGACAGGGACGAAAGCGTCAGGACTCGACCGCGGTAGCCTAGTCCTTTCATGGCTCTTGCGTCCCTGGGCCCCTCGACAAGAAGGACCCAGCCTTCGGACGCCGCCTTGTTCAGGTCCCCGATGAACCCCGCCAGGAAGTCGGCTATCGTGTCTATCATCTTCCCGGTTGTCGTTTTCTTCTGCCTCCCCTCATTTTTGGATTGTTGCCCGTCTCTGACGGGTCCGGATCATGCCTCAGCCGTACACTGAGCCTTTCACCGAGCCTCTTCAACGGGCAAACGGCCTTCGTCTGTCGCACGACTGGGTAAACCATCTGCTCATCAAAGCGTTTCCGCCTTCGCAGGTGGCCGTTTTGCGTGCTTTAGAACGAAAGCCGTCTGGCCCTCGGGGTCCAGCGTTCTATTTTAGTTGTTTGCCCATCAGCGAGAGGTCGACCTCGAAGCCGCACGTGGGCTCGTTGAGGCCGAAGGCCGAGAGTGCCATAGGCGGCACTTCGCCGACGAAGCCGATTCGCACACCGTTGAGGGCGACTGACGCCGAGCGGCCCTGGGCGAAGGTCCAGTGTGGCTCCGGGTCAGTGCTGGCGCCCTTTCCCAGCATCGCCCTCGCAAATGCTTCGACGTACATCTTGGCCTCCGTGAAGCTGGCCTGCGAATGGGCGACGAGGCATCCAAGCTGCCAGGATTCCTCGACTCCGGTGGTCGTCCTTCTGTAGACGCGGCCGATCTCGAAGACGCGCTGCGGATACTCTTCCTTCACGTTGCTCGATAGGGCCGCGAGAAGGGTCGGGATCACCGAGTCGCGGAGGAGCGAGTGCTCAGCGCTCTTCGGGCCTTCCACGGCCACGCTATCGTCGGTCGACCTGCCGAAATTGGAATAGAGCGACTTCGAATCGGTAAGCTCGTAGGTCATCAGCTCCACCATGCCGGACGAAGCCATGATGTCTGAAGCGCGCTCCAGGAACTGGTTGAACGGGTTGAAGCTTCCAGGCCGCTTGCTGGGAGGGTAGTCGCGCCCAATCCTGTCGAACCCGTAGCCGAGCGCGACCTCCTCCGCAATGTCGACCGGGTGGAGGATGTCCAGGCGGTACCGGGGGACCAGGACTGACCGCCCCTTGGCATCAAGCCTGCTGCGCCTCAGGCATTCTATCATTCCCTTTGGGCTGAGGTCGAGACCGGTCACACGCCGGACCAGGCCAGGATCCAGGCGCATCTTCGAGACCTGAAGACCTGGCGTGACCCGAGTCTTCTTTCCATAGGAGACTCGGACCGAGCCAATCTTGCCTCCCATTTCGGCGAGGGTGGTAGCAAGGACTGCCATCACGTCGTCCCCTGCCTTCATGTCTGTGCTCGTCACCTCGACGAACAGGCTCCGGGTGGCTTGGGTCACTCTGGTCGCCTCGGAATTGATGATTGGTGGGAACGAGAAGGGGAGCTGCTTCGAGTCAAGCAGCATCGGATATTCGTCCGCGCCGGTCAGGCAGTAGGCGAACGCACGGCCAGTGTCGGTCTTTGTGAGGACCTCGTCCAGCGCCATCTCGCGCTTCTCGCCCAGAGGAACCATCTTGAACGACGGCAGGACGGCCCTGTAGTCTATCGGCGGCGCGAGGGCTTTCAGGTCGTGGAGGCCGATGGCCACCTTCCTCCTCCGCCGCCCGAGTCCGTTGTGTAGGTCCTCTTGCAGCGATATGACCTGCTTTACGTTCTCATCGTCTAGGCGGAGGCCGGTTACGGCCGCGCAGGCGATGAAGGGTCTGACGCTCGAGACCCCTCGGTCAACTCTCACCGACATCCCGGATGGGACTGCGTCGTAGCGGGGGAGGCCTGTCTCGATCCCCATCGCTCCTCGCAGCGCTCTGGCGATGCCGTAGTCCGTGCCAAAGTCTGGCCTGTTGGGACTGTATTCCACCCTCACCGAGTCGCCCGACTGGCTCTCGATGTCCAGTCCGATGTAGGGGAGCCGATCTAGGATCCTGTCCTTCTTCGCGCCGACCAGCCTGCAGAACCGCGTCATCTCAAGCGTTACGACTGGCAAACTCCACTCTGCTCCTCAGCCAACCCAGGTCACCGTCGTACAGGGAACGCACGTCCTTCAGTCCGTACCGGAAAAGCATCAGCCTCTCGATGCCTGGCCCCCACGCGAGGACTGGTACCCTCACGCCGAGCGGATTGGTCACCTCGGGCCTGAACACGCCTGACCCACCTAGCTCGATCCAATCCTCGGCGGCCTTTGAGTAGCCGACCACCTCGAGAGAAGGTTCGGTGTAAGGGAAGAACGTGGGCCAGAACTTGAAGTCCATCATCCCGAGCTTCCTGTAGAACTCGGAAAGGAAGCCCATCAGGTGCTTCACGTTGAGACCCTCGCCCACCATTATGCCGTCCATCTGGTGGAATTCCGCGAGGTGTTTGTAGTCCAAGTTCTCGTTTCTGTAGACCTTGCTGACCGCGAACACCCTCGTCTCCTTTTCGCCCGAATCGGCGAGCGCCCTGACACTCAGAACCGTGTTGTGGGTTCTGAGGACGAGTCTGCGCGCCTCCTCGACACGCCACCTGTACCCCCAACCTCTGCTTCCTGTAGACCAGCCATCCTCGTGAGTGGCCGCCACCCTGCTCACGACGCCTGAGCGGGCCAAACTCCCGTCGGAGAGTCCCTTGAGGTAGAAAGTGTCCTGCATCTCACGGCCAGGATGGTCCTGAGGGATGAAGAGCGCATCGAAGTTCCAGAACGCGGGTTGCACGCTGTTTCCCTCGAGTTCTGTGAATCCCATCGAGATGTAGACCTCCCTCACTTCTCGTATGAAATCGCGCACCGGGTGCCTCCGACCCGGATAGAATCTTGGAGCCGCGGCCCGCACGTCCAGCGGTCTGAGAGGCCTGCCCTTCCAGGCACCGGTCGAGAGTAGATCGGGAGTTATCCTGTCGATGTAATCCTCGGCAGTCGTCGTGGACCCCGCGCGCTGGCCTGTCTGCGTGGTCCTCACCGCCACCGACTTCTCCGTGATCCTCGCGACAATGCCTCTTCGAGTCAGGTCTTGCAGAAGCTCTGACTTGTCCTCGGGTATGCTTCGCTCGTCCACACCCGCTGATATGGTCTCCAGAAACGAGCCGAGCAACTTCGGCCCAGACGGGTCGGCTATGCGGACAGCCCTTGTGGGCCCGCTCGTGTCTATCGATACCCAACCGGCCTTTCTGGCTCTTCCGAGGGCCGCGGAGAACTCCTGGTCGGACCCGATGGCATCGCGGAGCTGGTCGAAGCTCAGAGGCTTGCCCGCCTTCGCGATAGCGCCTACGAGCGTGAGTTCCGGCGGCGCGCCGCCCGCCTGCCGCAAGGTCGTCCTGACAGTCTCCTTCGTCTCCACGAGCTTCTTCGTTGTTAGCCACGTGATGGCGCGCCTTACCTGGTCAGGGCTCAGGCCAGTGGATGAGACGAGTTCGGGGAAGTCCACCCATTGTCCGGCTTGCAGAGAGGAGAGGACTTTTGACTCGATGGGATGAAGTGTGTTTGCCAATTCTCCGACGCCTAGCCTCTTGCGGCGGCTCCATTCATCCCTTTGGCCAGCAGCTCCTTGGCGTCGCGCATGAGCGAGGCTCGCTTCCGCTGGTGCTCTTCCAGGAAGCGCTTCACCAGTACTGCCGCCTCCTTCTTGCAGTCGCCGCACATTCGAGTCCCCCCGAGGCACTCTTGACGGACCCTTTCTGAATGGGCATCGTCCAGGGCGAAATGGAATCTGTAGAGATCGTAGACGGGACAGCGGTCGGGTTCCCCGCCCAGCCGTCGCTGCTCCTCGACGGTGGCCCGACCTCCCGTAAAGGCGCCGAGCACGTTGCGATAGGCTTCCGCGGGCGAATTCTCGAGATGCACGGACGAGTCCAAAGCCCGCTTTGACATCTTCGTATCCCCGGTCAGCCCCAGCATCAGCCTGTGGTAGATGGCTGAAGGGGGGATGAATCCGAACTCGTCGTGGTACTTCGTGGCCAGGTCCCTGCTGAGCCTGATGTGCGGGTCCTGGTCCGCGCCCACGGGCACCAGCACCGGCTTCGGTCCGCCGAACTCGGCGAGTTGAGGCATCAGTATGTCACCCGCCTGGATCAGCGCAGACAGGTACAGGCCTATCGGCCTCTCGCCGTAGATCGCTCTGAGCATGTTGTTGGTAACGCCCCGTGAGAAGATCATAGAGAGCCTCATTACCCTCACCTCTTCGCTCTGCATGTACACCACCGCCCTGTCGGGGTCGAGGCCCAACGCCAGCATGTCTGCCACGTTCTGGACCGCTATCTTGGAGCTCTCGGCAAATGAGAGGCCGTTGTCGCAGTACGCCTCCACATCAGCTATGGCGTAAAACACGGTGGCCTTCTTGGACAGCGACTGGAAGTAAATCATGTCGTCGGCGGTCATCTTGTTGCCGAGGTGGAATATCCCGGTTGGCTTGATACCACTCATGACGGCGAACGGCTTGTTGCTGTCGATGGCTCCCAGGATCCTTCCCAGATCTCTCTGCCCGAAGTCAATCCCCCTGCTGAGGTGGATGCTCGGTGTCTTGAAGCGCGAAAGAAGGGGCGCGATAGGCTCTATCCCGAACTCGTCCCGGAGCCTAGCGTAGTCCTTGACTGTGGTAGAACCCCATGGGTCCAGCTCGTCTTTCTCCACAGTACCCGTGCCTGTCAGGCGTTGGATTAAAAGCCTCTTTGAGCATCTTTTGTCTGGACCTTTCCTTCCGAGTCAATCTCGCCTTTTCGAATCCTCGTGGAGGAGATTCTCGTGCCGTCCTCGGCAAGGACGTACTCTACGACTATGACCTCGAGAGGCGCGACGCCCATCGACGCCCTCAGCTCGTTTGCGATCTTCACCCGGGAGGCCGTCTCGGGGCTGACAACGATTGCCTGGATATCACGCGACGCGATCCCCGGGTTGAAGTAGTCGTCAAGCCTGGTTATGGTGAACTTCTTGCCCGGGAAGTTCTCTCTGAGGTAGGCCTCGAGCCGACCGACCCGCTGCCGGTATGAAAAGTCGGGCTTCTTGCCCTCTCTCGCAGCCAGTTCGTCGGACGTCACTCCGATGACCACGTAGTCGGAGACAGCGAAGCTCCTGGCGAGCAGGGCGAGATGTCCCCTGTGTAGGTGGTCGAAGGTGCCCCCTGTGGCTACGGCGATGTACTTCATCCAGACACCCATGGAATCAGTTGAAATAGCACGGAATTTTCGGGCAGGGGCAGACACGTAAAAAGAGTTGCGGGGAAATCCCTTGGACCAAATCCCAGAGCAGTACATCAGATCCGGAAAGATTACCAGAGACGTGAGGCTCTGGGTCAAGCAGACCGTCCGGCCAGGGATGAGCTGCCTGGAACTGGCGGAATCGGTGGAGAAGGAGATTCTGGGCCGGGGCGGATTCCTGCCATTCCCATGTGGTATCGGCGTGAACGAGGTGACGGCCCACTTCGCCCCGCCGTCAGGTGACGCGACTTTGATAGACGAGAACGACGTCGTGAAGGTCGACTTCGGAGTCCACTTCGACGGTTACCTTACAGACACAGCCGTCACTTTCACGTTCAACCCCGAATACGAGCCCCTCCTGGATGCTACGGAGAGGGCTCTGGCCGCCGCCGTTGCGTCCGTCAGGGAGGATGTCAGGGCGGGCGAGATCGGAAGGAGCATAAGCGGCCAGGCGGCCAGGTACGGGTACAGGGTGATCGAGAACCTCACGGGGCACTCAGTGGACAGGTACGTGGTCCACGCCGGGAAGAGCATCCCGAACCTCTACATGCCGAACCTGCAGGCGCTGAAGCGCGGCGAGGTATTCGCGATTGAGCCGTTCCTTACGCTGAAGGACGCCGCCGGGTATGTCGTTGACGGCTCGACCGAGACCATCTTCTCCATCGTAGCCCGGAAGCGCGTCGGCAACCAGGACCTGGACGCGTTCGTCTCGAAGGTCTGGGACGAGAGGAAGACTCTCCCGTTCACGCCTAGATGGTATGTCGAGGAGTACAAGCCCGAGAGGCTGCAGGGGATGCTGAAGGAACTTGTGCGCAGGAAGCTCCTCAGGGCCTATCCTACGCTGGTGGAGGCTTCGGGGAAGCCCGTAGCCCAGTTCGAGCACACTATGACGTTGGACGAGAGCGGCCTCGTTGTCCTAACGTGATGGCTTGCTTGCTTCCGCGTAGACCAAGCTGATCCTGGTGGGGTTGCCGCACTTCGTGCAGTTGGCAGACTCCTTCGTAACGTAGTCCCCGACCTGGAAGGCTCGCTTGGTCTTCTGACCGCAAACGGGGCACTCTTCGATCGTGTAGACGAGTAGCTTGGAGCGCCTGTCCGTGCTTGGGACGGAGCTCATCACTGCGCGACACCCAAGGTGTTGCCTATTCCCGCGATGAGCACGTCGTCGCCTTCTTTCGTCTTCTCCTCGATCAGCCTGTTCAGCACCTGCTGAACCTTGTCCCCGGCTTCGGCGATCTCCTTCCTCATCACGGTAATCGCTTCCAGGATGCTCTGCTTCACGAGTATCGCGTACAGCGGAACCTTGTGGTCGGTGGCGACTTCCTCTATCTGGAACTTCTCCACGCCGATGCCGCCGATTGCAGCGCCGACTCCCTCGGCAATCTCTCCAGTCTTCTCCCCCTCGAGCTTCAGGGCTGCGTCAATCATGATGATTGCGCTCGGCTTCACTCCCATTTCCTCGACGATCTTCTTGATCGCCACTCCCGGCTGGCCCACGTAGCCCATCGGACCTTCTGCCTTCAGGACGTAGAGCTTCCTGCCCTTGTACTCTGAGATTGCCATCACGGTATCCTTCGCAACAACCCTCTTCTCCTTCCCGACCATGTAACGGGCAGCGATCGTGGCACCTATTCCGTCTCCCACCGGTTGCCCCACCTTGAACGAATCGACGGCGTTCAGGAGAGCGTCGGCCTCCTGTATGATCATGGGCATTATCATCTGGAGCTGTATTAGCGTGAAGTAGGAATTGGTCTTCTTCCCCAGGAGGTAGTAGTGCCGGACAATCTTGTGGATGAGGTTGAGCGATGACGCCACTTCCAGCAGATTCTCGGATATGGATACAGTAACAGGATTGGGCGCTGAGGCGGTCTGGATCGATGTCCCCGTAGCTGAGACTGCCACCTGGTTCGTCTGGGACAGGAGGTTTGAAACCTCTGCCCTGACCCTGTCGTTGTTGGTGGTCATGACGTGGTCGATCTTGCCCACGAGACCCTGTGGGTCGATGTCCACGGGCATGATCGTCACGTAGTCTAGGAACTGGTCCACTCTTTCGGTAGGATCCTTGGGAGCCTTTCCAACATTCACGAGGTAGTCGATGGCTTCCTTCCTCGACTTGTCTTTCATCAGCTTGAGCTTGTTTAGGCCCCGTCCTATGTCCCCCAGGGCCATGTAGACCTGGATCCTCTGGCCGTAGAGCATCATCACAAGGAAGCTGCCTACCCAGAATACGGTGATGAGAGTATTGTAGTCAGCGGAAAGCTGCAGTGGAACGCTTGTAAGGACAGACAACCTGAGCCTAAAAATCGGCTGCAATGCCTCGAACTTAAATGTTCCGCATCAGTATTCACTCTGAGATACAAAATGAGTGGGTGCCGGCATCAGGGCTTCGCGAGAGCTCTCGCATCTCACTAGCACCCCGACGACGCGTGGTTTGACTTCTGGGATCGGAACGAGTCCAGGTCGGACCCACACGCTATGGCCGGCTGTTCTGGACCGCCAGGGGAGTGAATTTAACCCTTTTGCCAAGCGTTTGGGCTAGGGCTGGACAGCGTCTCTGGCGGAGCGGGGGGAGGCTCATTCCTGGCCATAGGGGTGAGAAGGGGAGCGGGGCCGGAGAATCGGCTTTATACTCAGGGAACCGACAAGCTGGTCGTGCAGCGCAGACTAATGGACATCCTTGCCTGTCCGATGGACAAGCATCATCCGCTCGAGCTTCTCGACTTCAATTCAAACGGAGAGACCATAGTCGAGGGCGTTCTCCTGTGCGGCCAGTGCGGGCGATACTACCCCATCATAGACGAGATACCGGTCATGCTTCCGGACAACCTGAGGAGCAGAAAGGAGGATCTCGAGTTCCTGGAGAAATGGAAAGCTCGGCTTCCCGAGCGGGTAGTACAATCGGGCAAGCCTTGGAACCTGCAGAGCCGGTAGAAGCCTGAATCTCCGACGCTCGGGCTTGCCCCACTCGAGCTGTGACGCCTGAGCGATTCCTACCTGCGGCGGGCCGCTTTGGCTGCCTTCTTGAGAGCCGACTCCTCAATCTTGCTCGGATCGTATCTCACTAGGACGTTGTCGTGGAGATAGTCGAACTCGACGTCGTTCACCCCGTCAAGCCGCTTCAGAGCCGACTCCACCTTCCGGAGATCCCCTGCCTCGTCGACCGAGTCGACTCTGAAGATGGAGACTGCCTCGATAATCTTCAGCTTCCACACCTCACTCCGTGGAGTTTAGTCGGGAGGTAATAGAGAGGCGGTATATTCTGCAAGCGAGTGCGCTCGCGTTCAGCGACTTCGGGTTGAGGTTAGATTTCGAAAATCACGGCGTCTTCCGCCGGGAGGAACTTGGGTTCCAGGTGGACCTCGCTGAACATGCTTCTTATCCACTCCCTGATGAAGAGCGTCCCTTTCTTGCCGAAGTTGTGAGTCAGCGTTATTGTGATCCTGTCGGCGTGAGGGTATTCGTTGTACTCGAACGCGTTGATGTAGTTCGCAGAGCTCCTAAAGCCCTCAAGGATGTTCTCAAGCGTGAAAGCGCCTCTCATAGCCACAACGAAAGTCTTGCCGACCCCCTGGCCGGCCATCCTGGCCGCCTCTAGGATGCCCTCGTCCGAGGCGCTCTCCAGAATCGCCTTGAACACAGAAGCTGGAATCTTCATCAGCTGGAGTCGCTTCATTATTCGGTCGTAGTTCGCGTAGCTGAGTACGAGTTGGTTAACCAGCGTGTTAACGCTGATATTCTGCTTCTTGGCGTCTTCCTGAATCGCCTTGAATGCGGCTTCGTCCAGTCTGAATGTACTCGTGACCGTCTTTGAGGGCATCTGCCTCCAAGTCTGGGGTTTCCGCTATTAACCTTGCGTTGAAGCGATGAAACATCGTCGGCCTGAACTCGTATCGCTAACGATTGCAAAAGATGCGAGGGTGTTGCGAATCTCTTGCGGAAAATACGGCCGAGTGATATAGGCTCCGGAAGGCGGAGAGTCTGAGGAAAAATGCTTTCCATAAGAAACAAGCTGCCGATGAAAGTCCTGTTGCCAATCCTCGCCGTCTCTTTGTTCGCGGTGGGTTCTTTCGCGACCTCCGTCGGGGTCACGACCCAGTCATACGCGGGGCAGGGAGGAGTCAACTACGTGGTCACAGGCGCATTCAGCCCTGCGAGCAATGGTTTCCAAGTCGTGCAGTCGACTGCGACTGCTTCGACTCAGCCTTGCACCTGGTCGAATGGAGCGACTTGCGCTACGGCGCTGACGGCTGGCGACTGGTACTACCAGGTCACTCTGACGATTGCCGCCTCAGCACTGGCTAGCCACACCTACACGGTCACGGTTCAGTGGAACACGGGAGCAGGTTATCTGACCCTCGGAACGCTGACCTTCACTACACCCGCGACTATCAGCGCTGGACAGACAATGATCTTCCAGATGGACACCGCAACCACGACGTTCAACGCGCCGGCAACACTGACCGTAACGGTGGCGTAGAACGATGCCTAGTGAGGGAAGCGAGCTGAGCTCGCTCCTTCATCCCACTTTTGGTCTTCCGAGCTCGGAAACGGTGTGGTAGTCTTGTTCAGACCGATTGTCTTGGCGCTCTTCATTGGCCTCCTTGCGGCGGGGTCGTTTGCCACGAGCGTGACGGTGACGCGAATAACTTTGGCGAACCAGTCGGGATACCTTGCCCGCATGTTCTACGAGAACGCGAACGGGCGGACCGGGACCGCTCCGAGTGTGAACACGGCAGTTACGCCTCCCGGTACCACGGGTTCGTACGCGATAACCAGAGGAAGCTCGGACACAATCTGGTCGACCCAGTTCACCGCGGCGACGACAATCCCTGCAGGTCCATGGGGTTTGGATCTTTGGGCGCAAGCAGTCAGCGTTGGTTCGCTGAGAGTTTCCATCGTAATAACGAACTCGGCAGGGACCACCACCGCGACAGTGTTGCCGAGCGGGTCGACAAGCTCTGTGGGCACCTCGAAGGGGCAGGTGTTCACGACGTTCTCAGGAAGCAGCGCCGCTGTTCCTGCCAACGGATACGTCAAGATAACGCTGACCGCACCAACGGGAAACGGCAACCCAACCAGCTTCACGATATACTGGGGCAAGGCTCAGCTGACGAACTTCCAGTTCAACGCGGTGGTAGCATCGGAGTGATCTGGCATGGATAAGAGATTCACGAAGCGGAGAATTGCGGAGTATGTGGCGGTCGTCTTGGTCGCGGTGACACTAATCGGTCTCCCGATCTACACCCAGACGAGCAACTATCCCCTGGCCATCGTCCAAGGAAACAGCATGTATCCTACTCTGCACAACGGCGACCTGGTAATCTTCGGCAGGGCGCCTCCCGGCCAGATTCGCAATGGAACGATCATAGTATTCGTTCAGGGAGACACCGGAGTCACCGTTCTGGACTCGCTTGTAAGGCCGGTTGTCATTCACAGGATTGTCGGAGTCGTAATCCAAGCAGACGGATCTGTCTACTACAGGACCAAGGGAGACAACAACCAGTTCGTGGATCCATCCCTGGTCCAAGCGAATCACGTCCTCGGCGTGCCGATGAGGGTTCTACCCTCGGTTGGAATCCTGGTCATATTCTTCAGCTCTGCCCAGGGACTGGTCGCTCTTATCGGCGTGCTCACGTTGTACTACCTGGGGAAATACGAAATCAAACTCAAGGAGGACGAGAGGAAGAATGCGTTCCTCGGCGATCTGACCAGGCTTTCCCTGGAAGGGGAGCTTTCCCAGGAGACTTTTCGCCTATTGGAACCTGTGGTCAAGTATGGCAGAGGATTGCAGCTAGATGGCTCGAACGACGAATTGGTGATCTCTCTCCTTGGCTGGATGAAGAAGGGAGGGCTGGAGAAGGATTGGAAGGTCACGAAGTTTGATTGCCCACGCTGCTCCGGAAGGGCCACGAGCTTCGTCAGTTCCAAAGATATCACATTCACCATCTGCCAGGGCTGTACTGAGAAGAAGGACCTGCCCAGCGCGGAGAGGGCCGATTTGGAGCCTGAACCGGTCAGCGCCAAGAACAACAGCGACGTGCATCGCCGAATCTAGTTTCCCGACCTCCTTCTGCGCGACCGAATCCCCTAAATCGCGACAAGCGCCATCCCTGCGCTCCGCTGGAAGAGCCCTGGGGCCGAGCGACAGATGCAACCCCTTGGGCACAGAAAGTGTTAAGCCCAGGGTCTGGCGCGAGTCGGACAGTCTTGGGACAGGCAGAGGTTCGATGCGTAGGTCTCACCAAGATCTACGGAGGATCTGAGGGAAAGAAGGCGTTGGATTCTGTAACCCTAACCACGGACTCTCACGGCATCTTCTCGCTCATAGGCATGAACGGGGCAGGCAAAACCACCCTCGTGAGGATCCTTGCCACCCAACTGGCATTGACCTCTGGGAGCGCGTCCATCGACGGCCTCGATGTCATGAGAGACGCACGGCGCCTAAGAGAAAGGATCGCGATAATACCTCAAGAGGCCAGAAGCATACCCTGGATGACCCCATCGCAGACCGTCTACTCCTATCTCCTCTGGCGGGGAGAGGGTCGAGGCGATGCGAGGAAGAAGGCCGAGGAGTCTCTGGCGAAGGTGGGGATGGGGGAGTTCGGCTCGACTCCGAACAGGAAGCTCTCCGGGGGGCAGAGACGGAAGGTGATGGTAGCGGCGGTGCTGGCGGCGGATGCGGACGTCACATTCCTCGATGAGCCGACGACGGGGCTCGACCCGATATCCCGGAAGGAGCTGTGGAATTCTCTGGAAGTCATCGCCAAGAAGAAGTTCTTGATACTGACCACGCACTACCTCGAAGAAGCGGAGAAACTAGCCAACAGAATCGCCATCCTGGACAAGGGGAAGCTCCTCGGCATGGGGGACATGGAATCGCTCCGGCGTCTCGTCAAGTTCCAGTACAGCATCAGAATCCCACCCGGGCAGAAGGCTCCGGTGCCAAGCGAGGGGACCGCGACCGTAGGGAAGGACGGGGAGACACAGATCCTGACGAACGAGGAAGAGGCATACCTCCTTTCAGGAAGTCTCCTGGCCGAAGGGACCAGCTTCTCCGTCAATCGCACCACTCTCGATGACGTCTTCTTCAACGTGGTCAGGGAATCGGGGGCGAAGGCGGATGACTAGGTGGACGCGCCAGGTGCTTGCCGCAATCTTGGTCAACTCGGTCTACGCCATGAAGAACTATCCGGTCGTGCTGATCAACACGGTGCTCGCACCGCTCTCGTTCCTGCTCGTAGTGAACTTCGTCAGCCGAGGAGGCCTCCTCGTGCAGGCGATAGAAGGGGCGCTGATAATGAGCATGTTCTCGAGCGGGATGGGTCTGCAATCCGACCTCTCCCACCTGAAGAACGATTTCAAGCTCCAAGACATGATAGTCGCTTCGCCCACCACGGCGGGCGCCTACGTAGTGGGGATGGCGCTCTCCGAAGTGACCTACTCACTCCCAGCTCTCGCCACGCTCGCAGTCCTGGTGGGCGTGTTCGTCAGGCCGACCGCGATCCAGGCGCTCGAACTCGTGGGGGTGATGTTGTTGATGTTCTCCACCTCGATCACGATAGGGTTCACGCTTTCGACCTTCACGAGCGATGTGATTCAGAGCTTCGCCTTCTCCTCCATAATATCTACCGTCTTCTCGACCCTGCCCCCCGTGTACTACCCGATTACGTACATTCCTCTGCCGTTCCGGTACCTCGCCTATCTGTCGCCCACCACCTATGCCGCGGAGATCTCGCAGTCGGCCACTGGACAGCTTCAACTTCCGCTGATCCAGGTGGCCCTCGCGTGGGTCGTGCTTGTCGCCGTGACACTGACGCTGGGCGTCGTTGCTCTGAAGAAGGCGAGATGGAGGGAGGTTTGAGCCGGGATGCAGGAAGACGGCGGACGTGCTTTGAGGGGACATCCGCTCTGCTCCCTCCGGCCCCGACTCTTCCCCGCAAATGGTCATCGACACTCTTATACCCATTCCTTCAGCCATCAATTCCGAGGGAAGTGAGACGTTTCGGACTCTCCGAAACTCCGAGCTGGGGTGGGTCGAACCTGGGCACCAAAGCAAGGAACGCAGCTCGCCTCCCCCTGAGGGGACGTAGCCCAGCTAGGCAGGGCGACAGGCTCCAGTGGTCAAACCAAAGGTTTGATGACACGGCAGCGTGGATGATTAGGCATTGGAGCTGCAGGGGAAACCTGTAGACCGCCGGTTCAAATCCGGCCGTCCCCACGTATCACCTAGTAATGCGCGCGTGCCTGCACACCCTGGGAATCGCAGTTGGAATGCAGGCTTCGAACGCAACAAGTCTTAATTCGGGTGCCGCCGAGGGCGCGGCAATGTCTGCCGGGGGCTCCCCATGACACTCATGACGGTCAGGCACAGGAGAGCCAACAGACAGTACGTCGCCATGACCGACGAAGAGGTCTGGAGTTTTCTGGATTCCAAAGACAGGGTTTTCGTCGCCTTTCCCGGCGACGATGGTTACCCACACGTGACGCCGATGTGGTTTTGCCTACTTAACGGGAGGATCTATCTGAGGACGCACGACTACAAGGTGAAGGTCAGGCTGGCCGCAGCTGGCAAGGCGTGCTGCTCGATTGATGATGGGAAGAAGTACACTGAGCTGCGCGGGGTGTCCATCTGGGGAAGGTCTCGGGTGGTCACGGATCACCCAACGGTACGGCGGATTGCGGAGGCGATGGACGCCAGGTACGCTTCCGTTCAGTGGAAGGAGACTGAAATGCCACGTTCCTGGGTAACGGAGCGGAAGCGCGAACGCCGCGCATACATCGAGATAGTCCCTGAGAGGATCTCCTCCTGGGACAACCGCAAGGTGTGAATGTCTACCGCTTCGAGTTAAGCGACTTCACATGCTCCAGAACCCTAGGAATGTCGATCTTGACCGGGCATACCACCTTGCACCCGCCGGAGTGAGTGCAGAGGCTCGCGGGCTTCGTGTCGTCGGCGACTATGGCCGACCACATTGCGCCCATCGGGCCACCGTAGGGCGGCGGCGACCAGTCTGATCCGAGCGTCCAGTAGACGGGACACGCGAAGTAGCAGCGCCCACATCTTATGCACAGAAGGGCATCCTTCAGGTCTGAATCCTGACTCGCTCTGATCCTTCCGTTGTCCACGAGCACCAGATGGAACTCCTTCGGGCCCGTCGCGGGGATGACCTTCTTGGACTCGATATCAGCCGTTGAGCTCGGACCTGACGTGATGTTGATGTAAGTCGGCGGGTAAAGGCCGGCGTGCGCCGCCTGGACCTGGGCCTCGAGGAAAGCGTCGTCGAAAGTAGGGACTATCTTGTCGACCCCGGTCACCGCGATGTGGATGGACGGCACGACCGTGTCCATCCTGATGTTGCCCTCGTTCTCAACCAGAACAACGGAGCCGGTGTCGGCCGCGACGGCGTTCGCTCCCGTGATGCCGACCTTCGCGGCGACGTACTTCTTGAAAAGGAATGACCTTACACAGAAGACCAGGTCTTCGTAGCTAGAGTCGGGCGACACCGAGCGGTCCAGCTTGTCGTGCAGGAGCCTTCCCACCATCTCCTTTGTCAGATGGAGCGCCGGCTGGACGATGTGCGAAGGATGGTCCTCTGCAAGCTGAATGAGGAACTCGCCAAGGTCTGTCTCCCAAACCTCGTGGCCAGCGGCCAAGAGCGATTCCCTCAGCCCGAGCTCCAGGCCGACGTTCGTCTTCGAGAACAGCACGATCCCGTCGCTCCCGCAAATCTCGCCCACGACCCGCTGAGCCTCTGACCTGTCCTTCGCGAGATGCGGGACGCCTCCGGATTTCTCAACCGCCTCGCAGGTCATCTTGGTGTAATAGTCCAGGCGAGCTATGACCGACGACTTGGCCCGTCGGAGCCTCTCGGCGTGCTCTTCAAGATAGGGGTAGTCTGAGAGTATCTTGTCGAGTCTCGGTATGTTGTTCTCCAGCGTCCTGTTGAGGGCCGTCGCCCATTCGCCGCTCATGAGACCACTTCCGCTATGTCTCGTATGGACGTGACGTAGGGTGAGAGGTTCTGATAGCAGAGCGGGCACGCGACGAGAACATCTTCGCAGACAGAGGTTAGCTTGGCCGCTCTCGCCTTTGCAATCCTCTCGCTGAGGTCTTCGCTCATTGACTCCACCGGAGCGCCGCAGCAGGTAGAAGTGTCCAGAGCCGTCACCATTCGGTCCTCTACGAGCGACACCCCCGCCCCCTCCAGGGTCTTCCTGATTCCAGACCCCATCGAAAGGTACCTGGAATAGAGGCAGGAATCGTGCATAACGAATCTTCCTGTTCCGTTGCTTGGCTTAACCAGAGCAAGGTAGTTGACAACCTCGATATCGCTCTTCACATATTCCTTGAGCCTGAAGAGGGCGTTGGTTGTGTGGGGATCCACGGTAACGAGGCGCCTGACGTCGCGGTCCTTGAAGAAGTCGAAGAGCTTGGCGCCGTATTCGTGGAACTCGTCCATGAGCCCCAGTTCGAGCAGGAGGGCTCCGCTGTAGGGTTCTTCTTCGTGGAGGTAGGCAACCTGCGTTCCAGACGCGGTCAGGAGTCTCGCGATGTTGTTTAGAACCCGGGACGCACGTTCGAGCTCTTCTTTGTTGGGCTTGACGAATAGTCCTCCAAGAGAGGCGAAGCGTGAAGCGAATTTGACCCCGGAGAATCTTTCGAGCAGCTTGGCATATGACTTGAAGACAGACCCCAGCTGGTACATGTACGACGTGTAGAGCACGGTGGGGCCTGACCGAGGAATGTTCTTCGCCCATCCGGAACAGGCGACCCTGTCCACAGGTAGCGGCATGTAACTCTCGAGCAGGTTTTTGTAAACGACGTCCCGAACCATGTACAGCTGCTTCTGCGTCTTGCCGTAGTCCACGAGGGACCAAAACCGCTGAGAACCTATAACCCTTTGCGGCCTTCAAAAGGGCTCGAGAGTCTGTTACAGCCGATGGTGACCGTGAGCACCGCCGGGAATTCGGGAACTACCCTTTATACGGTAAAGTGAACAGTGAAGCACATGAAACTTTGCCTGGTGTCAAAGGGACGCGCGACTCACCTATGCACCCTTGACGGAACTGAGGTCCGAGTGCTGGGAGGCTACTCCTCGTTCGAGAAGCTATACGAGGATTCCGGAGGCGACCTCGTTCCCTTCGCGAAGGAGCTTGAAGGCAGGTCCACGACGAGCTACAAGACGAGCAGCGTGAAGCTGCTAAGACCCTTCTCGCCGGGAGAAATCTGGGGAGCCGGCATCACCTACTCTCATTCGAGAGAGAAACACACCACAGAAGGAAGGACTCTCGTGGCCGGCGTGCCAATCTACGACTACGTCTACAACGCGGTCCGGCCCGAGGTGTTTTACAAGGGTACCTGGAGGAACTGCGTCGGACCTGAGGAAGGAATCGGACTGAGGGGCGATTCGAAGTGGACGCTCCCCGAACCCGAGCTGGGGGTAGTGCTGGGCGAGAAAGGAGAGACACTGGGGTACACAGTCTCCGACGACGTCAGTGCCAGGGACCTCGAGATAGAGAACCCGCTCTACCTTCCGCAATCCAAGATATACACGGCCTCCGCTTCAATAGGCCCGGTGATCTCACTGACGGATGAAATCACCAACCCCTACTCGCTGGACATCAACATGAAGATAATCCGCGGAAAGACCGTTTTCTTCGAGGGAAAGACGAACACCTCGTCTCTGAAACGGAGGATCAACGAACTCGTCAAGTACCTCTTCTCGTTCTTCACTCCGGCGCCTTTGACCCTGCTCTCGACCGGGACTTCGATTGTGCCACCGGGGAAGAACGGCGTCAGGAAGGGGGATGTAGTGGAGATCACCATAGAGAAGATCGGGCTCCTCCGGAACACTGTCAAGCTGTTGGGCCGATGACGCCTCTGGTCGCAGCGTCGGTGATTGACGGAGCGGTCGAACATTCAGCCGACTCTCGGGAGATCAGGGATCCCGGGGACAGGGACTCGGTGCTGGGACTAGTCCGCCTCGGAACCACTGACACCGTCGGAAGGGCGGTTGATTCTGCCGAGAAGGCGGCGGCAGAATGGGGATCCAACCCCGCGCCGAAGCGCGGGAAGGTCCTCTTCGAAGCGGCACAGCGACTTGAGGTCAGGAAGACCGAGTTGGCAAGCCTGCTCACAAGGGAAGAAGGCAAGACGCTGGGTGAGAGCCTGCTGGAAGTCGACCGTGCAATCAACCTATTCCGGTTCTATGGCGCAATCTGTTTCAAACTTGGAGGAAAGACGCTTCCTTCAAACGACCCCAATTCGATGGTCTACACCCTGAAGGAGCCGCTTGGAGTCGTGGGCTTGATAACACCGTGGAACTTCCCGCTTTCGATTCCGGCCTGGAAGATAGCCCCCGCGCTCGCAGCAGGCGACGCCGTGGTGTTCAAGCCAGCGAGCCAGACCCCGCTCATTGCGACGGAGTTGGTCAACTCGCTTCATGCGGCTGGGCTCCCGAAAGGCGTTCTCAACATGGTGGTGGGAAGCGGCCCTGTGGTCGGAGGAGCTCTAGCCGCGAGCTCAAAGATACACGCCTTGTCCTTCACAGGTTCCTCTGAAACTGGGAGGAGCATCAATGCCGCAGCCTGCAGCAGAATGCTTCGTATGCAATTGGAGCTAGGAGGAAAGAACGCGCTGGTCATCATGGACGACGCGGACGTCGCTCTGGGCGTCGACCTGGCCATCAAGGGAGCGTTCGGTTTGACGGGACAGGCGTGCACCGCGACGAGTCGGCTTCTCATCCAAGAGAGCATCGCTGACTCTGCGATCGAGAAACTCGTGGGTAGGGCTTCGGCCGTAGTCGTGGGCCACGGCCTAGAAAAGGGCGTGGAGATGGGGCCTCTCGCAAGTGAAGATCAGTTCGACAAGGTCAGAAAGTACATCGAAATAGGGAGGCTGGAAGCCGAGCTGGTTACCGGTGGAGCTGAGCCAAAGAAGGGAAAGGAGGGATTCTACCTGTCACCAACGGTCTTCAATGGGGTCTCCCCCGAGGATCGAATCTTCAAGGAGGAAATCTTTGGGCCGGTTCTCTCCGTGGCCACCTTCCACGACCTGGATGAGGCAGTCCGGCTGGTGAACTCTGTTGCCTACGGTCTGACGGCGGGCATTGTAACGCGATCTCAATCGAATGCGTCCAAGTTCATCAACAAGGCTGATGTGGGAGTGGTAAAGGTGAACAAGCCGCTCCCGGGATTGGAACTCCAGGCGCCCTATGGCGGCTTCAAGGAGTCAGGGAATGATCAGTACAAGGAAATGGGTGAGGAGGCAGTTGACTTCTACACCAGAACGAAGGCCGTGTACGTCGGGTACTAGTAGTCGGGGCCGAGACCGGAAAGACTGCTCGCCGGGCGAGATGGGACAGCCCACCCGCGCATCAAGTGAGGACTATTCGCTCGTGCCGACAGATATTACATCTATCTTGGTGATTATCCCTTCGATTCTGTCCCCGGAAGTTACGAGAACTGCCGGAACGAAGCTGAAGAGCGAGTAGAGCGCGTCCAGCGGAGTCTCGGCGTCAACCGTGGGAAAGCTCCCTTCCATGAATCGCGAGACTGGACCGTTGAGGACCGTCCGCGGGTCGCCCGAGTCGCTCAGAAGCGACACTATCCGCTTGTCGGATATCGACCCGACCATCTTCTGGCCGGAGTAGACGGGGAGCTGGGAGAGACTCCTATTCCTCATCAAGTTGACACATTCCGAGATGGGAGTGCTGGCCTGGACAGACAGGACTGGCCTGGACATGACATCCTTCACCTTTCTGCCCTGCGACCTTATCTGCTTCTGCAGCGCGTCCGAAATGGCCTTCATGGTGGTGAACGAGGGGTCCACCCGTCCCGACTCTACTTTTGCAATCAGCGACTGGCTCACATCGGAGGCCCGAGCGAGTTCCGCCTGGGTAATTCCCAGCTGCGTCCTGATCTTCCGGAGCTGCTGAGGATTGACGACCGAGATGGACAATGGGAGTCGCCTGTGCGATATTCATATATGAATCTTAAAGGGAGAGCGCATATGAATGCCTCGTACTCGCGGGGAATCAGGCCAGTGGATACGGGGAACCGTACACGCCGTCGTAACCGGGGCGCAGCCTGATCCTGTTCTCCCTGACCGCGATTATGGCCGAGGCGATCGGCGCGCTCGTGACTTTCGCCAGGTCGTCCTCAGGGGCGCCGAGAAGGACGTTCAGTTCGTTACCGAAGGCTGCCGTGAGTCTGTTCTGTACCTCTAGAACTCTATTTGCGTAGAGCCTGTTGACCCCCATTGCGAACGAGACAATCTCGTAAAGGGGCAGCAGGTTCCGGTACGGAACAGCGCCCTTCGGAGCAAACCCCTCGGGTCTGTCCGCCAGCTGCTCCACTCTTTGCAGTACGCCGACGGTCATCTTCTTGCCGCACTTCGGACAAAGGTTGCTCCTCGCCATTGACTCTCGGGGCGACATTGAGACGTCGCACTTCCTGTGGCCGGTGAAGTGGTACTTCCCGTAGGAAGGATCGACCTCAATCGTGTAGAGAAACCTGCGGGGGTCCTTGCTCCTGATCGCGTCGAAGAGTTCCCTGTAGGTGAGCGCCTCCAGATCGAAGACGTTCGCCTCGCGGCCGAGTCGCCATGGGTTGGGAGAGTGCGCATCCGAGTTCGAGACCAAGGCAATCCTGTCCAGCGATGACAGGCGCCAGTTCATCGGAGGATCGCTCGAGAGGCCCGTCTCGATGGCGAAGATTTTCCCCGTCTGGTCCAGAAAGCAGTCCTCCAGCGAGTCAAAGCCCGACTTGCTTCCAAACACCGAGAACCAGGGGGTCCAGGCGTGTGCGGGAATGATGACAACAGAGCTGGAGAGGCCCGTCAGTATCTCGACCATCTCCGCCGAACCTAGCCCTTTCAGGATCGGCCGGCCGTCCGAGCTCATATTGCCGTACTTGGAAAGAGCTTCGCTAATCTGTTCGGCCGTCTCAAGGTCGGGCACGTTAACGAGATGGTGCACCTTGCGTATCTTCCCTGCTTGTTCGTACACGACGCTAACCTCCCCGGTCAGGATCCAGTTCATTCCACGATAAGCGAAGATCCCTTCACCGTCGCCCGGCTTCAGTTTGGATTTGAGTTCCTTCAACCACAGTGGGTGGGTGATGTCGCCGGTTCCAAGGAGGTTCAGACCCTTCGTCCGGGCCCCCTCTGCGAGGTGCTCTAGGTCCGTGTCTCTGCTGGTCGCTAGGGCATAGCGTGAATGGATGTGAAGGTCGGCAGTAATCCTCATCCGCGGAGGTCCTCGCCGAAGTCTAGAAGTTTGGAGGAAGGTAGCTGTTCTGGGCTAGCCACTCTTCGTGGGCCTTTATGTAACGCCACAGTACGTCTGCTCTGTCGTCATCGAAGTCCCATGGGGCGACGAGCACGATGTCGTTCTCCCGAATCCAAACGCGCCTCTTCATCTTCCCTCTGATCCTGCATAGTCGGATCTTGCCGTCCGTGCACTTTACCATCACGTGGTCACCGCTTGAAATCTTGTTGACTCTGCCCAGCAGCTCCCCTTGTTCAGGCAACACCAGTTCCTTGAGGTTGGCCTCGTTTAGCACCTTGCGCTTACCCGTGTCTCTCCTCTCCTTGTATTGATATTTCCAATATTGCTCGACTCGAACCAGCCAGGCGCGGCTGTAGTGTGAATAGGGCCCCATGCCTATATAAAATGTGCCCTCTTCAAGAGGCTGATGAGGCGAATCGGTCGCGCGTTCTACGAGCAGCCCACCGTCGACGTGGCCAAAGCTCTCCTGGGGCAGACTCTCGTGAGGCGCATAGGAGAGATCGAACTCGCCGGAAAGGTGGTGGAGGTTGAGGCTTATCTCGGGCAAGATGACCCAGCAAGCCACGCCTACAGGGGCAGGACCCCTCGCAATTCGGTCATGTTCGGGGAGCCCGGCCACTCCTACGTTTACTTCACCTACGGCAACCACTATTGCCTCAATATTACCACGGAGCCAATCGGAGTAGCAGGCGCGGTGCTCCTACGAGCGCTGGAGCCGCTGACTGGCATCCGGAGGATGATGGAGAACAGGGGGATATCAGATGTCATGAAGCTTACGAATGGGCCAGGCAAGCTGACCCAGGCTTTGAGAATCGACAGGGAGCTCAACGGTGAAGACCTTGTAGTTTCGGAGAGGCTCTTTCTGGTTGAGGGAGCTACTGCGCCGCCGGTGGAGAAGAGCGGGCGCGTTGGGATAACCAGAGCGGTGGAGAGAGAGTTGAGGTTCTTCGTCAGAGGCTCCCCTTTCGTTTCAAGGGTGCGGCCCTCGGCGGCCTCCAGCACGAATCCATAACTACTGGATTCTTTCAAGCGAGTGAGAGGGGTCGTCGGCTAGACTGTGAGACCGAAACCAATCGGCCCGCAGGGCAAGTCTGGTCTAGGCTTCAAACAACTCGGGAGTTGCCTTGGGACCGCGAGTGCAAGAACGCTTGAGATCCCCGGTTCAAATCCGGGCGACCCCACTGAACCCCCGTTAGTGTTGACTCAGCATTACAGTCCGGTCGGCGAGTCCGGATCACAGCCTTCAACCTCCGGGCGAGTGTAGTTCTCGGCGCGTCTTGCTGAAATTCTCTTATTGCAATGTTAAATACATTTGACAACGACCCCGCACTGCATTGCAAGCAGCTCCCAGACGTGTGAAGACGATTTACAGTGTAATCGCTTCCCCCCAGAGACTCGAAATCCTCAGGATTCTGAACATCAAAGGCCCTCTCACCTACAGCGCCCTGAAGACGCTTGCTGGTTTCAAGTCCAAGAAGGAGTCCGGGAAGTTCGCATACCATCTCAGGAAGCTCGTCAAGCAGCTGCTCATTCAGCTCAACAGGCAGGAAAGGAAGTATACGGTTACGAACCTCGGCCGGCTCGTCCTCAACCTTACTCGTCAGATCGAGGAGCAGTCGCTTGTGGAGAGCGGCAAGCTGTACGTCAGGACATCCCACCAGACCATGGAGGAATTCAACGCGAACAAGATACTCCAGTCACTTGTCAAGGAGGCGGGCATGCCGGTGGAGCTTGCCCAGAGAATCACGAGCGAGACGGAGTCAAGGCTTTACAAGTTTCAGACCCAGTACCTTACGGCGCCCCTGATCAGGGAGATCGTGAACGCCCTTCTCGTGGAGCACAGCCTCGAGGAATACAGGCACAAGCTCACGAGGCTCGGGATGCCCATCTACGACGTGACCCAGCTTCTCACCAAGGCAGGAGACGACGGAGGGAACGTGGAGTCACTGGTCCAGCAGACCGGGAGGGCCGTATTTTCAGAATACCTTCTGTTGGAGCAGCTCCCAAGAGACGTCGCCGACGCCCACCTCTCTGGAGACATCCACATAACGAACGCAGGATCCTGGGGCCTCACGCCCGACACCGTCTTCATCGACCTCCTCTCGATCAGAAGCGCGGGCTTCAACCCGAAGGGGAAGCTTCTCGGTGTCTCGATGCTCCCTAGCCCGGAGAACGCCGAGAGAGCCCTGAATATCGTGCTGAACATGTCGGCGATGCTCTGCCGAGAGGTCACCGAAGAGATGACTTTCAGGAACTTCCTCCAGTACTTCGCTCCGTTCTGCAGGACACGGCCGAAGCGCGAAATCGAATCTTTGTTCCTCAGGTTCTTCGAGACGCTCAGCGCTCCAATGGCGAGTTCTGGCTGGCCCACGATAGGACTGGAGCTTGACCCTTACCGCTCAGACGATGTGGGAAGAGAGGTCATGGATCGAACCCTCGACGCAGCGCTCTACGCGTACCGGAACTTCGTCGAAGAGACCCCCAGACCGGGCATCCGACTCCTCCTGGCGAAGCCGATCAGGATCGACGACACGAAGACCCTGAAGGACGCGGCGGCCATAGTGTTCAATGGAGGGAGAATCGCCCTCTTTTCGTCGGATCAGCGGCGCAGCTTCCTCGGCCTGAACGCCGGAATGCTCCCCCAGGAGATGCAGACCGACAACATCAGCGTGCTCCACAACCTCAGCCTTAACCTTCCCAGGCTCGCCTACGACTCGAACCAAGACGAGACCTACTTCAGGGCGAAGCTCGCTCTTCTGATCGGGGTCGCGGCTGACGCCCTCACGACGAGGCGGAAGGTAATTGAAAGGTCGCTCAAGCGCGATCTTCTTCCCGCACTTGCGTCGGGCTCGGACGCCGTGACCTCAGATTCGATGCCGTTGATAATGAACCTGGTGGGGCTGGACGAGACGCTTGGGAGCCTGATCCGGGATCCGGCCTCCAAAGCGCGGTACGAACTCGCGGAGAAGATTGTCGACACGGCGATGCAGGTGGCTTCAGAGAAATCCAACAAGACGGACAGGCTCGCCGTGGCCATGGTGGACTTGGACGGCGCGTCCAGGCTGGCGAGTCTCGACTCGGAAAAATACGGCAAGGCGAACATCCAGCCGATGCAGCGCGGGGGCTACACTCAATCGCCCCGTCTCTCTCTGGGCGACCTAGAGAATCAGGAGAAGGTCGAATACATGTCCAAGCTCTCGACAAGCCTCCAGGGAGGTCTGTCGCTGACACTCGATGGCTCCGCAGAGGACACGCGCGGAATCTACAACCTGATGCTCAACGCGACGCCGAAGCTGTCATACTTCAAGGTGGAACGGAGCATCTCGGTCTGCAGGAACTGCGGAGCGAAACTCCCGCAGAGTGCGACTCGCTGCAAGAGGTGCAAGTCAGTGGCGTCAATTCAGTATTCGACGGCCGCATAGCGCGAGTTGTCAGCACAAAAAGTTGAGCGCATGTCAACTTGAGTTGACAGTCACCGCTCTCACGTAGTGTCGACACTTGTGCATGAGTCGGAGTCTTGTCAACAACTCGCTAGCCAAGAGGGAATTATATACAGGCGCGGATGGGAGTGAGGTCGATTTATGACGTCAATGGTCGAACCACCACGGGATTCTGCGGACGACGCAGAGAAACGCAGCCCCGAAATTGAGCTTCCACTGGAAACCTTGGCAGCTTTCGGTCAGGACGAACTCCGAGCAAGAGTGTTCTACGAGAAGTACGCCCTTCGGGATTCCAACGGCAAGCAAGTAGAGAAAGTCCCTGACGAGATGTGGCGCAGAGTCGCCACGGAGCTCGCGTCAGTGGAGAGAGATGACGAGAGGAGGAGGGAGTGGTCTGCGAAGTTCCACTGGCTCCTGGAGGATTTCAGATTCGTCCCCGGCGGTAGGGTTCTATTCGGAGCGGGGCAGCCTCGAAAGTCCACCCTGCTCAACTGCTACTTCTTCAAGATCAAGGAGGATTCCATAGAATCCATCTTCGAATTCTGCAAGGAGGCCGCAAGGACGTACAGCTTCGGCGGAGGAGTGGGTACCGATATTTCGGTACTGAGACCCAGAGGAGCGCCCGTCAACAACGCGGCCATCTATAGCTCCGGGTCTGTCTCGTTCATGGAGCTGCTGTCGACCACGACGGGCACAATCGGCCAGGCCGGCAGAAGAGGGGCCCTGATGATCACCATTCAAGTTGACCACCCGGACGTGATCGATTTCATCAAGGTGAAGAGGGACCTGAAGCGCGTCAATTACGCCAACATCTCGGTTAAGATCAGCGACGACTTCATGCACGCGGTCGAGAAAGACGGTGAGTTCCTGCTTCACTTCAAGAACGAGAAGGTCGCCGTCGAGAAGAAGGTGCGAGCGAGAGAGGTCTGGAATCAGCTCGTCAGAGGCGCCTGGGAGTCCGACGAGCCAGGGGTCCTCTTCTGGGACACCATAAAGAAAGACTCCACGACCGAATACAATGGGATGGAGGTCGAGGGGGTGAACCCGTGCAGCGAACAGACTCTTGAGCCCTACGGCTGCTGTTGCCTGGGCTCGGTGAACCTGAGCGCCTTCGTCAAGGAGCCGTTCACGGAGCGGGCGAGCATCGACTGGGACTCTCTGACCCGGGCGTGCCAGTTCGCGGTCCGATTCCTCGACAACGTGCTGGACTACAACGCGGAAAGGCACCCGCTACCCCAGCAGAAGAAGGCGTCACTCTGGAGTCGAAGGATTGGGGTCGGGATCACTGGCCTTGGCGACATGTTGATCAAGCTGGGTCTGAAGTACGACGAAGACTCGACGATAGGTTTCGTCGACCACCTTTTCGAGAGGATCAAGAACCTGATATACGACTCGTCGTCAGAGCTCGCGAAGGAGAAGGGCTCATTCCCCGCGTTCGACCCGAACGCCCACCTCGCCCAGCCGTTCCTCCAGGGAGTGGAACCGAAGGTCCGGGAGAAGATCAGGGCGCAGGGCCTGAGAAACGCCGCGATCACCACAGTCCCCCCTGTGGGATCAGGGTCAATTCTGGCTGGCTGCTCGAGCGGAATTGAGCCGGTATTTGCCCTGTCCTACACCCGCAGGAGCAAGTCCCTCAGTGAGGGCGAATTCAAGGTATTCCACCCGCTGGTCCGAGAGCACATGGAGCTTAGCAGAATCTCCGACGAGGACCAGCTTCCGAACTACTTCGTCACTGCCCACCAGATAAGGCCCGAAATGAGGGTCAAGATGCAGGCCACCATCCAGAAGCACATAGACACGGCGATCTCGAGCACCGTCAACCTGGCCCAGGAGACCACGCCCGAGGAGGTCGAGAAGATATACATGCTAGCGTGGCGCATGGGCTGCAAGGGCATCACGGTCTACCGCGAAGGGAGCCGGGAGGGAATACTCGAGACCATGAAGGCGTCCAAGAAGGTGGAGCCACCGACAGTCGCCTTCGAGAGACCGAGAGTGATGGAAGGGAAGACCCTGAAGCTAAGGCTGCCGCAGGGAGGGCTCTACGTCACCTCGAACCTGGTCAACGGCGAACTTAAGGAGGTGTTCGTGACGCTCGGGAAGTCAGGCGGCGACGAGAAGGCGGACGCGGAGGCCATCGGCAGGCTGATCAGCCTCTACCTCCAGAACGGCGGCGACATCAAGAATGTGATTTCCATGCTAAAGGGCATAAAGGGCAAGTATGTTTCATGGGACGAAGGCACCCAGGTCATGTCGATCCCGGACGGAGTGGGCAAGGCGCTCGAGATACTCACGGCGAACCTCGCCGACAAGAAGGACCCGCCGCAGGTCAGGGTCGCGGCGCCCATGACGGTGACTCCGACCTGTCCTGAGTGCCATGAGAGCTCCCTGATATTCGAGAACGGCTGCTACAAGTGCTCGAACTGCGGCTACAGCAAGTGTGAGTAGCCGCGCCGCGGCCGCGTGGTCGTAACCACTATAAGACGCCCGGCCTGTACGCCTCCAGCAGGGCATGAAGGGGAGGAACTCGGTGCTCTTGGTGATGGCAGTGACGCCGCTCGTCGTCGCACCCCTGATCCTCATCGGGGTCTACCTCGGGTTCTACGCCGGCGGGGTCCTGGGCTACTCGAAGTCCATACTCGCCATCGCCTTCTCGACGGTGGGCTTCGTCGGATCGATGTTCGTTCTGATGAAGGTGATCACGGCGGTCGTCGCGAGGACCGAGCCTAGGAGCCCAGCTTCCTGAGGGCTTCCGCCCTGGCAGACTCTACCTTCGCCTTGGCATCGTCCAATGAGGCCTGGTAGGCCTGTGCCACACGCTCCTTCGCGGAGCTGAAGCCGTCGTCGACAGTGTCTTCGCTCATTCTGCCGACGACGCCTTCCTCTCGAGCACCTTTTTTACGTGTTTCAGCCTGACGAACTCCTCCCTCTCCCTTTCCTCCAGCGTCTGCTGGATGAACCGTATTGAGGTTTCGTAGCGCGGAATGATCATGTACTCCAGCGCGTTGAGCAGCCGCTGGGTTTTCTCGAGCTCCTTTGCCAGGCGAAAGATCGCGTTCTCGAACTCCGCCGCTCTGAATATGGACGGGAGGACCTTCCTCATCTGCCTCGTGGCCCTGTCTATGGCGACGTTGGTGTCCGCGAAGCCGTACGTCATTCCCGTCTCCTTCTCGGAGAGCTTGAGCGAAGGCAGGTCGACATCGACTATCCGCATCACGCTCACGTCAGCCTCGATTATCGGCGGGGTGTTCGAGGCGATGCCTTCCAGCCTGAGCGGCCCCAGCTTGAGGTAGGCGTCGTAGAGGGCCAGATAGGCGTCTGCCAGAGGCTGGGAGATTCCGGCCCGGGCCTGGCTGGCCTCCTGGATCTTCTCGTCCAGCCTCTTGAGAAGCACATCCCGCTTGTCGTCCAGGACCTTCTGGACCATCTTCGCGGTCTGCAGCCTCCTTCTTGTCCCGATCAGCTCTATCTTGGTCGGGAGTACGTTTGAGCCTGACGCGACCGACACTCTTACTCAGCCGCTTTTTCCTTGATGTAGTACTTCTGAATGAACTCTTCCTTGATGTTTGTGAGCTCTGACTCCGGGAGCGTCGAAAGCACCTCCCATCCGATTCTGAGCGTGTCCTCGAAGGTCCTGTTTTCGTCGGTGCCCTGGTTCAGGTACTTCTGCTCGAAGTCGTCCCCGAATTTGAGGTACTTCAGGTCGGACGGGGTGAGCCCCGACTTCCCGACGATCTCTGCGAGAGCTCGAAGCTCGGTCGCCCTCGAATAGGCGTTATAGAGCTGGTTGCCCACCTGCTGGAAGTCTGACCTCGCCTTCCCCGCCTTTGTGACCTGCCCGAGCGCAGGCCCCATGAGCCTGCTGAGACTGGACAGGACGTAGACCGGCGGGTAGATCCCCTTCCTGAAGAGGTCTCTCCCTAGGAAGACCTGGCCCTCGGTGATGTAGCCGGTGAGGTCAGGGATGGGATGAGTCACGTCGTCGCTGGGCATGGAGAGTATGGGCATCTGGGTGATGCTCCCCTTCCTTCCCTTGATCCTCCCCGCTCTTTCGTAGTTGGTTGCCAGGTCGGTGTAGAGGTATCCTGGGAAGCCCTTCCTCCCCGGGACCTCCTCCCTCGCCGCCGAGATCTCCCTCAGCGCCTCCGCATAGTTGGTGATGTCGGTTATGATTACGAGGACGTGCATGTTCAGCTCGAAGGCGAGGTATTCGGCCGCCGTGAGAGCGACTCGTGGAGTGATTATCCTCTCTATCGCCGGGTCGTCGGCAAGGTTCAGGTAGAGTATGCTCCTGCGGATCGCGCCTGACTCTTCGAGAGTCCGCTTGAAGAACGCCGCCTCACCGTGCGACACGCCCACCGCCGCGAAGACCACGGCGAACTGCTCGCCTTCTCCCACGACCGTGGCTTGGCGGGCCACCTGGGCGGCGAGCATGTTGTGGGGCATTCCGGCGCCCGAGAATATCGGAAGCTTCTGGCCCCTGACCAGGGTCAGCATTCCGTCGATGACAGACACGCCGGTCTGAATCAGGTCGGTGGGATACTCGCGCCTTTCAGGGTTGATGGGGGCTCCGTTGACATCGAGGAAGCTCTTCGCCACAGGCTCGGGCAGTCCGTCGAGCGGACGGCCGAGGCCGTCGAAGACCCTGCCCAGGAGCTGGTCGGAGACCGGAAGCTCCATCGTCCTCCCGAGGAACTTCGCCCTGGTCCCGCTGATGGACAGGCCGGAGGTGCCTTCGAATACCTGAACCACTGCCCGGCCGAAGCCCGTTTCCAGCACCCTCGCCAGCCTCTTTGATCCTTGGTTGTCTTCGATCTCGACGAGCTCGTCGAAGGCCGCCTTCTCTACGCCGTCGACGACGAGGAGGGGCCCCTTGATCTCGGCGACCTTGCTGTATTCTAGGCCCGACGGCGACTTACTCAACTACCTTTGCCTCCTGCACGCCGCCGAGTGATGCGAACTCGGCGAGCATCTCTTTCACCAGCGCGTCCATTTTGTCCGTCTCCTCGCTCTTTATGGCGAACTTTGACCTCAGCATCTTGGCGATAACCTGCATCCCTCTTATCTTGGAGAGCGGCACCTCTCTTCGCAGGGCTTTCAGGGCTTCCTGGTGGAACTGGACGAACATCTTCATCATTGTGAGCTGCTTCGTGGGGCTGCAGTAGGCATCGGTGTCGTCGTAGGCGTTCTGCTGGAGGAGCCCAATCTGGATCATCCTGGCGACGTCGAGGATGAGCTTCTCCTCGTCGGGCAGAGCCTCCGGACCCAGGAGCCGCACTATCTCCTTCAGCGCGTCCTCCCTCTGAAGTATTGCATAGGCCTCGGCCCTGACGTCAGCCCACTCCTTGCCGACTTTCTCCGCCCACCAACTGCCCACGGATTCGACATAGCCCGAATAGGAAGTCATCCAGTTGATCGACGGGTAGTGTCTGGAGTAGGCTAGACGCGCGTCGAGCGCCCAGAAGTTCTTGACGAACCTTATGGTCTGTGAGGTCACGGGTTCGGTGAAGTCTCCTCCCGCCGGCGAGACGGCCCCGACCAGCGTGATGGACCCTGTCCTCTCCGGTGTGCCGAGGGTGCTCACCCTGCCTGCCCGCTCGTAGAACTCCGCAAGCCTCGAGGCCAAGTACGAGGGGTAGCCCTCCTCGGCAGGCATCTCTTCGAGCCTGCCGCTGATCTCTCGGAGTGCTTCAGCCCACCTGCTTGTGGAGTCGGCGACGAGGACGGTGTCGTAACCCATGTCTCTGTAGTACTCGGCCATGGTCACCCCCGTGTAGATGCTCGCCTCCCTGGCTGCGACCGGCATGTTGCTAACGTTCGCGATGAGTATCGTTCTTTCCATGAGCGGTCTGCCGCTCTGTGGGTCAATGAGCTCAGGGAACTCCACCAGGACCTCGGTCATCTCGTTGCCGCGCTCACCACACCCTATGTGGAATACGATCTTTGCGTCGGCCCATTTCGCGACGCTATGGAGCGTTACCGTCTTCCCGGTGCCGAAGGCCCCAGGAATCGCTCCCGTCCCACCCTTCGCCATCGGGAAGAAACAGTCAAGGACCCTCTGGCCCGTGATGAGCGGAATCGCGGGGTCGAGCCTTTCCTTTATCGGGCGCGGCGTCCTGACGGGCCACCTGTGGTATAGCTTCAGCTCGTGCTTCTTGCCGGATTTGTCTTGGACGTGGGAGACGGTCTCGTCGATGGTATAGCTCCCGGCCCCGGCCACGTCGATGACGGTCGACTGCGGCAGGGTCGGAGGGGCGAGAATCCTGTGCTCGATCAGCGGGGTCTCCTGCACGTTCCCGATGATGCTGCCTCCCTCCACGGAGTCGCCAGCCTTCACGAGGGGGGTGAAGCCCCACTTCTTCGTGAACGGAATTGAGTCTGCCGTGACTCCCCTGGTGATGAACGCGCCGGCGTTCTTCGCGATGACGTCCAGTGGTCTCTGCAGACCGTCGTATATCGTCCCTATCATGCCTGGCCCGAGGGTGGTTGAGAGCGGCTGCCCGGTCCCCACTACCGCCTCGCCGGGTCTCAGGCCGCTGGTCGATTCGTAGACCTGGACGAACCCGATGTCCCCGGTTAGCTTGATTACCTCGCCAACCAGCTTCTCCTCCCCCACCTGGACCACTTCGTACATCTTGGAGGAGGCCATTCCGCTGGCCTTGATGGCGGGGCCCGATATCCACTCTATCTTACCTTTCGCTGGCAAGGATATTACTGCTAGACCGCCCTAAAGGTTCTGCTTATAATCGTTAAACGCGATTAGGTTCTACAGCGAGGCCGCCGGAGGCGCCGGAGTCCCCAGTTAGAGTGTTCGCAACTTCCCTGCGCAGGACCTGCCTCATCCTCCCGAGTCGAGCCTCGAATGTGTTGTCGAACCTCACCGAGCCGTCTTGGCTGGTAAGCGTCACTCCGCCGATTGCGTCTATGCTTTGCTGGTCGAGCGTCAACCTGGCCCCTTCCTTACCAATGGCCTTCAGTGCCGCTGAGGCAGGCTTCTTGTCGGCGGCCGTGCACGCCACTGTGGCCTTTGGGCCTATGACCTGCACTCCCTCTCGCATGAGCCTCAACAGAGCTTCTTCCTTCTGGGCGGGGGAGAGTTCCCGAAGGCGCCGGACGGCTTCGTCGAACACTTCGTTGACTGCCCTCTCCACTTCCTTCAGCTGGAGGTTTCGCGCTTCCAGCTCCGCCGAGTCAATGAGTTGCCTCCTAGCAGAAGCGGCCTGCTTTGTGCCGGTCTGGAGGATCTTCGAAACCGCAGCCTCTGTCTCCCCTTTCGCGCTCTCGAGGAGGCTCACAGCCTTGTCCCTGCCCTCGTCGAGCTGGGCCAGCACTTCGGCCAGAAACTCGTCCGAGACCTTCTGGAGAGTGTTCCTCGCGGCTTCGCTCATATAATCAAACCCCGAGTATGGACCTCAGCATGGTCCTGTAGTCCACGGCCTCCTGCTTGCTGCCAGGTCCCGGTACTTCGTAGACCAGAGGTACGGCCCTCTTGGACCGAATGGCCGTGAGCTCGTCTCTTACCGGCTTGGAAACCTCGTCGCTGACCATCACTAGGCCGACGGTTGGGTCCAGTGTGAGTCTGTTGACAGCGTCGAGAGCCTCTTTTGGCGAGGAGACGTATTCGCCCGTGACTCCCGAGAGAACGAAGCCCGTGACGAACGCCCGGCCCCCCACGGCTACTACCTTCATGACTGGCCACCCAGCAGCCGCTTGACCGCAAGCGCCACCGCCTTCTCTTTGTTGCCCATGATTACGCCCCTAAGGGCCTCGAGAGACGCTTGGCTGGCATTCCTGATGCTCTCGACCTCTCTCTCGCCTTCAGCGCGGGCTGCAGTCACGGTGAGGTCCGCAGCCTTCTGGGCTTCCGAGATTGCATCGCGCCTTGCGGATTCGGCCCAGTCCGCGGCGTTCTTGACCAGCTTCTTCGTTGCGTCGGCCGCCACCGCCTTTACGGTGTCCAAGTCCTCCTCGAACTCCTTGAGGGCCTTGATGGTGTCTTCGATGGCCTGTGTCATTGCTGGAGAACTTCATTCGTGCCGACGGGTTGCGTAATTAAACATTGGGCTAGGAAGTCAGGCTGAGAATCGCCCGAGCCACCTCGCCGTCGGACTCCTCGAGCGCAGCCAGAGCCTTCTCCCTGCTGACGCCTGCCTGCTGCTGAACGAGGACCACGTCCTCTTCGTTGAACTTCTTCTTTTCTCTCTCGATTTCCTCGACCTCGCCCATGACCTGGAATATCCGATTCCCCTGGAAGTTGACCTCGGAGACGGACCCGTTCTTCACGTGAATCTCCTTCGTCGACGTCTTGATGACGACCTCCTCGACATCGGGCACTTCGGTCTGGTTGATCCCCATCCGCTCCATCATGCGGCGCGCCTGCCTGTTGTCAATCTTCACGTCGGGAGACCCTCCCTGACCTTTGCTGCCACCCCAGTCTTAAACTGTGTCATGAACCGCCCTCCCATTACGGCCAACCCGACACCCAGGACACGGCCGCGCCGATCGAGGACCACGACTTCGCTCTTGGGATGGATGTTCGCACCCGCCTTCGCCACGAACTTGCAGAACACGGACTTCCCGCCTCTTACGAATTCGACCGCGTCGTCCTTCACCACAACGCAGTTGTCCAGGAACCTCCGGCTGTGGACGAGAATCGACGCTCCGTGGAGAGACAGCGCCATGGAGCCGTTGGGCTTGACGGTCGCGAAGAGCTTCTCCCCAACGTAGGCCAGCTTCACCCTCCCAGACCTTCTCGAATACACGAGCCGGATGCCATCCTTGGGCAGTGCTCTGCTGACCCCTCGGCCGTACAGGTAGTCGACCATGATGGCCAGCCGCCTGTCCTCCGGGAGTTGCACGCTTCGCCGCCTGCGCACGCCAGTTATGAAGCTAATGCGACCGCATTCTCCCTTCAGGGAGACTGAGAGTTCCGGTCCAGCGCCAGGAGAACGAGGAGCGCGGGACGATAAAACCTTCATATAAAACGGGAAACTCGCTCGCAGAAGAGACGCATGACCCTGACCTGCGAGGTTTGTGGCGCTCAGATAAAGTCCGCCCCCAGTTCGGTCGAAATCGACGGAGCGATACTGAGGGTCTGTCCGAACTGCGCCCGGCGAGGCCGGCCGATGCGGGACCCGGTCGTGAGGGTGGTCCTTACTGCAACTGCCACGCCGGCCCCGAGACCGGTCAGGACCGAGGTGGAGATGGAGGTTGACCCGGATTACAACGTCATCGTCAGACAGGCGAGAGAGAGGCTGGGCCTGTCCCAGGAAGCGCTGGGGAAGCTAATCAACGTGAAGCCATCTCTGATCAGTCACGTCGAGACAAAGAAACTGAAGCCGGACATTGCGCTCGCTCGGAAGCTGATGCACCAGCTCAAGGTCAACCTGCTGATTTCCGAAGAGGAGCTCGAAAACCCGGAGAGGTGAAGAGGTTCACAAAGGCACTCCTGATCCTCTACCCAGACCGAGACGTCGAAGAGGAGGCCGTTTCGCTCGCCCACGCCGCGGGCTACGAGCCCGTGGGGATGCTGACCCAGAGGTACCTTTCTCGCTCAAGGTATGGCGTAGGAGACGGCAAAGCAGAGGAGGCCGCGCAGCTGGTCCGGGAGAAGGGAATCGAGACGATAATCTTCGACTCCCGCCTTAACGCTTCTCAGACGTACAACCTGGCGAAACTCTGCAAGGTCGAAGTGAAAGACCGCGAGAAGCTTATCCTGGAGATATTCGCGATGCGGGCGGAGACTGCCGAGGCGAAGGTCCAGGTCGAGCTGGCGGAGCTGAGCTATGAGCTTCCGCGTGCCAGGGACAAGGTTAGGAGGGCGAAGGCCGGGGAGCAGCCAGGATTCTTCGGACTGGGAAAGTACGAGGTCGACGTCTACGTCAGGATGATGAAGAGGCGGTCGGCTACGCTCAGAAGGAAGGTCGAAGACCTTCGAGGGAGGAGGGAGGTATTCAGGCGACAGCGGCAAAGGGAGGGATTTGCGAGCGTCGTGATAACCGGCTATACGGGCGCTGGGAAGACAACCCTGTTCAACAGGCTCACGGGCGAAACGAAAGAGGTCGACGCCGGAGCCTTCACCACCCTCAGCCCCACCACGAGGCGCGTCGCCATTAGCAACCAGAGGGTCCTTGTCTCGGACACAGTCGGCTTCATCAGTCGCCTTCCTCCGTATCTCATCGAGGCTTTCAAGTCGACCCTCGAAGAGGTCTCATACGCGACGCTGGTTCTCCTTCTTGTGGACGCAAGCCAGGCACCGAGGAAGCTCGTGACGAGCTACGAGAGCTGCGTGGAGACCCTTGCAGAGCTTGGAGTGCCCGAGACCAAGATACTCACAGCAATGAACAAGATGGACCTTCTAGGGGCCGAAGAGTTGGTTGAGAAGGCAACGCTGTTGGGAGCGGAGCACCCAGTCTTCATTTCAGCGGAGACGGGCGGAGGCATGGAGGGCCTGAGGAAGGCAATAGCCGAAAGGCTGCAGTCGGACGCTGCAAGAGCGACCCAGGAGGCGGCTCGGTATCCAGTCTGATAGGAGCATTCGGGTGCTGAGGGTGGGGCAGAGGTACGTGAGGGACGACAGGACCCTTACCCACCTCTGTCTCGTTTCGCGGGCTCTCGGTGCCGAGGCAATCTACCTGGAGGACGTGGAGAAGGACATCCCAGGCACGGTCGACGACGTGAACAAAGCCTGGGGAGGTGACTTCCAGGTCATCCTGAACCATTCGTGGCGCGGTGTGATCTCAGAGGCGAAGGCGGAGTCGAGGAAGGTCGTTCACCTCACGATGTATGGGATTCCCCTTCAGGACCGGCTGGAGGAGCTCAGGAAGGCCCGGAGCCTCCTAATAGTCGTAGGTGGGCCGAAGGTACCTGGCAAGGTGTACTACGAGTCGGACTACAACATCTCGGTCACGACCCAGCCTCATTCTGAGATCGCGGCGCTGGCCATAGTGCTCCATGAGATTCAAAATGGAGAAGAGCTTAAGAGAGACTTCGGAAAAAGCGATCTCAAGATAGTGCCCGCCGACAAGGGCAAGCATGTGGTGAGAAATTGAAGATTGAGTACGAGGACACTTTCGTAAAGGTCGCGGGGCTGATTGGAGGCCCGGACTACGTGAGGGTAGCGAGGGCGCTGCTCAACAACGAGAACGCGACCGACGAGGAGATAGCATCTGCAACCGGACTTAAGATCAAGACGGTAAGGAAGGCCCTCTACGACCTGTTCGGGAGGAGCCTCATAACGGGAGTCCGGGTCCGTGACCCCAAGAGGGGCTGGTTCGTGTACCGCTGGAAGGCTCAGAGAGACCAGACCGATGGATTCATTCAGACCCAGCGAAAGAAGGTCCTGAACAGGCTGAAGCAGAGGCTCGAGTATGAGGAGACGCATGAGTTCTACCATTGCGGGACGCTCACCTGCCAGACCAGGACGTTCGAGGACGCGATGGAGAACTTCTTCAAGTGCCCGACGTGCTCGAAGCCCCTGAACAGGCAGGACAACACGGAGCTGAAGGACGCGCTGCGCTGGAAGATCCAACAGCTGGAAGAGGAACTCGCCAAGTGATTCCTGGCGAAGGCAGGGTACTTGAGCTCCACCGGAAATACGGCAGCAATGAAATTCTGATCGGGCACTGCAGGACCGTTGCGAGGGTGGCCAACATCCTGGCCGCAGAGATGGAGAGCCAGGGAAAGAGCGTTGACCGGGAGCTGGTGAACGCGGGCGCGCTGCTTCACGACATTGGAAGGAATAGGATTCAGACGGTGAGGCATGGACTTGAAGGGGCTGAGCTCTTGCGGGGCGAAGGCGTGGACCAGAGGGTGGTCGAGGAGGTCAGGAAGCACGTCGGGGCGGGACTCTCCGCCGAGGAGGCGTCGAGCCTCGGCCTCCCTCCCTACGACTACATCCCCAGGACGGTTGAGGAGAGGATAGTCTGCTTCGCCGACAAGATGGTCGACAACATGAATGTCAGGCCGTTCGACGCCGAGGTCCAGAGATTCGCGAAGAAGGGTCACGACGTCCAAAGGCTCCTGGCGCTGAAGAAGAGCTTGGAGGAGGACCTGGGCGAGGACCCCGAAAAGGTCGTCCTCGACAAGATTAAAGAATCACAGTAGACGGCGGGCCGGACGTGCCAGGCTGCATCTGCAGGGTCTGCAAGCACAAGACGCTGGAAAGCTGCAGCAAGTGTTCGTGCTGCTCTTACAACAGGTGCGCCTGCATGCAGAAGGAAGATTAACCGCAGCCACGTTGTCCAATGTCAACGCGCCGCCACCTTCCGGGCGCGACAAAGGCAAACTCGCCGGTTCTACGCATGTCAGTCCTGCAAAGAGAGGCCCCGTCGCGCTTCGTCGCACCGCTGCGTGTCTGACGGATCCTACCGGATGTGCCGGTCCGGAGGGATTCTCGGTGCGTTTGTGGACGTCGGAACCGCTCATGGGAGGTTGGCTACTCCCGAGTTCTTCCGTGACCGCCCTCCACCAACACGAATAAGGCCTCCCAGAAGCATAATAAGCACCAAATTCCCGCCCCACTTCAGCGAGGTGGGGAAGCCAGGTTTATCCCGGCGGGCTCATAGGTCTCCACTTAGAAACCCGCAGAGCGGTGGTTCAAAGGGGTCAACCCCTGAAACTCCACCCCTCGCTACTCTTCCCAAAAATCAACCGAGGACTATCTTCAGAAGTTGGGCTATAGTCTGAGCGCACTGGCCGTTCGGGTCGTACGATGGATTGTAGGCTGTCACGTTGATGACCTTCAGCCTCCCTGTCTGTTGAAGGGCGCGTATGATTGGGACGATCTCCTCCACGTAAAGTCCTCCCGGCGTCGGGTAGTTCACTGCTGGGATGACTGTCGGGTCTATCACGTCGACGTCCAGGTGGCAGATCAGCCAGTCCGCACGGTCAGCCAGGTGTTTTGAGACCTGTGAAGCAACTTCTGAGACCCCGTGTTTCCGGAAGTCGGTCATCTTGACCAGCCACATTTCAGAGGACTTCATGCTCCTCTCCTCGCCAGAGTCTAGCGCCCTCGATCCAAGGTGGACCACCGCCCTCTCCTGGATCAGCGGTCTGTGAAGCTCTGCGTCACGGCCGAGCTCAGGCCCACGACCAACCGCCATTGCCAGGCACATCCCCCCGATGTAGCCGGAGGGCGATGTCTCTGGCGTATTGAAGTCTCCGTGGGAGTCCATCCAGAGCATCCCGGGCCGACCATCGAAGACACCGGCGAGGCCGGCCAGACTCCCCACGATCAAGGAGCACTCCCCGCCCAAACAAAGGATGCTGCTGTCACTCGCCAGTTTCGCGGTCGTCCGAGAAATCATCTCGCTGGCTTCAGAGAAGTGGCCCAGGTTCTTGATCCCGGTTTCGGCGGTGTCACGCTCCAGACGCGGGAGCTCGACGTCGCCAAGGTCTCGCCAGGGAGAGGGAGACGTGGCGAACGCAGCTCTTCTGAGGGCGGCCGGGGCGAGGCCCATGCCGCTGTAGCGAGCCAAGGTGAATATTGGAAGCCCGATCGTTTCGAGTCTTTGCACATGACCGTTGGGCTTCTGCTCGATTAAAAGCGTGGCGAAGGCCCCCGCTAGGTATTTACATGGCGTCGTGGATGCGACCCCGATGACTGGAGATTCGACGAGATCCGTCCACGAAGCCGAGCCGTTGGACGAAGATTCGGGTTCGATCCTGACGCCCATCTATCAGACCGCCACCTTCGGATTCACGAAGGCCGAAGACGCCCGGAAGGCTGTCGAGGGAGAGAGCGGCAAGTACACGTATACGAGATGGGACAATCCGACGACCGTTCGTCTTGAGAGGAAGCTTGCTTCCTTCGAACACGCCGAAGACGCGGCGTTCTTCTCTTCGGGGATGGCCGCGATATCCACAGCGGTGATGGCGTTCCTCGAGAAGGGCAGCCATGTCGTGGCCATCAGAGACCTGTACGGAGGCACCTTCGACCTGATCAGCAAAATGCTTCCTCGCTTCGGGGTCGAGAGCACCTTGGTTGACACCTTGGACCCGAACGGACTCAGGTCAAGCATCAGGGAGAACACCAAGATTGTCTACGTGGAGAGCCCCACGAATCCCACCCTGAAGCTGGTCGACATCGCCGAAACGGCGAAACTGGCTCACCAAGTTGGCGGCTTGCTCTTCGTGGACAATACCTTCGGATCCCCGATTAACCAGATACCATTGGATCTTGGAGCAGACATCTCGTTGCACAGCGCGACGAAGTATCTCAACGGACACGCGGACCTCATCGCGGGGGCCGCGGCCGGTGACAAGGAGAAGATACACACCATAAAGATGATGAGGAGGGTCCTAGGAGGCACGCTGGACCCCCACGCCGCGTGGCTCGTCTTGAGGGGCATGAAGACGATGGGTTTGCGCGTGAAAATGCAGAATCAAAACGCGCAGGCGCTCGCGGAGTACCTGTCCGGGCACCCAAAGGTGAAGGTGGTACACTACCCGGGCCTGACTACCCACCCACAACACGAGCTGGCGAGCAGGCAGATGACCGGATATGGCGGGATGATGAGTTTCGAGCTGAAGGGAAGTCTGGAGGACGCCAGGAGGCTCACGGAGAGACTGAAGATCGGCTTCCTCGCCGCGAGCCTCGGAGGAGTCGAGACGCTCGTGTCCCAGCCTGCGATCATGACCCATCACCAGCTCACCCAAGCGGAGCGGGAGATGACCGGAATTCCCGAGACCCTGATCCGACTGTCCGTCGGAATCGAGGACAAAGAGGATCTGATCAGCGATTTCGAGCAGGCACTGGCATCGTTGTAGGTGCGGCTGAGAACCAGTCTCTGATGAGAGGAGACTCTTTCCCCGCGGTCTCCCGCCCGAAGCGGATCAGCGGCTTGGTCAGATGCCTGTTGGCCCTGGGAGAAGCGACGTAGGTCCCAGTGACGAGACGGCTCCTGGGTAACCTGACGGCCGTAGAAATCACGGCGACCTTCTCGGCGTTGAGGACCTTCGGATGGGACGTGGTCCCCCGCCTCACACCCCCGTAGGCCCTGATTGTGTCGCCGGGTCCGAGCAGTTTCATTGCCCTGCGCAGATCTCCGGTGGGTTCGTAAACCGCGCAGATGCGCTTCTCCGATCCTTCGGCGACAGCTATGAAGAGATGCCCTCCAGGACCCACAGAAACGAGCTGAACCGTTCCTTCGACCCAGCCCGAAGAGTACACTTTCCAGTCCAGGGCCTTGGTCAGATGTGCATCGGTGTACTGGTTGGAGAGGTAGACCATGTAGCCTTCGAGTCGCTCTTTGTAACGAAGCCGTGCGAACGCGGAGACGACTGCGGCAGGTGAGTCCCCGCGGATCCCAACGAACACCGGGTCTGGGCCGTGCGGAGCAACCAGGACTTTCTTCTTCTGATAGTCGAAGTTGTTGAACGTGTGGGGGAAGGTCTCTCGGTCCATTTCTTCTACAGATCTCGGCTCGACGAACCTCTTCAGCCCGCGGTTCTCCTGGCGGCGGTAGGCGATCAACTCGTAGGTGTGGTCGGCTTCCTCGCAGAATGGCAGTGATGACGCCGCCCCTACGATTCCCATTCCATTGCCGAGAGTGAAAGTTCGGACTCGGTGCTCCCTCAGAAGCTTCTCCACACGGTGCCTGTTGACCAGTCCGGTGACGGCCCGCTGATACAGGTCCTTCAACTCGACGACCAGCGCCAGGTCCTCCAAGAAGACCACCCCCGAGTTGGCCCCGTGATCGACATCGGAGAGCGCCGAGACGAGGGATGTGATACGCTCAAATGCTTCCTCGGGCGCTTCCGTGTCTATCGGAAGGCAGACTGCGGCGTTCCCCCTGGTCTTGAATGGCACGTTGGGATTCAGGCGGACCAACCGAGGGTAGGCCACCACCCTTAGCACAGGGCGGAGATCCCTGGCGATCCGGTATGCCAAGTACGTCGTGCAGGAACCACTCGACGAATCCGTGTCGTCTATGCCCACGAGAACCCGCATGGGCATTATTCTGCCGGTCGCATGTATTTCTAGGTTGGGAACCGGTGTAGGAGGGAACCGCCTGACTAGCCTTCGACTACGATCATGGTGAGGGTGCTGCGGACTCTGTCAAGCCTTCGAATCTTCCAGGTAATCGTCTCCTTCACCTTCTCCATGGTCTCACCTTCGACCTTGGCCACTATGTCGTAGACTCCGTATACCACATAGACTTCCTTGACGTTTTCTGTACCCTTCAGCTCCTTCACGAGTTGCTCCTCTGCGCCCAAGTCCGCGTTGATTAGAACGAATGCCATGGGCATGGTTTGTCGAGCCCGATGGAGGCCCCGTTGGTATAAAAGAGTTGTGAGAAAGGTCCATGCCGCAAACAGTTAAAGCGACGAGAAAGCTCTTCTCCATTCATAGCGAGTGTCGAGGCTATGAACATCTACGTTCTTGAGTTGTGTCAGGACGATCCAGCCAAGTGCACGGCGCGGAAGATGATCCACATGGACTTGGCGAAGGGCGTTGGACGAAAGTTCCACGCATCGGACACCACGATCGTTCTGAATCCATTCGCACACAGAGTGCTGTCTTCGGACGACGTTAGCGCCAAGGGGATACTAGCCGTCGACTGCTCCTGGAACCAGGCGAAGGAGATATTCTTCAAGAAGATAGGAGGGAAGCACAGGAGGCTGCCCATGCTTTTGGCGGGAAATCCGACGAACTACGCGAGACCGCAGATGCTGAGCTCGGTCGAGGCGATCGCAGCCACCCTCTACATTCTCGGCGAGACGGAGGAGGCCATGAACTATCTTTCAATTTACAAGTGGGGGCCGACCTTTGCGACGCTGAATGCAGAGCCGCTGGAAGCCTACCGGAAGGCCAAGGACGAGTCGAAGGTACTGAATCGGGAGCGAGACTACTTCCCTCACCTGTTCGCCGAATAGGTCGAAAGGGTTAACTCACGAGGCATGCGAACGGAGCAGGACGCGCGTCGGTGGGCGGGCCACGGGGATCTCCTGGGGAAGTTCCTCCCTCGCAGCAGGACGCACGGCGCCAAGAGGCGCAGCCGGAGACGGCGGGCTCCAGAACAGAAACGAAACCCGACCCATCAAAAGCGGTGATGGGGCAACCCTGAGGTCGATGGGGAGCGGGATGAAACGGCTGACCCGTGCGGAGCAAGGCCGAACATGGTCGATGAAACGCCTGCAGAAGACCAAGGTGGGCCGCTGAGCTGAATCCCGTCTAAAACAGAAGGAGGACTACGGCCGAGACGCGTCGAACAGAACCTCGGGGCGGCGAAAAGCCGCCCCTGGTTGCGGAACAAAACCTGCGATTTCCGTGCTTCTGTTTGAGAGCCGACTTCGAAATTCGTTCGGATCATGTCATACGTAATGACTTTGGTATTTATTCTCCACGCAAATTTAAGATGTTACCTTTCCTCTTATGCCTCTTCATGTCCATCGCTCTCCTTCTCCTCGGAGGCCTTCACGCAGTGTATTTCTTGGGGCTGTGGTGGGCGGATTATCTCGCGACTGGCGTGATACTTGCTTTCGTCGCGAAGGAAGCAGTCGAACCATGCCGTGAATAACACGAGGAGGAAGGGTAAGCCATAAGGCGGCAACAAGCCACTACCGGCCACCACCTAGCGAGCCTAGATACATCAATGCTTTGGACCGTGGAGATTCTGTTAACTCCTCTCGAGGTTTGGCTGTTTCAGAACTGCGCCTGTGGACTCTCTCTTCGGTCAGAACCCAGGTTTTGCCCTTGTAGCGTGTTTCCATATGTCCGGAAGCCACCATGACCCACTGATGACTTGGTGCCTAAAGCTTGGTGTTGAGAAGTTCGTAGGTTTAGGCTACACGAATCAATTTTGGCATTCGAATAGAATTACGAGTAACCAACTTTTATTAGAATGCCCAAACATAAATACCTAATCTGTTAGGGATAGACCACCTATTGCGCCCACCTTGGAAGAGAGCGCTCACGCCGCCTGAACAAAAGACCGAGAAGGTGGCGAAAAGAGGCGCGTCCGGATTGTCCTCCTACTTCAAGTTCTTTGGTCCAGCCATTATTGCAGCCGTTGCGTATATCGACCCAGGAAATTTCGGGACGGACATTTCGGCTGGGGCAGGCTACGGCTACGTGCTGCTGTGGGCCGTGCTTCTGGCGAATCTCATGGGAATACTACTCCAGTACCTTTCTGGTAAGATCGGGATAGCCACCACCAAGTCGCTCTCGGAGCTGAGTAGAGAGAGTTTGGGAAGCCGCCGGAAGACGATTCCGTACTGGCTAGGTTGCGAGACGTTCGCGGTGTTCACCGACCTGGCAGAGTTCCTGGGTGTGACCTCGGCGCTATGGCTCCTCACTGGCCCTCCTATATTCCCAGTCCATGAGATACCTCTCCTAGTGTCGGCTTGGATCTCGGCATTCGATGTGTTCGTAATCTTCGCCCTAGCGGGCAAGAAGTTCCGCAGAATAGAACTCACCATAACGACCCTCATATTCGCCATCGGACTGGGATACATCTACGAAATCGCACTCGTGAAACCGAATGTTGCTTCCGTGGCGAGTGGGCTTTTGATCCCCACCCTGGCAAACAGCGGCCAGCTTCTCCTGGTTGTCGGTATCATTGGAGCTACCGTGATGCCCCACGCTCTGGTGATTCAATCATGGCTCACGAAGAGCAGAGTCATCGAAAACACGAATGCCGAGAAAGCAAAGCTGTTGCGGCTCCATCGATGGGACACGATACTGAATCTGTCCGTAGCGGGCCTGATCAACATGGCGCTGCTGATAATGGCCGCGGCCGCGTTCTTCGTAGCCGGACTCGACGTTGCTACAATCAACGACGCATATAAGACGCTAATCCCTCTCTTCGGGCTGTCCGCGAGCGTTGTCTTCGCGGTGACGCTTCTCTGCTCCGGATGGTCGTCGTCTGTTGTGGGGGTAATGGCAGGGCAAGCCATGTTCGAGGGACTACTCGGAATACGAGTGAATCCCTGGCTGAGGAGGATAGTCATACGCGGGATCAACGTTGTACCAACCAGCATAGCAATAACTTTGGGCTTGGACCCATTGCTTCTTCTTGTGTACAGCCAGGTTGTGCTCAGCTTTCTGATACCTCTCCCCTTAATCCCACTAATCTACTACACGTCTCGCAAGAAATTCGTGGGCCAATTCGTAAACAGACACAGCATAACATTCCTGTCGCTAGTGGTAGCCGTCGTCATCGTAGTATTGAACGTGGCCCTCCTCTACACCAGTATCTGAGAAGGTATATGAAAAATTGGACACTTTAGGAACTAGAAGGTTTGGAAAAATCCTCGTTGCAATAGATGGTTCGGAGAGTGCCGGGAGAGCCGCTGACGTTGCAATCGAGCTGGCACAGAAATACGCTGCAGAGCTTACAGTTCTGCATGTCGTAGAAATTCCTGCATGGCCGTACGCGTCTGACAGACCGATCGAAATCGACGTGGAAAGGGTGAACGAGGGAGCCAAGAGCGAAGAGGAGAAGCTGGTTTCGAGGGTCGCATCACTCGCGGAGCGCGGGGAAGCTAAGGCTGCGCAGAAGGTGGTCAGACAGGTGGGCTCCGCCGTAGAGGGAATCACCGAGTACGCGGAGAGGAACGGCATTGAACTAATCGTGGTGGGGGCGAGAGGGACGGGAGGCTTCCAGAAACTTATCTTCGGGAGCGTTGCGAGCGGAGTCCTGCCGCCAGAGACGGCGGGGTTCAGTTCGTGTTGACTCGGACTGGCCACTGGAAGGGTGGACTACGGCTTGGACGAGGCGAATTCGAGAGCTCGACAGACGTTCTGTCAACCGCTGGGCGAAGCGGGGTGAGTTAGGAACGGGAAACCTTCGAGGTGCCATTCGACTTCTCGACCAGGAAGATGTGGTCGGCCATTGACTCCAGCTCCTTCTCATGCGAGACCACGATTACCTGTTGCGCGTTCAGCTCTGCTAAGAGGTCACGCATTTTGTAGACCTGCTCCTTGCTGAAACCGTCGGTGGGCTCGTCCAGTATGACGAGCTCAGTATGGAGAGAGTCGTCCTCCCTGACCACGGAGTTCAGGGCGAAGCGGTAAGCCAGGGCCATGCTGGTCCGCTCTCCGCCACTCAGGGCTTCGTATTCCTGCTCGAACCCTTGCCGTTCGAAGACCGGGGAGAAGTCTTCCTTCACCCTTACGACCATGTCGGGATCGTCCACAAGAGACGAGTAGAACCGTTGGAAGTGGAAGTTGAATCTCGAATTTGCCTGAGTAAGCGTCACCTTCTCGATCGCGGCTAGAGTCGGCCTGAAGTATCCGTCAAGCCAGTTTCGGTGATCTGTGAGCTTCTGCGCCTCGAGCATCATGGACTCCTTCCGCTTGACCGACTTCGAGAGGCGCTCCGCGTCCCTTGCGACGTTCACCTTCTCGGTCTCGGCCTTGGTCCTGGCATCCCGCGCGCTGCTGCTAGCCCGACGCGCCTTCGCCAGGTCGGCATCGAGCCTCAGTATGGTCTCCGAGAGCCCTCGCATTGCCTCGACCTGGGCCGCCGCTTCCTTTAGCTCACCCTCCAGCGTTGGGAGCTCGGCTGCCGCTTTCTCCACCGCGTTCTTCAGCCGCAGGAGGTCCTTCTCGACTTCCGAACGCTCCCTTGAGAGTTTCCGATACGCCCTCTCGTCTTCCTCGAACTCTCGCGCTTCGCGAGACTCGCGGGTCAGAGCCGAGACAACCTGTTCCAACCTCGCAATCTCGGCCCTGATCCTCTTTGCCTCCTCCGCTGCATGGTCGGACCTGGCGGAGAACCCCTCCTGTATCGCACGGCCGCATACGGGGCAGACCCCTTTCTGGATAATGTCGCTGAACTCCTGCAGTTGAGTTTCCAGAACAGACATTGAGCGTTCAAGCGACCGAAGCTCGCCTCTGGCCTCTTCAAGCTCCGAGTCGAGGCCCATCGAGTCTTTTCTGGGTCTGGATCTGGCTTCGAAGTCGGCGGCGGCCGGTTTGATATCGTGCTCTAGCCTGTCCTTTAGCTCTTGAATTCTCCTGGAATCCCCCTCCTGATGGGATTGAAGGTCGGCGATGCGTGCGCGCAGGATGGGAATCTTCCCGGTGACCGCGCTCATCTCTTCTCTCTTGTCTCTGAGCTCCTTCCAGTGGGACTCCAACCGTTCAACGTGTTCCTGAGCCTCCGCCTCCTCCCGCACTAGCTCAGGCAGCCGAGAATCAAGCCCCTGCAGGGCCTTGGTTCTTGCTTCGAGCTCCGACTTTTCGTCCTGCAGATCTTCGCTCGCTTTCCGCAGCCCGGTCGACAGCTCGCCGATCCTCCTCCCGACCAGCTCGGCGTTGTCGGCCGCCACCTGGTAGCCTTGGACGCCCAGCACCCTGCGGATGACCTGGAGTCGGGTGTCCGAGTCTTGAAGCAGTATCTCCTTCATCTGCTCCTGGGGGGTGAAGACCGCGTATCTGTAGACTAGGCTGTAGGCCCTCGGATGAGTCGGCTCGTTGAACCGCAGGATCGAGACCGTCCTTTGTTTCAGGTCGCTGGGGGAGAGCTTTACCTTCGAGCCTTCGGCAGCTATGTAGCATTCCTCCTGAACCACGTCGTCCCCTCTCCGCCTGAGTCCTCTTTTGACTACATACTCCTTGCCCTCGGCGCAGAAGGAGACCTCGACGTGTCCCTGGCTCCTGCCCTCGCTGAGGAGGTGCCCCCCTTTGACGTCGCTGAACCCGAAGAGGGCGAACTCAATCGCATAGAGCAGTGTCGACTTGCCCGAGCCGACGTCACCCTCAAAGAGGATCACACCTTCAGGGATCTCGACTTCGACCTCTTCGTCGCTGTTGTAGCTCCTGATGTTCCTCAGGACAAGCTGCCTTACGAGCATCAGACATCCTCCTTCAGATCGAGGATCTCGAGCCCTCTTCGTTCCATCCGAGTCTGATACTCGGCCTTGTTTTCGTTTTCGTTGCGGTCCTCCTTCATCGCGCCTAGGAGCTCCAAGGACAGCGAGACCCCCTGCTCGCCACGAAGCTTCTTCTCCTCGGTTCTCACTTCGGCGATGTGCTGCTGAAACAGCTCGCGCTCCGTTGCCTGGATGGGTTTGGCCGGCACATCGGGGTGAGCGGATTCCCTCGACGTCAGCCGGCTGCAGTTCGACAGTACAATTATCGGCCCCGACGAAACTAGTAGCCTTCTGATGGCTGAGAGGTCAACGTCCGAGGTCTTCCCGCTTCTCATCTCGCCCTCTACGGTCAGGAGGACCACCTGCCCGCTGACTCGGGCCTGACGCGCGATTGGAGCGAGCTCCTCCGACACCTGTCCAGACGACTTGCCGCTCGCGTCGTAGTGAATCTCGGTGACCTTGCAGACTTCCACGGGGACAAATTCGACCCTGGTGACGCCCTTCTCGTCAAAGTCCACGAGGTTGAATCCCCTCCGTTGGCCATGAGCCAGGGGGCTCAGTTCAGTGAAGTCGGTCGCGAAGAGCGGCCCGGGGAAGGCGACGTTCCGCCTGCCAGGGAGCGATTCGAGGATGTGGTCATGCACGTGGCCGCCAGCATAGTAGTCGAACCCGGACGGCAGAAGCGAGCCAGGCATGGCATCCATGTACTCCAGCGCAGCCGGCTTCAGTTCTTCGATCGCGCCGTGGAACGCGAAGATCTTGAACCCTGGCTCTTCTTCAAGGTTCCCCGTGTCCAAGCGACGGTAGTCGTCCATGTCCAGCGAGAGCTTCTTCCCTGACAGGCCGCAGAGTTTCGCACCGGATGGGTCCTCCACGAACTGGAGGTGCAGCCGATCGTCCGATTCACGCGTCTCTCCGAGCAGCGTGAAGAGGCCCGCTCCTTCCAGCACGTCCACGATCGAAGCGTAGTTGGGGCTGAAGTCATGGCTGCCATAGATCAGGTAGAACCTGATGCCTTTGTCGCTGGCCTCCTTCATCTTCATGGTTGCCCGCCTGACGGAAGCCAGATCGGGTATGTTGGAGTCGAAGATGTCTCCAGACATTACGACGAACGAGACGCTCTCGGCCATGCAGCGGTCCATCGCAGCCTCGAAGGCGGCGAGGACCAGTCGTCTCAACTCGGGCTGCCTGAAGGCACCAATGTGGATGTCAGACATGTGTGCGAAGCGGGGCATGATCCTACCCACCCATCCCCGGTGGAGGCATATCGATAAACCGAGCGGGAGGGCCAAGGAGTTTAAGAACAGAGTGAGGATTAAGGCCGAGGAGATTCTTGTCCAGGCGGATTACTTGGCTCTCGAACGTCATGCCCGCCAGCGTCACCGGGCTGGAGGACGGTGTCGCGAAGTCGATCGAAGTGATCGAGAGCCCTCCGGCTTGGATGTGCCTGCAGTGCCGGGGAGCGAAGCTTCTCTGCGGCCAGCCACGGTGCCCGGTCATCGTCAAGGCTCAGTCGATGGCGAGGGTGGGCGGGGCCCTCTCGACTCCCAACATCGAGGGGTCGTCTCCCCCGGGGGTCTTCGTGGGCCGCATGGGCTACCCCAGTGTCTCAATCGGCCCGATGGTGCCGCCCCAGTTCGGCGACACGTCGGTCTTGGACACCCCAGAAGAGTGGCTCGGGAGACCGATCGACCAAATCGTGGACTTCAGGTACTCGCTGGTGAGGGGGAACGTCAAGGCAAAGGTGATCGACGCGAAGGACCCGGGGAGCCTGCTGTCTTCGTTGCAGGAGCTCGCCATGGCCAGCAGGCCAGTCGACACGGAGCTGAGGCTCACGAAGGCGCCTCGGAGAATCCTGACGCTTAGCGAAGACACGCAGCCATTCGGCCCGTCCGCCCCCTTGGAGAAGTTCAAGCTGGGAAACGCCCCCGTAGACCGGAGGATCGAGAAATCCTTCTACGACAAGGACCTGCGAGCCGTGGATGCCGTCACGGAAATGTACAGGAAGGGGGTCCTGGTCACGCGGATTCAGAAGGCGTTCAGCCTCGGAATGTTCGGAAACGGCGGGCGGAGGAGGATAGTCCCAACCCGGTGGAGCATAACCGCGGTCGACAGCTCGATAAGCCTGGACCTGGTAGAGAAGGTCAAGCGACATCCTACCATAGACGAGTACAGGGTGTACAGCTACGCGGTCTACGACAACCAGTACATAGCCATCCTGCTGCCGGAGCCTTGGAGGTTTGAATGGATGGAGGCCTGGTTTCCGAACACGACCTGGAACCAGTCAGCCAGCAGCCCCTACATAATCGGCGATTACGAAGAGTACTTCGGCAGGAAGACCTACGCCAGGGTTGGCGGCTGCTACTACTCGACCAGGCTGGCCGTGACCGAAGCGCTCGATGCGGAGAGGAGACAGGCCGCCGCGATAGTGCTGCGCGAGACCTACCCGGGGTACCTGATGCCCCTCGGGGTCTGGAACATTAGGGAGAGCATACGGGCGATGATGAAGAAGTACTATGAAAGGCACGACACGTTCCAAGGAGCGCTGAACTCCGCGTTGGCGAAGTTCAGAATTCCGAAGACGAGGTGGATGGGGGAGAGCGTCCTTATCTCAAGGGAGCTGACGCAGACGAAGATCACTCGATTTACTTCGCGAGGCTGATCTCGAACCCTTCCTGCTTACCGGCCTTCGCCCAGTACCGGAGTACGCTCTGCTGAATCTTAGCGAGGGCTTCTTCGTTCCTGGTCGGCTTGAAGAGGTGCCTGAACCTGTCCTGCGAGGAGAGGTAGAGTTCCACCGGCTTCAGAGATCGCGGGACGTAGGTGTGCCGCACTTCGCCATCAACCGCTTCCTTGAGAGGCCAAACGCCTGTCTCGACGCCGAGCCGTTCCACTCTTATCGTGTCCTGCGGATCGAAGCTCCAACCCGTGGGGCAGGCCGAGAGCGAGAGGAATAGCTTGGGTCCCTTGATCGCTTCCGCCTTCTCGACCTTCCGCATGAAGTCGGTCAGGTGGGCCCCCGACAGGGTCGCAATGTACGGAGGAGTGTGCGCCCGCCAGATCTCGAAGAGGTCCTTCTTCCTGCCGGTGTTGCCTGCCCGGAAGATGGAGGTCGCGGGAGTCGTTGTTGACGAGGAGCCGAACGGGGTCGACGACGACATCTGGAAGCCCGTGTTTCCATAGGCCTCGTTGTCGTAGACCAGATAGTAGAAGTCCAGGTCTCTTTGTATCGCCCCTGAAGTCGACTGTAACCCGATGTCGTAGGCCGCACCGTCGCCGGAGACGACGACTACTTTGAGGTCGTCGCTGGGAGAGACCTTCCCCTTCTCAATTAGTATGTCGAGAGCGTCCCTGATCCCTTGCGCGCCAGCCGGCGCGCTGGCGAATGCAGTGTACATCCAGCTCGACTTCATGGGCGACAGTGGATACGCGTAGAGGGTCGTCACGCAGCCCGCCGCGTTGACCCAAACGACGTCCTTCCCTAGCACCTTGTGGAAGATGCGGATGATGTGCTGCCCTCCGCAGCCGGCGCAGAGGGTGCCACCGGGAACTGTCTCGTCCTCAATCGGGATGTCCTTCAGCGTCTTGAACTTGGTCTGAGCGCTCATGCTTCTGCCACCTTCCCCACTCCAGCGACCTTCAGGCTCTGCTTGACCGAGCTCAGCTCGTCCTCTCTCATAAGGAACATTGGCTTCGGCTTGTCTCCTCTGCGGCAGGCCGACCTGAGCTCGTAGAAGATCGCCTCCATTTCGTCCATCGTCAGCTGCTTTCCGCCGAGGCCGCCGACCACGGGCAGGACGCACTCTGGCCGGTCCCATTCGTGATAGAGCGCCGCGGCGATCTCCGGGTAGATGATGCCTCCAGACCCAGGAGCGATGTTCTGGTCCAGCACCGCAACGCCCTTCGTGCCCCTCAGCGCCTCCAGGACGTCCGGGGTGGGGAACGGGCGCAGCATCCTGAGCTTCAGAAGGCCCGCCGGGAACCCCTTCTCTCGCAGCCGCCGCACGGCCTGTTTCCCGATCGTGGCGAACGAGTTCGTCATAACCAGAACGTATTCTGCGTCATCGAGCATGTACCCGTCAACGGGGCCGCACTTCCGTCCGAACGCCGACTCGAATTCCTCAGAAGCCTCCCGGTAGACGTCGAGTGCCCTCATCGCGGCGCCGTGCAGCTGATACCTGAAGTAGCTGTAGATATGGCCGCCGAAGACCGGAGTCCCTTTCGCGACCGGGCTGCTCGCCCGGAACGGGTCCACCGGGTCGTATTCTGGAAGGAAGGTCTTCAGTGGTTCCTTGTCCGGCAGCGTCAAGGGCTCGCGGGTGAAGGAGAGGTAGAAACCGTCCAGGTTCACTATCGACGGGAGCAGCACTCGCTTGTCCTCGGAGACCCTGTAGGCGAGGAGCATTAGGTCTAGAATCTCTTGGCAGTTCTCAGCGTGGAACTGGAGGAATCCGCTGTCTCTTCCTGATAGCACGTCGTTGTGATCAGGCTCCAGCGTGATCGGGGCCGCCAGGCCCCTGGAGACGTTGACAAGCACGAAAGGAGCCCGCCACCCGGCGACGTTGTACAGCATCTCGAGTGAATACAGGAATCCCTGGCTCGAGGTGGCTGTGAAGACCCTGGCACCCGCCAGGGATGCGGTCCCCGCAGCGGTCAGCATGGAGTGCTCCGACTCCACCTGGACGACCCTTGCCTTCATGACGCCCTCCCTCGTCCATTTCGACAGAGTCTCCACGATTTCGGTCTGGGGCGTGATCGGGTAGGCGGGGATGTAATCGACCTCTGCGAGTCGGGCTCCCCAGGCCGCGGCCGAGTTCCCTGTCACAAGTTTACGGGTGGTCACATTCCCTTCACCTCGCGCTCGAAGGACACCGCTTTGGGCGGGCACTCCTTGAAGCAAATCAGGCAACCTTTGCAGTTCTCGTAGTCTATGACGAGCCTCCTGTCCTCACCGACCACGATCGCGGACTCCGGACAGTAGGCGAAGCAGATCATGCAGTCCGTGCACTTCTTGTAGTCTATTACCGGCTTGAATATCCTCCAATTCCCGGTTCTCCTGAGGCGGGAGTTCCCGACGGAAACGATGTCCTGCAGCCCCTCGTTGTTCAGCACTACCTCGAGCGGCACCAGGGTCCTCTTGATTGGGAGCGCCTGTGTGTTCAGCTTCTGCGGGTCGACCGAATGATAGGCCCACTTCGCAAGTTCGAGGTTCTGGCTCACCAGCTCTTCCTTGATGCCCAGATCTCTCAGCTCCGACTCTACGGCAGACAGCACCGCTTCCTCCGAGATGACGGACACCAGCCGGGCCGCTACGCAGGCGGACACCACGCTGAGTAGAGGCTTCCCGAATGCTTGCACCACGTGAGTGGTAAGGTCCTGCGTGACCAGCCTGACGTCGCTCCGCCCTCCGGTCATCCTCTCGAGAGGGTTCGGCGAGTTGACGAACTCGATCCCGCCCGACCGGAGGCCGTCCAGCGGCTTCGCCACAAGGTCGTTCAGGAGCGTGTCGTCTATCACGATGACGACGTCCGGCTCGAAAATGAAGCCCCGTTCCAGTATTTCTTCGTCCGAGATCCTTGTGAAGGCCGCTACAGGCGCTCCGCGCCGTTCCGAGCCGTAGACAGGCGAGTCCTGCACGTTCAGGCCCTCATTGAAGCCGGCGGTGCCGAGAATTCTGCTTGCGGTCTTGGCCCCTTGGCCGCCTCTACCGTGGAAACGAACGCGAATAATCAAAATTCTCGGCCTTTTCGGACTCCGTAGAGTGTATTACGATTCTCCCTAACGGCTTAGGCCGCCTTTCGACCGTTGTTCGGGCCGCCGGTCGAGGCGGCAAGGGCTGTCGAGCCTCTTCTCGTCATGAGTGACGGAGTCGTCGGGGCTGGGTCCTATCATGGCGGGAGCCCGACCCGAGGGCGCTAGGAGGTCCCGACTGGGGTGAGCCAGTGCGCGTACTCCGGGCTCTTGCCGTGGACCGCGTCGTCGTACGCTTTCTTGATCTGCTCCGTTACCGGCCAAGTCCCGCTGCCGATGGGCCTGCCGTCGATTTCCCTCACCGCTGTGACCCCGGCTGCGGTCCCGCTGAGGAACACCTCGTCGGAAGTGTACATTTCTTCTCTCGAGAAGTCGTTTCGCCTGAACTGAAGACCGACGCCCTTCATGAGCGTTATGACGGAGTCCCTGGTGATCCCCCGGAGAACTCCGGTGGAGGCCGGCGGCGTGCTCACAACGCCGTCCTTCACCCTGAAGACGTTCTCTCCGGTCGCTTCCGTGACCATGCCGTCCATGTTCAGCATTATCGCCTCGTCGTACCCGGCCTTGAGCGCCTCGACCTTTGCTAGCGCCGAGTTGGCGTAGTTGGCCGTGGCCTTCGCCTGCGGAGGCAGTATCGACGGATGGATTCTGCGCCACGACGAAACCAAACACCTCACCCCCCTTCTCTCGGCCTCCTCGCCCAGGTAGCTGGGCCACGACCAGGCAGCGATTGCGACGCTCACCTTGTTGGGGAGAGGGTTGAGCCCCATCTCGCCGTAGCCGTAGTATGCCAGGGGCCTGATGTAGCCCTCATCCAAGCGGCTCGCCGCCGCCGTGGCTATGACGCCCTCGGTTATCTCCCCCGGCGTGAACGGCATCTTCATGAGGTAGATCTTCGCGCTGTCGAAGAACCTCGTCACGTGGTCCCCGAGCCGGAAGACGGCCGGCCCCTTCGAGGTGCTGAAGAATCGAATCCCTTCGAAGACTCCCGTCGCGTAGTGCAGCGAGTGCGTAAGGACGTGAACGTGAGCGTCATGCCAATCTACGAGCTTGCCGTCCATCCAAATCTTGCTAGACTCCTTCATTGTGGAATCGATCTGCGACTGGCCATTCCGCTTTTAAACGGGTGAGGCGATTGCCAGGTTGTGAGAACGACGGAGAAACTGTTCTGGGCCGACGCCTACACCCGGGACTTCGAAGCCAGGGTGCTCTCGGTCGACGGACCCAGAGTGGTTCTCGACAGGACGGCCTTCAACCCGCGCGGCGGTGGACTGGTCTCCGACACCGGCACGGTAGGGGGCATGAGGGTCGAGGAGGTCCTCAGACAGGACGAGGACATCGTTCACGTCGTGACGGGCGACCATCGTTTGGAGGCGGGTAACGCAGTTCGCTGCAGCCTCGACTGGGAGAGGAGGTACAGGGTAATGAAGATGCACACCTCGGCGCACATTCTCAGCTCCGTGGTCAACCGGGAGACAGGGGCCCTAATCACAGGGAACCAAATCACCCCCGAGGAATCGCGGGTGGATTTCAGCCTAGAACAGTTCGACAGAGACAAGATAACTTCGTATGTCGACGAAGTCAACGGCATAATAGCCCGCGGAATCGCCGTGACTTCTTACTTCCTGAAGAGAGAGGAGGCCGCAGCCATCCCCGGCCTGGTCAAACTCGCGAAGGCTGCGCCGCCCTCGGTGGACGTCCTGCGGATAGTCCAGATCGGCGACGTGGACACGCAGGCTGACGGCGGGGTTCACGTGAAGAACACAAGTGAGATAGGAAGACTTGTCGGCCTCCGGGCCGAGAACAAAGGGAGGAGCAACAGGCGACTGTACTTTACGGTAGCGTGACCCTACTTCCTGCGCGACGCCCAGACGGGCATCCTCTTGGCCGTGCAGTTGCCGCAGAACGACTTCATAGCCCTCGTCGTGTCGTCAAATATGGTAGTGCAGTGCGACATGCACACGTGTATGCCACACTCTGCGCAGGTAGCTACCGCGTGCGCCTTGCAGACCGAACATCGTGCCAACTAGTTCACCTTGATTCTCCGCCCATTGAACGCAATGCCTGCTGCCTGTGAGCTTCGTCAAAGATCATAGGGGCGGGCTCCGCGTCCTGAGGGTTACTTCGATGTAGAAGTCTCCTAGTTAATAAACCCCCGCCCTAAACAACGGAGGAACTGTCGCCTCAGCCGATTTTGTCTTGGCGCGCGCAGACCTGGATGATATGAGGCGCGTGAAGACCCTTCGATGCGGTCAGTGGGCCTTTGAAGGAGACCTTGATCGGGACAGGCCGGCGATGATTTCGCGGCAGAAGACCGGTAAGTCGGCTGGGTACCGGGAGGTTATCAGGTTGCGATCCTTTACGACTGGCTCGTCCACGTAGGCTGCGCCGGCGTTTATGACGTCCTGCCTGATTGAACCGTAGCAGGTCATGGACCGCCCCTTGGCAATGCCTGCAGAAACTAGCACCCAGCCCGCGTGGCAGATGGCCGCGACCAGCTTGCCTTCGTCGTTCATGTCCTTTACGAGCTTGAGCAAGGAGGGGTATCTGCGCATGTAGTCGGGCGCGAAGCCTCCTGGGATTATGATGGCGTCGAGGTCGCTCGCCGTCACCTTGTCCGCAGTCGCTTTGGGCTTGGCTTCGAGTCCGTGCTTTCCCCTGTAAGTGTCGCTGGAACCTGTTCCGATGACAATGACGTCGGCGCCCTCTTCCTTCATCCTGTAGTACGGATACCAGAATTCCAAGTCTTCATACAGGTTCTCAACCAGTAGCCCTACCCTCTTGCCCGTGAGCGACGGCATCTGCTTTACTGGCCAGCCCGGAATGGTTTAAGAGTTATTCGATGCGCGACACTTCGCTGTGAAGATAGACGCCGAGATAATGACGGGAGACCTGACAGAGATTCCGACTCTCGCAAGCAAGGCGGGGGCCTATGGCTTTGACTGTTTCTGGGCAAACGAAACGAAGCACGATCCTTTCGTTCAACTGTCGCTCGCTTCCACGAGCGCACGTTCGATGTCGCTCGGGAGTTCGATAGCCTTGGCGTTCACGAGGAGTCCCACGACCATAGCCTACGCCGCCTGGGATCTTCAGAACGTCACCGGAGGTCGGTTCATACTTGGCCTAGGCAGCCAGGTGAAAGGCCACATCGAGCGGAGGTTCGGGCTGAAGTGGGAGAGTCCAGGGCCGAAGATGAGAGAGGTGGTTCTGGCCCTCCGTTCGATATGGAATTGCTGGCAGAAGGGAGAGAAGATGGATTTCCACGGGAGATTCTTCAGCATAGACCTGATGACGCCTTTCTTCAACCCGGGCCCGATTTCGAAGCCGGAGATACCCATCTTCATCGCTGGCGTCAACAGGGGGATGTACCGGCTCGCTGGCGAGGTCGCTCAGGGACTGCACGTTCATCCTCTTCACACCGTCGGTTACCTGAGAGATTTCATGATTCCTGAGCTCTCCAAAGGGCTAGCCACGTCCAAGCGGTCCAGGCGGGACTTTTCGGTCGCGGCCTCCGTATTCGCGGCCGTCGGGGACGACGAGTCGCAAATCAGGAACGTGAAAGAGGCGTACAGGAGCCAGATTGCCTTCTACGCGTCAACCAGAACCTACCGAGCCTTGATGGAGTTCCACGGTTGGGGCGACGTGTGCGACAGGCTTCACGAGCTCTCCATGCGGGGTGCATGGGACAAGATGGGAGGAGAAATCTCTGATGAGATGATGGACGAATTCGTCGTTGAGGGCACCTGGAGCGAGATCGGAGAGCGAATCAAGAAGAAGTACGGGGACACCATCGACAGGGCGCGACTGTACTTGCCCTTCGACGGGAGTCCGTCCTGGAAAGCCGTGGCGGACGGCTTCCGGAACTGAAGTCTGGGGGCTGGGTCCTCAGACCTTCAACGGCTGACCGTACTTCTCTGAGAACGCCAGTTCCGAGAGCGGCTTCCTGTCCTTTCTCCCAATTACCTTCTTGGCTGGGTATCCGAACCCCAGCACGGCGGTTAGGTTCAGCTCCTTGGGCAGGTTGAAGTTCTTCATCATGGCCTCCTTGTCGCTCGTGGTGTAGAACCTTGAGGCGACGCCGAAGTTCCACGCGGCGACCTCCATGTCTTGGAGAACCCTCCCCGCGTCGAGCATGTGGAAGTTGTACTGCGGATCTGTGAGGACAATCACCGCGAAGTTGGCGGACGAGACCCACTTTCCTGTGACGCTACCTTCGAGTACCCTCTTCAGGTTCTCTGGCTCCTGCACCAGGACGAATCTCCAGTGCTGGATGTTCCTCCCGCTGCCCGTCAATCTCGCAGCTTCGAGTATCTTCTTCTTCACGTCGTCGGGAACAGGCTTGGACGAGAACTCCTTCACGTCGAGCTTCGTGGCGATGCATTCAAACGCGTCCATGTCGGAAAATAGCAAAACCTCCGATAATAGGCTTTTCCCCGGAGCAGCTCGCCCTCAATCCCCGGCTGGGAGACCGAATCCTCCTCCAGACAGTTTTTTATACGGGGAAGCTGACGATTCGGTCAAGTCTCATGTCCGAACAGCAGGTGGATATCAAGGAGGTCCAGAAACAGGTTTCCAAGATCGTCGATCCCGAGATCGGGATGCCAATCGTCGAGATGAACCTGATCGACAAGCTGGACGTCAAGGGCGGCGACGTAGACGTAGAATACCACGCGACGACGCAGTTCTGCCCGCCCGTGTTCGCCATGAAGATCTCACAAGACCTGAGAGACAGCCTCCTACAGGTGAAGGGCGTGAAAAACGTCAGGGTGACAGTGACAGGCCACTACTTCGCCGACGCGATCAATAGGCAGGTCAACAAGCCCTCAGCCTCAGAGGGACAACAGCAGGAACAGGCTCAGAAGCAGGGCTAGCTACACGAGAGTGAGGGCTGCGGCGATGGCCCCCAGTTCAGACTTCAGGTTGTCGTCTGAGCCACAGAGGATCAGGGCGTCTCCCTCCTCAGGGGACAACTCTGACCTGAGCTTCTTCCAATCAGGACTTGGGAAATCTCTCTCACAGTCGGACGAGCCTCCTGGAATGGCGAACCTGGCGCCCTTCACGACGTACGTGGTAGCGCCGAGGGCGCCAACGCGCATGGCCGAATCCCTCTGCTCAATGCCGATGTGAACCGAAGTGCCGCCCCCCTTCACCAACAACGCCGCCTGCTTGCTCCCAATCGTGAAAGGCGAGTGCTCGACCAGGGCCGTCCTCGCCAGTCTCGCTCTCAGCCTGCTGTAGAGCTGCCGACCCGACTTCGTCAGCGAGCAGCCTGAGGCGCTGATCTTGAGGTAGCCCGCGTCCTTCAGTTTCCTGAGCACAGTCCGCACGGCACCGTCACCCAGGCCGACCCGTCGGGCGAGAGCATGACGCCCCAGCGTCTCCCTGTCCCCTATCACAAGAAAGGCTAGGACGAGGTGAGGGGTGGAGAAGCTGGGAGCTGGGCCGCGCTCCTTGAATGTGAATAGCTCGACCAAAGGGGCGAAGGTCGACATTCCGCGGTGCCAGCGACCACCGCATCTATAACTGATTCTCGACGCGTCGGCTGAATGCGGTCCCTGTTTATATACTGGCTGGATTATCCAGCCAGCATGCGCAGGTCGACCGGAGTGGCGACCGTTGCTGCTTTCACCGCCCTGATACTCAGCTCCGACTTCGCGCTGGCCGGTGCAGTCGACGTAAAACTGCTCGACACCGTGGTCTTCCTGGCATCTCTGCTGTTCGGTCTGAGGTACGGAATTGCGGTAGCAGTTCTTTCCGAAACCGTTTGGAGCTTTGTGAGCCCCTGGGGCGTGGCTGGGGTGATGGCCCCCTTCCTTGTGGGAGGAGAGCTCCTCTTCGTCCTGGCTGGGTGGGGCGCGGCGAGGGCCTGGGGGACTGAAATCCGTCAAGGGACGGCGAAGGCCGTGTTCATCGGAGCGACTATGGCGATCTGCGCTTTCCTGTGGGACTTCGAGACCAATGCCGCGACGGCCCTGTTCGAATTCTGGCCGCACCCATCACTGTCTCAGCTCGTAGCCGTCGAGATCCTTCAGGGAGGCCCTTTCTTCTTGGCCCACGACATCTCTGATTTCTTGCTTGGGATGCTCCTCATCCCGGTTGCAATACCCGTCATCCTCAGAGTCTACGGAGGAAGAGTCTGACGGTCGCCCGGGAGACGTTCCTAGGAATGACGGCGGTCTTCGTGGCTCTCCTCCTGCTCGTCTCGCTGGCTGCCGGGTACTTCTACCTCGCAGCAGGGCAGGAAGCCTCAGCGAGCCACAATTATGCGAACGAGCTGAATGAGAGCCTGGCTGACAACAGAGCCCTGGGAGGCACTCTGACGAGTGCCCTGCAGGAGTACAACGCGAGCCTGGTCTACCTCGCCCAGGTTGTCTCAAACATGAACACCACTTCCACGGCCTACCAGAACGCCAGTCGTGAGCTCCCGACATTGTGGCACGAATATCTGGTCCTGGTCAGGGCGGGTCAAGCGAAGGTGGAGACCTACTCGGTCGACATGCTGGTAGACTACGGAAACGGCACGTCAAGGTGGACCAACGACACGGTCGTGCAGCCAGGGTGGAATGTCTACACCGCAACCATCGTCGCGCTTCCGGGCAAGGTGCAGTCCACCTGGTACCCCTACTTGACCGGCGGGGAGGACTTCGTCGACTCCATCAACGGCGTTGGATACACCGCCACGACCTCGTGGTTCCTCTGGACGGAGGAGGCCGGCTCTTGGCAACTTGCGTCCACAGGCGCTAATCTGATTCCAGCCTACAACGGAACGGTCTATGCCTGGACGCTGTGTGGCTTCGACCAGAACTATCAGCCCACTTGCAGTCCCTAGACTACCCACAATGAAATGCGCCTGCGGCAAACCCACTTCAGCCTAGCATCCGTAGGCCCAGTGCCTGTCCCGTTGGTCGACCTACCAGAAGAACGATGTGTTCGGCCCTCTGAACCTAGTCGGACGAGGGCCGTTTATCCTGATATGCTGCCTACGCCGCATCATTGACGCTCTCTTCCTTGGCGAGAGAATTGAAGAAGCGAATCAACGAAACCTGACCATCAGCTCAAAGTGCGACGCAACCCGCCGATAGGGCGTCGGCAGGTCAACGGAAATCGGGGCGTGCCGACAACGCTAGCCCGCCGGGGCGAGGGATCGGGGGACCGTGTGCCTCCCGAGGCGCTGGTTATATGCCTCTACGGCCGGCAGACGACAGGGAGGGCGTCATTCAGAGCGTGGCTGCACCGAGTCCGACCGAGGTCAGGTTCAGGGCACTGGTCGTGGCCAAGATACTGGACATGAAACCAGAAGAAGCCATTGAAATGCTCAGCAAGCACTACCGGATCCAAAGGCCGAGAATCGGGATTGGTGTCTTGGAGGGGAGGACGAAGACCGTCAGGGCGGTATATTCCCAAGGGAGGAAGGAGATACTCGTGGCCAAGATGGAATACTTCTACGACCCTTTTGTCTTGATCCACGAGTTCTACCATCACTTGAGGTCCGTAAGCGGAAAGCACAGGGGTACTGAGAGGCAGGCCAATGAATTCGCAATCGACTTCATCATGGCCTACAACGAATCAGCGAGACTGCCCGACCTCGGCCCGGCCCAAGACGGGCATTGATACTCCCTGGCGATTGACGACGGGCGAGGAAGCAGAAACTTGGGCCGAGCCGTTGCTGAACTAGAGCCCCACGGCGGACCAGATCTCTTCGTCATCGTCAAGTTCTGTATAACCACACCTGTCGCACCTTTGGCCCCGTATCGTCGTCGGCTTGGAAGGGTCACCCACTCTGCGCTCGTAGACGGTCATCTGACCGGCGTGGCATCTATCGCAGATCAATTTGCCGTCGGAGCTCGCTCCGCGCTAATAAAACCTCCATTTAGCAAAACTTTAGACATTTGCCGTCCACTAGGACCGTGTCATGAGCTCGCCCGCCAGAAGGAAGATAGTGAATTCCTCCAGTGTGGCTCCCGAGAACTGCGTCTTCTGCAAGATCGTGGCGAGGGAGGCGTCGTCCCATGTTGTCTTCGAAGATGAGGACTACATCGCGTTCTTGGATAGGTTCCCCTTCTCGAAGGGTCACACCCTGGTGTGTCCGAGGAAGCACGGAGAGACGATTTGGGACATGAACGAGACGGAAATCGGTGGCCTATTCCGGACCGCGGCGAAGGTTTCGAAGGCCCTCGTAGAGGCCACCGACGCGGATGGCTTCAGGTTCGTCCAGAACAACGGCGAAGCCGCCAACCAAGTGGTCGCGCACGTCCACGTTCACGTCATACCCGTCAAGATGGAGGACAGGGGACGTTTCATGGACAGGAAGACCTTCTCGGAAGAGGAGATGGAAGCCCTAGCTCGCCGGGTGAGGGAGATAGTTTCCTAGGAGGGCCAGTCTGGCAGCGCGGGCGAGACTCGAACAGCACGCGTCTCGCCACTTCAAGAGGGGGAGTACCGCTAGAGGAAGATGCACAGAGAAGTCTGGGCGCTCTCTATCGAGGAATTGGTTTGGCTCCCGCCGAGGAGGTAGAGCGTGTACACGCCTGGTCCGTATCGTTGCAGGAACTGCGAGAGAGAGAACATCAGGCTCACCTGCGTCGAGGTGTATTCCCAGGACGCCGCGTAGACGGTCAAACCCGTCTTCGAATACGGGCAGACCAGCGAACAAGGAGGGAAGATTCCTCCGACCAGCGTCCCCGGGTCGTAGTCGCGTGGGCCGCTGTTCAACGACGACACGTTCTGCGGTACCGGCGTCGGATCGAAGAAGACCGCCATCTCCTGCGAACCCTGTGAAGTACTCGCAGGAGTGCCAGTGAACGAAATGGAAGGACCGTCCTGCGACACGTTGAGCGCGATGTAGTAATTCTCGAAGTCCTCGACGAAGAAGAGCGTCGTGCTGTTGTACGCCACGCCTATTGATACCCGATTGTGCGACGGGTTGAGGATGTTGTCTCTGTGCCCGTTGTTGCAGCAGGCGCTGTCGTTGTACATCATCGCGCGTTCAAGGTCGGCGATCGACTTCTCTGCGCTGCCCGTGCTAGTATAGTAGGGAGACTGCCACGAGATGAAGGCGATGTTCTCTTCGACGGCACCGTCACCTCCAAGCAGCGTGTACCTCATGTATGGCTTGAACCCCTGGGTGTCGAAGTGGCTGAAGTACCCGAAGTACAGCATCGAATCGGCGTGTTGCTGTGCAGAAGGGACAGGACTCCGAGCAATCGTCCCTAGGCCGAACTTGCTCCTATCCTGGTTGATGACGCCCAGCGCGTAGCTCGCGAGCGCCTGGTAGTCCGCGGGGTAGGTAATGCTGGCGTTCCCGTTCAGGATTAGAGGCGGTGATCCGAGACCAACGGAAACGGAGGAATTAGTCGACGTTGCCGAGGAGTTGCTGGAAGAGGAGGTCTGCCCGGTCGAGGACGCGGTGCGGCTATTGGTTGTGGCGACGCCCGTGAGGAACGGAAGATAGATGACGAAAGCCGCCACGACAAGCGCGACGACTACCGCTATCACGAGGAAGAGTCTCCGGGTTCCTGGAGTCGCGTGCTCCGGCGACCCCTCGTTCTCAGCGCCCAAGTTGCGAGAGTGAGCCTTCCTTACGTGGCGGTGAGCGGTGGCAGGTTTCCCAGTGCGGAATTGCATGAATCGCCTGTCGGCATCTGGGGCCCCGCAGGTTAATATTGGTACCGTGGATCTCCCTCAAGACTGCGGAAGGACGGGCCCGCGTCCTGTGACGCACTAAGGAGTTGGTGGGACCGACCATCGCCCTGGTATGCCGGAGAGCCGGTTGCCCATGCCGCAGGCGAGCGTGGAATACGGCGCAGTGCCGGAGCTCCGCCGGGCTCACGCTGAGAGATCTTCTTGCTCCCGTTGAGTGGGAAGCGTCATGGGGATGTCCGGGAAGTTCTCCTTCATCCTCTCCTCGGCCACCTCGGAAGCCTCGTTCAGCACCCTCTGAGCCTCCTCGTTGGCAGCGTCGAAGTTCAACGAGATGCCGCCCGTAGTCCCTGCGTCAATCAGCACGCTGCTGAGGAGTCCGGAGATCTCTCCGATCTCCCTGTCGGCCTCTGGAAGGACACTCTGAAGGGTACTCTTCATGTTCTTGATTACAGTCACTGCCGGCGCGAGTGTGGTCGCAATCTCGCCCAGGTCGGTGATGGTTCCCAGTCTCAAGGATATCTGTTCGAGAGCAAGCTCGGCCTGGGTTACCATCTTCCCCATCTTCCTGACCTCCGAGAGCTCGTTCGCGTATACCATCGCGTGCTGCGAATCATGCTGGGCAAGGGAGTAGACGACCTGCCTGAAGATCGCAGAGTCCCTCTGCTTTATCCTGCTGACCGCGCCCTCCAATTGCGCAATGAGAGTCTTGATCTGCCTGTTCGCTTCTTCTATCTGTATCTTCAGAGGCGTCGAGGGTCTTACGCTTATCCTAAACCTGCTCATGAAACCTGGCCCCTGCTCCTTCTTATCCCACTTCTCGGAGAAAGCCATCGCTTGGCGTCTGATGGCCGGAGGTTCCTATATCCCGCGGGCTCTAATCTGCATGCCATTTTGAGCAAAATTTGTTGACGCGTGGTGACCGCTGCGGCGCCCAGAGCCCCGCGAGAGCATGATGGCCTTCCTTGGCTTTCGAAGGCCGTGGGCTCGGGTCGTTGGACCCCAGACAGTCTCGAACGTCCGGTTTCCACCGTGAGATGGAAGGATGTCGAAGGCGTGCGCCCTCGAGCGGACGCATGTCTCTTCTGGACCGGGCGTGTCTACTTCCGCGAAGGCACGCCCTTCCTTAGCGCGCTCTTCAGCGACTCGAGATTGTTCTTCGGGTTCCATCCGAGGACCGACTTCGTCTTCTCCAGCGACTCGACGGTGGGGTTCAGCAAGGGCTTTGGCGAGAGTTTGATCTTGCTCTTGGATCTTGCCTGGTCCGCAATCAGGTGGTACAGCTCGCTGTCAGGAATGTAAGCTCCCGGGTTGGAGAGGTTGAAGATCTCACCGTAGGCTTTCTTGTTGAGAGTCGCAAGTAGGAAGGCGCTGACGACGTCGTCAACGTGTATGCTGGTTCGTCCCACGTCCTTTGCCACTTCGACCGATTCGCCCTTCAGGATCCTGTCGACGAAGACCGGATCGGGAAGTATGGCCCTGGTGTCGTCGAAGACGACCCCCACGCGGAAGATTGTGACCGGAAGGGAGTAGACTTTGGAGCAAAGCAGGCAGAGCTTCTCGACGGTGAGTTTCATGATCGGATAGGCAGCCCCAGGGTCCCTGTCCCAGGTTTCAGGGGTGCAGATCGTGTCCTCTCTCACCGTCGAAAACCTGGTGCATCCGTAGACCACCGCGCTGCTGGAGTACAGAAAGTGCCGCACGCCTGCAGATCTAGAAGCCTCAAGGAGGTTGAGCGTGCCGCGCACGTTGTCATCGAAGAAGTCCGCCAGCTCGCCCGCACTGCTCCAGGTGTGATGCGACTTCATCCAATTGATTGCCAGATGGTACACGACGTCGACACCTTCCGTCGCCTTGCCCACGAGCGAACTGTCCAACATGCCGTCGTGGGCACCATCTCCCACGCCGACGAACTCCAAGTTGGGGCTCTTGACCCCCTCGAGCCTCCCGAGGCGGGTATGATACAGCACCCTCACGTGGTCGCCGCGCGCGAGGAGTGAGCCGACAAGCCTGGATCCTATGAAACCTCCCCCGCCAGTCACGAGGGCCGTTATCGGAACGTGTTTCGCAGTCATTTCTGAAATCGTCAGGCCCGTGATGTAGTTAAACCAAATGCCGAATCCCATTGTTGAGGATGGGTGAAGCTTCCCGCCACCAATGGAGCGGCCCTGGCCTGCGGCTTGAAGGAAGCTGGTCGGAGAGCGCTAGCTTCCCAGGATTCTTCTCAGCAGGTCCAGGGAGACGTTGCCGCCTGATATGACGCAGACGACCCTGCGTCCAAGTCTGTCAACGTCTCGACCGGCGACCAGAGCTGCCACCGGTGCCGCTCCTGAGGGTTCGGCGAAGACGTGCGCCTCCTTTGCCATCAATCCCATGGCCGAGACCACCTCCTCGTCGCTGACTACGAAACTGCCGTCGACGTTCCTCCTGCAGATCTCGAACCCCATCTCTCCTACGCTGTTGGGGATCAGCCCATCCGCAATCGAGTGAGGCGACTCGAGTCGTACTATCCGTCCCGCTTTCAACGACAGACTCAGCTTGTCAGCCCCCTCGGGCTCTACTGAGAAGATGCGGCAAGCCGGGTTGAGCGATTTCGCAGCCACCGAGATGCCGGAGATAAGCCCCCCTCCGCCCACAGGAACTATGATGGAATCGAATTCTTTCAGCTGCTCCGCTATTTCCAGCCCGCAGGTCCCCTGTCCTGCCATCACGTCGCGGTCGTTAAACGGAGGTATGAACACCGCTCCAGACGCCTCAGTAATCTCCCGGGCCTTGCTTTCTCTCTCGCTGCTGTACCGGCCGAACTTGACGACCTCCGCGCCAAACTCTTCGATGGTGTTGACCTTCTCCTGGACGGCGGTCTCAGGGACCACCACCGTGCACTTCTTCCCAAGGAGCCTGGAGGAATAGGCGACTGCCATCCCGTGGTTCCCCGAAGACGCCGCGACGACGTTCTTCGAAGTTACCTGAGAGATCTTGTTGTAGGCACCCCTGATCTTGAAGACCTTTGTGGGCTGGAAGCACTCTAACTTCAGGTAGACTTCCCTTCCGAACCGCCTGGAAAGAGCGGGGGATTCGACCACAGGCGTCCTTACCGCGACGTCGCGTATTCGGTCGCGGGCACTCAGTATGTCTGCAAGCGCGAGCGTATCGTTCACGCCGCAACCTCCGCAGGGCGGCTTAAATGTCTCCGTGGAATTGGGGGATGATGCGGCCGCAGGTTGATGTGATGGGTGGCCGGAGGAACGGAACGGCTTGTCGCTCAGGGGCGAGTCAACAGCCTTATCAGCCTCGGAGTCGGCGCGGGCGCTGAGCATGGAAGCCCGCGGCGAGGAAATGAAGATGAAGTGCCCGAAGTGTGGGAGGTTCACGCTCCATGAGAATACTGCCGGGGTGAGCTGCAGGACCTGCGGATATGAGCTGTCGCCAGGAGAGGTCGACAGGTACAGGCTCTTCAGATTGTTGAGAGAAGAAGAACGGCGCGCGGGCTGATCCGCCCGGGCATTTCGGGCTGGCGAACTTATATCGCGAGCGATGGGGGCGGATAGACAAGATTGAGAAGCGTTGCCCTAATCGGGACTATCCTGGGTGTAGTTGGAGCGGGTCTGGACTTCAGTTCCGGCCTGATGCAGCTGGGCCTAGTTGGCGAAATGTCGATGGTGGGAGCAGACAACGTTCTCGACGGAGCAGGATTGTTCGCTCTGGGGGTCCTGGCGCTGGTCACAGGCCTAATGATTTCGATGCGCGCTTTCTCGCAGAAGATGAACATTCTGGGCGCCTCGATGGAGGTCTGCGGAATACTGATGGGCCTCGCCAGCACCTACGTCCCGGGGATGAACGGCACCATTGCAGACCTGATGCTGGTGCTCGCTGTCCTCATGTTCCTGAATGGGGCTTTGATGCAATCGAGAGGCCGGGGCAAGAAGATGGGAACCGCGGCGCCCGGCCAGTCTCAAGGGAGAGCTTAACTGCCTCGCGGCGGCGAGCGCGTACACATGCCAGTGAGGGTCAGCCCGGTCTCCCGGTTAGCCGCCATCCTGCTGATACTGCTAGGTATCTTCACTGCGGCCTTCGTGCTCCTGATAGCCGGAGTCCTGATAACGGTCCTGGGGCTGGTCCTGTACTGGCTTCTGTACAGGTTCTCGGCCAAGGTCCAGAAAGAACTCGAAACCGCGGAATAGCGGCCCGATTGCCGCTGGTCTAGGGTGGCCTACGCCGTTTTTGGCTGGGCCAGGGAGGCGGCCTCAGAAGCATACCTGGACTTCAGGTTCCGCTCCCATATCCTGGCGGCTAGGAATCCCCCTATTGTTCCGCTCAGCGCGCCCACGACCAAGACGGGCACGTACACCTCCACGAAAGGCGCGGTCGTGCCGAAGCCCAGCATGATGAAAGCGTAGGTCGCGACCAGCCCCGTGATTATCGTGCTCAAGCTCAGAGAGGCGACCAGCCTCTTCGTTCGAACCTGACCCTCCGACGTGACCCTGAAGAGACTGCTGAACGCGTCGACCAGTATCCCGTAGAACAAGGCTACGCCGAACGCGAATGGCCCGAACGCGAGCTGAAGCGGCGTCTCGACAAGTCCGTTGATGAGACCCGTGTAGGTCGCGCCGCCCGGCCCGAGGAGTATGAAGCTTAGCGACAGTATGATAGCCTCAAAGACGATCAGTGAGTCGCCGATCTCGAATGGAAGTGCGCCGTACACGACGCCTACCAGCACGCCGAAGAGCGTGGCCGTGATTAGCCTCTTGGTGTTAACCAACTTGGACGATGGGCGGAGGCGTTCGGGCGACTATATTTAACGGTAGTTACAAAATGCGTGGCAGTCGAAGTTGCTTCCCGGCGCTCCCGTCCTGGCCTGGCGGCCGAACTTCGTGTATCAGGACGCGGTTACTTGAACTGGGAAAGGAATCTAACGGTCTTCTCATAGGCGTCGGTGGCGGCCTCTTCGTTGTACCCCGCCCAACCAGGCCTGTGGAAGGCGTGCATCGCGCCTGGGTACAGCTGCGTCTCAATCCTTTTCTTGGCCTTCGCTGCCGCCGGAAGGAGTTTCTGGAAGGCCCAGGGCGTGACCCGCTCGTCGTCGCTCCCCAGAATGAGCAGCACCGGCCCCCTTAGCTTTGTGATTGACTTCTCCTCCGTTATCATGCCGTAGTAGTCGACGCAGAAGTCCAGTGCGAGGTCGCACGCGCCCTGAAGTGCGACACCGCCCCCCATGCAGAAGCCCATTGAGCCGATCTTCCTGGCAGGGGTCTCCCTCCTCATCAGGTCGGCTCCTTTGGCGAGAGCGTCGGCAACCTGCTGGTCGCTGATGGAGTTTCTCATCTGTCGCCCCTCCTCAACCGTCCCGGGCTTGGCTCCGCGGAACAGATCGACGGCGGCTGTCGTGTAGCCGTCCGACGCCAGCTTCTTCGCCACATCCTCGACGTAGGAGTTGTACCCGAAGATCTCGTGAACCAGCACGACTCCCACCCTTGAATCTCCCTTTGCGAGGAAGAACGACCAATCACCGTTGCTCTTCATGCTCATGACTCGACACCGTCCGGCGCCCGAGCGCTTGGTGGAAATGTCAAAACGAGTTCGAGCCCACCCAGCACCGTTGCGTCGGGGAGCACGGCCATTGACGAAAGCGCACGAGCCCCGATATTTGAACCTGAGCCGCTGAATTGAAAGACAGACGAGCGACGCCCCGACCCAGATGCGGCGCCGATCGGAGCGGGGATAAGGGAGTCTGTTAATATCATCGTGCCGTTCGGCCCGAAGTGGCGGGTCGGTTGTTTGGGGAGTACAGAACCATACCACCAGAAGCAAGACTCCTGGTCTTCCTTAGCTTCGTCCCTTCTCTCGCCATTGGTCTCATCTACACTGACCTCTCGTTCTTCCTGACCAAAGTACAGGGACTGACCGCCGGGTTCGCTGCCACGGTCATAATGGTGATGGGCATCACAATGGTGGTGGTGAGCCTACCCGTAGGAATCCTGGCGGACAGATACGGAAGGAGGAGATTCCTCATCATCGGCAACCTTCTCGCCAGCCTGACCCTGATCCTGTTCTCGCTGACGACCAACATCGTCCTGCTCTTCGCCGCCGCGATCGTGGAAGGAACCACCGAGGCGGCCTTCGCCGCCGCGGGGATGGCCCTACTGGCGGAGAAGGCGGGCGCCGTGAGCAGGACTCCCGCATTCTCACTGTCCTCGTTTCTTTCGAACATCGCCTGGGGCCTGGGAGGATTCGCCATTCCCGTGGTACTGGTCTTTCAGTCGTTCGGGCTGAGTTCCCGGGAATCCCACGTCTTGCTCTACGTTGCGGTGGCCGGCCTGAGCATAGCAACCACGCCGCTTCTGCTGAAAATAAGCGAGTCGAAGACCTCGACGGCTGCGAAGAGCGTCAGCCAGTTCCTCCCCCGAAAGTCGAAGAACACGCTGATCAAGTATGGAACGACCAGCGTCCTGATAGCGCTAGGAGCCGGACTCTTCGTGCCGCTCATGACTCTCTGGTTCAGCCTGGCCTACAACGTCTCCGACGCTGTCAGTGGCCCCATAATCGGCGTATCGGGCCTGCTAATCGCGGTCACGACCCTGGCCGCTCCCTATCTCGCCAGGAGGATGGGGCTGATCAGAGCGATAGTCGCAACGCAGCTCTTCTCCACTGTCTTCATGGTGGCCGTGCCTCTCTCCCCGACCTTCGCGGTCGCCGGTGTAATCTACACAGTCCGGAGCTTCCTCATGAACCTATCCAACCCCCTGATTTCATCGATGATAATGGGACTGGTTACCGAGGACGAGAGAGGAGCCGCGTCCGGGCTCAACGCTGCGATTTGGAGGTTCCCGAACTCGATTAGCACCGGTGTCGGTGGGGCAATGATGCAGGTCGGCCTGCTGGCGCTCCCATTCTATCTGGCCGCGCTGCTCTACGTCGTTTCAATCTCGTTGTTCTGGTTGTTCTTCCACCGCGTTTCGCTCCCCGAGGAAACGACCGAAGTCTTGCCGGCAGATGCCTGACAGGGAAGGTCAGGAGGCGGCCCAGTCATCGAGACTCGACGACTCCGAGTCCATTCGGCGGAGGTCGGCGACCCGCACCCCGACCAGGCGGACCGGCCTCGCAGCGTTCTCGAACTCGTTCAGGAGGGATTCCACGATGGACTGGAGCGTTTCTTCGCTCTCTGTGTGGCTGACGAACGACTTCTCCCTCGTGTGCGTCTCAAAGCCCTGGAAGCGAATCTTGATCCCGCCCGTCCTGTAGGACAGGTGTTGAGATCTTATCCTGCCGATGAGCTCTGATGCTGCGCTTCTGGCCTCGCGACGGACGGCCTGGAAGTCCAGCAGATCCTGCTTGAAGGTCCGCTCGACGCTCAGCGACCGAGGCAAGGTCTGCTGCCTCACCTCGATGTTTTCTTTGCCATGGACCACTCCCCAGAGCCAGACCCCGTTCTTGCCGAACCATCTGACAAGTTGCCTCCCCTCGATGGCCTGCAACTGACCGATTGTCTCGATTCCCTTCGAGTTCAGGAATTCCTGGGTCTTTCTTCCAATCCCAGGCACGACGCTGACGCCCAGAGGCTTCAGGAAGTCCTCGACCCCGTCGAAGGGGACCAGTGTCAGACCGTCAGGCTTCTTCCTGTCCGACGCTATCTTTGCGGAGGACTTGTTGGGAGCAATTCCTACGGAGCAAGTGAGGTGGTGCGCCTCCCTGACCGTCTTCTTGAGCTCGAGTGCCAGGGCCTCCGCCTCGGCGGCCGTCGCGACCTTCCGGGACACGTCGAGGAAAGCCTCGTCTATCCCAACTTGCTCGAATTGGTCGGCATGCCCTTTCAGCGTCTCCATCACCTCCTCAGAGACGCGCTCGTAGAGGTCGAAGTTGGGGCGCATGTAGACAGCCTGTGGGCAGAGCCTGTAGGCCTGCGAAATCGGCATGCCTGAATGAAGGCCGAACCCTCTCGCTTCGTAGGAACAGGCCACCACGACTCCTCTGGCCTTCCCGCCCTCGGGGTCGGCGCCAACCACCACCGGGAGGCCTCGAAGCGCGGGGTTCTCCCTCATCTCCACGGAAACGTAGAATGCGTCGAAGTCGACGTGGAAGATGATCCGGCTGGTCTGCGACATTTGTCAGCTATGACCCGAAGAGAGTTTGTTGCGACCCCTGGGGCCTCCACTCGAGCTCCACGAGGCCCAGGAGCCTGCGAAACTCGTTGGCCGACTCTGGACCGAAGCCAGCGAAGTGGTTGTTGAAGAAGACGTATCCGCTGTCGAAGTCCTCGGACTTGCCCTCGACCGTCTTGGCCCACCGCTTCATGTCGCCGCCGCGATCCTTCTGGATGCCGGAGAATTCGGTGATTTCACGGTCCCCCACCAGCCTCAGGTAGACGAAGTCGGATGTAATCTCGGGTGGAGTCTCGACGTATTGGTTGAGAGACCATATCATCGCTGCGTTGTTCTTCTTGAGTAGGCCGTAGGTTTCAGGAGTGAACCATGACTTGTGCCTGAACTCGATGGCGTGTTTGAATCGAGGATCGAGGAGCGACAGGAAGTCCTTCATCGCTTCGAGGTGCGTGCTGACCTTTATCGAGGGAGGGAGCTGGATCGCTATGGGACCGAGCTTGTCGCCCAGCTTGCTCACGACGCTGTAGAAGTAGAGCAGTGAGGACTCTGAGTTGCTTAGCTTGTTTTCGTGGGTTATCTTCTTCGGCAGCTTCGGGGAAAACAGAAAGCCCGGCGGCGTGCTGGCCTTCCATTGGCTTATCATGAACGCGTTGGGAACTCGGTAGAAGCTGGAGTCGATCTCCACGCAGTTGAAGATCCTAGAGTAGTGCTTGAGGTAGTCCCTCGGCTGAAGCTCCTTTGGGTAGAACGGCCCTACCCAGTCCTTGTAAGACCAGCCGCTGCATCCGATCCTGAGCTCCTCTCGGTTCAATGAAGCGCTCTGGCCTGCGTCAATCTTAAGGATTGTTGAGAGGAGGCACAGAGAGTCCCGCGGGGCGGCCCAAGGTTTATATCGGCGCGAGCGTCCGAGCGCAAAAGTACGACATGTCTCAGGGAAACTCGGACATCAGGCAGGCTGTCGAAGAGAACAGGGACAGTCTGAAGAAGCTGCAGCTGATAATCCCCGGTCTGCGGGGCTATAGGCAGAGAGAAGACGTTAGGGTGTCCGACGAGCTGCTCAGGAACCAGATGGCCGACAGGCTCGACCGTGTGAAGGGCAATCTCGAATCGCTTCGGAAGCAGGTTGCGGCCGGGAACGACTTCACCAACCTATCCGCCATCGGATCGCTGATCTGGCAGGTTCAGGGGACCAGCGGCGAGATAAGGCACGCGCAGCAGGGGTACTCCGGCTGGGTAGCGCCGATAACGATTCATGAGGACAAGCTCAACAAGCTCTACGACTACGACTACGCGTTCGTGAGCGCCGTTCTGCAACTGGAATCGGCGACGTCTCCGAGCACTCTGGTGTATGACCCGGCAGCCCCCAATAGCATTCAAGCTTCAGTGGCCCAGTTCACTCGGGCGGTCAACGACATCAAGCAGAAGTGGGCCGTGAGAATGGAAGCAATTGAGGGAATCGCGATAGAGTAGCGGTGAAATGAAATGTTCGGAAAGAAGCAACAAAGTGGGGTTCCGCCAACGGGTGGCAGCGTCTTCGGCTCGACGACCATAGTGTGGGAGGACCAGTACAAGCAGGGGAACGCGCTGTGGAAGGTCCCTAGAAACATCAGGCTCAACGACAATATAGTCGTTAGGGAGGACGAGATCGCCGTCTTCTACAGGGACGGAAAGGTGCTCACCTACTTCGACCAGCCCAACCGGTACGCCCTGACCGACATCAACGCGCCGGTCGTCGGAAAGCTTCTGAAGTTCTTCACGGGCGTGCAGCAGGAGGCCGAGGTCTTCTACATTCCGAAGAGGTACATGGACGGAAAGTACGGCAGCACTCAGCCATACCAGTTCACCGACCCGACGTTCGGGATAGTCAACCTCAGGGTCTTCGGCGAATACCGCTGGAAGATCTCCTCGCCTGAGCTGTTCATCAACCAGTTTGTAGGCACTTTCGGTGCAGAGACCTCCGACGACGTGGAGTCCAGGATCAAGGAACAGATGGTCATCCTTGTCTACAACTCCCTGGGCAAGATGAAGGCCGCGGGCATGAAGATAACCGATCTGGCGGCGAGCCTGACGAACATCGAGCAGGAGGTCCTGTCCTTGTCTCCGGACAACCTTGGCCAGTATGGAATCGAAATCAACAAGATATCGGGCCTCTCGATCAGCCTTCCGGATGAAGTGCAGAAGGCCATCGACACCAGGTCCCAGATGCAGGTCCTCGGCGTCAACTACCTCCAGTACCAGACGGGCCAGGCAATCGTGGACGCAGCGAAGAACCCGTCGGGAGGCGCGGGGGCCATGACCGGAATCGGAGTGGGCCTGGGAGCAGGCGTCAGCGTAGGCTCTGTCATGGGAGGACAGATGGCTCAGGGGATGGCGCAGGGCCAGACCCGGAGCTGCCCGAGTTGCGCGTCGATCATCCCGCTAAACAGCAAGTTCTGCCCGAACTGCGGCGCCACGCTGGCTGCCCCGCAGACGGCGGGCCCGTCCGGAACCAAGCCGAAGTTCTGCCCGGAATGCGGGACCTCCGTTGGCACCGACGTGAAATTCTGCCCTAACTGCGGCAAGCAGTTCTGAGGCGAAAAGAATCATGTTCTGTCCGAAGTGCGGCGCCCAGCTCCCCGATGATGCCGGCTTCTGTTACAAGTGCGGCACCAGGATTGAGGGCTCCGGGCCGGCCCAGCAAACGTCAGCCCCCAGCCAACCTGTGCTTGCTCCTGGGAGCGCCACTTCGCTGAAGTGCCCCAGCTGCGGGGCGCCGATCAGCCCAAAGTTCGGGGAGATGATAATCACCTGCGAGTACTGCGGCAGCAGCGTGTCTCTGGCCAACGACGGCTGGAAGAGCATTCAGAAGCACACCGTGCTCCCAGCGAAGGTGGCAACCGTTGACCAGGTCAACGGCATAATCACGCCCCTGATGGACAAGGGTCTTCTCCACAGGCACCTTCACGAAGACTCCACTCAGGAAGAGATGAGCCTGTCGTACGTGCCCTACTGGATAGTGGACGTCTCCGCCAGGACTTCGGTGGTCGCGGTCAACGAGATGGCACAGATAGGACAGACCGCCACAACTGCGGCCCTCATGGGCGTGATTCTCGGAGGCATCGGAGGCGGGATGGGCGGAGGTGGCGGCTTCGGGGGGCGCAGGAGGGCGCTCGGACTGCCGTCCATCGGCCTGGGCTCCGTCCTGGGCGCGTCCGCATTCGGGCAGATCAGGGCTTTCGGGATGGGGTTCGGCTACGGCGGAGGCACCATGAAGGCGGAGCAGATGGACGCGAACTACAACTTTCCGGTGGTCGCGCTCAAGGCGCTGACCGAGTACCAACCCAAGGAGTACCAGTTCAATTTGCAGGAGAGGGCACTCTTCGACATGACCAAGATACCGAAGGGTGTCAAGGTCCTGAACGGAGACATCGGTGAGGAGGTCGCGAAGTCGCAGGCGAAGACCCTGGTCGACCAGCTTCAGTCGCAGAAGGCCCACGCCAAATACCACATGATCCAGCGTCTGACGACGGAGTCGGACGTGGGTGACGTCGAACTCCTACACGCGCCGATATGGTTCGCAAGGTACGACCACAAGGGCAAGAAGATCATCCTGGTCGTAGATGCGAACTCGGGCAGAGTAATCAACAGCCTGGGGCTGTAGTCGGGCGACCTGGATGAAACTGGACAGGGCGATCCTCCTCCTCGTGGTCGTGGTCGTCGTGATCATCCTGGTCCTGTACGCCTACGAGAGCACGACGTCCACGGGAGTCAACAAGGCATGGGTATCAGGTCCCGAATACCCGCTCAACCTGACAGGGGTCATCGGAGTCGGGGGCCAGCAGTGCATCAACGGCACCGGCTATGTTTACTGCGTGGGGGGCCAGGACGTGAATGGGGGGCCTCGGAACGAGATCTACTCGAGCAGCGTAATCTCGAGCTCAGGCAACCTGAGCGGATGGATCGCCGATTCCAACGTCTATCCCGTCAACATCAACGGCCAATCGTGCGTGCCGTACGGAGGATACGCCTACTGCGTGGGCGGTAGCTACGACCCCGGCGAGGACGACGTCTCCTCCAGCTACTTCGCCCCCCTGGGCGGCCAGCAGATTGGGAAGTGGAACGTCACCACAGCTTTCCCGATCGCGATCGACAGCCAATCGTGCGTAGCTTCCTCGGGTTACATCTACTGCGTGGGAGGGAACAACGAGACGGACGCCACCAACGCGGACTCCACGTACAGCAGCTCCGTTTGGTATGCCCAGCTCTCGACGTCGGGCATAGGGGCGTGGACCCACTCGACGGCGTATCCCGCCAACCTGTTCCTGCCCAGCTGCTTCACGGCCTCCGGCTACGTCTACTGCATCGGGGGAGCCGACCAGAACGACAACGCCGTTGACGAGGCCTACTACGCCGCACTCTCCTCGTCCGGGGTTGGGGCCTGGACCAAGACCACTTCGTACCCTCAGGCGGAGAGCGGTCTAGCCTGCGTCGTCTCCTCGGGCTTCATCTACTGCCTCGGCGGCCAGGGCGGTCAGAACTCCTACACCAGCGCTTCGTACTACGCCCAGGTCTCCTCGGGCGGAATCGGGGCTTGGAAACGCGCGGGCAACTTCCCGGGAAGCGTCGAGACGACGTGCCTGGTCGTTTCAAGAGACATGTACTGCATTGGGGGCTTCGACAGCAGTTCGAACGGGGAGAACGGGGCAGTCTACTACGCCCCTCTGAGCTCCTTCTCGTAGCCGTCCGGTCGACGCCGGTCACCGCCAGAGGGCGACCAATCCAGATATACGAGGGCGCCGCGGTGCTAGGTATGGCAACGACCAAGCAGGGGGTGCCGCTGACGATTCCACAGGACGTCTGGCAGCACCTAATGGAGGTCAGGGCGCAATTGGACTCGTTCTGTCCCGGAAAGCCCACTCCCGTCGAAGAGGCGCTTAGGGAAGTCGTGCACCACTACAAGCACTGCCCAAAGACCCTCGACGAGATGGACGAATTCTGCGCGAAGGCGAAGGCGTGGAAGTGACGTCGGGAGGGAAGCCAGCGCGCTAGCTTGATATGGGCGCCCTCTGGCGGCCGCGACAGATTGCAGCCGCCGTCCCCGCCGGGCGCAAGCCGAGGAACGCCAGAAGTCGTCATAAGGGCCGAGAACATAAGGCACAGCTACGACGGGAAGTACTACGCCCTAAACGACGTCAGCTTCACCGTTGGCAAGGGCGAGGTCTTCGGGCTGCTCGGAAAGAACGGGGCGGGGAAGTCCACTCTCATCAAGGTGCTTACGACGCTCATCAGGCCGAGCTCTGGGAGGCTCAGCATCCTCGGAATGGATCCGGCCCACGAAGGAAGGAGCATCAGGAAGAGAATAGGCGTCGTCCAGCAGGGAGAGTCGTTTGACTTCACGACGGTCCAGGGGAATTTCGACATTTACGGCATCCTCTGGGGAGTACAGAAGAAGGAGAGGGTCCGGAAGCGGGAGGAGCTCATCAAGATGTTCGGCCTGGAGAGCGTAAGGAAGCAGCGCTCCTTCGACCTGTCTGGCGGACAGAAGAGAAGGGTGCAGGTGGCGAGGGAGATGATGCACGAGATGGACATACTCTTCCTCGACGAGCCGACCGTGGGTCTGGACGTGATCATGAGACGGGAGCTGCTCGATTCCATCAAGAAGGAGGCGACCGGGGGGTTGACCGTGGTCTTCACGACGCACAACCTTGAGGAGGCGGACTACCTTTGCGACCGGATCGCCGTGATCGACGTGGGCCGGATACTGGCCCTGGACACCGTGGAGAATCTCAAACGGCTGTACGGCGGAAAGAAGACCGTCGAGGTCACCGTCGGGGGGGACAATGCCAGGTTCTACCAGGAGCTTGGACAGGGCATCGGCGTCGACGGGCTCAAGGTCTCTGGAGAGTCGGCGGTCATCCTGACCGAGAACCCCAGGGAGGTCCTGCAGAGGATTGTCGAGCTCTCGAAGAGCACTGGCGTTCAGCTCGAGTGGCTCAACGTGAGGAAGAACACGCTCGAAGACGTGTTCATGGACTCGATTTCCCGAGGAGGCTCCTGAAGGTGGAGGCCCCAAACATACTCAAGCTGATGTACCGCAACATCGTCGTAAACACCGACCCGGGATCGCTGACGATACTCATAGGCCTGCCCGCCCTCTATCTGGTCTTCTTTGGTTTCGGCTTCGGGGCCCTTGCGTCTTCCTCGGTGGAGGGTTTGAGCGGTTACCGCGCCTACCTTACGCCCGGCATAATGGCCTTCCAGAGCGTGATGGCCGGTACGGTGGGCGGGAGCATGCTCTGGGCCGACAGGAGATGGGGGATGCTGGCGCAACTTCTCGTGGGGCCGTTTACCCGGCTCCAGTACCTCCTCGGGATCATGTTCACCTCTCTTATCTTCGGACTCGCAGGGGCCCTGGTCATGCTCGGAGCGGCCTACGTCATCCTGGGGTCGTTCACGCTGACGCTCTTCGGGGCGGTCGTGATGTTCGGCACGATTGCCATCGGCTCCATCTTCTTCGGGTCACTGATGCTCCTGATCTCCGCCCTCGTGAAATCGAACAATGCCTACAACAGCATTCAGATTCTTATTCTGTTCGTAGTGAACTTCGCCAGCACGGTGTTCTATCCTCTGAGCCCGGGGCTCCCCCTTCCCATCAAGGTCCTGTTCCAGGTCAACCCGCTGACCTACGTGGCGAACTGCGTCAGGGACGGATACTCCGGGTCCTTCCCGGTCGGCGACGCGTACCAGCTCGTCCTCCTCTGCGTGGAAACGGCCGTGGTTCTCGTTCTCGCCGTGCGGGCCTACGTCCAATCGGACGTCTCGTTCGTATGAGCCGACGGAACCGCTTATAGACTGCAGCCTTCGGGATTCCCGAGATGGCAACCCTCGACATAGGAGGCTCGAACATGTTCTACTCGGAGTCGGGTGCCGGAAAGCCGGTGGTCCTCGCGCACGGAATCCCGACCGACTTCCGTGCGTGGAATGCGCAGGTGCCTGAGTTCTCGAAGAAGTACAGGACCGTGGCCTACAGCAGGAGGTACGCTTCCCCGAACGTGAGGGAGGGCGATGTCTCGGACAGCACCGTCCAAAACAACGCCGACGACCTGAAGAAACTGATAAGGGCGCTGGGACCGGACCCGGTCAGCCTTGTGGGGCACTCCTACGGAGGATTCGTAGCTGCCTATCTCGCTGCCAACGAACCCGGTCTCGTCAGGTCACTGGTCCTCGTGGAGCCGGCGGTCTCGACGATGCTGGTGAAGAACCCGAACAACCCCCTGGAACTGCTTGCGCTTCTCCTTGGGAGCCCGGCGGTGGCGTCGTCCGTCTCGGGCTTTAGGAGCAAGTCGCTGAACCCGGCTCTCAAGGCGCTCGGAGAGGGGAGACTCGACTCCTCCGTCGAGCTCCTGAGCGATGGAATCCAGGGCGAAAAGGCAAGCCTAGGAAGGTTGTCTGAAGAGACTCAGAAGATGATGAAGGACAACGCCAGGACCATCGCGGAGCTGAAGACGGCGTTTCCTGTATTCACGAAGTCCGACTGCGCCCGAATCAAATGCAGGACGCTGGTGCTCAATGGCGGACAGAGCCCCCTCTGGCTGAGGCGGATCGGTTTCCTGCTGGCCGGCTCGATCCAGGGCGCCAGGGCCGTCAGCGTGAGAGATGCCCATCACTTCCCACACATTGAGAATCCGGGCGAGTTCAACTCGCTTGTTCTCGGATTCCTGGGCGAGGAATCGTAGCGGAATACGCCGAGCGCCTATCCGGCAGGTACTTCTTCCAGCGTGAACGTGAACCTGGCGCCTGCGAACTCCCCGGTGCTGACCTTTTCCCAGGCCGCCTTGTAGGACTTCGTAACCTGCTTCCCGATCACAGTGACCTGCTTCGGAAGCTCGTCGAACATCTTTTCGACCTTCGCCTTGTCCTTGGTGGACAGAAGGCTCCGTCTTCTCTTCATGAGATACTTGACGGCCACCTTCATGTGCTCGTAGCCGTCGACTTCTACCTTCTCAGTCCCCGTGTCGATCGTAAAGTGCCGCTTCGGCATTCTCCTCGCACGAGCTTTTGCGGGGACTACTAAAATAGCTTCGCCGTCAATTCTTTTTCAGAGGTTGCTCCAGCGGCTTCGCAGTCCCCGGCAAGGTGGGCAGTAGCCAGACGCGTTCCATGATCCACCATGGAAGACTAACCCAGCTTCTTCACGGGTGCCTGAACGTCTACGTTGGCCCAAGCTCGCGCGCTCGTCCAAGGATTGCCGACATAGACTTCCCTCCAGTCGCCTGCCTCCTTGTACTTCCCTTCTTTCTTCCTCCACTGCAGCCAGCTCTCTAGGCCGTGGTAGATTACTCGCGGGGAGACTTTCTTCGGATCGAATCTTATGCTGGCAACGAGAGTCTCTGGGAGCTTTCTGATTCGTACGCCTTTGCTCGAGCGAGCCTTGCCCTTCAGCTCGATGCAGGCCTCGTATCTGCGCTTCTTGCTTGGGACATCGGGCCCGTCGAGTTCCATGAAGAACCACTTGCCCGTTCGAAGCTTCTTCTCCTTCGCCCAGGCTGCCAGTCCTTCGAACTCGTCCCGCATCATGTCGTCCCCCCTGTAGGGCCCGACGTATCTCACGTATGCGACGGTGCACCCGGAGAACTTCCGGATTGTGAAGTCCACCGCCAAGGCAATACGTTCGTGTCGCGTTGATATTTAAGAACTGGCGGGTGCTCCGAGGCGGAATCGGTTCTAGGAATCAGTAGATGCCGAGCTCGTGAGGCGTCTTGGCACCAACCATTCCGTTCCGCCGCGCCACACACCTCGAACAGAGGCTCCACTGCACCTCGGTCGTAGGGCTCGACCCGATTTCGGTTCCGATAACTATCTTGCAGTCGATGCACTGCACTATCACTGTTCTCTTGTGGGGTGTTCTCCTTGTATTCCCCGCCATGACGTGAGGGATATGCCCGGCGCCCATATAACGGGCGCGGGTCGAAGCCGGTAGACCTGAGATGAACAAGTGTGGAAGCCGGTCGTCATTGACTCGACAGGGCTAGCCGGACGGCGAAGTCTTCTTCTTTGGAGAGCCGAGGACGAGCTTCAAGAGAGGTTCGCTCAGGTCGACCGCGTCCCGGATCGAAATCATGCCTACGGGCTTGCCCGTCTTGTCAATCACTGGTAGGTGCCTGACGCCGGACTTTATCATTCTCTCAACGGAGGTGAGGATGCTTTCATTGGGGTTGGCCATGAGGGAGGTCTTCGACATGATGCTCGTGACCGGGATGCCTCTCCCGGTGAGCGACTTCGTTACCGAGTACAGGACGTCACGCTCCGTGAGTATTCCCTTCATCAAGCCGGCCTTGTCAACGACGATTACGCTCCCGATGTTCTTGTCCCACATCACCTCCGCGGCCTCGTCAATGGTCGAATCTTCCGAAACCATGACCGCCGGCACCTGCATCAGGTCCTTGGTCCTCACGCTCACGCTCCCGACCTTCTTCGGCTTGGGCAAGAATCCGCCTGGTGCTCGAAACGGGGCCTAATAATCCTTGAGAAGCAACTCGCCCATCGGAACGGCCCGGACCCGGCCGTCGGCCTCGGACCCACCGGGGCGAGGTTTGAGCGCAAGATTCCGCCAAAATCACTTTTTATCGGCTCAGCATCCACGGTGGAGTTGGCAATCAGGCGACGGGGCTGAGCAGCATGAACGTGAGAGAATCGGACTTCGCGGAAGCGGCCATGAGGCGGGACGCTTCGTTTGACGGACTGTTCGTGTTTGGCGTGAACTCTACCGGCGTCTACTGCAGGCCGTCCTGTCCCTCCAAACGCCCGAGCCCGGAGAGGCTGGTGTTCTTCTCCGACCCCGCATCGGCGGAGCGGGCGGGTTTCAGAGCCTGCAGACGATGCAAGCCCAGGGAGAGCGGGGCGGGGAGCGAGCATCTTGAATTGGTCAGGAGGGTGTGCGACTACATTCAGGCCGAGTCGTCGGGGAAAATCACTCTGGCCGGCCTCGGCGCGCGGTTCGGCGTCAGTCCATACCACCTGCAACGGACGTTCAAGGGGGTGGTGGGAGTGTCGCCCCGCAGGTACATAGAGGAGATGAGGATAAACGACCTGAAGTCCCGCCTGAGGAAGGGCGAACCAGTCGTCGGTGCTCTGTACAAGACCGGCTATAACTCTCAGAGTTGGCTTTACAAGAATTCAACTACCAAGCTGGGCATGACGCCCGGTACCTATCGTCGGGGAGGTGTCGGGATGAGGATACGGTATCTCGTCGGGTCTTCGCCCCTGGGGAGGCTGCTGGTGGCAGCGACAGAGCATGGAATCTGCGCGGTGAGCGTCGGGGACAGTGACAAGAATCTGGTTGGATGGCTTCGGAGGGAGTACCCAAGGGCCGAGATTGCCGAGTCGGAGGAGGTGCGAGATCTCCTGGAGGGCGTCTCGAAATACTACGACGGTCAGCTTCGGGGACTGCCGCTGGACATCCGCGGCACGGAATTCCAGTTGAAGGTATGGGCGGCAATCCAGACGATTCCGTACGGCTCGACTCGGTCGTACAGCGAGGTGGCCGGCCAGATAGGCAGACCCAGCTCTGCTAGGGCCGTTGCGAACGCCTGCGGCGACAATCCGGTCCCCCTCATCATCCCTTGCCACCGAGTCATACGCAGCGACGGGAGTCTGGGGGGCTACGGCCTGGGTGTCGGTCGCAAGCGGCTGCTTCTCGCCAAGGAGAAACTGATCGCCGCCAGCAAGCCGCAGTGAGCTTGTCCGGGCGGGTCGCGCCAGGGCGCAACCCCTCGACGATTGCAGTAGCGACGAGGTTGGGGTCAGTTCTGAAGCTCGGGCAGCCATCCGACGATGCCCTAGGTCGGCGCTACGCCGAGGGCGTCTTGTGAATATCAGGTCTGAACTCGAAACCGCACTTCACGCAACGTCGCATTCCGGGAACGTCCGGCAGCTCCTGTCTGGTTCGGCACCGGGGACACTCCACCACCAGATTCCTCGTCGCCACCGTGGCACTGTGGGCTTCCCGCACCCTGTCAATCGCGTTCGCGTAGGCGTTGCGCTCTTTTCTCAAATCAGAACGAGCGGGGCCTCGCGTCTGGACTATATGGAGTTGCGCATTGGGCCCCGAAGCCGCCCTGGAGGGACCTAGGGCGTCTTGATGTTCGTCACCAGGAGCTTGAATTGGAGGGTCTTCCCTGCCATCGGATGCCTGCCCGACCTTCCGTAGGCCTTCTCGGGGGGGATGGTGACCTCCTTCTCTTCGTTTACCTTCATACCGAGCAGCGCCTCTTCGAATCCCTGTATGACCTGATGGGTGCCCAGTACCACCTGAAGCGGTCTGTAGTCTCTTGCTGGAGTGTAGAGCCCGGCTTTCACTGCCTCGGACTTCATGCTTGTATCGAAGACCTTCCCGCCCGGAAACCGCCCAACATAGTGGACCGACACCTGGTCACCGTTCTGCGCGGCGTGTTCGCTCATGGATGTGGTCAACCGCCGGAGCTCGAGTTTTAAACGCTTGGACCATCAGACCAAGAAGCGATAGGGCGCGTCCAAGTTTAAATCGCCTACCTGTTCCGAGGTCTATGCTTGAGGGCGCAGCCGGTCATCGGGCTCATCTTGCTGGTTCTAGGCGTGGTGATACTCTACCTACTGAGGGGGCTGTTGCTCAGCATCATCGTTGTGGTTCTGGGAGTCATAGGGATAGTCATTGGAATAGTCTGCATAGTCGCGGGTCTGGGCCTCATCTTCTGGCGAAGGGGCGCCTGGTACAGAGTGGAACCCTCGACGAGGACCTGATGCTGGGAGACGTCCCAAGACGATCGCCCCGGTCGGAACGGCCCTTCTGGGCCCGCAGAGGCGAGGCCAGGAACTCCGACGCCGGCGGCCGTAAGGCGGTAGAGAGAGAGCCCGCCAGGCAAAGGTTTATTCGAAAACGGGCGCGGTGCGATCGCAGTGCCCGAGATAATAGACGCCCACATTCACCTCTCCGAGCGTCGAGACGACCTGCTCAACGCATACGCTGAACGAAACGAACTGCGATACGACCTGGATGAGCTCCTGCTGCTGATGGAGCAGAACAGGGTGGCCCAGGGCTTGCTCCTCAGTCCAATCGTGGGAAAGGGAGTTCCCCTGCCCAATCAGGACATTCTGAGATTCTGCACCCGGAGCCGGGGCAAGCTCGCTCCCGTCCTCACCGTGGTGCCGGCTGCGCGGGCTGTCTCGGAGGCTCTGAAACTCGCGGAGGGCAGACGGAAGGCGGTCAAGGGGTTCAAGATCATGCTCGGCTACGAGAAGGTCTTTGCCGGCAGTCCAGTCTTCGATCCACTGTATGACTACGCCGAATCTGCTGGCATCCCAGTGATGTTCCACACGGGGGACACCGCAGACGCCAGGGGGAGCCTCGTCCACTCTCACCCGCTGACCCTCGACGCCCTCGCCAACAGGAGGTCAGGCCTCAAGATCGTCGCGTGCCACTTCGGCAACCCCTGGATAGACGACGTTGCCGAGCTGATCTACAAACACGAGAACCTCTTCGCGGACATTTCGGGCCTCGTGGTGGGCGGGAGCAGGTACACAGAGCGTTACGCCGATTGGCTGGCCAGCAGGATCAGCCACGCGATCTACTTCGCGGGAGGAGCGGACAAGGTGATCTTCGGAACAGACTACCCGGTAACGACCCTGCACATGACGCTGTCGCTGGTGGACAGGCTTGAGATCGACGCCGGGGACAAGAGCAAGATCCTGTCGCGGAACGCAAGGAAGGTCTTCAACCTGTGAGTCAGCCGCACGGGCAGCTCAGGATAGAAGAAGTTCCCCCTGAGAGAAGGTCGGCTCTCGAGGCGCTGCTCGATCAGAGCTTCGATGGATGGTACCTAAGGCACTCCAAGAAGACTCTCGCCGAGATTGCAACGGTGAGGGCGGCCCTGGTCGAGGGACGCCCGGTGGGCCTCGTCATGCTTCGGACACTCCACGATGTGGTCGGCTACGTATACTACATCGCGGTGGCCAAGGACTTCCGGAGGCGCGGGATCGGCAAGCTGCTCCTCGCACGCTCTCTAGAATACTTCGCCACCATCGGCATGAAAGAGTGCTATGCCAGCATCGAGGAAGACAACGCGGAGTCGGCAGCGCTGTTCCGTTCGATAGGGTTCATGCGGACGGGCTATGGGGAGGTCTCCGGCAAGTACGGCCGGCTGCGTGCGCTTAACATGTACAGGAGCATGTTGGTTGTCCCGGGGGAGATTCTGCTGTGCCTTCCGCTCGGCCCCGACGCTTCTGCAAGAAGCGCGCCGTCTCCGTGAGGCTCGGCTCCCGAACGGACATCCATGGAGACGCGGGCCGCGCGCAACGTTTAATCCGTTCCCGCGCGGCTGCGTTCACGTGGCGCGACCGGGGGTGCGGCGGGAGCTCGTCAGTGCGGCGCGGCGTGGCAGAACCGTGACCTACGGTCATCTGATGAAGAAGTTTGGCATTCCCAGAGGACGCGCCGGAGGCAAAGGGATCACCGCGGTGATCGGCGAAATCGACGGGCTTGAGGAGGCGGCGAAGGCGCCGGGATTCGGACCGATTATTGTCCGGAAGGACACCGGCTTTCCCGGCGGGGGCTTCTTCTGTTATGGGGGGATTCCCGAGGGCCTAAGAAGACCGGTCAGCAGGGCCCAGGACCCCAGGCTGACCGAGGCCGAGAAAGAGTATGTAAGGAAAGAGCAGCGGCTGGTCTGGAGCTTCTACGGCCAAGCCCGACGGGGCGGGTGAAGGCCCGAAGCTCCTCCTTTGGGCATCAGGCTGGACCATCCCGGGATTCCGACAACATGGGGATCTTGATCCCGTCTTTCTTTGCCTTTGCGATGGCCTGTTCGTAACCGGCGTCAGCGTGTCGGGCGACGCCAATCCCAGGGTCGTTCGTCAGGCACCTGACAACCCGCGCCTCGGCCTCGGGCGAACCGTCTGCCACGACAACGAGGCCGGCGTGGAGGGAGTAGCCTATCCCCACACCTCCACCGTGGTGGACAGAGACCCAGGAAGCACCGGAGACCGCGTTGAGCAGGGCGTTCAGGACTGGCCAGTCGGCGATGGCGTCGCTTCCGTCCTTCATGCCCTCTGTCTCCCTGTAGGGCGAAGCGACGGAGCCCGAGTCCAGATGGTCTCTCCCTATGGCCACGGGCGCAGAGATTGATCCAGATTTGACCATGTCGTTGATGATCTTTCCGAAGCGCGCGCGCTCCCCGTAGCCGAGCCAGCAAACTCGCGCCGGAAGCCCTTGGAACTGCACTCGGTCATGGGCCTTCTGTATCCACCTCACCAGCGACTTGTTGCCTGCGAACTCCCTCGTTACGACTTCGTCGGTCGCGTAGATGTCCTCCTTGTCTCCAGACAGGGCCACCCACCGGAACGGGCCCCTTCCCTCGCAGAAGAGGGGACGGATGTACTCGCTGACGAACCCGGGTATGTTGAACGCGGAATCGACACCTGCGTCCTTCGCCATCTTCCTGATGTTGTTGCCGTACTCGAAGGTGATTGCACCGCCCTCCTGGAACTTCAGCATCGCCCTGACGTGCCTTGCAATCGAATCTGTAGACCTCTTCAGGTAGCCCTCGGGATCTGACCTGCGGAGCGCCTCGGCCTCCTTCACTGACAGCCCGACGGGAATGTAACCCGCGAGCGGGTCGTGAGCGGACGTCTGATCCGTGACGATGTCCGGCCTGAAGCCCGTTTCGTGGAGCCATGGCAGGACTTCGGCGCTGTTCCCCGGCAGCGCGATTGAGAGGGCTTCTCCTTCCTTCGCGGCCGACTTCGCCAGGCGGACGGCCTCCTCTCTGTTCTCGACGACCATGTCGCAGTAGCCTTTGTCAAGTCTGCGGTCGATCGCCCGCCGGTCCACTTCGACGATCAACGCCACGCCGTCGTTCATGGTCGCGGCCAGAGGCTGGGCGCCTCCCATCTCGCCGAGTCCCGAGGTGAGGACAATACGCCCTTTCAAAGAGCCCTGGAAGTGCTTGTTTGCGACTGCCGCGAGCGTCTCGTAGGTCCCCTGCAGGATGCCCTGGGTCCCGATGTAGATCCAGCTGCCCGCGGTCATCTGGCCGAACATTGTGAGGCCCCTCTCCTCGAGTTCCCTGAAGTACTTCCAGTCGGCCCACTTTGGGACGATAAGCGCGTTGGCAATGAGCACCCGGGGCGAGGCTGGAGTGGTCCTGAAGATCCCAACGGGCTTCCCCGACTGGACCAGGAGAGTCTCGTCGTTCTCGAGGCCTCTGAGCGACTTCACGATTGCGTCGTAGGCCGCCCAGCTTCTGGCCGCCCTGCCGGTGCCGCCATAGACGATCAAGTGCTCCGGGTCCTTGGCGACTTCGGGATCCAGATTGTTCATGAGCAGCCGGAGCGCTGCCTCCTGGTGCCAGCTCTTGCACGAGATCTCCCTTCCTCTCGGTGCCCTGATTACGCGCTCGAGCATAATCCCAGAGGGGGCCGTGCAGATATAAAAGGTGGGGGATGTGAATGGGGCCCCAAGGGCGGACTCTTTCGTTGAAGCCAGACGTCGCGCTTGTCAATGCAGGGGAGCTCGTTACCATGGGCGGCACCCGAGACCAGCTTGGTCTCATACACGACGGTGCGTTCATCGTGAAGGAGGGAGTGATAAGCTGGGTCGGGACGACGAAGGAGTTCCGCAGGAAGATTTTCTCAAAGCCCCGCGTAACCATCGACGCGCATGGAGCGCTCGTCACGCCGGGATTCGTGGACCCGCACACCCACCTGCTCTTTGCTGGCAGCAGGGAAGATGAGCTCGAGCGGAAAATCGCCGGCGAGAGCTACGTCAGCATATTGAGAGGCGGCGGAGGAATCAGGAGGACTGTCAGGGAAACCAGAGAGTCCGCGACAGGCACCATTGTGCGAGAGTCCAGCGTCAGGATAAGGGAACTGATGAGGAACGGGGTCACCACAGCAGAGGTCAAGACGGGTTACGGGCAGAGCCTCGAGAGCGAGCTGAAGCTGCTGAGGGCGCTGGAAAGGCTTGCGGCAACCGAGAAGGTGGAGCTCGTACCGACGTTCCTGGGACTGCACGCGCGACCTCGCGAGTTCGAGGCCAACGCAGACTATCTGAGGTACGCGGTTGACGTCATGCTCCCTGCCGTTTCGAAACTCAGAGTGAAACCGGCATTTTCAGACTGTTTCTGTGAAGACGGGGTCTTCTCCGCGGAAGAGTGTTCCAAGTATCTTCGGGCGTCGGGCGAGCTCGGTTTCTTGCTGAAGATTCACGCGGACGAGTTCGCCGACTCCGGGGGTGCCGCCCTGGCGGCAAAGCTCGGATGCGTATCGGCGGATCACCTCGGGCACAGCGATACGGGCGGCGTCGCACAGATGGCGGGGAAGGGCGTGGTCGCCGTCCTCCTGCCGGGAACGTCTCTCTTCTCAGGGATAAGATACGCGGACGCGAGGGCGATACGTGACGCCGGATGCAGGATCGCGCTCGGTACGGACCTGAGCCCCAACTCGTGGATTGAATCTCCCCAGCTCGTCATGGGCCTGGCCTGCGCGGGGATGAAGATGACTCCCTCTGACGCCCTACTTGGCTTTACGGCGAACGCGGCCCTGGCGATTGGGAGACACGACATTGGAAGGCTGGTGCCAGGGTGCAAGGCTGACTTCGCAGTCTACAGGCTCCCCAACCACAGGTTCCTCCCCTACAGAATCGGCGGCAGCTACGTGGAGAGAGTCTTCAAGGAAGGGGTGGAAGTGTACTCGTCCCTCGGCGGGTGAGGGATCTGTCCCTTCAATATGGCCGCTGAGAGGTTCTCTATCTCCTCGTTCAATACCCTGTCCCCGCTGAGCGGAGGCGACACGGCAGTCACCTTGGAGCGAACCTTCAAGCCGTACGGGGAGAGCTCGCCCTCGAACGGCGTCGCCCTGTTGGAAGCGTTTACGAGCTCGATCGCCAGGATCCTCGAGACGTTTTCCACGATCCTCATGGCCTTCAAGCCGGCGTTCATGCCGAAGCTCGCGTGGTCCTCGATGCCGGCCGACACGTTGGCAGGGAAGGCCGAGGCCGGATGGATTTCCTTGGCGTTTTCAGCCACGAGCGCCGTGGCCGTGTACTCCGTTACCATCAAACCTGACTCGAAGCCGGGCTTCCTGGCGCCGTACTTGGCTTCGGCGGGGCTCTCAGAAAGCAGGAAGTGGATCCTGGCCAGAGAAATGGTCCCCAGGTAAGCCAGAGCGATGCAGAGAAAGTCAGAGGCCATTGCGACATTCTGCGCGTGGAAGTTCCCGCCGTGCAGCACTTGACCGTCGTCGGTCAGGACCGGATTGTCGGTAACCGAGTTCATTTCCTCGGTCACTACCCGTTCGGAGGAATCGATGGCGTGCTTTGCGGACCCGTGAACCTGGGGGGCGCATCGGATGGAATATGGGTCCTGAGGCAAGGGAGCGGTCCTGATCCTCCGGCTCCCCCTCAGCATCGCCCTGATGCTCTGAGCCACCTGTGCCTGCGGCCTGAACCTCCTGAGCGCCATCAGTCTCTCGTCGAAAGACTGGCCGCAGGCGCCCACGGCCTCCGCTGTCAGGGCCACGCTGGCGTTGGCTGCTTCCAAGAGAAGCTTCGCTCTGTGCGTGGCAACGGCCGCCAGGGCAGTGGTGAAACAGGTCCCGTTTATCAGCGAGAGTCCCTCCTTCGCCTCGAGTCGTATCGACCTGAGCCGTGACCTCGCGAGCCCCTCGCTTGCGTCGATCAGGCGACCGTCGTAGAAGGCCCTTCCCTCGCCCACCATTGTGAGGGCCATGTGCGCCGAAGGCGCGAGATCGCCGGACGCCCCAAGAGAGCCCAGGCATGGGACGTAGGGCGTGAGCCCGCTGTTCAGCATTCCCATGATGGTGGTGGCAACTACTGGCCTTGCCGCGCTGTTCCCGTTTATGATGCTGTTGAGACGGATCGCCATCGCGGCTCGGACGACTTCGGCGGACAGCGGCTCGCCAACGCCGACGGCGTGGCTCCTGATCAGGTTGAGTTGAAGCTGCCTCACCTGCTCCTTCGGGATGTCCTTGTTCGACAGCGAACCAAACCCCGTGTTGACGCCATAGACCACATCGCCGCGGTCGAGCTTCTCCTGAAGCAGCGCCCTGAACCGTTCCATTTTCTTGATCGACGCCCGTCCTATCCTGACCTTCTCGCCATTGGCACCGATACGCATGATTGTCTCGAGGGTCAAGGAGGAGCCGTCGATGGTTACTGGCAATCTCTCTGGGAGGCAGTGGCCGACGATGTATATTTATCTCAACTCCTGGGCGAGTGACGACGTTGAGAAGACGCCCCACGTATCAGGTACCCCGCTTCTTCGATGCAAAGGACAAGCGGATGGCTTCGATAATTCAGGTCGCCGACTCGGCGAAGAACGATGCGGTCAACCTCCTCGGCGTGCCCTACGATGGCGCTGTGATAGGCCGGAGAGGCGCTGTAGAGGGTCCTGGCGCCATCAGGCAGGTGCTGGGCGGGGCTGCGAACTACAGCCCCGAGCTGGGTGTGGACCTCCTGGACGCGAGGGTGTTCGATCTCGGAGATCTGGTCCTCGAGTCGGACGACCCGGAGGCCGTCCAGACCCAGGTCAGGGCCGAGACCATGACGATGCTCGATAGATCGTCTCTGCTGGTGGTCCTTGGTGGCGACAACAGCATCTCGCTGGGCTCCATAACCTCCTGCGCGGAGAAGTTCGGCGGCATCGGGATGGTCATACTCGACGCGCACTTCGACCTTCGCGGGAAGATGAGCGGGCGGCCCACGAACGGTTCCTCCTACGGGCTTGCAATCAGCACCTTGGGAAAGCGGCTGGATCCGAGAAGGATGGTCGAGATAGGCGTGCGCGGGTTCGTCAATTCGCGCGCCTATGCGAACGAAGTGAAGGAGCTCGGAATCACGATCTACACGCCCGCCGACGTGAGAAGGATGGGCACGCTAGACGTGGCCAGGCAGGCCTACGACGTCGCGTCCAAGGGTGCGGACGCAGTCTACTTCAGCATCGACATCGACTGCGTGGACATGTCTCAGGTCTGCGGGGTCAGCGCGCCGAGCGCCGGCGGGTTGCAGGCCTGGGAAGTAAATGAGATGGCCTACTATTTCGGGAAGCAGGACAAGGTCGTCTGTTCAGACCTGGTGGAGCTTGCGCCTCCGCTCGACCCCACGGGAAGATCGCAGGTTGTGGCGATGACGGCGCTTCTCCACCTGATTGCCGGCTTCAAGATGAGAGGGTCGGGGTAGGGAGTGTGGTCCTGAGGCCCCGAGCGGTCGGACGGACGGGCCCTAGGAAAAGAAGAAAAGCGTAGGGTGCGTGGGGCGAACGGTGATGGTGAATTGAGCGAGAGCCAGTTCCGCGAGTGGGTGGACAGGAGGTCGCGATTGCCTCTCGCTGTCAGGGGGCACACGTTCATGCTAAAGGGCGACAACATAGTGACGGTGGACGGAGGGCAGTTCGTCTACGAGGAGGCGCTACAGCTCGTAAGGCTCCTCAACTCGAGGAACCCCTTCGCCCAGTTGAACGCGAACTTCACGATATCGGAGAGGAACGGCACTCTGCGAATCATCGTCCTGGTGCTGATAGCGATCATACTTGTCGTAGTCCTCCTGCTGGCGAGACACTAGGGCCGAGAGATCTAGGGCTTTATCGTGACGTAGTAGAGTTCTGTTAAGCCCTGTGAGGGCACCTTGAACACCCCGAAGTTGAGGTTGCCGGAGGCGTCCAGCCAGGCGTAGACTGTCATCCCGACACTGCCCTGCCCGTACCCTTTGAGCAGGCCCGCCACCTCGCCCATGGTGGCGTTGGCCCCCACCGCGCTGTATGAGACCGTGCCCACGTTTATCCAGACCGCAGGGTTGACTTGGGAAGCGTTCACCAGCGCGTAGCCCTGGCTCGTGATGAGATTGTCTATCTGGTGCACGGTCGTAGCTTCGTTTTGTTTCACTATCGGAGGCTGCGAACCCGAGCTCAGGGTGGTGAACGCCGCCGCTGCGTTCGAACCCACCGCGACTGTGCCGGTCGCGGGGTTGATGGCCGTCATGAAGGCCAGCTGGGTGACGACGCCGGCCGTCCCAGGATTAGTGTAGACGGCCACGAAGTATGTGAGAATCCCGCCGACCGAGTAGAGGAGATAGGAGCCGATGCGCGGGCTGGAGAGGAGCGTGAACTGCGTCCTCACCTGCGGGCTCGTATTGAGCGCGTTTTCAGCGGCTGACGGACCGATTATCACCGAAGCCTGCGATGGGTTCTGGTAGAGGTCTATCTGCCCAAGCTTGTCGCCACCGTACGCGATGTAGAGCGCACCAAGGTTCTTGCTTACCACCCCCTGGTACTGGACCAGCTGCAGGCCGACGAAGTAGGTCCTGTTGCCGACCGCGAATGGGATGTACTGGACGGTGCTGTTCGCCGGTCTCTCGTAGAACTGGGTGCCCGACCTGAAGACGAAGGGGTCGCTTACGTGGTAGACGAAGTCGTAGTCGAGCTGGCCCGGCACCGTCGGAGTGCCGAGCAACTGCTCGGGGTACCGTAGCTGTGGAATCAGCCACGCCGGAGGCGAGCTCCAGCTACTATAGTAGTTCTGGTAGAACTTCGTAATGAAGTCTGTCTTGTTTGTCCCCAGGAGGCTGGAGACCGTGTATCCTTGGAGCGACCCATCCTGGATGTTCACGAGTACCACGCCGAAGAACCTCAGATACGGACTTGCGGCGAAGCCCGACTGCAGGGGATAGTCGATGTACACCTGCACGGCGTAGTAGAGGTTCTTCCCGTCAGAGACGATGTATGCCGAAGGGTCCATCGTCAGTCCCGGAATTAGGACGTCTCCAACCCGCGAGAATATGTTCCTGTTCCACAGCATCTGTATTGACTGACTGGAGAACGCGAAGCCCAGCTGCCCCTCGGAGAACGTGAACCACATCGACTTCTGCCATCCGCTCAACGTGTAGTCGGGCGTCCCAGGGTAGGAGACGTTCTGCACCTCGTCGTAGCCCGGGACGTGAACGTACACGTCCTGGCCGAAACCAGCACCCTCTCCGTAGTAAATGAGTGGTTCTGACGGGATCCCGTAGGCACTCGTCGCCGGTATCACAGACCCGTTGTGGGTGTTGATCACCAGGACCTTCGCGGCGTGCGTGTAGATGAGGTGCTGGCTAATCCAGTCGGTCGACGGGAATGTCGGAGTGGTGGGTGAGACCCAGTACTCAGTCCCGTTGTAGTATACGATCTCTGAGCTCGCGAGGCCCATCCAGTTGTAGGCCCCTATCTCCTTCGTGTTGGTCACCGACGCGGCCGTCTGGTCCCACTGTCTGACCAGGTTCAGAGTCGTGGTGGGGTTGCTCGTCGGGAGGCTGCTGATGTTGCTCACCTGGATTCCGTTCAGGCCAGCCGCCCACCTGGTCACGGTAATCTGCTTCTGAGTCTGCGGGTACCACTGGTAGTTCAGGTAGTTGTTGTTCCAGTTGAAGTAGTAGAAGGCCCCGATTCCCACCTGGATCACGAGTACTATCGCCAAGACCACCGCGATTCCCTTGAACACCCCCGTCCTCGGGATAGGCGCGTTTCTGCGCGTCAGGTGGACGAACCCCACGAGCGTGAGTATGAACCCGCTCCAGACGATGCCGTAAAGATACGGCGTCGCTATGTTCATCAGCCAATACGGAGCGGTCAGAATCACTTCGAGCAGGATAGCCGCGATTACAGCGAGAAGATTCATGAGCCAGACCTCGCTCCTTCTCGTGGTCAGATTCGCGAGGAGCCGCAGGACCATCCTAACGGCGAAGACCAGCAGGAAGGCCGAGAGGACGTACGAGATGATCGCGTACTGAATCTGCATCGTGGGCATCAGGTCGATGAGCCCCGACCCCGTTGACGGGACCAGTGGTAGAATGAAGACCCTCGGAACGTCTGCCCAGCCCCCCAGGCCCATAACGGCCATCATGATCGGATTCATGGTCCCACCCAGGAGGAAGAAGCCGCCGGTGACTACGAAAGAGTAGAAGCCTATGGCCCACTTCAGCGTCTGCCACAGCGCCCAAAGCCAGACGTTCATCTTTTCGCTGACTCTTATCAGGTCCTCTTCTCCGTCGTAGGGCCGGGCCCGTCTATAGAGAACCGACGCGAGCCGCCAGAGGTCGCTGCCGCCTGGCCTTGGGTAGATGAGTAGAAGCGCGAAGAGCGCAGCGGCTACGAAGGAGTAGTCGTGGTAGAAGGTGATCCCGAACCAGTCGAGGCCGGCTTTTGCCGAGTAGACAGCCTCGGCGATCGACCACTGAAGAATGACCCAGGCGACGGTGAGAGCCGCGATGACGACGATCAGACCCAGCAGGAACCAAGTGAGCCGCCCAATGAGCCGGGACCTTCCGTCCCCGGGGTCCGCTTCCATTCTGCGAAAACGTCGTAGGGCCCTATTTACGTTTGTGGGAGATTGCCGCATCAGCGGGTCATCGGGTCAGGGATCCAATCATGATGCCAGAACGGGGCCCTGTCGGTCCAGGTTCTAACTTTATGAGTTGCGCCGGCGGAGTCCGACGGGGTGTTGGCCTCTGAAGCTGTCGGTGTCTGACGTGATAGAGCTGACGCGAAAGTTCCTGAAGAACGAAGCTGGATACAGCGACGTGCGGTTCTCGTCGGTCGAAGCCATTGAACCAGATTCGAAGTGGAAGGTCGTCGCGAGTGTGGAGGAGCTCCCACCGAACAGGAAGGAGCTGCTCGTCGACGACAGGGACGGGAAGATCATCTCGTACAAACAGATCTGACTCGTCTGATTTACGGACCGGCGGTTCACGTGAGAGAGCATTCGGTCTCATCCAGCGCGAGGCGCCCGTCCCCTGAGATAGGCTCAAACTATTTACCACACCTTCGCGCGGAAGCCGCGTTTCGGCATGGCGGACGAGCCTGTTTCAGCCCCTCAGTGGCTCGGGAGGTACGTCGAACGGATAGACTCGCGCATAAGCGGCATATTCGGGGAGGGAGACACCTCCCTGGATGGGGTGGTGAAGGAGGCCCTTTCCGGCGGGAAGCGCGTGCGTGCCGTCCTAGCCCTGCTTTGGTGCGAGGCGATTTCCGGTAGCTACGAAACCGCGCTCCCTCTATCGGTGGCCTACGAGCTGGCCCACGCAGCTGCGCTCGTCCAGGACGACATAGTCGACAACTCCGACCTCAGAAGGGGCGAGAGGTCCATCGTGAACAGATACGGCCTCCGAGCGGCCATACTTGCGTCAAACCTGCTGCTGGCTCAGGTCCCCAGAGAGATCGCGGAATACGGCACCCATGATCCGAGCGGCGAGACGCTGAAGAAACTATTCGAGCTGCTGGGCGAATCCTACGGTGCGTCCGTCATGGGGGAATTCATGGACCTAGAGATGGCCGAAAGGGACGATGCAGACGAGAAGCAGTACGAATCCATGATCAAGCTCAAGACAGGCGCCCTCGTTGGAGCCTCGTCCGCCAGCGGCGTGATAGTTGGAGGCGGACTTGGGAACGACGAGCTGGTTAGGGCAGCGTTCAACTTCGGCGAGTGCCTGGGAATGGCCTACCAGGTTCAGGACGACCTCTTGGACATCGTAGGCGACGAGAAGGTGCTTGGAAAGCCTGTCTTCTCCGACATTAGGAGCGGTAAGAAGAACGTCGTGGTCATCCACACGTTCGAGCACTGTAGGGACGACGACAGGAGATTCCTGGCCAAACTGCTGGGCAGCGGAGGTTCCATCGAGGAGTCCCAGATGAAGACGGCAAAGGAACTGTTCGCCGAGTACGACTCCATAGACTATGCGCGGAAGGTCGCGCTGAACTATGTCGAGCGTGCTCAGAAGATTCTGCACACGTTGGAGCTCGGCCCCAGCCGTAGCAAGCTGATTGAACTGTCCGAGTACCTCGCCGAGAGGAACTACTAACCGAGACGGCCCGCGATCAGCCGGCGGTCGTCCCGGTTACTTCGTCCCCTCGACAAGATACCAGAGACCGAAACCAGTCTTTCGAAGAGACGTCACTCTGCCCCTCAGTGCTGCTCTGACCGCCTCCCCGTCAAAGAAGTCTGCGGCCCCGTGCAGATGGCCGAACCGAAGCTCCTGCGCAGACTCGGGCCCGAAGTCGGCGATGAGGATCTTCCCGCCCGGAGTCAGGATTCTCGACATTTCGGCGACCGCGACATGAAGATCGCTCAGGTGATGCAGCGCCATGGTGGATGAGACCAAGTCGAAGAAGCCATCCTTGACATCGACATGCTCGATGCCGCACCGCACGAACCTTACCCTTCGATCCAGGCCATCCTCCTTCAGCAGCTTTCTAGCTCTGTTTAGAACCTCCGCGGAAGGGTCCAGAGTCCAAACCAGGCTTCCCTGAGACAGGACTCTCGCCAGGAATCGGACGTTGGTTGCGAATCCGGTGCCGACGTCAAGTGCCTTGACGTCGCTTCGCGGGAGCCTCTTCTCCAGTTCCGTTCTGACACTCTCGCCGAAGCCGTGCAGGTCTGTGCCGGAGGACGACGGGCCGTCCATCTTCTTCCCCTTGTAGAACAAGGCGGTTCGGGAGTTCTGTTGCGAAGCCTTTAGGGCTTTGCTGGTGCCGCTGGACGTCCGGCGAGCGGGGCGTCAACGCCGCTGATTGCGACTGGGACTGGACCTGACGCCGTTTATTAGGAAGGCTGGCGCAATCGAGCCTGGGGCTGAACGCATGGACGCGGCACATGAAGGACCCTCTTTCGGCAGGGCAGACCTGGCTTCCCGCATCGAACACACTGCCCTAAAGGCCGTGACGACGTCGGAGGACATCGATAGGCTCTGCGACGAAGCTGTGAGGCATCGCCTGTGGTCGGTTTGCATCGGCCCCTACTTCGTCAAGCGGGCGTCAGGCCGCCTACAGGGCTCTGGTGTAAGGATATGCGTCGTCGTGGGCTTCCCGTTGGGATTCGCGGAGTCCGAGACCAAACTGAGTGAAGCGCGCCTCGCGATGGAACATGGGGCGGACGAGGTCGACATGGTCATGAACATATCGGCCTTCAAATCGAAAGATTACGCCGCGATAGCACGCGAGATCGGGGACGTGGCCGGCGCTTGCCACAAAGACAGCAAGCTGCTGAAGGTGATAATCGAGTGCTGCTATCTGACCGATGACGAAAAAGTCGAGGCTGCCAGGCTTGCAGAGGCGGCCGGAGCGGATTTCGTCAAGACGTCGACTGGCTTCGGTCCGACCGGAGCCACCGTCGAAGACGTGAAGCTCCTCAGGAGGTCTCTTTCCCCCGGAACGAAGGTCAAAGCTGCGGGCGGCATAGCCACTCTCGCAAAGGCGGTTGAGATGATCAAGGCAGGAGCAGACAGGATAGGCTCCAGCTCGGGCGCCAAGATAATGGAAGAATGGGACGCGAATCCGCCCCGGTAGCCCGAGTCGAATGGTGGATTCTCGCGACCGGTCCCGGAGAACCCTTCTATCGTGACGAAGGGAACCGCCCTTCTGCGACTCCCCGGACTGAGGGCCTCGCAAGAACTTAAGTGGCCACCGGCAGCGATGCAGCACGAGTTGATTCGAGGGAGGCAAGTCTACCTCAGGGGACTGGAGAGGGAAGATCTCGCAGTCCTCCATGAGCTTCTGAACGACGAGGAAGTGATGGAATGGACGAGGTCCAGACCGGATCACACGATAAGCGCGGAGGCCCTAGACAAAGAGTATGCAGAGGAGTTGAAGGGCGAGAACGCGACCAGAAGGACGTTTGTCATCGTTCACAACAAGACTCGCAGGACTGTAGGATGGGCGACGATTCGATGGTGGAGGCCGTTCCACACCACAGCCGAGATAGGGGTTGCAATCGGGGACAGGAGATACAGAGGCAAGGGAATCGGATCGGAGGTGAACGGACTACTGACCCAACTGGCGTTCGAGCAGTACAACATGCACAAGGTGGAGCTGTTTACTCGCGGAGAGAATGCGGCGGCCATTCGTTCGGCAGAGAAGAATGGATACAGGATCGAAGGCAGGGTCAGAGAGACCGTCTATTTCAACGGCCGCTATCACGACGGAATTCTGATGGGCATACTGAGAGACGAGTACGAGAAGCTGAAGTCGGAGTGAGCCTCCCGACACGCACGGCAGTTCGCCGGATCCAACCAATCATAGGCTGCGAACGGAGCGCCTAGCATCCCTCTTCGGGAGACGGGCGACTCCGACCGACCGTGGAGGTTAAGAAGAAGCTCCGAAACGGCACGCGAGATACCTGTGGATTACAAATGGAAGGCCCTCTCTGTCACGTCCGTGGGGGCCATGATGGCCTCGGTCGACAGCACCGTGGTCCTTCTCGCGCTCTTCCCGATGGCGGCGGAGCTCAAGTCCGACTTCGTCACAATGACCTGGGTGGTCGTCGCCTACCTGTTGGTGAACACGGCCCTGGTTCTGAGCTTCGGGCGCCTCGCCGACATGTACGGCAGGAAGAGGATGTACAACATCGGATTCGTGGTGTTCACGATCGGTTCCGCGCTCTCGGGGCTCGCCTTTTCGGGCATCTCGCTCGTGGGATTCAGGGTTGTGCAGGGAGCGGGAGCCGCTCTCCTCACGGCGAACTCCTTTGCAATCCTGACGGACGCCTTTCCCAGGAGCGAGACGGGGAAGGCCTTCGGGTTGAATTCCATCGTCTGGGCCGTCGGGTCGATACTGGGCATAATTCTGGGGGGCGTGATAATCACATACACGACCTGGCGGCTCATCTTCCTGATCAACATCCCCATCGGGACGTTTGGCACCATCTGGGCCTATAGGACACTCAGAGAGAGCAAGACCCAGGGGACGAGGGGGTCGTTCGACATACCGGCCGCGCTCTCGTTCACGGCGGGACTCTTCGCGGTCCTCCTCGGAGTCACCTGGGGGCTCGTGTACTCTTGGCGGGACCCGGTGACGCTGGTTGCCTTCGGAGTCTCCCCGATATTCTTCGCGTTCTTCGTCGTTTGGGAGACCAAGTACAGCAAAGACCCCATAGTGGACTTCGACTTCTTCAGGAATGGGATCTTCAGCTCGTCGATAATGGCGGCCATGCTCCAGTCGCTCGCCGTGTTCAGCGTCAACTTCCTCCTGATCTTCTACCTCGAAGGAATCAGCGGCCTAAGCGTGCTCAATGCTTCGTACCTGATAGTCCCCTTGGCCATCGCGTCCGCCGTGGTTTCCCCGTTCGGAGGCATGCTGGCCGATAGGTTCGGGGGGAGGGTGGTCACCGCGGCGGGCCTGCTCCTCCAGCTCGTCGTCCTCTTGCTGCTCAGCAGGCTCACGATAGCCACCCCTGTGATCCAGATTGCGGCCATCGAAACGATCTATGGTATTGGAAGCGGCTTCTTCTGGCCGGCGAACACCAGTTCGATAATGAGGTCCAGCCTCGCAGGGAAGCTCGGAGTGGGATCGGGGATCATGAACACTTTCAGGAGCACGGGGATGATACTCAGCTTCGCCCTCACCCTGACGGCCGCCACCGCGGTCATTCCCGCCGGCATAGTCTACCAGCTGTTCATAGGAAACCTCTCGGGAAAGCTGCCGGTTCAGATAGGCAACTCCTACCTGATCGGCGAAAGCTTCGCCTTCGAGATATCGGCGGCCCTTCTGGTCGTTGCCCTGGCCTTGACGCTGGTCAGCGTCCACCCGCCCCAGACTCAAACAACCTATGTTGCAGGCCAGTAAGGCTGCTTCGTCAGCCTTATCCGTAGGCCCGAAACCTACTTCAGGCGTCGATGACCGACAGCGGGATCGAGGGCGTCAGCTTCAGGCCGATAGGGACCGTGCACTCAAACACGAGCGGAGGCAAGGCCCCCGCAGGCGAAGGCGCCGCATCAGTAATCGAGATCTACAAGAAGTTCGAGGAAGCCCTCGACGGCCTCGACGGGTTCTCGCACCTGTTCGTCCTATGCTACTTCCACAGACTGAGGCCAGAGCAGATCGGGCCACTGAGGGTGAAGCCAAGAAGGCTTCTGAATTATGGGCTCTCGCTGGAGGAGTTACCCCTCTTGGGGGTCTTTGCCCTCGACTCGCCCACCAGGCCGAACCCCATTGGACTTTCCCTGGTGCGCCTCGTCGGAAGGTCTGGAAGGAACCTCAGGGTCGAAGGCCTGGATCTCTTTGATGGCACCCCCGTTCTGGACATCAAACCCTACCAGCCTCAGTACCGCCCCGAGACGTTCGCAGTCCCGACCTGGCGTTCTGAGCTTTCAAGGCGGGCCGGACTGGCGTGACTTCTTCGCCCGCGCCCGGGTCGGCGACAGTTCTCGTCAACCAATGAGGCGGAGAAAGCCGCGACGACCTGCCGGTTCCGCGGCACCACATTTTACTTTCGCTCGACGATTGTTGAGCCTACGGCAGATATGCCAGCGATTCCCAGGGAGCCGCGTGGCCGAGTCCGCAGTTCACCGCACCATGAAGGAGATCGTCCGAACTGAACTTGCCAGCGAGGACTACCGCGTAGTCGAAGAGCCACTCGGACCTCCAGCCAGATGGATCTCGTGGTCAACGTACCGACCAGACCTTCTCGGCTTCAGGATCGACAGCGGGACCGAGGAGCTGGTGATTGTGGAGTGTGAGACCCATCCCAACATGCGTCGGTTCCGATCGAAGCATTTCTCGAGCCTCTCGTTTCAAAGCTCGATGTTCAGGCAGGGGTCCATAAGACGGATACTCGCCGTTCCGCAGGGGAAGCTCGGGTCGGTCGACCTGGGCCTTCGCAGAGGCTGGGAGGTGTGGATTCTGGGGCGCAGGAAGACGTTGGAGAAGATGTCCAGGCTGGACTAGATCCGAGGATGGCAGACCACGCGCTTGCCCATAAGCCCAACCACCCTTCGCAGAAGCCGAGTAGCGGCCCGACCGGCGAATGAATGCTTCGCGTCGAGGCCGCGCCAGATTTAAAGTCAGGAAGACCGGGGCGCGAGTCCGCTTTGTCCCAGCGTGCCCTTCGTTTTACCGTCTCAATGTCAAGGCCGAATGCAAGATGCTTCGACGTATCCCTGGAGATTCCTGTAGCGGCCGAGCAGAGAGGCAAACCGCTCCAGCTCGCGATGCCCGTCTGGACCCCCGGCCACTACCTGATCGAGGACTACTCACGGAACATACCAGAGGTGAAGGCGTTTGACCTTTCGACGGGCGCCGGGCGAAAGGTCACGAAGCAGGCAAAGAGCAGGTGGACGGTTGCCCCGGAGTCTTCTGAGGGAATCAGAGTGGAGTACAGGGTGTTCGCTCTGGCCTACGACGATACCAAGAGCTACATCGATGCCCGCCACGCCCTGATAAACGGAGCGAGCGTCTTCATGTGTCCAGAGGGCATGGAGTCTCTCCCTCAGCACGTGACTCTGATACCCGGCGGCGGATGGAGCAGGGTGTCCACGGGCCTGGAGCAGGTCTCCGACTGGGAGTTCGAGGCGCCCAACTATGACGTACTGATCGACTCACCCATCGAGGTCGGAAACCAAGAGGTGGACTCGTTCAAGGTCAGAGGAATCGAGCACCAGGTCTCGATGTTCGACTCCAGTCCCGTGGACAGGGCGAGGTTCGTCGGCGACCTGAAGGCGATCGTCGAGGCGACCGTTCCTGTCTTCGACGAGATACCCTACAAGAGGTACGTCTTCATCGTGGGATTCACGGATGACGTGGGGGGCGGACTGGAACACCTTAACAGCACCGTTTGCCTCGTGCCGCGGCTCAGGACCTCGCCGAAGGAGGAGTACAACCTCATGATGAGCCTGTTCTCACATGAGTTCTTCCACGCCTGGAACGTAAAGAGACTGAGGCCGAATGGGCTCGGGCCTTTCAACTACTCGGGCGAGACGTACACGAAGTCTCTCTGGATAGCCGAGGGGGTCACAAGCTACTTCGACGACCTGATAATCAGGCGTGCAGGGCTGTACACCGTTGCAGAGTACTTGGACGCCTTCGCGATCAACATCAACCTCCTGAAATCGCTGCCCGGGAGCAGAGTGCAGAGCGCTGAGGAGGCGAGCTTCGACACCTGGATAAAGTTCTACAAGCCGGACTCAAACTCGCCTAACGTCACATCCTCCTACTACACCCAGGGAGCCGTGATCGGATGGATGCTCGACATGGAAATCAGGAGGGCCACCAACAGCGCAAAGACGCTGGACCACGTCATGCGCAAAATCTACCAAGAAACGTTCGTTCGGGAGGGGCGAGGCTACTCCGACGAGGAGTTCGAGGCGGCCTGCAGCGCCGTCGGGGGCCAGAACCTCAGAGAGATATTCGAGTCGAGGGTCAGAGGGCGCGAGGACGTCGACTACGACAGATACCTGGGCTACGCCGGCCTGAAGCTAGGCGAGAGGGAAGAGTCAGAGCCAGAGAAGGGATTCCTCGGCCTGCGCCTCGGATCGGAGGGGGGAAGAACCACGGTCAAGACAATCCTGGCTGGGTCGGAGGCCGAAGAGATGGGTCTTGCTGCGAACGATGAGTTGCTCGGGGCTGACGGAATGAGACTGGGCCCGGAGAAGCTGGGATTCTACGTCGGGACCAGGAGCCCGGGGACACCGATCAGGCTGACCATAGCGAGGAACGGAAGGCTGATGGATGTCGAGGGAGAGCTCTCCCGGAGGCCCGCCTTTGAGTACAGGATCAAACCTCTCAAGGACGCCACCGACGCGCAGAAGGCGCTCTTCAAGGCATGGCTGCTGGATGACTGGAAAGAGGAAATCCGCTTCCCCGACTACGCCCACTCGCCCGACAGGAAGCCTTCTCTGGACTTCGTCTGATCCCGCGGATGCTGGGTGTCGTGGACGGCTCTCAAATGCCCTCCTGAAGGTTGCGCGGAGGGCCTAACCGCCCTCGCCGGACCGCCGTTGGCTCGTGTTTGATCCTTAGGGAACGAAGACCGCCGCGGCCACCACCGTGGTCCAGAGGCTGTCCTTGTCCCCGGGAGCCGACTGGGTGACGTTCGTAGTCTTGATGATCCGTCCGGAGGCCTTGAAGAGCTGCTCCCTCTCATCCCAGGCAGCGTCAAGCTCGAAAGGAATTCCCATGGTGGTCGCCAGCATCGTGGCTGCGAGGTCTTCCGAGTAGTCTCCTGCCGCTTCGTCGGTCTGCCCGAACGAATGGTGCTCTGAAAGGTACCCGTACTCTTCGGGCTTTGAAGGTATAGCCACGCCTATCGAAGAAACCACCAGCCTGTGGGGCTCGTTGGTTGAGTTCCGCGCGAGCACAAGGAAGACGACTTCCCCCGACTGAAGCATCTCAATCCCCCTCTCCCTCGGGATCAGCTTGCAGAAGGGCGGCACGATGCTGGAGACGGTCACGAGATTGAAACGATTGATTCCCGCATCCTTCAGGGCAAGCTCGAACGACTGGAGGTTCTCCTTGTGCTTTCCGACCCCCTTCGTCAGGAAGAAGTGTCTGGGAGTCAACCTCGAAGTCGGACCCTATTCGACTATTTCTCTCTTTGTGTGCCGCCCGGCCCCGGTGGCACCACCAGGCGCGGCCAGTGCTAGACTGTCAAATATGGATACCACTCGGACGTTGGTCGTCGCATGGGACTGGCGGTCCTACACGATCGTAACCATTGCAGTACTGCACTTTACGCACCACGAGGTTTCCTCCCCGACCCTCGCCGACCTCGTGGAGCCGCACATCACGCACGTCAGCAGCCTTGGACGTTGTGTGAGAGCTCTCTGCGTTTTTCCACCTCCTCTTCGAATCCCCGTACAATGGAAGCCCGAGGAGGTTAGAAGACAGGGAGTGAAATATCTGCGACCTCGATGTAAAATATCCGAGTCATGAGCCCATCTGATATCATCGGGTCGAGTCTTGCCGGAGAACTAGTCCGAGTCGTCCGGATCCACGGCCTTGGCAGCCCGGAACTGGTCGCCGACGATGGCCCTCATGTTCAGGAGGCCCATTGGCATTCCATTGTCGGTGACGAAGAGCGTCCTTATGTGGTGCTTCGCCATCAGCTTGATTGCCTCCGAGAGGGGCGTGTCGGCTACTACTGAAATCATGGGGGAAGTCATGATCTTCCGAATCGAAACGCTTGACGAGAGCAGGTCCTCCGCTGCAATCCTGTTCAGCATGTCCCTTTCGGTGACTATCCCCACCGGAACCCCGTTGATTGAAACGAGGCAGTTCCCGACCACCTTCTCGCGCATCGCGCGGGCAGCGTCGAGGACCGACTTGTTCGCGTCGATCACGAGGGCGTCGGTCTTGACGAAATTGCGCACCGTGACGACCTTCTGCTCAGCGTGCTCGAGCCAGAAGGTGAGGGAGTAGTGGCAGCTGGGGCATTCGTCTGGGGTCGACTCCCCTTCGAAGACGTAATGGCATCTGTAGCACTCCCACTTCGTCAACAGACGGCTTCCGGATAGTGCCCCGGTATATTAATGGTGAGGGGAATAATTCGGGCGCGTCCTGAGCCCCTCACTTTCAGGCCTCTATTATCCGGCGGAGTTCGGACTCTCTTTCTCTGTAGTCGGGGCACACCGCCGCCACCCTCCTCTTGAACTGGGCCGAATGGTTGAATTCGACCAGGTGAGAGAGCTCGTGGATGACCACGTAATCGCGCAGCCTCTGGGGGAGAGCGATGAGTTGCCAGCTGAAGGAAATCCGTCCACTCTTGGTGCAGTATCCCCAACTGCGCATCTCTCTCACGTCGACGACCTTGTACTTGAGCCCGAGCTCACGAGAGAGCTCCGCCGCACGCCTCACGACGTATCGCGAGGACTCCCGAAGGAACCATCTTCTCACTAGCTCCCTCACCCTCGACGGGTCCGCTGCCCTGACAATCACCTCGCCCCGAGACGGCTCTGGCAGCAGCTCCTCCGGCTCGTTGCTCTCCTCGAAGACTATCTTCAGCTGGATGCCGTCGAACATCACCGAGTCCTTGTCTAGGACTCTCCTGCTCCTCGACGTCTCGAGGTAGTGCTTCAGTATCCAAGAGCCCCTGCCTCTGATCGCAGCCGCCAGGTCGACCCTGCGCCCCCGCGGAACGACGATCTCCAGAATCCCCTCACGGTTGAATCTGAAATACGTGTAGCGGCCGCTCTCCCCCTTCACCACGACGTATTCGATGCGGTGGGGCCCGATGTCGACGAACGGCAACGCGCACCTTCTCGGGGCCGGTGTTGATAACCCATCACCGAGGCGGACGAGAGGGACTCTCCGTGAGGGCCCGGCCGATCTTAAGAAAATAAATAGTTGGGTTCTTCGCGACAGGACAATGCTGGATTCGCTGAGGGATGGCCTCCAGGGCGCCATCAAGAAGCTCATCGGTTCGAACACCGTCGACGAGAACGTCGTCAAGGAGTTCATCCGCGACCTTCAGAGAACCCTGATCCAAGCGGACGTCAACGTCAGAATCGCCCTGCAGATGACCGAGCGGGTCCAGAAGAGAGCCCTCGAGGAGAAACCGGCCGGCGGCGTGACTCGTAAGGACCAGATTGTCTCCATCCTGTACGAGGAGCTCTCCTCTCTCCTCGGGAAGGAGGGAGGGCTGCCGCTGGACAAAGGCAAGACCAATGTGTTCGTGATGCTGGGAGTCCAAGGCTCCGGCAAGACCACCACAACCGGGAAGCTCGCGCGGCTCTTCTCGAAGAGAGGCTTCAGGGTCGGAGTCGTGGCGGCAGACACCTTCAGACCCGGGGCAGTTACCCAGTTGAGGACCCTGGCCAACATGTCTGGTGTCGAGGTCTTCAGCGACGAGAAGCAGAAGGACTCCGTGGCCGTGGCCAGGGAAGGGAAGAAGTTCTTCGAAGGGACGAAGAACGTCATAATCATCGACACCGCGGGAAGGCACAAGGAAGAGAAAGGGCTCCTCCAGGAAATGAAGGGCATTGTGGAGGCCGTCAAGCCAGACTACAACGTGCTCGTCATCGACGGAACCATCGGGCAGCAGTGCTACAACCAGGCGCTGGCGTTCCACCAGGCGTCCCCCATCGGCGGGATCGTAGTGACGAAGCTCGACGGTGCTGCCAAGGGCGGGGGAGCGCTTGCCGCCGCCGCTGCAACCGGCGGCAAGATCTTCTACATAGGCACGGGCGAACGGATAGACGACCTGGAGGAGTTCCAACCGACTCGATTCGTGGGAAGGCTCCTCGGGATGGGCGACCTGAAGGCGCTGATCGAAATGGTACAGCAGGCCGGGGTGGAGGTGGACGGCAAGAGGGTCCAGCGCATGATGTCCGGGAAGCTGACCATGGACGACCTCCTGGAGCAGTTCGAGCAGATGAAGAAGTTCGGTTCGCTGAAGAAGATCGTCGAGCACGTCCCCGGGTTCTCAGAGGCCGTGAAGAACCAGGACCTGGACAAAGCCGAGGACCGGGTGAAGGTCTACAAGTCCATCATCCAGTCCATGACGAAGATCGAGAGGGAGGACCCCGACAGGATAAACGCCTCCCGCGTCAGAAGGATAGCGCAGGGCTCGGGCAGGACCGACAAGGATGTGAGAGAACTCCTGGCGAGGTACAAGCAGACCAAGAACCTGATGAAGCAGAGCAAGGGACGGGAGTTCAGAAGCATGATGAAGAGGATGGGCGCCCAGTAGGTTGCCCGAAGCCGTCCAGAGATACGGGCTGTGCGCGACGTGCGTTCGCCGTCAGGACGGCGGGCCAAAGGACTTCGAGGCAGCCGCTGACGAGGACTGTTTCATCTGCCGCGGCCTGATGAAGAGCTCCGGAGACTTGGCCGCGATGGTTGTCAAGGAGGCGAGGCGGTACGAGTTCGACACGTTCGCGATCGGTCTTTCGATGCCCGAAGGGATACAGGAGAGAGAGGACGAGCTCAGGTCAAGCCTGAAGATCAAAGGCAGGGAGACGGTCAAGGTACAGCTGTCGAACATCATAGCCCATGAAGCGTCGAAGGCGCTCGGGAAGAAGATACGAAAGGAGAAGCCAGACCTGACTCTGATCGTAGACCTGAAGGGAGGGAGGGTCAGCGCGTTCTCACGACCCCTGTTCTTCTACGGGCGGTACACGAAGCCGGCGGGAATCTCCCAGAGAAGGGAGCTCTGTCCGGGTTGCGGGGGAAGGGGCTGCGACAAGTGCGGGGGCGCGGGCTTCCGCAGGGCGCCCAGCGTGGAGAAGGTGCTGCGGAAGGAGTTCGCCGACTGCGGGGCCCAAGGCATGGTCTTCACGTGGATAGGCAGCGAGGACAGGGACAGCGTGGTGCTCCCGCCGGGGAGGCCCTTCCTGGTCGAGCTGAAGAACCCGGTCGCGCGCCGGCTTCCGAAGCGATTCGCAGCCAAGGTCAGGGGCGGACGGGTGACCGTCAGCGGTGGCATGCTGCTACCCTCCCGCCCCGCGAAGCTCCCCAGCTTCCGGTTCAGGACTCGGATAATCGCGAAGGCGTCGGTCGAGGTCTCCAAGGAGAGCCTGGCGGAGCTGCGGAAGTCATTCAGGGACACGACGGTCCGGTTCAACAGGCCCTACGACAAGGCCACCTTCAAACGTGTGAGCGGGCTCAGGGCCCGGGCTGCCGGCAGGGCAATCACAATCGACGTGGAGCTGGACGGGGGTCTTCCTGTGAAGAGGTTCGTAAGTGGTGAGCTCGTCTCACCTTCCGTGTCGGAAGTCTTAAAAGCTGAGGTAAGATGCCAAAAGTTTGACATACGCAGGGTAATTGAAACGAGTGGGTTGAAACTTGCCTAAGTCTCATGGTTACAGGAGGAGGACGAGGTCTCTGCTGAAGTCGAGGCAGAAGAGAGGCCTGAGCAGCGTGCTTCGCGAATACACGCCGGAGGACAGGGTCGTGGTCAGGATAGACCCCTCACAGGTCAAGGGAATGCCTCACAGGAGGTTCCAGGGCCTCGTCGGGGTCGTCAAGGAGGCCGGCCGCCGAACGGTCACCATTCGGGTGCCGGTGGGGAACAAGTCCAAGACGGTCGTCGCCAGAAAGGAGCACGTCGTTCCGCTGGAGGGGAGCTGATGTCGGAGAAGACTTCGAAGAAGGTCCTGTCCATCCCGGAAGCGAATCAGATACTTCAGAAGCTGAACGTGGAGAAGGCCGACCAGATACAGAAGCGGACTCTGGACTACACTTCGAAGTTCGCGAAGGTCACGCCGGAAGCGGCGAAGAAGCTCCGGAAGGAGCTCATGGACGATGCAGGCCTGACCGAGGAGGAGGCTGTGGAAGTGATCAACATCGCCCCAAAGACGGTGGAGGAGCTTCGGGCGTTCACCTCAGGCTGGCGGAAGCTCCTGCCAACTGAGACGCTCGAGAAGATTCTGAAGATCGTCCACTCGAAGTGACAGACGGCTAAGAATTATATACGCAAGCCGTCAGTAAAGCGACAAGAGGCCAGGTCTAGGAATGCGTACATCAGCGGTCACGCTTCGGTCGGAGGGGCCGGACTCCAACTAACCGACCGGTCGAGGTGCCATCCTAGAAATGCTCTCTGTGGACAAGAAGTACGAAGAGTACGCCTACGTGTTGGACTTCCTGCCGAGGGGCAAGTCGGTCGTGATTAAAGGGAGGGAAGGGGCCATAGTCCAGGCCATCGGAGAGGAGAGGCTCACGCTTCTGGAGCTGCTGGCCATCGAGAATCAGACGTTCGAGACGGGAGAGAAGGTGAAGATCGGCAAGGAGGGGAGGGAGAAGATAATCAGCGTCCTCGGGAAGCTCACCTTTGAGGAGCTCTCAGCCGAGTCCACCAACTCCCTGCAGACGGTCGTAGAGAAACTTGTGAAGTCAAACGAAGCGAGGTACGTCGCCAACTTCAACGAGCTCCAGCCGCTCACACCGAGGCTGCACGGTCTTGAGCTGATACCCGGGATCGGGAAGACATTCATGAGAGAGATCGTCGATGCGAGGGAGAGGAAGCCATTCGTGAGCTTCGACGACCTGCAGCAGAGGGTCGGGCTCAGAGAGCCCGCCAAGCTCGTCGCGAAGAGAATCGTTGAGGAGCTTTCGGGCGGGTCCCGGATCAACCTCTTCGTGAAGAGGTAGCTCCGACTGCCGCGAGCTGCATGGACATGAAGCGACAGAGGCTGGGGCAGCACTACCTGGTGGACCCCGACGCCGTACGGCGAATCGTCGCGGCCGCTCAGATCGGAAGGGGTGAGACAGTGCTCGAGATCGGGACTGGCAGGGGAGCCCTAACCAGAGAGCTCCTCCCTGTGTGCGAAAGGCTGGTCGCGTACGAGCTGGACCCGGCGAACTTCGAGGCGACCCTCGGGGCGGTGGGCGCGCGGAACCTGGAACTCCATTTGGCCGATGCCTTCCGCGAAAGGCCGGCCTTCGACGTGCTTGTGGCCACCCTTCCTTATTCCAGGTCTGCCGATTTCGTGGAATGGCTGAGCCAGGTAGAATACGACAGGGCCGTGGTGGTCCTCCAGGAGGACTTCGTCCAGAAGATCATTTCGCCGCCGGGCAGCAGAGGCTACCGGGCGATCTCGGCGATCGCCCAGATATCGTCCGCGGTTCGGCTGGGAGATCGGATCGGGCGGGAGGCGTTCTCGCCCCAGCCCAGGGTCGACTCGAGGGTGGCCCTCTTCGTTCCGAGGACAAGGCTGCGCAGACCGCAGATAACGCTGGTCAAGAGGCTGTTCGCTCTCAGAAGGCGCAAGCTCTCCTCGGCGCTAATCCACGCCGGAATCGGAGCGAACGCAGCCCTGCCCAACCTGAGCAAGCGCGTGTTCCACCTGTCGCCTGCCGAAGTTTATCAGCTGGTTTCGGGAGCGCCGCCGGCAGCATGAGGCCGGCATCTCTGCGAGTCGAGGGACTTTGACCCCGAAAGGCCTCTCGGTTACGCTGGTGGAACCGCGGTACCCCGTGAACCTCGGCCAGATAGCCAGGCTCCTGAAGAACTTCGGGATTGAGAGGCTGTACCTGGTCCATCCCCAGGTGGACATGTCGGTGGCGCGAATCTACGCCTCTCACGCTTCCGACATCCTCGAGAACGCCGAGTTGGTGACCCTGCGGCAGCTGCGGAGGAAGAACGACCTGCTCGTTGCCACGACGGCCATAGCCGCGAGAAAAAAGTCCAACGTGATCCGCCGGGCAGTGAGGCTCGAGCAGGTCGCGAGCCACGTCCGCGCCGCCAAGTCGTCTTCGCTCGTTCTCGGAAGGGACACGACGGGCCTCACGAACGAGGAAATCAAGCTCTGCGACCTGACCGTTGTAGTGGAAACGGGATCAAGGTACAAGACCCTGAACATCGGCCACGCGGCCGCGATAATGCTCTATGTCATATCGCGGGGACAAGGGAACGGTCTCAGGGGCTCTTCACGAAGGCCGAGGGAGCTCTTCGCCAAGAGCTTCTCGGAGCTTGCAGCCTCTTCGAGGATGCCCGGTCACAAGCTGAGGAACATGCCAGAAATCGGTAAGCGGATAGCTGCGGAGTCCCGGATGACGGACCGGCAGCTGCTGCTGATGTCTGGCGTGTTCAGAAGAGCCGTGGGGACTATCGAGGAGCTTCAGGGGCGAACCTCGAAGACGTAGACGGCCCTCTTGATCCACCTGGTGCTCTCGAAGGAGAGCCTGATAGGGTACTGAAAACGCATCTGCCCGGGCTGGAAGAGGGAGAGCCCCAGAGGCCTGCCATCGAGGCCGACGTAGATCTGGTTCCCTTCCGTCGTCTCCAGGACCGGCACTACGACGACTATCCTTCCCCCGGGTCTGACGACTTCGGAAAGGGAGGCGAGGGCCTCCGCGTACACGTCCCCCGCCTGGTCAATCATCTCCTTCGCGACGTCCAGGCTAAGCCGGCTCTTCAGTCTCGGGAGCAGGATAGGCTCGGTCGCCACCCCGTCGACCGTTCTTCCGCCCATGAGCTCCCCCAGAGCCCTGGCATCGCCTGTCTCTAGCCGGAAATGACCGCCATGCGCTGTCCTAGACGCCCATCTGAGGTTCAGTCTCGCCTCGTCCACCAAGCGCCTGCTGGAGTCTATGCCCACGCAGTCGGTCCCTTTCTGGAGCCCTTCGGCGAGAATGGTGCCCGAGCCGCAGAAGGGGTCGAGCAGCGTCTGGCCGCGCTCGACGCCTGACAGGTTCACCAAGGTGCTCGCGAGCCTCGGCGAGAGGGATATGTCGGAGTGCGGAGCTGGTTTGCCAACCCCCCTGTATCTGAACTCAGAGGCGTCCGGGACGTATGTGGTGAGCGCGAGGCAGTAGGCGTCGTGGTAAGGAAAGGCGACGACGTCGGCGGACCCTCTTGCGACCACCTGGTCGCCCCGGAGCTCGTTGTCCTTGGGTCTGAGGAGGTGGAGCTTCCTGAGCCGCTTCGTCCTGAATGCGTCCAACATGAGCTGGACAAGCCCTTCGTGGTCCTCCGCGGCCAGGCCGTATCCGCTGACCGAGAAATTGGAGATTTCGACGCGCCCGGTGATCTTCTCCGTGAAGTCATCGATCCCCGAGCCGTCGGTCCGGACGGGGGTCAGGAGGGTCGCAAACTTGTGGATTCCTGCCAGGCCGGCTACTGAAGAGGCGGACCCGGGGAGCATGTCGAATACGCCGATCCGCTCTGTGGGGCTCTCGGGGTTCGAGAGTTTGCCTCCTAGGGTCGCCAGCAGCTCCAGCATGGACAGCGATCCGAAGGCGAGGACGAACGCCCCCGGCCCGCGGTCCTCGGGCGAGCGCGGCAGCAGGAAGGGCATTGGTTTGGCTTGACGCTCCATCATGCTTAATTAAGGGTAGCCGAACGCAGTTCCGAAATCTCAAGGCGGACCATATGCACGGAAAAAACTACCGCGAAATCAAGGGAATGGCCTACACGAGCAAGACCTTCGCCCCCGGGGCACCGAACCCCAAGGTGGCGCGTTTTAGCACGGGGAAGGCCAGGCCGGACTACGACTTCCTAGTCACACTCGTTTCAGATGGCAGAGTCCAGATCAGGCACAACGCGCTCGAAGCCGCCAGGGTTGCGGCCAACAAGACGCTGGCGCTGGTGGGCGAAGAGAACTATCACCTGATCGTGAAGACCTACCCTCACATAATACTGAGGGAGAACAAAATGATCGCAACGGCAGGCGCAGACAGGCTTCAAGAGGGAATGAGGAAGGCCTTCGGAAAGCCCATAGGGCTGGCAGCCAGGGTACACCAGGGCGATACGATTCTGGAGCTCGGCATAAAGGCCGAGAACCTGGAGAAGGGGAAGAAGGCCATGTGGGCCGCGTCGACGAAACTGCCAATGAAGACCCATACGGAGGTCAAGCAGCTTCAGAAGCCGATGAACTGATGACTCTTAGAATCGACGAAGCCAAAGTCTCTAGCCTGATCGAAGAGAAGCGGCCTCGGCTGGTGGTGGTCAACGCGCCGGGCGGGCTGCTGAACCAGACCCGGCAGATGATGGACCGCATGAAGGAACGATACGGGGTGTCCTACGTCCTTGCGGGGGACTCCTGTTTCGGCATCTGCGACACGGTCGATGAAGACGTCCCCAGGTTGCAGGCTGACTTCGCACTCCACATAGGCCACAACGCCGTTCCCAAGGTGGTCGGAGACTTCACCTACCTCGTCGACGCCGTGGACGACGTGAAGTTCGACGGGGTGGTCCGGAAGGTTGCCCCGCTTCTGGCGAGCTACAAGAGGATAGGGCTGGCTACGTTCAGCCAGCACATGCACGAGCTGGGAGAGGTGAAGAGGGCCCTCGAGGGCGAGGGCTTCGAAGTGGTCCTGGGCGTGGCGAATGGCCTGCTCGAGGGGAGCCAGACGTTTGGTTGCGACTTCTCCACCGTCTATCCGATCAGGGACCGGGTCGACGCCTTCTGCTATCTGGGCGAGAGCGAGTTCCACGCGGTGGGTCTCGCACTGGCAAGCGGCAAGCCGACATTCATGCTCGATCCCTATCTGGACACCGTCGTGGACATGAAGGAAGCGGCCGAGGAGCGGATGAAGAGAGCGATACTCGCGGTGTACAAGGCCTCCGAAGCCAGGACATTCGGGGTCGTTACCGGTCTCAAGGAGGGCCAGAAGATGCTGGGGAGGAGCCGGTGGATCACGAAGAAGCTCGAAATGCACGGGAGGAAGGTCCTGCAGCTGGCCATGCGCGACATTACGGCCGAAAGGCTGGCCCCCTACAGGGACATCGAGGCGTTCGTCCAGACCGCGTGCCCCAGGATATCGATAGACGGCTACGGCTTTGACCGCCCGGTCCTCTCAATTCCGCAGGCCGACGCTCTCGTGGCGCTCTTGGAAGGGAGGGGAATCGGCGAGTTCCTGGAGAGACCGAAATGGATAGAGCTAACAGTCGGTCTGGGGCGGGGGCGGGAGTAGAATGGACCCGAAGAAGTCGCGTGTGCTGCCGGGAGACAAAGTCGCCGTGTCTGAGGAGTTCCTGCCCGGGAGGAACGTGTATGACGACGACGGACTGCTGAGGGCGCTCTCCGTCGGAAAGGTCTCGGAGGACAGGAGGAAGAGCGAGATTTCCGTCAGTCCTTCCGCTGAGGCCAAGCTTCTGGCCGTGGGGGATTTCGTGACAGGCCAGGTGGAGGTCGCGCAGACAAGCTCCGCGGGAATCAGGATATACTACGTGAACGGCGAGAGGTCCGACAGGGGGTTCACGGGGTCGCTTATGATGAGGAGCGGCCCTCCGGGCAGGGGTGGGAGGCGGGGAGGCCCCATGGTGAAGCTCGGCGACATAGTTCGGTGCGGAGTCCACAGCCTGATGAACGGGATGATTCACCTCTCTCTCAACGACGACCATGCTGGAGTCATATACGCCCTCTGCAGCAACTGCGGGAAGCCCCTCCTGAGGGCGGGGAGCAGGGTGAAGTGCGTCGAATGCGGGAACGTTGAGGAGAGGAAGCTCGCAGACGACTTCGGTCAAACCCCAGTTCAACCATGAATTTATTAACGCGGTTTGAAGGCCCCGAACTGGAAAATGCAAGTCCAGACAACCAACGAGGGGGAGAAGGGACTGGCCGTGGAGATTACCGGAGAGGACTATTCCCTCGCTGAGATTGTCCACCACGAACTCCTTGAAGAGAAGAGCGTCACGTTCGCCGGAGTGCTGCCCCCTCATCCGCTGATCAAGAAGCTGTTCCTCAGAGTCAGGGCCCAGAGGATAAAGCCCGAGAAGGCATTCGTGAACAGCGTCCAGAGGGCGGTGGATACGGTCGGTGCCCTCCGCGAAACAGTCGAGAAGGCGTTCAGCGGGGCGACGGGTTGAAGTTCTGCCCGAAGTGTGGAACCAGACTCAGGCTCAAGCAGGTAAAGTCCGATAAGGAAGTCATGATCACCTACCTCTGCGACAACTGCGGGTACGCAAACAAGGCCGGGAAGACGGTCACTCAGTCGACCACAGAAGAGCTGGCCGCGGCTGCGCCGATCAAGGTCGTGGGCGACAAGGAGAGCAAGCTCAACACCCTCCCGACGACGAAGATTGAATGCCCGAAGTGCGGGCACGACGAGGCCAGCTGGTGGTTCCTCCAGACAAGGAGCGGGGACGAGCCGCCTACCCAGTTCTACAGGTGTCTGAAGTGCAACCACACCTGGAGATCCTATTCCTGAGCTAGCCGCGAGAGCGCACGACGACCGCTTCCTCGTTTGCGACCAAGATGTCAGCGTTGGCAGCCGGCAGCGAGGCCAGGTCGTTCGGCTTGAAAGGACCGTATCTCCGAAGGTCCGCCCCCATAAGCTCGGAGACCGGCTTGATGAAGCGCAGCACCACGTTCCTGTTCATCTCCCGCCTGTGGGCCAGTTCGATGTACGACGACTGGCCGGTTGACACCGCCCCTATGAACTCCTCGAGCCGCCCCTCGTAGCCCTCCTCCAGCGAGCAGACGTGCCTCTCCTCGGGAAGGAGCTGAGACAGGGAACCCTGCTCCACGGCCTTCCGTGCCCTCAGGGTCGCGAGCCGCCTGACCATGCCTCGGATCATGGTGGACTGTCTGGCGATCAACCTGTTCGTGATCTCCGAGTTGCTGGGATTGGACGCGCGGCGGAGGTTCCGGGCGTAGGAGGCCGTCTTCGAGTAGAAGTCCGCCGGGAGCTGGCAGAGCTTCTCCGACTCCTCCTCAAGTTCCAGGTGCCTGTTCATGTACTCAAGCATGCTTTCGGGCAATTAGGACACCTCCGCGAGTCCCCTGGTTAATATGCCGATTGCGGCGTACGTGGGGACTGAGACGCTCTCCGATTTGTAGGGGCCGAAGGTCTCTCCCTTCATCTTGAAGGCTGGGAAGAAGCTCACCTGGATCCTGACCGGGCGGTCGCTCAGCACCACGGGGTCGGCAGTCGGGTCGAAGTCGTCAGATGAATCCACCCTCATCTTCAGCATCCCGCTGGTCCCGTGGAGCGTTCCCGCGAGCCTGAAGACCCGGTGGATGTCGGTGGTGACCGAGGAGTCTATCCTGGCGGCCTGGGACGCGATCGCCTGGGCGACCGACTTCCGCTGGCTCGCCTCGCCAGGGACGTATCCCACGGCGGCCGCGATCCTCCGCGTCCAGCCACGGAGGTCCTCAGAGTTGGGCGGCGTTCGCCTGAGCGAGGCCCAGATCGTGTTGCTCGCCGGAAGCGAAGATCCGCGGATGTACTCCGCAATCTCGGCCCTCCCCTGCTGGTCGAGCGGGTCGAACCTGGCGTCGAATACGTGCAGGTGGTAGCCGCGGCTGCCCGAGAAGTAGGTCCTTATCGCGTCCGCTGACGCGCCGAAGTCCTTGGTCAGGAAGTCGACCACGCGGAGGGCGTGCTGCCTCGCCGCCTCGAGGCATTCGTCGCAGGTGCCGTGGAACTCCTGGAGAACGCCCTTGCAGGCGGGACACGCAGGGGGCTTGGGCAGCTTCCCTTTCGAGTGACAGGATTCGCAGTACCAGATGTCGTGGGACTTCTTGCAGGCGGTCGGGATGTCGGTGGCGTCTATGTCGAATATCAGCTCCGCGCCCAGCCATCCCTTCTCCTCCACGGGCAGAGTTGGGGCGGTGTACCTGGCGTTTGAGCAGTAGGCGGACGATGGCGCCTGTCTGACCAGCTCGACGATCGCCTCTCCGGAGCTCCTGAACGACAGGTGCCTTATCATGCTCCCGCCGAAGGGGATGTAGCCGAACTCCCGTGACTGGATCTCCGGCGGGAACTCCATGGAGTCGGCCTTCTTGAAGTAGTACTCCTTGTACGCCGACCTCAGGAAGGCGACGGTCGCCGGGTTCAAGAGCGGCGGTCAGGGAGCCAGGTAGGAGATAAGGAATCCGCCCGAAGCTGCGCGACTTCGCGTCAGTCTGAGACGCGGGGCGCGAGATAGTAGAATACCGTGGCGCCCTGGTCGTTGAGCTTGAACTCCAGCCGAATCGGCTTCTTCGAGCTGAACTCGCACACGAGGGTGTCGGCGCTGCTTATCGCTTTGACGATCCCCGTGAGGTAGTCGATGGAATACGTCGCCTTGTCATCCGCGTCGGACTTCAGGTCGAGAACGTCTGCGTCGGTCTTCTGCAGCTCGACGCCGGCCTTGCCGATGTCGCTCTTGCCGGAGAACGAGAGCTTCTCCTTGGCAGCCTGGATGGTCACCTGGTCCGAGACCACCGATATGTCTGAGAGTATCTTCTCGAAGATGGCCGTCGTGAGGGTGATCTTCGTCGAGAAGTCCAGCTTCGGAATCGGGGCCGTGGCCGTGCTGCTCTCTATGAGATGGATCATGAACTCCCGCCTGTACCCGTTCATGAACTTCACGGCTATGGCGTCCTCTTCGGTCGAGGAGATTTCGACGCTGTCCTTCGTCTCGCTTCTGCCGATGAGCTTCACGAGGTCTTCGACCCGCAGGCTGAACTTGAAAGGCTTCTCGCATTCGAAGCGCTCGAAGGCGCTGTTGGGCCACTCCAGGTCCACGAGGGCCACGTGAGACGGGTCCATGGCCCTGAACGTTAGGCCGGCGCTCGTCGCGTCGAAGGTTGCCTCCTCAACAAGCGTCTTCACGGCGGACGAGACCGCCCGCCACTCGGCGTTCGTCGCAGTCTTTGCCAAGAACAATCCAGATACGGCCTTCGGTGGGGCTGCACGGTATCGGATAATAAAGATTGGTCGCTCCTTCCGGCCTTCACGGAGGCAGAAATGGAACTATTGCATCCGGACGGAGACAGGCCGGCGGGACCTGGTCCCAGGCCGGGAACCAATCTTTTAAAGACCCTCCAAAAAAGGCTCCCAGTCCGGAAGCGAAGAAGATGAAATTCCCAAAGGAGATGCGCACGTTCTGCCCACACTGCAAGAAGCACACGCTTCACTCGGTCTCTCTGTACAAGAGAGGAAAGGAGAGGGCAACCTCGTGGGGGGCGAGGCGCCAGGCGGGAAGAAAGCGCGGCTACGGCGGTCAGAAGTTCCCTGAGCTAATCAGGACGGCGAAGACCACCAAGAAGGCCACTCTGAGGCTCAAGTGCAAGGACTGCAGCAAGGAACTCATGAGAGATGGAATACGGCTCAGAAAGGCGGAGATAGTGGAATGAGACGCGGCAGGGAACCCATCCCGAAGATGAGGAGCTCGTTCTACCTGATAAAGTGCCCCGATTGCGGTGAGGAGAGGATCGTCTTCTCTTGCGCGGCCAAGGATGTGGGATGTAGAGGGTGCGGAAGGCAGCTGGCCCAGAGCAGGGGCGGCAAGGCCATCATCTTCGGCCAGCCCGTGAAGAAGCTCGACTAGGCGCCAGAAAACCCTATTACCCCTGAAAGTTGCACTCGCATTCGTGAGTGCTGACAGGGGACTGCCCGAGGCCGGGGAGGTCGTGATCTGCACCGTCAGGGAAATCACCTCCCATGGAATCTACGTGAACCTTGATCAGTACGGCGGGATGAATGGCTTCCTTCACGTTTCGGAGATATCCACGGGCTGGGTGAGGAACATCGAGCGAGTGGCCAAGCCCCAGCAGAGGCTCGTCCTGAAGGTAATCCGCGCCGACAGGGTTCGGAAGGAGATCGACCTGTCGCTCAGGCAGGTCACCAACGAGGAGCGCAGGGCCAAGGTGATAGAATGGAAGAGGGAGGAGAGGGCCCTGGCAATCATGGGCGTGGTCCAGAAGCAGCTCAACCTTGACGACGAGCAGGCGAGGGCCCACGTCGCGAAACTTGAGGAACAGTTCGGCACGCTCTATGAGGCGCTTGAGACCGCGGCCAGGAAGGGAGAGAAGGCGTTCGCGTCGGTGGACCTCCCGCCCGAGGTCGTGAAGACGGTTGTGCAGGTGGCCGGCGAGAGGATAGTGCCGCCGAAGTACGAAGTTGGAGCCCTGGTCGAGATATCTTCCAGGATGCCTAACGGCATAGAACAGGTGAAGAAGACGCTGCTGGCGGCCGCCGGGTCCGGCTCGGCCGAGGTCAAGGTAACCTACGCCGGGGCGCCGAAGTACCGGGTCAGGATAACCGCCGACGACTACAAGCAGGCCGAGAAGGTCCTCAACAACGTTCTGGACAAGATCCGGGACGGGGCCGGGAAGCACGAGACTTTCAGTTTCAAGCGCGAGATTTCAAGGAAGTACGGCGGAGCCTCATGAAGGGCCTGATGCTCAAGTGCGCGGTGTGCGGCAGGTACACCATGGAGGACCGGTGCCCGTCGTGCGGCGGCCAGACGGCCACGGTGCATCCGGCCAAGTTCTCTCCCGACGATCGCTACGCGAGGTACCGGAGCCCGCTGGCCTACAAGACGGACTAGCTACCCGGTGTCGTTGAGTACCTGGTACACGAGCACGGCATCGAAGCACTGGACCTGGGTGTTGGTCGGGCATGTGTACGGGCTTGCCAAGCTCGGTGAAGAGTAGGCAAGTCTGAAGTCGCTGGTACTGGTGGAACCGTAGGTCGGACTGTAGGGATACGAGAAGGCTTCTATCGGCAAGGTCCCGTTCGGGCCGAGCTGGTAGGTGGAGACTAGATCGATTGACGAACCGCTCGCGGAGGTCGAGCTGGAAACCAGGAAGCCGGCCAACTGGAATGGGAGGAGCTGTCCGAAGAGCGTGTTCTGAATGGCGTACGGCGTCAGGTTGAAGTCGTCTATGTTCTGGCAGCTCGTCGTTATGGCCGGGCATTCGAGCAGCTGCGACTCATTCAGGCCTCCTATCCGTATGAACCACTGCTTCTTGCTCTCGTCTCCGCCGCCCGCTATGAAGCCGTTGCCAGACGGCACCTGGAGTATGTAGCACTCGCCCGTGGTCTGGCTGCAAGCGTTGGCCTGCCCCGTCGGGATCACGCTGCCCGTGAGAAAGATGAGGACGTAGGCGGGGCGGTCTCCCGCGATCTGCCTGATGATCTTCAGGGACTGAGTCGTGTTGGACATGAACATCTGCCCTATCTGTGCAATCCGCGAAGCGTTGATGGTGCCGTTGTCCGCGGCGCTCGTCCTGTTGCCCATGACGGCCAGCCAGTATCCGTAATCCCACCAGGCTATCACGACCGAGTTGGTCGGCGTGTTCTGTCGTATCCACGTCAGTGTCTGGATCCAGTCGTTGGTCGGATACTGGGTGAAGACGGTCGCACCGTTCGTTATGCTGACCCCGCCGTCAGCCGGGCTCTGGTCGCAGAAGAGCTGGCCCACAGCGGTGCAGGGAGTCGGGTTCGGAATCCAGTAGGTCCCAGCCGGGATTACGATGAGGGCCACGAGCGCGACCGAGAAGACGACTTTCATCTCGTTCCTGGTGGAGTACACAGGCCTCTTCTTGACCAGCGGAGTCGCGCTGGGCTTGACCAACGCGAAGGTCAGCTCGGCGAAGCCGATTCCCGCCAGGATCATGAGAGCGACCGAGGAATAGACCAAAGAGCGCGAGAACCCGGCAGAGACGTAGAGGCCCGTCAGCCCGATGACCAGTGCGAAAAGCGTGGGAAAGCTCCTCCGCCTGAACGCGACAAACGCTCCGGCGACCGCGAACGAGAGCAGGATGGCGTAGGAGGTGAAGTAGTCCTCGCCCGTCGGAACCGCCTGTTCCGCGACCGACTGCACCAGGGCGCTGCTCGAGCGCACCCACGGGGCGATGGCAGAAAGGTACCTGAGGCTTATCCCCCCGACCAGGCCGAAGCTGAGGACCGCTAGCCCCGCCAGCACGAAGGCGAAGAGGAACTTGACCAAGGTCCTCCGGTACTCGGTCGGCTTGACCCACGACTTCGACCACTGCGCTATGATCACAAAAAGCGAGCCCGCGATCAGGGCTAGCCCGACCGGGTTCGTTACGATGGACACGCCCGGTCTCGGGAACATGGCGCTCCCGAAGATGGCTGCCGCCGTGAACGAGATTATCGCCGGGGTGGTGTTGGAGAGGTCGATGTTGAGGAACGGCAGTATGAGGAAGACGAGCCCGAATGCGGCCATGAAGTAGTCGCCTCCTCCCCACGCCGTGTTCGCGTACCCGAGCAGGAACCCGCCGAGGGCCGCCCTGATGATGCGGCTCCGCAGCCTGCGCTCCTTGTCAAAGACGGTCAGAACGAAGTAGCTTGCTGCGACGAAGAGGAAGATCGCCAGCGGCTCGGACTTGAACCATCCCAGGTTCCCTCTCTCTATCAGGGGAGGAGAAACCGCGAATACCAGGGCTCCGAAGAGGCCAGCCGCCTCTCCGGCAATCTTCCTCACCAAGAAGTACACCATGATCGCCGTGAAGGCTCCGAGGAAGACGGGCAGCACTACCAGGAAGTCGTAGAGCGAAATCGGTATTCCAAAGACGTTGTGGACCAGAAGGAACAGAAAGGCTCCGGCCAGCTGCAGCCCGTCCTGCGAGGTGGCAGCGACGTTCCTTCCGTAGGGGAACCAGGTCTGGATGTCGTGCCAGTAGAAGTACCCCTGCTGAGTGTGGCACGCGGTAAGAACGCTCGCTCCGCAGTTGGCAGGGTTGTTGAAGAGCGCGTAGAACACTCCGTGCTGCTGGGCGAGGGTCACCACGTGGGAGGCCGCGTAGTAGTCGTAGTAGGGGTCAAACTCATTCAGATAGAACCCATACTTGGCGGCGAACGCCCTGATGATGAAGGCGACGGCAAAGATGATGCTCAGGACCATCGATATCATCACCGCTCTGCGTGAGAGCGTGGGGCGCTTGAGGTACGAAGCCGCTTGGCTCAGCGTGCCGGACAACTTTCCTGCCCAACTCGCGATGTGGGGTATTTTAATGTGCTACTCTTTGTGCGCGGTGGCTTCGAGGTGCCTGAGGTAGCCCTGCGCGTCGAGCAGGCCCCTGCTCTCCGAGCCGAGGTCGGTGGGTCTGATTTCCAGCAACCACCCGTCGCCGTACGGCTCCTTGTTCACAAGCTCAGGGTGCGCGTTGAGGGCTTCGTTGACGGCGGTGACTGTGCCGGAAAGGGGGGTGTAGACTTCCGAGACGGCCTTTATGGACTCCACGGTCCCGACCGACTTGAATTGGGCGACCTGAGCCCCCACCTTGGGCAGCGTGACGTAGACGACGTCGTTCAGCGTCTTCGCTGCGTAGTCGGTCACCCCGATTCTCACCGTGCCGCCCGATCCGCCCGCCCACTCGTGCTCCTTGGTGTACAGGAGGGCGTCGGGAATCTCGTAGTCCTTGAACTTCATGCACTCCCGCCCCGCGGTTCTTGCTATTTACCGTTGCTCTGCCTCTTCCATCCGTAGAGCTTTTCGTCGTAGAAGGGGAAACGCGCGATGTTCCCTGGCGCCGTCGAGTCCCTGATCCGCACTTTGACCGGCGTTCCGAAGTCCGAAGTCGACCCCTCGACCAGGCCCACGGCGATACCCTTGCGGAGTATCGGAGAGAACGTGCCGCTGGTCACTCTTCCCACCGTGGCGGAGGAGGCATCGAGAATCTCGAATCCGGCCCTCGGAATCTTCTCGTCCAGGACGAGTCCCCTTCTGATTCGTTTGGGAGGGGAGTCCCTGGCGCTGGCTACGGCCGCGCCCCCGATGTAGTCCTGCCTCGATGCGGAAAGGACCCAGGCAAGGTCTGCCACGAACGGGTCGGTATCCTTGCCTATGTCCGACCCGTAGAGCGGATAGCCGGCCTCGGTCCTGAGCGAATCTCTCGCTGCGAGGCCGCAGGGCTTGGCGTCCTGGACGAGCCCCCGCCAGACTTCGAGTGCGGCCTCTGGCTGCTCGTTTGTGGCGCCGTAGACTATGATCTCGTACCCGTCCTCGCCGGTGTAGCCGGTCCTCGAGATGGCCGACGCGTGACCCATCACCTGAGCTTCCTGACACCTGAACCTCTTCAGTTGCCCCAGGTCCGCCGTGGTCAGCGGCTGGAGAACCCTCCTCGAGTCAGGGCCCTGGAGCGCTATCATCGCCGACGAGGCGGTGTCGTCGCGAATGCTGGCGTCGAACCCCCTCGACTCCTCTTGGATGTGCTCGAGGTCGGCCTCGGCGTTGGCCGCGTTGACAACGACGATGAAGTCCTCCTCGGCCATCTTCAGTATGATCAGGTCGTCGAGTATGCCCGCCCTTTCATTGAGGAAGAGCGTGTAGATCGCCTTGCCCGTCGGCTGCGACACCACGTCAGTCGGGACGAGCCTTTCGAGCAGCCTGCCGGACCCCTGGCCGCTGACGCGGACCCTTCCCATGTGCGACACGTCGAAGGCCCCGCAGTGGTTCCGCACGGCAAGGTGCTCGTCGGATGTGCTGGTGTACCACACAGGCATGTCGTAGCCCGCGAACTCCGTCATGTGGCCCGTCTCCGCGTGGAACTCGTGAAGCTGAGTGGTCTTCATTCTCAGGCCAGTTTGCGTCGCGCAATAGACTCTATTTAAGCCAGCGACGCCCCTGTCGCGCTTGCTCAAGCTGTACCCCGTGAAGGCCGAGAGGGTCGGAGCCGAGTTCGACCTCGTGGGCGTGATAGAGAGCCGCGCGGGGAGGCGCCTGAGAGACGGCGACCTGCTGGTTGTCTCGAGCAAGTACGTGGCTATCTCGGAGGGGCGGACCGTAAAGCTGGAGGGGGTGAAGCCGAGCTCGAGGGCGAAGGAGCTCGCGAAGAGGTTCCGAATGGACCAGCGGCTCTGCGAGGTGATACTGAGGGAGTCTGACGCCGTCATCGGGGGAATTCCCGGGTTCATCCTGGCGACCCACGACGGCCTCCTGACTCCGAACGCGGGCATCGACAAGTCGAACATCGCGCACGGCAAGGTCGTGCTCTACCCAAGGAGGCCGGAGCTCTCCGCAAGGAGAATCCGAGACGCGCTGAAGTTCGACCTTGGAGTCGAAGTCGCGGTCGTGATCTGCGACAGCAGGCTGATGCCGACAAGGAGAGGCACCGTCGGCGTGTCCCTGGCCGCGGCAGGGCTCGAGGCGGTCGTCGACCTCCGTGGAAAGGCTGACCTGTTCGGCAACGTCCTCAGGGTGACGTCACAGGCGATCGCCGACGACATCAGCTCCGCGGCCCAACTGCTGATGGGAGAAGCGGACGAGGCAACGCCCATGGTGGTGGTCAGGGGGCTCGACCGTCGCCTGCTCGGGGATAGGGTCTACCCTTCCGTGAAGTTCTCCATCCCGATCGACGAGGATGTCTATCTGCGCAGCCTGGGCTACGTCAGTTTCGATTCTGAGCACATACACTTTTAAGACGTCGGCCATTTCCACGCTATGATGACCTACGAAATAGCCTGCATGGCATGCGGAAGTTCGCTTTACTCAGGGTTCGATCTTAGATCGCCGAACGACGTGCTGAAGGTTTCTGGTTACAAGTGCAAGAAGTGCGGAGCCAAGCTCGCGCTCGACAAGTTCCACGTTGAAGTGAAGAGGATAGACGGCTCGTTCTCCTAGAGTCAGGAAAGAAGAGCGACAGCCCGGCCGCTGATCGAGCTTGAGCGCGGGGAGCCTCGCTGCGGGTTATACCCTGGTGGTGTGCGAGAAACCCGACGCAGCCAGGAGGGTTGCCGAGGCCCTGTCGGAAGCCGCCCCGTCCACCGTCTCCGTAGGAGGGGTGTCGGCCTACAGCTTCTCGCGAGCCGGCCGAAGGTACGTGGTCTGCGCCGCCCAGGGCCACCTGTATGACGTGTCGGACCCCTTCGCGGAAAGGTCCGTGTACCCGGTCTTCGAGGTTGAGTGGTTCCCGCACGACCAGGTCGAGAAGGGAGCAGCGGCCGCCTCGCGGCGAATCCATGCGATAGAGACGCTCGCGAAGAATGCGTCGAGGTTCGTCAACGCGTGCGACTACGACGCGGAGGGCGAGACCATAGGCTTCAACATCCTCAGGTACGGGTGCGGCGGGGCTGAGAAGGCAGCGCTCCGGGCCAGGTTCTCGACGCTGACGAGGGAGGAGCTGGTCGATGCGTTCGAGCGGGTCGAGAAGCCAGAGCGGCAGGCGCTGGCAATGGCGGGGAGGGCCCGGCACGTAATCGATTTCCTCTGGGGAGTCAATCTCTCTCGCATGCTGTCGCAGTCGGCCCTGACGGCGGCGCGGAGGTACCAAACAATCAGCATCGGAAGGGTCCAGGGGCCGACCCTTGGCTTCGTGGCCGACAGGGAGGTGGAGATTCGGACGTTCGTTCCGAGACCGTACTGGACAGTAAGGGCGGAGTTCGAGAAGGACGGCCGGCGCGTCGTTGCGAACTATCACACGGAGAGGGTGTACCGAAAGGTCGAAGTGGACAGGATAAAGGAAGACTGCGCCGGGCATGAAGGGCGGGTGGAAGAGGTCGAACGGAGCGTCTTCAGCCTACCTCCGGCGCCCCCGTTCAACATCGGCGACCTCCAGAAGGAGGCGTACCGTCACCTGAGGATTTCCCCGAGCAGGACCCTGCAGGCCGCCGAGAGGCTATACCTGGACGCTTTGATTTCATATCCGCGCACCAACAGCCAGCGGATCCCGCCGTCGATAGGCTACAGGAGGATCATCAAATCGATCAGCGAGCTGAAAGAGTACTCGATGGCGGGCGAACTGCTCAGAGGCGAGCTTAGGCCGGTCCAGGGGACGAAGGACGACACGGCCCACCCAGCGATATACCCGACGGGGGAGAAGCCGAGGCGTGCCCTTGGACATCCGGAGGCGGGCGTATACGACCTCGTGGTGAGGAGGTTCATCTCGGCGTTCGCCCCCCCGGCAAAAGAGGAGTCGACGGCGATGGCTATCGCGGTTGACGGCCATCGGTTCAAGCTGGGAGGCAGGAAGACGCTGGAGCCCGGATGGTTGCGGTACCGCGGAAGGTACGCCGAGAAGGATGAGGCCGACCTCCCGCCCCTGAAAGAGGGCGACCGGCTCACGCTCCTGGCGCTGCACGACGAGGAGAAGTCCGAAGCGCATCCGCAGAGGTACAACCAGAGCAGCCTCCTGGAGAAGATGGAGAGGGAGAACCTCGGTACCAAGGCCACCAGGGCGGAGACGATCTCCACTCTGGTTGCGCGAGGCTACGTGCACGGCGAGAGCTTGGTCGCGAGCGACCTGGGGCTCTCCGTGGTCGAGGTGATGAGGCGCCACGCGCCCTCGATCCTGTCCACCGGCCTTACCAGGGAGGTGGAAGAGAGGCTGGAGCGGATAGAGCGAGGGGCGGATGACGACAAGAGCCTGATCCGGGAGACCGTAAGGAAGATCTCGGAGCAGCTCGGGAGCCTTCAGGCCAGCGAAGGCCCGGTGGGGCGGGAACTCAGCTCGGCTGCCCAGGCGACGGCGCGGGACCAGAGCGTGATAGGCGCGTGCCCCGTGTGCAAGACCGGGAGTCTCAGGATAGTCCGTTCGAGGAAGACGCGCAAGAGGTTCGTGGGATGCACCAACTACGCGCAGGGCTGCAGGGCCTCGGCGCCACTTCCGCAGAGGGGATCGCTCAAGGCCGCGAACAAGGTCTGCGAGCGCTGCTCTTGGCCGGTGGTCTACGTGAGGACCGGCAGGTACCCCTGGAAGCTCTGCGTGAACCCGAGCTGCCCGGCGAAGGGAGCGAGAGGGAATTGAACTGCAGGCTCTGTGAGAGGGAGGCAGTCAAAGAACTCTGCCCCTACCACGAGAAGGCAAGGCAAGAAGTGGAGGCGGCATACCCCCTCTGGAAGGAGGCCTACGGCGGCATCGGCTGGGGCGAATACCTCTCCAGGATAATCCGGCATCCGGAGACGGGCCAGTGGGCCGTTGAGGCCGCCCGACTGATGAAGGACCTCTCAGAGGGCCGAACGACCCGAACCTCGCCCTGACTCCGACCGTGGCTGCCGTCGGGCAATCTGGAAATCTTAAACGTGACCCCTGCTGGGCCTAGGCGAACACCGTGGGGGCACGAGGTCGGTACACGTGATAAAGAGAGCTCTGGAATCGGGATACAGCAAGACGGTGGGCGCGCTGCGCAGCTCGCTCTCTCGCTACGGCCAGCCTTTCGCCAGCAGAATAGGCTGGCTTCAGCTGCTGTACTCCCTTGTCGTAATCGCGTTCATGGCCGGCTTCGTGAGCGCATTCTTCTTCCCGGTCGCGAACCAGAGCCTGATAGTCTACCCCGCGTCGGGCGCCCAGACCATAGCGGAGACCGTGCTGGACGCCGTCGTGATCCTCTTCGGGGCCGGCGGTATCTACGTCGCGTATCTGAGCGGCAGACAGACGACGAAACCCAGGATGGTGAACCTCTACCTCGCCATAGCGCTTCTTCTCATCGTAGTGTCGGTCTTCATGGGCATACAGATGACCATCCTCAAGGGCGCATAGGAAGCGTCAGCTTCCCTCCCGGCCATTCAGCTCCGCGATCGCAGCGCAGACTCAGCGTGTCCCCTTCGCGCCTGACAGACACGGAGAGGTCGCCCAGTCCGGCGAAGAGCCTGGTCCTCCTGCCGAAGGCGGGCCTCTCGCGTTCGTAGATCGTGGCCATGATCGTCAGGTCGTCGTTTCGCGCGACGAAAGACATGGCATTCATGAAGAAGGTCAGTTTCCTCCCGGCCGAGTTCTGGTCGTCTGACGAGAACGTGTGGTAGAGGCTGTTCAGATCGTCGATTATCTCCAGGCGCCGCTTGGCCGTGGCGAAGAGGCCCGACACTGCCTCCTCGCCGCCGGCACCGACCCGGGGTATGTGAATCCAGACGTCCTCTGGAAGGGGGAGCCCCTCTGCGAGCAGCGCCGAATTGGAGCCGTAGAACGCATCCATGTCGAGCACCAGGCAGGGGCTGCCGCTGAAGGCCGCGGCGGCCAGGAACAGGCGGCCAAGCAGGAGGTTGGTCTGCCTGTCGGGGACGATGAAGACCGCGGCCTTGCCCTGAACGGCCGCGAGGAACTGCCTTGCCTGTTGGGAGCCAAAGCTCATTAGAGGCCGCGTATCCGAAGCCGTCAAAGCAAGTATTTCAATGACGCGAATATGCGTGATAACCTCCGATGGCCGCGCCTACTACGCGCTGGTGTCCAGGCTGCGCAAGGCGGGTCTCCCCTTCCTGAGCATGCTCCCGACGGACGCAATCGGCGATTGCGAGCTCGTGCTGACCACAAGAGAAGAGTCGGGGCTATTCGAGGGGGCGACCATGGCCTTGGAGGACCTGGACGACGACCCCGGGGTCGTGAGGGGCCAGATTCTGTCCCGCCTGGCGGGCGGCGAGGGAACCCTGACCGTTGGGGTTGACCCGGGCCTGAGGATCGGAATGGCCGCGTTTTATGGGGAGGCAAGGCTCTCGTCCCACACGTTCAACTCGAAGGAGCGCCTCTGTTCGGGGGTAGTCAGGCTTGTGAAGAAGACCGAAGCGGCCAGGGCTCTGGTCAGGATTGGGAACGGAAACCCGGCCATGGCGGCCTCGATCGCCGCCCGGCTGGCGGCCCGCCTGCCCCGAATCGTCGTCGAAATCGTGGACGAGTCCGGAACGTCGGTGAGGAACCCACGAACCAAGGGCATGCAGAGGGACCAGGGCGCCGCGGCCAAGATCGCCTTCAGGAAGGGACTCGTCTTCCGTCCACGCGGCTAGCCATTCCAGAAGTCCCGGATCATCGATTCGGTCTGGCTCGGGCCGAAGTCTCCCGTAGAGATGTTGCCCGTCAGCCAAGACGGCATCAGCTCCTTCACGAGGGGGGAGTCGAAGCGCCGGTCGAGGAGAAAGACGAGGCCCTTCTTCCCAGGGCTGCGCAGGTGCCTTCCTGCGGCCTGGAAGGCCTTCCTCAGGGCGGGTAGCAGAGACAGCATGAGATAGGAATCGGCCTCGCCGCGTCGCTTGAGGAATGAATACTCCGCGTAGAGCTGAGGCGACGGAGGCGGGAGCGACAGGCCCACGACCACCGTGGCGTCCATGAGATTGCCTCTGAAGTCTTCGCCCTCTGAGAACCTCCCGCCCTGGACGGCGAAGAGAACGGAGCCGCGTTCCTGCCTGAAGGAGTCCATCAGGCCGTTCGCGTCCTGGCTCGAGAGCCCCCTGCGTTCTAGGAGGAAGTGCCTTTCGGGCAGCGCCGCGGAAACCATGTCGTGAATCGGACCGAGGACGGAGTACGACGGTGCGAAGACTCCCACCCCGTTGGTCACGGAGGTTACGATGGCCGCTATCTTGGCTGCTATCTTCGCGTACATCTCGGGCGTCCTTGACTTGTATCTCGTGGTCACGCCCGTGTCTATCACCGTCCTGACCGCGGTCAGAGGCGCAGCGTGGACCACGAAGGTGTTCGTGCCAGGCGTGCTCAAGCCGAGCGACCTCAGGAAGACGGCGGAGGGGTTCACCGTCGCCGAGACTAGGACCGAGCTGCTGAACTGCTCCAGGATCCCCGGGAACCCCTTGGTGGGATCGGTGCTCACGAGGCCGAGCGTGTCCTCCCACTTCGTGAGCATGATGTCTTCGGCGGCGGCGATCATCTTGTTGAGGAAGTCTCCCACCTTCAGGACCAGGAACGGCAGCTTCCTCCCGTAGGCGACGGAGTGCCAGGCAGCCTCCGAGCAGGCGTTGAGCTCGAAGGCCAGGTTCTGCAACCAGACCTCGCCCCGCCCTTGGCTCAGCATCGCGGTGAACGCAGCCCTGTCGAGATACCAGTCGGGCGCGCTCTTCATCGCGGTCCGCACGTCCTCCAGCAATTGCCGGAGAGACGAAGCCGTCCGCTCCATCATGAGCTCGTCCGCCTCGGCGACGGCGCCAGCAAGCTCCTCGAGGCCTATCGACGCGGACTGGACGCCCTTCAGGAAGTCTCTGACGTTGTGAGCCTCGTCAATGACCAGGATCGCCTTGGAGGGGTCGATGGCGCTCCTGTCGAAGAGCGCGGACCTGGACTTCGGGTCGAGCGCGTAGTTGTAAGGGACGACGACCACCTCTGCCTGCGACATGGCCAGCCTGACGACTTCGTAGGGGCACACGTGGATGCTCTCCGACTGCTTCATGAGTTCCTCGTGCATGGGGAGCGCAGCGGAGACCCGCTGGACCATCCGCTCAAGTTCGCTGCCCAGCAGGGAGACGTTGAGGAAGTACGAGCAGAGGTTGTTGCTGACGTTGAAACCGCAGTACCAGCCGAAGGACTCCTGTGGAACCGATCTTGAGGCGGCCCTCTTCAGGAGACAGTAGTCGGCCTTGGAGAACACGGCGGCCGCCGTGAGGCGTCGCTTCTTCTGGAGCAGGGAGACCTCCTCCACGACCCTTAGTATCTGCCTCTTGGTCCTGCAAGCGTAGACGATCCTGCAGCCCTCCTCTCTGGCGGCGGCGACGACGCCGCAGAGCACCGCGGCTGTCTTCCCGAAACCGCTCATGGCTTCGGCGAGAAGGACACGGCCGTCCATGCAGTTGTCGTAGACGCACAGGGCGAGCTCCTTCTGGTTCGGGCGGAAGGACTCGTATGCGAAGGTGTCCTCTATCTGCACAGGCGACCAGGCGAGCGGCGTATTTTACCGCAGCGAATCACTCGGGGAGTCTTACGAGGGACTCGTCTCGTCCCAACAGCTCGCTCGTGGCCTTGTACACTGGGTCCCTGTCCTCGGGCCGAGTGTAGATTCGCAGGATGTTCATGAACCCGGCGATGGAGCCCACGAGGGGCAGATCGTCTATGGGCACCGTGCGGTGGCTCGTCCTCCTGCCTGAGCGGTCGACGACGGCGATGGAGCTGGGCATCTCGCGGGAAGGGGTGTAGGGAACGGACGGGACCGTCGGGACGTCCAAGTAGACGTGCATGTGGTCCACGCCGGCCTTCTTGGATATGTCCATCAGGACCTGGTTCCTGACCCGGTCCTTCTCGAAGAGCTGCTCAACTACGCGGTCCTTCCTCTGCATGAGCCTCTCGTAGACGCACTTCACGAGCCTCCTGTCTCGGAAATCGAGGGCCAGACCCCTGGCGTGCCTTGTGCTCCTCGAGCCGCCCCTGAGCGCGATCAGCCGCTGGATGACTGCCTCGTCGGTGAGCTCGAGGAAGTCCTCGATGTTTGAGACGTCGGTCAGGTGGAGCGTGTCGTCCGCCAGCCTCATCGAGTACGCCAGCATGAGCTGCGCCGCTCTGACGGTTCGATGGAAGTACACGTTCGTGAACATCTCGTACCGCGCCAGCAGCATCGCCTCGTAGGCGCCGAGAGCCGCCTTCTCGAGCCCAAGGTGCCCGTCCACCACGGCGAGCGAATCGATTATCCTGCGGGTGTCCACCCTGCCGTACTCGACTCCCGTGAAGTACGAGTCCCTGGGAAGGTAGTCCATTATGTCCGCGCTGAGCCCGCCCGAAATGATCTCGTTCATGAACGGGGGCCGCCGCTGCCGGTTGCCGACGGCGAACTCGGACATCGGCCCCGAAGAAAACCCGTGCGCCTCCAGGATGTCTTTCAGTCCGGTCTTCAGAATCACGAGCCGCGTCATGTCTTCGTGGTTTATCGCGGTCTTTGCGGTCAGGACCTCCTCGAAGAGGTGGGAGAACGGGCCGTGGCCGACGTCGTGCAGCAGGGCCGCCAGCCTGACCTCCTGTATCTCGTCGTCGCCGAGATCGGTCCGGGAGGCCACCGATTGGGCGATGGCTCCTGCCACGTTCATCGCGCCGATCACGTGCTCGAAGCGCGTGTGCACGGCTCCAGGATAGACCAGGTAGGCCCCCGCCAGTTGATGGACTCTCCTCAGCCTCTGGACCGGGGGCGAATCGATCAGCGCCCTCTCGACTTCGGTGATGTTGATGTAACCGTGGACGGGGTCCCTGATCTGTGCCACCGTTCTCAGGCCCATGAGATGTCGACCAGCCCTGTCGCTCAGACCGCCCGTCCTCTGGAGGCCAGCAGCTTTGACACGGCTTCTGTCACGAGCTGGCTCGTCTCCTGAATCCCGCTGGAGGCGTTTACGGTCACCCAGCCGAAGCGCGCGCCCAGCTCGGTGTAGGCTCTCCTTGCCCGCTCCTGCAGGCCTGCGTCGTTCTCGTAGGTGTCCTTCTTGGTGCCGCGCCTGTTGTAGAAGGTCGACGGCGTCGCGTCGAGCACCAAGACCAGGTCGGTCTTCGGGAGGCCGGCTTCCAGGTTCAAGAGCCAGTCGATTGGGAGCCCGTTTGCCACGCCGTAGGCCAGGTTGGACTCGGTGTATCTGTTCACTATAACGACGTCCCTCCGTTCGAGCCTGTCTTCGATCGCCCGCTTCCTCTCCCAGCGGTTTGCCGCGAACAGCATGTGCCGCACCTCGGGAGGGTAGTTCTTCGTGCCGAGGAGGAAGGCCCGAATCTCGCCGCCGATGGTGGTCGAATACTCAGGAAACGAGACCAGATCGACCGAGACCTTCTTCGCGTGAAGCCAGGCCTCGAGCAGGGAGCTCTGGGTCCGCTTCCCCGCCGCGTCTATGCCCTCAATCCCTACCAGGAGGCCTCTCGAAGGCATCTCGACCGTGGTCTCTGCCTAGCCTGAGTCTAAATCTCTTTCTTACACCGCGGTTGCGAGCGCCAGGAGCAGCAGCACCGCGGCCGTGGCGACGGCGGCGTAGCGTCTGGCGAAACCGATGCTCGATTGCGTCACCCGCTCGAACTCGTCGAGAGCTCCGATGCCGAGCGCGTTCATCCTCCTGACGAGCGTCCCAGAGCCGTAGGTGCAGTCCGCCAGACGGGAGTCGGCCAGTCTGGCGAGCTCGACGACGGTCTTCGAGATTTCTGTCGGAGGCGTGGCCTCCCCCAGCGCGAGATACCCCCTTCCCACGGTCATCCCGCGGGCAGAGAGCTCGTGGCTGTCCGACGTGCAGAATTCCAGCAGGGCGAACCCCGACTCGACTAGGGCGTCGGCGACGGTTCCCCTGAGCGACGGGGCCGCGTTGTTCGAATCGGCGAGCACGAGAGCCCACTTCTTGCCCGTCGCCTCCATGAGAAGCACCGACAGGCCCCCTTCGGCGACGTCCTTCCCGGCGCGGAATCCGAGCTCGTGCGAGTTGGAGCACGCGATGCGGAAGGGGCGAGGCTCGGCCGCTGCGACCCTCACGAGAAGTTCCCTCCAGGCGGGGTCACTCAGGTCGAGGGTCTCGGGTTTCGGCTCGATTGAGTTGTGAGCGTCGACCACGGACACCCTGAGCCCGGACGGCCCTGCCAGGCTTGCGAGATCGTCTTCGACCCCTGATTCGAGGTCTTCGGAGCCGTAGGGGGCGAACGAGACGAACAAGACCAGGTCCGACGACACGGCGAAGCAAGAGACGGTGGCCCGTCCTATCTGCGAGACGATGGGTCCTCGGACCAGGGCCGGAGAGCCTCCGGGCTCTATCGACTGCGCGAACCGGTACAGCTCTGAAACGAATTCTTCCGTGTCGGATCCTGTGGCGAGGTTCCTCTCGTGGCTGCCCGGCCCGTGGAGCGTGAGGACGTGGCCGCTCTCAGAGAACTTGCGGTAGACGAGGCTGGGGAGGTTGTAGCTCCCTACGGGGTAGAACGGACCCGGATGAACGCCCGGGAGCACCACGTAGATTTCGCCTTTGGCCTGCCGGAATCGGATCACCTTCGATGCGATGTCAGCCTTCTCGGCGTGCCTGGCGGTTATCTCCTCGAGACTGGTGGCGTTCCGCGCGGCCCAGGTCTTCATGAAGGCCTGGAACAGGTGGACGGCGTCGTCTCCCTGGCCGGTCCTCCGACGCTTGAGGGCCGGTATGAAGAAGGCAAGGACTGCCGAAGCGACGAAGCCGAAGGCCGCTGCGTACACGCTGAAGGAGCCCAGCAGACCCGTGAAGGAGAAGGCCACCACGGTGAGCAGCGGGTGGAGCGCGGCCAGGAGCAGCGACAGCCAGGTGTTGGGCGTGAACGCTCCGTCGATCACTATGAACTCGAACCCGGCGCACGCGAAGGCTCCGAACAGGAGCGCGTTCGCGACGGGCGTCCCGCTGCCGGTCACCGCCGAGTAGGCGACGCCGCATACGAGGCAGAAGATCCAGACCGCGTCGCCGGCAAACATCACCGCGGTGGCCCTTCTGAAGGTCGCGATGGTTCCCGAGTCGGCGAGTCTGGAAGCCGAGGACGCCAGGAAGGAGGCCGCCAGGGCCGCCAGGAAAGCGGCGGCCAGGCCGAGGAGGTTCAGCGACCCCCGGCCGGCCAAGAGCGAAAGGACGGCCGAGAGGACGAAGGCGTAGACGAGCAGCACCGGCGCCGATGGAAGCACGAAAAGGTGCCTGTATCTGCTCGCCAGCGACCCGGATGGAGAGCGCCCGGGCCGAATCGACGGGCTACGGGAAGAAGATGTTGATGACAATTGACGCGGCTATCAAGACAATGGCGGAAATAAGCACGATTTCTGGCCTTATCTTGACCCCCTGCGTGTCCTCGTTGAAGAAGGTCAGTAGACCCGCACTTGAAGCAGGCATGGGGTTACCCTTCTTGCTCATTGAATCTGCTGACTCCTGGTCGGTTCTTAAGCGTAGCGCCTTCTCCGAACCTGAGGGAAGCTGAGCGCTTCAGTTTCGGCTCGCTCCGAGCCGGGCATGTTGAAGGCAGCGCGGGGCTTAAATTGGGCTCGCGGACGGCGGTCCAAGGATGAGCGAAGGCGGCTCTGCGGGAGGGGGGGAGCCGGCCCAACTTCGCAGAGTAATCACTTTGCGCTATGCCGTTGCAATGTACGTCAGCTCGGTCCTCGGCTCCGGGATAATCGTCATACCCGGCCTGGCGGCCAGGGAGGCGGGCCCGGCGTCGATCATCGCTTGGGTTCTCCTGGCGTTCGCCAGCTACCCCTTCGCGTATACGTTTGCCCGGCTCTCGGCACGCAAGCCCGAGTCCGGGGGCATCTACTCGTTCGCCCTGGAGGGGTTCGGGCACCGGGTGAGCTCTGCGGTCGCCTGGCTCTTCGTGGCATGGGAGGTGCTGGGGGCTCCTGCCGCCACCCTCGCTGCCGCGTCCTACCTCGCGGCGGCGGTCCCCCTGAGCAGGCCCGAAATCTTCGCGGCCGCAGTTACGATTCTGGCGCTGGGGTTCGGAATAAACTACTTCGGGATACGGCTCAGCGGGAGGGTCCAGCTGGCCACCGTGGCTTCCATCGTCGCGGTGCTCGCGCTGGCGGTGGCGACCTCGGTGGAAAGAGCGAATCCCGCGAACTTCACGCCGTTCTTCCCGGCGGGGCTGTCTTCCGTGGGGGTAGCCGCGGCCCTCATCGTCTGGTGCTTCCTTGGGTACGAGAACGTCTCAAACGTCGCGGAGGAGTTCAAGGACCCTAAGCGCGACTTCCAGAGAAGCGTTGTGATCAGCGTCCTTCTGATCAGCGTGCTGTACGTCGCGGTCGCGGTCGCGGTCGTCGGGACCGGCGTCTACCGCTCCGGCACCGGCGTAACGCCCTTCGCCGACATGACCGAGGGGATATTCGGCCCCTCCGGGGCCGCGGTCATTTCGGTGCTTGCCGTCTTCATCATCTTCGGAACGGTCAACGCCTACACGGCGGGGTTCGGCAGGGTGGTCTACGCTGCGGCGAGGGAGGGCGACCTGCCCCGGTCCCTTGCTGTAATCGACGCGAAGACCGGAGCGCCCCGTCGGGCGCTCGCCGCCCTGTTCGTGCTCGCGATGGTCAGCATGGTGGCCTTCTACGTACTTCGGATCGACATCGAATCGGCCTTTCTGGCCACAAGCGGGGCCGCGATATTCGCGTACGTGGTGGGGTCTCTCTCCGGCGCCAAGCTCCTCAAGGAAAGAGGTGCAAGGCGGCTCCTCCCCTGGATCTCCCTGATCGTCTCGCTCGCGATTCTGCCCTTCATCGGTGTGCTCCTCGTCGACAGCGTGGCGATAGTCGTCGTCGGCATGGCGGTGACCTGGCTCTACTCGCGCGGCGCGAAGCGGCGCGGGGGCTGACCGACGCCTGAAGGCTGCGGAGTCGGGGCGCGTCGGCTCGGCAAACCTATAATTATCGAAAAGTAGGTGTGTCGACCCGTGCCTAACTACCGCTCAGAGTACGATTCGGTGATCCGCCAAGTGAAGCGGCATGAGAAGTGGTTCTCGGAAAGCCTTCCGATGATCGCAAGCGAGAACGTCGCCTCGAAGGCCGTGAGGGACGTCATGTCTTCGGACCTGGGACAGAGGTACGCCGAGGGCTGGCCAGGCGAGCGAGTCTACGCGGGTTGCAGGTACATAGACCAGATAGAGCTGACCGCGATCGAGCTTGCTAAGAAGCTCTTCCGTGCGGAGTTCGTGGACGTCCGGCCGACTTCCGGGGTGGTCGCTAATCTGGCGGTCTACTCCGCCCTGAGCGCTCCGGGAGACGTGATGATGGCGCTCCCCATCCCCAACGGGGGACACATATCCGCGGGCAAGAAGGAGTTCTCCGGGACGGCGGGTCTGGTCCACTCCCTCGAGCTTGAGTACTTCGCCTTCGACAAGGAGGAGATGAACATCGACGTCGACGCGACCAAGAAGAGAATCCGGGAGCTCAAGAGGCCGATAAAGATCGGGATGTTCGGCGGCAGCCTATTCCTGTTCCCGCACCCCGTCAAGGAGCTGGCCGGCGCCGTCAGGGACGCCGGCGGGACGGTCTGCTACGATGCTGCGCACGTAGCCGGCCTGATCGCTGGCCGGCAGTTCCAGGATCCTCTTCGAGAGGGCGCGGAGGTCATGACCTTCAGCACCCACAAGACGCTCTACGGTCCCCAGGGAGGAGCCATAGTGGCCAGCGAGAGGCTCTCGGAAGACATCAAGAAGGCTGTCTTCCCGGGGACCACAAGCAACCACCACCTTCACAGCGTGGCCGGGAAGGCCCTTCTCTTCGCAGAGTTCCTGGAGTTCGGAAGGAGGTATGCGAGAGACGTCGTGGTAAATGCGCAGGTGCTGGGGGAGGAGCTCGCAGCCCTCGGCGAGAAGGTGCTGGGGGAGAGGAACGGCTACACGAAGTCCCACCAGGTCGCCGTCGACGTGACGAAGTACGCCGACGGGGGAGTCATGGAGAAGAAGCTCGAGGCCCAGAACATAATCGTCAACAGGCAGCTCATTCCGGGAGACCTGCAGGCCGGCAGGCACTATACGAACCCGGGAGGGATCAGGCTCGGCGTCGCCGAGCTGACCAGGCTCGGCATGGGCAAGGGCGAGATGAAAGAGGTGGCGGTGATCCTGCACGAGGCCATGGCCACCGACAAGAAGAGGGAAATCGCGGCCAGGGTGAAGGATCTCAGAAGGGGCCACCAGAAGGTCAAGTACGCGTTCGGGGAATCACCGGCGTACTTCTTCCGCTAGGACAGTCCCGGTGAAGTCCGTCAGCTCGAGCTGCTCGGGCTTCCTCTTGCCCTGGAAGAGCTGGTCCAGCTCGTGCTCGACGACGTCCAGTCTGCTCCTGAGGTACGGGTCGACGTCGTAGTCCCGGGCAAGGCGCTGGGCTATGCGCAGGTACTTCTCCACGGAGGCCCTGGTCAGGGTCTCTCTTAGCTCGCCGCCGCAGTTGGGGCACGCCCAGGAGAGGGGGGGCCGGCGGAGGGTCATGCCGCACTTCTTGCACTTGAACGACTGGGTGGCGTACTTCTTCGTGTTCCCCATGATGTCCCGTATCAGGTGGTTCTTGATTATCGACTCCACGACCTCCTTGGTGGAGACGGCTCCCACTCTGTCGGCAACCTCGATCTGCTTCGAGATCTTCTCTGCGAGCGTGCGCATCGTCGAGTAGGCCGCCCGAGAGTGCTTCACCGTGAGCGTCGAAGTGGCGTGGGTGAATCCGTAGTCCAGGAACTGCCTTTCGCTGTCGAGGCGCGAACCGATCAGCTCGATCGAGGCCTGCAGGGAAGAGGCCGGAGGGGAGTTCTTGGTCTGCTCGTAGAACGCGCGCGGGTAACTCGCCGCGATGTCGAAGTTGTGAGCCTGCTCGTCGACTTCCGCCGGGAGCAGGATCGGCTGGACCAGCAGGGGCGTGTCCATGAGGCCGCCTATCTGGTTCGGGAGGAACTCGATGGAGAAGTTGAGGAACACGTCCAGCAGCAGGAGGAGGGAATCGCCGTCCCCGTCGCAGTCTCGCCGCTTCGCGGCGTGCCAGCATGGATTGGCGAAGCAGACCTGGGTCGGCGCATACCCTACGATGCGCCCCACCACCCCGACCGAGGTGTGCGGAGCAAGACCGATGACTATCTTCCCGATGACGTCCTCCGGCTTCGCGACGTTGTAGAAGGCCGGGAGGCCGTACACGCTCTGCAGCTCGTCGTCCACGAACTGCGCCATTCGGACCAGATCCTCGGCGATGTCTATGGGCACTATGATGTCCTGGGGCTTGAGCTCCAGCAGCTGGGACGAGTCTACCAGCGGCGCCCCCTTGTGGTCCTCGGTGTAACCAAGCGCGGCCAGCTTGCCGGGCTCGGCCCCCACATCTGAGGGACGGAAGTGGGTGAGGGGAGCGTTGGTGATGTCTATCCGCAGCGTCCCGTCCTTGTACACGTAGACATCGTGCTTGCTCCTGGTTATCGCCTTCTGGATGGGCTCCGGAGTCTTCGACTGGCTCGTCAGCCCCCGGACGCCCTTGACGGGCTTCGACTGGTTGAATGAAATCCTGGTCTTCAGGAGCTCCAGCTTTCCCTTGAGGTCGAAGCTGACCTCGGAGTAGGTGTTGGTCTTCAGCCCGCAGCTGGGGCAGGTCGGCTCCTCGGTCGTGATTCCGCAGCGCGGGCAGGAAAGAAAGCGCGTGGTCTGGTCGCCGCACGTCTCACACTTCGGGGAAGTCCTGCGCTCGTTGCACGAAGGGCAGACCCTGTTGGCTATCTCGATCTCGATGGTGCCCTGCTTGGCGGCCTTGTTGATGTCCCTCGACGGACCGCCCGCATTTCCCACGGGGAACAGTCCGTGCACTGGCGGCTTCAGCCTCCTCACCATCGCCTTCTCCGGCCTTCCGACTCGGACGCCGATGGTTGTGGTTGTCTGCCTGCCCAGCCGAATCCCCGAAATCGACTGGATGAGGTCGAGCGAGTCGATGTGCTCGCTGGCATTGGCTACCTCCCGCCCCAGGCCCAGAAGCTCGGCGAGGACGAACGCCGACTCGTTCCTCACCACGGCGCTCTTCCCTTCTACCGTGTGCTCTATGAGCGCGTTCTGAAGCACAGGCAGCGCCCGCTGCGAGGCCAGGTCCACCACCACCTCGGAGCCGTCGAAGACGGCGTTGTTCCTCAGCTCCAGCATGTCCGGTATGCTCACGCGGTCGAACCTGGGCGTGTAGGAAGGGTGCAGCGGGATGGCCAGGCTGCGTGAGACGGCCAGTGCCTCTCGGGGGGTAGGCACCTTCGCGAATGGCTCGAGCGCCCACGACCTCACCTTCTCGGCGGGCAGCCGCGCGTCGGCCAGCCTCTGCTCCGCGTCGGGGATGGAGACCAGGGCGTTCAGCACGTCCTCCGCCCACCATTCCACGACGTAGGGGGAGGGCGGGAGATTCTTGTTGTTCTCGAGGAAGTCCCCGTAGCTGATCAGCACGTCTCCGAGGTCTATCAGCCTGAGGAGGCTGCCGCGGAGGGCCTCGGCTTCGGCCACGGTGTTTACTCTCTTCACGGTGCCGTCGCGGAGCAGCGCCGTGGGACCTTCGATGGTGTCTACGAAGGCGATGGTGGCGGCCTTTCCCGGAAGGTCGACCTTCACCTGGGTTCCGGCCACGACGGGATAGTCCAGGATCGTGGCCACCGCCGGGTGTATCCCGATGGCTGACAGGCCCGTGTTGACCGAACGGCCGAAACGGAGCCTGAAGCCTCCCTTGCGCTTCGGCATGGACAGCACCGCTCTCCCTGAGATTACCTCCTCGAAGTGGGCCCCGGCCTGCTCCGTCTCGTTGGTCGTCTGCTGGGTGCCTCCCCGGAGCTGCGCCAGCCACTCCCACCCAGTTATGTTCAGGTTGACGAGCTTCTTGGTGAGCTTGTTCGCCCTCCCGATGACTCCGTCGTTCAGGACCCTGAGCGCGCCGCCCCTCATCCGGTCGGTGCCAACGTGCTTCAGGTTCCGGTGAACTACGACCTCGACCGGATCTGTCTCGACGCCGTCGATCTCCACGGGGAGGTTGGAGATCGCGTAGCGGATGTCGTCGTCGGTGACCTTGAACTGGAAGTTCCCCACCTCTCTCTCGTAGATCCTCAGCTCTTCGACGTAGCGGTCGACCTCCTCGCTCCTGGCCCTGTAGTTGGAGAGGCCCAGCTTCTTCGCCGTCACGTCGGCAATGACGAGCGAGAAGCCGGCTTCGGTGCCTCCTGCAGAGCGCATCGGGCCGGCGTAGGAGACCGAGGCGTAGTCGCTGTTGTCGTCGTTCTGTTTAATCGTGACGCTGTATATCCCCTCGAGGGGTGCGACGGTTACCCCGTCCGTCATGACGGCGAGGCCCGCCCGGATGCCGTAGTCCAGCGCCTTCTGCTTGTCGATCCCTCCGAACTTGCCGAGCGCAATCTCCTGCGATATCGTAAGAGCCGCCCTCTCCTTGGTGGTCGACTTCAGGAGGTCGCGGAGACGGTCCACGAGCCCCTCGAACTGCCCGAGCCCGAGCATCTGGTTCACCCGGTCGGCCAGGTCGAAGACCGTCTTCGACTCTATGGAGCCGATGGGGTCGAGCCCCGCAGACCTCGCCTTGGAGGCCAGGAGATGGGCTCCCTCGTACTGATGAAGCAGGTCCTGGTAGTAGGCCGTGAGCGAGTTTGGGAACGGGGCGAGAGTCTTCGCACGGGACCAGGCTTCATCGGTGGAAAAAGACATCCTCGTGCAGCGGGCGCGCGCCAGACTATAAGCTCTATCGCCCGGACCGGCTCTCCGTTCGTCAGGAGGAGGCCTGCGCGGTCCTGGGCCTGCGCCGCACCGCCATGAGGGCGGCGGCCGCGACCGCGGCTGCGATGAGGGTGATGACGAGGAGCATCGGGTAGCTCATTGCGACCCTCGCGGTGGTCGGGGTCTCCCGAGAAGCGTCGGCCGAGAAGGACGTCGAGAACCCGAGGTATGTGATCTGCCCCTGGTAGGATCCGACCGGAACGAGGCCGAGGTCCAGCTGGCCGCTGCCGGAGGTCGCCAGGTGCACGGTGGTCCCGTTGTAGAACGTCGCCGAGACCGCGGCGCCGGAGACTGGTATGCCCAGCTCGTCCGTCACGTCGAGCTTCGCTGCGTACGCTGCGGCGCCGATCACTTCGGTCGTGGGTCCGCCGACGGTCAGGGCGGTCTGGTTCTTGGGCGCCACGTCGGCGCCTTCCCAAGTCAGGCTCCAGATGCGGAAGGAGGAGCCTGCGTCCAGCCATGTCCTGAAGCCGGAGACCGGAACTATTGTCGCGTCGGCGAGCTGGATCTCCAGAGAGGTCGGTTCAATCGGGATGGAGCCAGACGCGTCCCTGAACTCGAAGCCTACCAGGTACTGGGTCACGCTGGTGAACGAGAGCGATTCGGGTGAGTCGACCGTGAAGGGGGGAGTGGTGAAGCTGCCGGAACCGGATCGCGTGACATTGTGGGTGGCTCCGTCCAGCGCGTAGGCTACCAGGTTCTGGCGGGTGCTGCCATTCGTCAGACCCCAGACGTTGTCGGTGGTGACAGCGACTTCCGTGCCCGCATCCACGAATGAATCGTTGGTCGGAGATGGCTCTGAAAGCGTGACCGCGCTCCCGCCGGAGACGGTCAGTCCGTACTGGGTGACCGAGTCGACGGCGATTGCGTGGGGCGCGTCCATTTCCACCAGCACGGGGAAGGTGCCCGCCGCGGCCCGGGGCAGAGAGCTTTCCTGACCTTGGTCGATGGAATAGCCTAGGGCGTTCTGCCGGGTCGGGGCCGTGGTCAGGTTCCAAGAGTAATCGTATTCGGCTGTCACCTCGGTGCCAGAGTCGTACCATCCGGCGTCTCCGGGTATGGGCGGGCTTGTTATCGAGCTCAGGGAGCCCGAGCCGGTGGTGAGCAGGTACTGTGCGACCGTCCGCAGGACGACGGTCTGTGGGGATGAGAGCGACGGTATCTCAAGTATGGTCACCTGCCCCGCGGTCGCGAGGGTGGTCGAGACGCCGTTGACAGAGTATGAGGCGATGCGCCATCCGGTGCCTTCCAGACGGTCCCCGGCTCCCCGCACCACGAGGCTTACGGCGGTTCCCGAGTCGGCCCAGACGCTCTGGTAAGCAGTCGATAGTGTGATTCTGGAGGAGTTTCCCATGTTGACGTAAGAGAGGACGGGGAATGACTGCGGGCTCCCGCCGACCGCCGCGAAGCCCGCTGACAGCTGGAATTGGTGGTAGTAGACGAACGTCGAGTTCTGGGGCAACGACGCAGTGCCGCTGGTGACGTTGTCTGCGGCCCACCTTTCGGTGGAGGTAGACCCGGGCAACTGGGACGAAACCGACCAGGACGTTCCCGGGTCCAGGTAGTAGGCCGTGGGAGCGGCGGTCAGGACTGCGGTGAGGGCTGTCCCGCTCGAAGTGTAGCTCAGGACCGGACCAGACGAGCCTGAGGAGCCTCCGAGGACGGAGTAGGCGAAGACAATGACTATGTCGTTCTGCTGGTGCACCGCGCGGCGGACGTCGCTGCCAGCCGTGATGGTGGCGTTTCCCGATGCGTAGAGGGTGGCGCCCGAGTACACCTGGTAGAAGTAGGTTCCCGGGGCGAGCGCGACGGTAACGTTGCCTGCGACGAAGCTCGTCCTGGACGGGTTGGCGCTCTGATCACCGAGGTTCCTGACCTGCAGGGCGCCCGCCTTGACCATCGAAGTAACGGTCAGCAGGCCGATGAGCGCGCGGTCGTAGAGAACGCCGAGGGTCCCTGAGCTGGCCCGGACCTCCGCAACGGGCTGGCCGTCAGCAGGAGTTGAGGCGTACAGAGAGAGAGCGTTGCGCATTGTTTCGGCGGTGTCGCTCCCGAAGTTGTAGGCGCTGGTGATTTGCTGGTAGTCGTTTCCGTTCCAGTACCAGAGCTGCATGCTCACGTCTGACCCCACGTCCCTGGTGGAGGATCCTCCTCCTGGGCCGCCCAGCGTGAGCTCGGAGTCGTAGTACAGCCCGAGAGGGTTGTAGTTGAAGCCGTCGACCACGAACCCGGGGAGGGAAGCGAGATGGCTGACGCCAGTGAAAGTGACGGTGTCGTAGGTGACCCATCCGAGCCCGTCGTTGTAGGCGAAGGCCACCTGTGGCTGCCCGAGCGCGGTGACGGTGGAGTTCAGCTCCAGGTAGAGGGTCGTCGGATAGGTCAGGTCCGCCTGGTTCCCTGGCAGCGAGGACTGCGCCACGTCATAATAGAAGCCGGGCGGGACCTGAATCTGGCCGCTGCCGGACAGCCCGGACGTTATCTCCGCCCCTGCGGAGCTGAAGTTCCAGATGTTGTCCAGGAACAGAATGTTGTTGCCGCTGGTGTCGAGGTAGGCCACGTCCTGAATCCAGTAGTCGTAGAGCTGGCCTCCGCTGGTGAACTGAAGGTTCTCGTTGAGCTGGAGGGACATCTGGGTGTTGCCCGTGCCGTTGTCGACCGACAAGGACCGGATGGAGACCACGCCCAGGGTGGAGTTGGAGGCGTAGCGATACGCTCCGGAGTCCCCGATGCCGAAGTCGGCGATTCCCATTGGGGCGGGCTCGGCATTGTAGTAGAAGAACGGGTTCACGGTGTCGGAGGCGGTCATGGACGCAGGCTCAGAGACGTGCAGGGGTTCAGCTCCGAAGGCGCTGCCGGCTGGGGCGCTTCCCCCGGAGGCCCGGACCGGCGGAAGAGCCGCGAGCAAAAGCAGAGCTACGATCACGGCCGTCAGCATAGAAGACGTTCCACGGCCGCGGCGGCTCAACGCAAGTTCGCTTCGACGCCCGCCGCTGGTTATTTAATCGTCTTGGGCTGGTTGGGTCTCCGGGCGGGAGCAGGGGCCTGGGTTCTAGCTTGAATAGGAAAGGCCCAAGGGGAGGTGGTCTTGGAGTCCGAGTCTGCGAGGCCTGACCGTTCCAGGGTCCTTCAGATAGTCTCCATGAACCACGCCGTCAACGACGGCTCGGTGTACCTCCTGACGAGCCTCTTCCCCGTGGTGCTGACTCTCTTCGGGCTCTCGGTCTTTCAGGTGGGAGTCCTCGTCGGCGCGGGGTATCTCGTGAGCGTGGTGGGCCAGCCAATCGTCGGGCGGTACAGCGAGAGCCTGGACCCGAAGAAGTTGCTTGCTCTGGGGCTGTCGATCATCTCGGTGTCCGTGCTGTCTTTCGTGTTCGCCTCGGGCTTCTACTCCATCCTGGCGTCGGTGCTCCTCCTTCGCGCCGGGTCCTGCTTCTACCACCCGGTGGGCGTCTCGGCGGTCTCGAAGGCGTACAGGGGACATGCCCTGGACCGTGCGATGGGGATACAGAGCGCCTTTGGGGACCTGGGAATCCTGCTGGTGTTCGTTCTCTCGGCCCCGGTCTATCTCGCCATAGGCTGGAAGGCGACGTTCGTCCTGTTCGCCCTGGCGAGCGCCTTTGACGTAGCAGTCACGCTGGCAGCCTACGGAAGCCCTGCGAAGGGGGCCGTGACCGCGCCCAAAGTGACCGAGAGCAAGAGGGCTGACGGTGGAAGGCTCGGCACCCCTGTCTTCTTCCTCGCGATGTCTTTCGTCTCGGGCGCGTCGTTCGCGGTGATTCTGAACTACGCGAATCTGCTCTTGGAGAGCGAGAGCCACGTAGGCGTGCTGGTGGCCAACATCGCGGTCTCGGGATGGATCGCCCTCGCCTTTGTGGGAGCGATTTCGACCGGGCGGTGGCCGACGGTCATGCGCAGGACCATGCTCCTCTTCATCACGTTCCTGGCGTCGGCCCTCAGCACCGTCGCGCTGGTGTTCACATCGTCGGAGCTCGTCTTCGTGGTTCCGGTGCTGCTGGTCAACGGCTTCACCCTCTCCGCGACCTATCCCTTGCTGTACTCGGAGCTCTCTGACTTCCTCGCAGGGAGTTCAGAGCGGACGGGCCGCTCCTTCGGCGCCGTCTTCTCGGCCCAGACCATCGGAGGCTCGGTGTTCGGGCTTGTCTCGGGCTACCTCGCCACGCTGTTCGGAATTCCCTCGGCGTTCCTCCTCATGGGACTTCTGCTGCTGGCCGGCTCGGCGATGGCCCTCTCCAGAGCGCGGAGTCCGAGACGCGGACTCGAAGTGACGCGGCTGCTGGCCGCATGAAGGGAAAGCGCGGGGGCGACGAGCTGGGGTGATTGTCAGTTACTGAGAAACGTCTAGACATGTTATAATTCCCCTCCCGGGGGCAGGTTCGAGACTTTCGCTGTTGCCCCTCGACCCTGTCACCATGTCGGCGTTCGTGAGATTCCTCTTCGCATTCACCATCGGCAGCCACATCCTGCTGGTCTCAGCCAGCATCGCCCTCATCGTCATCATCTGCATCGCGGAGTTCGTCTCCATCCGAAGGAGTGATGACATCTACGGGCAGCTGTCGCGGAGGCTGACCAGGGTTTTCGTGGTCTCTTTCGGCGTAGGCACGGCCAGCGGAATAGTCATGGCCGTCGAACTGGTGACGCTGTTCCCGGGCTTCATGACGCTCGTCGCGCAGACAGGCGTCATCGTCCTGTTCTACGCCGAGATGTTCGCCTTCTTCCTCGAGATACTGGCGCTGGTCCTCTTCGTGTACTACCGGGACGCCTTCAGGAGCAGGTACGTCCACTGGGCGGTCTCCCTGGTAGTGGCCGCGGGCACCGTGGCATCGGCGGTCCTGATAACGATGGTCAACTCGTGGATGAACACGCCGAACGGCTTCGACATCGCGGCCTACGTGAGCGGCGGCCTGAAGACCGTGTCGCAGGTTCAGCCTTTGGCTGCCTTCATGGCACCGTCAGCGGGGTCTGAGATTGTGCACGTTCTCGCAACCACGCTCTTCGCAGGGGCCATGATCATTGGATGCTACTTCGCTTTCTGGTTCCTGCGCTCCCGCGACGCGGGAGAGAGGGCGATGTACAGCCGGGCCCTCAAGATAATCGGGGCAATCTGCGTAGTCACCATAATCCTCGCGGGGCTGACCGGGTCCAACGAGATGGCGAGCCTGCTCACCCTGCAGCCTCTGAAGTACTCCGCGCTTGACGCCAACCTGAACCCCGGCACGAACATGCCCGAGAGGCTCTTCGGGAGCCTGTCCAACGGCAGCTTTGTGGGCGGGGTGGTCGTGCCGGGAGCCCAGTCATTCCTGGCCCGGTTCGAGACCGGGACAAGCTACCTGCCCGGCCTGACGCAGTTCCCCTCCACGACCTGGCCCCCCCTGTTCGTGCACACCACGTTCAACGTGATGATCGTCGGAGGGATGGTGCTGGGGCTGTATTTCTTGGTCTACTTCGCCGCCCTGTTGTTCAGGCGGCGGCCCTACGAATCGAGGACGCTCCTGCGGCTCATGATCCCGGCGGCCGTTCTTGCCGTGGTGGTCTACGAGCTCGGATGGGCGACCGACGAGATCGGCCGGCAGCCGTGGATAGTCTACAACGTGATGACAGTAGGTCAGGCGGCCAACGTGTCCTCGTCGCTGCTGGTGCCTGGGATGCTGATCATGGCTTTCTACGTGGTCGTCGTCCCCGCGGCGTTCTACTTCTTCGCGAGAGTGTTCAGGGATGCGGGTCCGGAACCCGGGGGTGCGAACCGTTAACCTGATCTTCGAAGTGAACTACGCCGCCTTCGCCGTGTTCGCGACGCTCCTTATCACGGAGATGATGGGCGCCGTGCTTCTCCTCGTCGCCTGGGACGGGGCCAGGGAGAGGGTCCTGAGCTACATAGTGCCCATCTGGGAGATCACGGGGACATTCGGCGCCCTTTGGGTCGTGACCGGCGACTTCGCGTATCCGGCGCTCCTGGTCCCGGTGGCCTCGCTCTTCGCCCCGCTGCTCACGGTCTTCCTGATCCTGTTCGTGGCGAGGAACGCGTCCGTAGTGTTCGGGGAGTTCATAGCGAAGGGGCGTTGGCTCGACGAGGTGAAGCTGTACAAGGCGTACGCCATCTCGACCATAGTGCTGGGCCTGACCGTGCTCGTGCTGATCTCCGCGCTTGTGGGGGGCCAGGGCGTCGACCTTTCGGCGGGCACCTTCTCGCTGGCCGCGTGGCTCAGCGCAGGCAGCGCGGTCTTCGTCGTTGGAACGCTCTTGCTCGTGGTCGGGTTGGCGCCCGCCTTCTTCGACCTCAGGCCCTTCCGCAGGCTGATCCTGCCCTTCACGGCGGCCGGCATCGTGCTCTCCGTCCTGTCGTACCGCCTGATGTCCGCCGCCCTCGTGACCTGGTGGATGGCCGCGCCGGTGGTCCTCACCCTGGTCGCGGGGCTGCTATACCTCTGGCCCAGGACGACCAAGCTGCTGGCGAACAAGGCCGTCTTCATCCTGGCGGTCTGCGTCGTGATCTTCTCGCTCCAGCCGCTCGTCTACCCGAAGGTCGTGGGACAGGCACTCCCGGTCGACTCGGTAACCACCAGCGGCGTGATGGCGGACGCGTTCCTCTGGACGACTCTGGTGGGAGGGATACTGCTCGCGGTCATGCTGAGCCTCTATGTCAGGTTCGCGGCCGGAGGCCCGGAGGCCGGGGACCAGCGGCTGAACTCGTAGGCCGAACGCGACGCCGGGCAGCAGCTCTGTCGCTGCGGAGACTCAGCTCAGGACCTGAAGTTCCTGAGGAACTTGGTGAGGGCGATGAAGTTCGGGTTGTTGTCCCCCCGGTTCATCCTGATGGAATAGTCTCTGCCGTTCCAGGTGACCCTCTTCTCGGGCTGGTAGCTGGTCTCGGAGAACATCACCATGCTATAGTGGATTCGACCCTTCAGGGTCTCCTCTATGGTCTGGGGCGACGGCAAGAACTCGCCCGTCACGAACGCGACTCCGTCCACCCAGTTCACGACCGCGGTCATGCCGGTCTTCTGCGCCTCGACCTGCGCGGCCACGAATGAGAGGAGGTCGTTTATGTCCATCTTCCTCACTTCGTGCACTATGATCTTCTGGTACGGCAGATATTCGATGTCTACCATGACTTCATCCGCTGTCCGGACGTGCCATATTGTTCTGTATTAACGTTAGCCAACCGAGGACAAAGCGTGGAAGCGCAGACAGCTGGGCCGGCTGCTATGATGAGCGACGCGACCGCTGCGAGCGGCATCGGTCCGCTCTGGCTCCTCGTCTTCGTCCGAGGTTGCGCGCAAGCCCTGCTGCTATGACTTAACGCCCCGCCAGCGATTCGGGGAGCCGCGGGTCGCGACATCTCGGGTCTGCGCGCTGTGAACGATAGAAAAAGTATTTTGGGTTGCGCGTAGGCAGTATTCTTGGCGACAATTGTGAAGATTTCAGCAAGGGTCAAGGATCTGATGGACAGCAAGATTGTGACCGTGGATGCCGACGCGACGGTGGCGCAGGCCCTCAAGGCCATGCTGCAGAACGACGTGTGGTCGGTCATAGTCATGGAGAAGGGCATACCGGCCGGCGTGGTGGTCGAGCACGACGTGCTGCAGAGATGCGTCGGCAAGGGTCTGGACCCGAACCGGGTGAAGGCGAAGGACATCATGAGCTCGCCTCTGCTCCAAATCGACGCGGAAGCCCCAATCGGAGAGGCCATGAAGAAGCTGGAGGAGGAGAGCGTGAAGCGGTTGTACATAGTGCAGAACGGGAAGGTCGTTGGACGCCTAACGGAGAAGAGCGTCCTGGAAGGCGCGCTCAACCTCATGATGACGCTGTCGGCTGTGACCAGCTCCGCGTAGGAAGAGGCCCGGCCGACCGCCGCACCGATGGAAAGGTGCGGAAGTCGAAAGCTTGAATATCCCACGGGGCCGCTGAAGCGGACATGTCAGGGGATCCAGTCAAAGTGGCATCGAACGTTTACCGGAAGGTCTTCGAGAACGGGAGCGTCAGGCTTCTGGAGGCCAACCACGACGTGGGCGTGAAGACGCCCATGCACCACCATCCCAGGCACCTCATCTACTTCCTTGAAGGCGGCCGGGAAAGGTTCACCTTCCCCGACGGGAAGGTCAAGGAGGGCACGACGAAGGCGGGGGATGTCATATGGGAGGAGGAATTCTCGCACACGTCGGAGAACGTAGGCAAGACGAAGGTCCACGCGCTGATAATCGAGCTGAAGTAGCTCTCAACGCTCCTTCGGCAGGTTCCAGATCTCGACGGCCTCTGTCCGTCCGGGCAGGCTGAAACCGAAGACCCTCGAGTAGAAGTAGAGCTCGGCCTCGAACGCGCGCACGATCGACGCCGCTCTTCTGAAGCCGTGCTGCTCCCCTTCGAACGGGACGTAGGCCACCGGGACTCCCCTCTTCCTCAAGGACGCCACCATGGATTCGGCCTGGCTGGGAGGGACGACCCTGTCCTCCAGGCCCTGGAAGAAAATCACGGGGACCGAGATTCCGTCTGGGTGATAGAGGGCCGAGCGGTCCCTGTAGACCTGCCTCCCTTCCGGATAGGGGGCGATCAGTCGGTCCAGGTAGCGCGACTCGAATTTGTGCGTGTCCTTGGCCAGCCCCTCGGCGTCGCTTACTCCGAAGTAGCTCGCCCCGGCCGCGAACGTCTTCCTGAAGGCGAGCGCGCAGAGGGTGGTGTAGCCCCCGGCGCTCCCTCCCCGGATCGCGAGCCTGCTGCCGTCCACGACGCCCTTCCTGACGAGGCTCAGGGCGCCGTTGCAGCAGTCGTCGACGTCGACGATGCCCCACCGGCCCGACAGCCTCTCCCTGTACTCGCGGCCGTAGCCGGTGCTGCCGCCGTAGTTCACGTCGAGCACCGCGAAACCCCGGGACGTCCAGGCCTGAATCAGGAGGCTGAGGGAGGTCCTGGTCTGCGAGGTCGGGCCGCCGTGGCTGACCACGAGCAGGGGAGGCTTCGAGCCCCTGGGGGCGGTGAAGTCGCGGTTCTTCGGAAGGTAGAGGAGCGCGTAGGCCCGCTTCCGGCCAGCCGTGTTGAATTGCACCTGCTTCGGCTCCGAGATGTAGCCCGGGTCGACCCGGGCGACCTTCGGCGTGTGGATTTTCCTGGTGGTGCCCTTCTCGACGTCGAGCCGGACCACGGAGGCCGGCTCGGTGGGCGATCCGCCGATGAAGAAGACCTCGTCGCCGCTCGCGCACACGTATCCGATCTCGGTGAAGGGCAACTTCACCTTCCTGAGCCTCTTGCTCGCTTCGTCGATGGTGCCGAGGTGCCACGTCCCTCCGCTCGTGAACGCGGCGACTATCCTCTCCTTCGATAGGAACGCGTAGTCTGAGAGCCCGAAGACCCAAAGTGGGCCTCCAATCTCGGCCCTCATGGGGCATATGTTCTCGGCCCTGCCTTCGTTCCAGCGATAGATGTTCCAGTAGCCGGTCCTGTCGGAGACGAAGTGCAGGACGCCTTCGGGAGACCACTGAGGCATTATGACTGACTCGGCGGTTCCGCCGCACACCAGGCGACGGTCGGCGATGGAACCGTCGGGGTCGATCGCCCCCGTCCAGAGCTCTGTGCCGTCCCAGGGCATGTTGGGGAAGTTCCAGGTTATCCAGGCGATTCTCGAGCCTGAAGGATCAATCCGGGGCGACGAGTAGAAATCGTTCCCGGACACGAGGACGTCGGATCCGGAGCCGTCGATGCCGAGCGACGAGATCGTGTTAACCGGGAGCCGCGACCCTGCCGTGTGGTCCTCACGAACGCCGATGAGGCGGTTCCGCTTCCGGTCCGCGACGAAGTCTGCGTATCTGAGGCCCTCCTCCGATATGGGAGCACACCCGCCTCCCGGACTCGTCTTGTAGACCAGCTGGTCGCTGAAGTTGGAGAAGAAGACGGTCCTGCCGTCGGCCGCGTACGAGGCGCCCCCGTATTCGTGAACTCGGGTCCTGACGTTGAACTCCTTGGGCACGACTTCGTGAACCCTTTCGCCCTCGGCCCAGGAGTAGAGGGCATACCTGCCGCCCTCCTCGGGAACCAGCTGGAGCCAGTACAGCCTGTCGCCCACGAGTGCGAGCTCGCTCGGCTGCGCCGATCCGGATGCGAGGACCCTGCCACCAATCGGGGACTTCCAAGAACCGTAGTCGGCGGCTTTCTTTGCGCTCAACGAGCTCCGTCGGGGCTCCCGCCGATTTAAGGCTCGGCCCGCGGCCGAAGGACGCTACACCCGGTCCGGGGTCGGCCGGGGCGACAGGGCGACGCCCATCATAGAGCCGATCTCCCTGAACCTCTCTTCCTCTCCGTCCCTCAGCCTCGCAGTGCGGTGCCTCCGCTCCTTCCAGTCATCTTTGTTCTCCGAGGGCTGCCTGCCGCCCTCCGGCGGAGGGTCTAGGATTATCGCCGACACCCTCTGTATGACCACCTTCGATCCCAGGCCGCGCAGCCGCCCTTCGATGAACTTGGCCGCGCTCCCGGCGAGGGGCGAGTCTCTCCTGGTGTCGAAGGCGAACGTCAGCTTGTCCGACAGGTCTGCACCCTTCAGCGAACGGAGGAACGTCTGCATCGGCTCGGAGGCGGTCCGGTGATGAGTCGGGCCGCCGATGCAAATGAGGTCGTAGTTGCTCAGAAGGTCCTGGCTCGCGTCCTTCTCGTTTACGCAGCTCGTCTCCACCCTGGCGGTCTTCAGCCCGGCCTCGAGGGACCTGGCTATCTTCTCGGTGTTCCCGTACCGGGTGTCAAAGACGACGCAGGCCTTCATTCTATCAGTGGACCGCTTGGCGGGCCTGGCCGACTTAAGTGGAGGGTACGATTCTCATGATTGAAAATGGCACCGGGCGACGGCGCTTTCGTGAGCGGGTTCGTTTCCCAGACTACCCCTTACAGCGAGAACCCGCGGTGCGACCTCGGCATGGGCGAGCATGAGCCTGGTGAAGTACTACGGAAGAGGGAAGCGTGGAACGACCCACCCCGACGTGCCGCGGGAACCCGAGGAGTCACTCAGGGCCGTGGGGAGGTGCTGCTCTGAGCACCAGCGGGGGAAGCGGACTCCTCGGCTGACTCGTGATACGCCTCCACGGCCTCCTTCGCCACGAACGCAAGAATCACCCCCGCGGCCAAGTAGTCGGCCCACCAGAGACCGAGGAAGTACTCCGCCAGGAGACCGGCCAGGAGAGCGGCCGACATCAGGAAACAGGTGGCCGACTCCACGGCGTCTATCTGCAGCGGCAGACAGCGGGTCTCGCGACCTATCCTGCGCTTCTGCAGCCAGAGGTAGGGCATCACTAGCACGGCGCCGACCGCTATGGCTATCCCGAGCAGGGAGCCTTCGGGCCTTATTCCCGCCGCGAGCGAATAGACGGCTCCCGCGCCTATGATCGGGATGAGCGAGAAGAGGAGCAGGCTGCTCAGCCGGGCCGTCCCCAGCCCCATAGTCCGGGTGCCCCTTATGTCGGCCTCCAGATGCCGGATTGTCACGAAGGCCGAAAGCATCTCCACCAGGCTGTCCCCACCGAACGCTATCAGCGCCAGACTGCCGACCAG